>NZ_JBSHLZ010000021.1:0-1405 GCF_053644835.1 Microbacterium sp. NPDC055357 | reverse complement strand
GGTGACGTCCCCTGGAGTGGTGGAGGATTCGGCAGGGTTGTCTTCGTCGTAGACGTTGGTGAGCCATCGTGCGAGGGTCAGTGAGAACCGATCAAAGTCACTCACAGAAAGACACCACGCACGATGGCTCTAGACCAGTCTGCCCTCCTCGAGCTCCTCGGGGAACTGAAGCTCACCGATGTCACCGACCGGATCCGGGTCGCGACCGAGACGCTCTATCAGGAGTTGATCGACGCGGAAGCTGCCGCGTTCATCGGTGCCGCCCCGTTCGAACGCACTCCGGCACGGACGACACAACGCAACGGCACCCGTCCACGGACCTTGTCGACCACAGCCGGTGATCTGGAGTTGCGGATCCCGAAGCTGCGGGCGGGGACGTTCTTCCCATCGCTGCTGGAACGACGCCGCCGGGTGGACCAGGCCCTGTTCGCGGTCGTGATGGAGGCCTACGTTCACGGCGTCAGCACCCGTAAGGTCGACGACCTCGTCAAAGCGCTCGGCGCGGACACCGGCATCTCGAAGAGTGAGGTATCGCGGATCTGCGCGAACCTCGACGAAGACGTCGCGGCGTTCCGCGACCGCCCACTAGCTGACACGACCTATCCGTATGTGTTCCTGGATGCGACCTACTGCAAAGCCCGCGTCGGCCGGCGGGTCGTGTCCCAGGCGGTCGTCGTCGCGATCGGAGTCGCCGCAGATGGCCGCCGTGAAGTCCTGGGCTTCGAGGTCGGCGAAACCGAATCACAACCGTTCTGGACGACGTTCCTGCGCTCGTTGAAGGCTCGAGGACTCGATGGAGTGAAGCTCGTCATCTCCGACGCCCACACTGGTCTGATCTCCGCGATCGAGACGGTGTTCGCCGGTTCGTCCTGGCAAAGATGCAGGGTGCATTTCATGCGGAACGTGCTCTCCAATGTTCCGAAGACGGCGGGGCCGATGGTCGCGTCGATCATCCGCACGATCTTCGCCCAGCCCGACACGGAGCATGTCTTCGCACAGTTCCACGAGGTCGTTCGGATGCTGACCCGCTCGCACCCGAAGATCGCGGACATGCTCGAGGACGCGAAAAACGACATCCTCGCGTTCTGCGGCTTCCCGCAGCAACACTGGCGGCAGATTTGGTCCACGAATCCGCTGGAGCGGGTGAACAAGGAGATAAAGCGCCGCACCGACGTCGTGGGCACGTTCCCGAACCCGGCCGCGCTGCTGCGCCTGGCCGGGCACGTCCTGATCGAGCAACACGATGAATGGGACGGCGCGGACCGACGCTACTTCAGCGAGCACTCCATGAAGCTCCTCAACACCGAAACAGAGGAGGTCGCGATTCCCGAACTCACTGCGGCATAATCACAACAGCTGATCCCGCACGGTGTCGAGATTCTCCACCACTCAGCGGGACGTCACC
>NZ_JBSHLZ010000020.1:0-3977 GCF_053644835.1 Microbacterium sp. NPDC055357 | reverse complement strand
AGAGGAGGTCGCGATTCCCGAACTCACTGCGGCATAATCACAACAGCTGATCCCGCACGGTGTCGAGATTCTCCACCACTCAGCGGGACGTCACCGGGAGAGACCCGCTTGCGGGCATCGAGGCTCACTGTCTGGGCGGCGGCCAGATCGATTCGGCACCCATCTGATGGCCCCCCGACTGGATCGACTTTGCACCGCAAGCCGCGCTCGACGCGGGTGGAAGCGTCGATAGTCTTTCTCGATACGGTCAGAGCGCGTCTGGTGCGATTCGACCCCGAAATCGTCCGAGGGCAACGTCGAGGAGGACCATTGGCGAGTGAGCCAACGCCACGGGCGACGCTGTCAGATCTAGCGCGACCCAGTGCCGAGTTGCTCGGAGCGGGTGCCGGATCACCTGTTCCCCCGGCGCAGCGAGTGTACTTCTACGCGCCGGGCGATTGGGAAGAGTTCATTCTTGAGTGGGCGACGGCGCTTGGCGAGACGTACGTGCAGGTAAAGCGAATCGGTGGCGCTGGCGATCAAGGCATCGATGTGGCGGGTCTCCTGAGTGACCACGGATTTGAGGGAGAGTGGGACTGCTACCAGGCGAAGCACTACTCCGACGCCCTCACGCCGTCGACGGCGATCCCGGAGATATTCAAGATGTTCAGGCACGTCGCCGACGGCCACTACACCATGCCTCGCCGGTATGCGTTTGTCGCGCCGAAGGGCTGCGGACCGACACTTAATCGGCTCCTAAGCCATCCATCGGAAATGAAAGCAAAGGTTCTCGATGCTCTTAGCGACGGCTCGCCTGCCACCCGGGACCTCGCCCCTGACACGCTGCAAGCGCTCAAGTCGCTGATCCAGAAGACTGACTTCAAGATGTTCGTCGCCATCCAGCTGATCGAATTGATCGACGGACACGCGCGTACCAACTACCACGCCTTTCGCTTTGGAACCTCGCTTCCGCAACGCGATGCGCCCGCAGAACCGCCGCTCGAACTTGAAGCGCACGAGAGTCGTTATGTTGCGCAACTGGTTGAGGTCTACTCCGAGCTTGACCCGGACAACCCTCTGATGCCCGAGACCATTGCAGGACACGATGTGCACGGAGCGCACTTCAGACGCCAGCGCCAAGCGTTCTACAGCGCGGAGGCGCTCCGCGTATATGCCCGAGACTCGGTTCCCCCCGGCACCTTCGAGTCGTTCCTGGACGACGTGCATGCTGGAGTTGTCGAGATCGCGGAGGCACCCCATTCATCTGGTCGAGATCGCTTGACAGCAGTGTTGACGCATGCGACGCAAGTCCAGCTCGACTCGCATCGCTTGGTGTCCGTGACAGGCCCTGAGGACCGTAAGGGGCTGTGCCATCAGCTAGCAAATACAGACCGGCTTACCTGGGTGAGCAAGAAATGACCTCACAGCTTAATGGCCAACTTGAAGTCGGCCTTAGGGTTAGCGTCCTCCTCGCATCGGTGTTTCCACGGGGCTTGGACATCGGGAGGCTGGTACTCCTCGACTACGCACTACTGCACAGCGGGGATCTTGGAGGCCCGAGCAGCATCCACCCCCCGCTTCCGCTAAGGAGCGGCGAGCTCGGTATGAAGCGCGCTGTGATCTCGGCGGGTGCCGAACTGGCCTGCCGAGTCGGGCTCGCCGAAGCGAGCGCTGAAAGTGACGGAATCGTTCTGGTCGCCACCGAACGCGCGCCGGGGTTTTTGGGGTTGCTTCGCTCGCCCTACCTCCGCGAACTGTCTGATCGGGCAAAGTGGGTTTCCGATTCGTTTGGCGAGATCAGCGACCAAGCCATCCGCGAGCAGATGAGCGAGGTCTTTGGACATCGCGCGGAGGAGTTTCATTCGACGGATGAGAGCGGGGCCGGAATCTAGCCGATGATTACGATCACCCACCTAACAATGACCGGTCAGAACGTTCCCGACGCGACAGTCCAGTTCGGCCCTCGACTTACGCTTGTTCGAGGCCCATCGGACACGGGTAAGTCGTTCATCGTTGACGCCATCGACTTCGCTCTTGGCGGATCCTCGCTGAAAGAGGTGCCCGAGCGCGAAGGCTATGACAACGTAATGTTGGGAATCCGCACGGGCGCAGGCGAGTCTTTCACTTTCGTTCGGTCTGTCAGCGGCGGACGTATCGGTGTCTACGAGGAGTTGCTCGCCGAAAGACCCACCGCGCCGCCAGACTTCACTCTTGCCTCCAAACACAATCCCGCGAGCGAAGACAACCTTTCTCGATTCCTGCTCCGCGAGGTCGGCCTCGATGACAAGCGAATCCGTAAGAACGCTCGGAACGAGACTGATTCACTCAGCTTCAGAAACCTTGCGCACCTCACTGTCGTCGATGAGACGCAGATGCAGTCGGAACTATCCCCTGTCCTGACAGGGAACTACACGACTCGAACCAAGGAAGTCTCAGTCTTCAAACTGATGCTCGAAGGGGAGGACGACTCTTCGCTCCAACCCATCGTGTCGACCACTGAGAGGACGCGAACTCGCGCAGCCAAGGCAGAAGTCCTTGAGTCCCTGATCGCCGCACTCGCAGGACGCCTAAGCGACACCGCCGATCGAGCGGAACTCCTCGACCAGTTGGCGCGGCTGAACAAGGCTATGGAGGAGCACTCCACAGCGTTGAGTGCCGTGGTGCGCCGGCAAACCGAAGCCGCGAGGGCCGTCTCGGAGGCGGAGAGCGGCCAACTTGCGCTTCGGAAGCGGTACTCAGAAGTGACTGCCCTCCGGTCGCGCTTGGAACTTCTCGAACAGCAGTACGCTTCGGACCTCGCCCGGCTGGAGATGATCTCGGAAGCTGGAGACCTGCTGGGCTTCTTTGGCACCGGCGTGTGTCCTTTCTGCGGGTCGACGCTAGGCGCCGAGCATCCTCGTTCGCACTCGGAAGATGAAGATGTTTCCGGTTCGATCCTCGCTGAGATTGAGAAGACGCAGTCGCTTCGGAGTGACCTGCAGGCCACACTCGAGGATCTTGATATTGAGAGGAATGCCATCCGAGGGGAGCACTCGGATGCGAAGTCGACGCTTCGTGCACTTGAGCAGAGTCTCGCAGCCATCGACCAAGAGCTCCGTCCAAATAAGACGACGCTCAATGAACTTGCAGCCACGAAGGCGTCCGTCGAGAAGGGGCTCGCGCTCTATGAACAACTCGATGACTTGCGTCTGACATTGACCGAGGTCATGACCGAAGCTGAGAAGGACGTTGCGACTGCTGCTGGGTCCATCGGCTATTCGTTGCTCGACGCGTTCTCGGCGGAGATGGCCACGCTGCTGGAAGAGTGGGGCTTCCCGGATAGCTCGAGCGTTCGTTACGACCGCGCGGAGCAAGATGTGATTGCCGGCGGCCAGGCGAGGGCCGCCCATGGCAAGGGCGTGCGAGCGATCCTCCACGCAGCATTCACTCTGGCATTGGGGCAGTACTGCATCAAGAAAGACCTTCCCCACCCAGGATTCGTGATCATCGACTCGCCGCTTGTCACGTATCGCCCGCCGGACGAGCTCGCGCAGGTCCCAGACTCGACCGATTCGATCCCGGTCGATCTGGTGGCACGGTTCTACGCGTCGCTTCAGGATGCGGTAGGCGTGCAAGTGATCGTGATGGAGAACACCGATCCACCCGAAGGACTGGCTGCAGGAGCGTCGGACGTAGTCTTCACCAAGTCCACCGCGGGTCGATACGGCTACTTTCCGGTGAGCCGCGCCCAGAAGGTGATCGAGTCAAGAAACGACTGAGATAGCCCAGGACGGGATTGCTGCACGAGTAGGTGACATCTGATCTGGCTTGCCCGAGGGGTAGGCCTGGAAGGATGTTGCTGTGCCCAAGCCCTACCCGAGTGAGTTCCGTGACGACGTGGTGCGCGTCGCTCGGAACCGCGAGCCCGGAGTGACGATCGAGCAGATCGCGAAAGACTTCGGTGTCCACCCCATGACCTTGCAGAAGTGGTTGCGTCGCGCCGACATCGACGAGGGCGC
>NZ_JBSHLZ010000019.1:0-5536 GCF_053644835.1 Microbacterium sp. NPDC055357 | reverse complement strand
GAAAGGGCCACCCAGCATTGGGTGGCCCTTTCTCGAAAGAAGTCCGGCGGTGTCCTACTCTCCCACAGGGTCCCCCCTGCAGTACCATCGGCGCTATGAGGCTTAGCTTCCGGGTTCGGAATGTAACCGGGCGTTTCCCTCACGCTATGGCCGCCGAAACACTATTGATGTTTCAATCAGCATAACAAAGTCATTGTCATGCGGTTCTCGACCGTACATCGAGAACCACTCAGTGGACGCAAGCACCAAAAACGGTGTGTTATCAAGTCATCGGCTTATTAGTACCGGTCAGCTTCACGTGTTACCACGCTTCCACATCCGGCCTATCAACCCAGTAGTCTGGCTGGGAGCCTCTCGCCCGAAGGCATGGAAATCTCATCTTGAGGCCGGCTTCCCGCTTAGATGCTTTCAGCGGTTATCCATCCCGAACGTAGCTAATCAGCGGTGCTCCTGGCGGAACAACTGACACACCAGAGGTTCGTCCAACCCGGTCCTCTCGTACTAGGGTCAGATCCTCTCAAATTTCCTACGCGCGCAGCGGATAGGGACCGAACTGTCTCACGACGTTCTAAACCCAGCTCGCGTACCGCTTTAATGGGCGAACAGCCCAACCCTTGGGACCTACTCCAGCCCCAGGATGCGACGAGCCGACATCGAGGTGCCAAACCATGCCGTCGATATGGACTCTTGGGCAAGATCAGCCTGTTATCCCCGAGGTACCTTTTATCCGTTGAGCGACAGCGCTTCCACAAGCCACTGCCGGATCACTAGTCCCGACTTTCGTCCCTGCTCGACCTGTCAGTCTCACAGTCAAGCTCCCTTGTGCACTTACACTCGCCACCTGATTGCCAACCAGGTTGAGGGAACCTTTGGGCGCCTCCGTTACTTTTTGGGAGGCAACCGCCCCAGTTAAACTACCCACCAGGCACTGTCCCTGAACCGGATTACGGTTCGAAGTTAGATATCCAGAGTGACCAGAGTGGTATTTCAACAATGACTCCACATGAACTAGCGTCCACGCTTCAAAGTCTCCCACCTATCCTACACAAGCCACACCGAACACCAATACCAAGCTGTAGTAAAGGTCACGGGGTCTTTCCGTCCTGCTGCGCGTAACGAGCATCTTTACTCGTATTGCAATTTCGCCGAGTTCGCGGTTGAGACAGTTGGGAAGTCGTTACGCCATTCGTGCAGGTCGGAACTTACCCGACAAGGAATTTCGCTACCTTAGGATGGTTATAGTTACCACCGCCGTTTACTGGGGCTTAAATTCTCAGCTTCGCCTTACGGCTAACCGGTCCTCTTAACCTTCCAGCACCGGGCAGGCGTCAGTCCGTATACATCGTCTTGCGACTTGGCACGGACCTGTGTTTTTAGTAAACAGTCGCTACCCACTAGTCTCTGCGGCCTCCAAACGCTTTCGGAGCAAGTCCTAATACGTCGAAGGCCCCCCTTCTCCCGAAGTTACGGGGGCATTTTGCCGAGTTCCTTAACCACGATTCTCTCGATCTCCTTGGTATTCTCTACCTGACCACCTGAGTCGGTTTGGGGTACGGGCAGCTAGAACCTCGCGTCGATGCTTTTCTCGGCAGCATAGGATCACCCACTTTTCATCCGCATCGTGTCTCAGCCATCATGAGCGACGGATTTGCCTATCGCTCGGCCTACGCACTTGCACCAGGACTACCATCGCCTGGCTTGGGCTACCTTCCTGCGTCACACCTGTTAATACGCTAGCCGCACCAGCATGGGGTCGAGCGTTCACCAAGACGTCATCACCCCGAAGGGATCCGAACATTCCTGGCTAGGACTCTTAGCACCACTGGATTGGCTTGGGCGGTTCTTCGCCGGTACGGGAATATCAACCCGTTGTCCATCGACTACGCCTGTCGGCCTCGCCTTAGGTCCCGACTTACCCAGGGAAGATTAGCTTGACCCTGGAACCCTTGGTCTTTCGGAGGACGTGTTTCTCACACGTCTTTCGCTACTCATGCCTGCATTCTCACTCGTGTAGCCTCCACGGCTGGTTCACACCGCCGCTTCGCTGGCCACACGACGCTCTCCTACCCATCAACACGGCTGGACCACGAAGGCCTACCAATAATGTCAATGCCACAACTTCGGTGGCGTGCTTGAGCCCCGTTACATTGTCGGCGCGGAATCACTTGACCAGTGAGCTATTACGCACTCTTTCAAGGGTGGCTGCTTCTAAGCCAACCTCCTGGTTGTCTGTGCAACTCCACATCCTTTCCCACTTAGCACGCGCTTTGGGACCTTAGTTGGTGGTCTGGGTTGTTTCCCTCTCGACTATGAAGCTTATCCCCCACAGTCTCACTGCTGCGCTCTCACTTACCGGCATTCGGAGTTTGGCTGACGTCAGTAACCTTGTAGGGCCCATCGGCCATCCAGTAGCTCTACCTCCGGCAAGAAACACGCAACGCTGCACCTAAATGCATTTCGGAGAGAACCAGCTATCACGAAGTTTGATTGGCCTTTCACCCCTATCCACAGCTCATCCCCTCAGTTTTCAACCTAAGTGGGTTCGGTCCTCCACGCGCTCTTACACGCGCTTCAACCTGGCCATGGATAGATCACTTCGCTTCGGGTCTAGGACATGCGACTGAATCGCCCTATTCAGACTCGCTTTCGCTACGGCTACCCCACTCGGGTTAACCTCGCCACATATCGCTAACTCGCAGGCTCATTCTTCAAAAGGCACGCTGTCACCCCTACTAAGGAGGCTCCAACGGTTTGTAAGCAAACGGTTTCAGGTACTATTTCACTCCCCTCCCGGGGTACTTTTCACCTTTCCCTCACGGTACTTGTCCGCTATCGGTCATCTGGGAGTATTTAGGCTTATCAGGTGGTCCTGACAGATTCACACGGGATTTCTCGGGCCCCGTGCTACTTGGGATACTCTTCGCGCCAAGGGAGGCATTTCGACTACGGGGTTGGCACCCTCTTTGACCGGCCTTTCAAGACCGTTCGTCTATACCTTCTTGTAACGCCGGCTGCTCGGCAGAGCAACCTGAAAAGTCCCACAACCCCGAATACGCAACTCCTGCCGGATATCACACGTACTCGGTTTAGCCTGTTCCGGTTTCGCTCGCCACTACTAACGGAATCGCGGTTGCTTTCTCTTCCTGTGGGTACTGAGATGTTTCACTTCCCCACGTTCCCTCTACCCGCCCTATATATTCAGGCGGGAGTCACTGGGTCGGCAAGCCGCCCAGCGGGGTTTCCCCATTCGGAGACCCTCGGATCAAAGTGTGCTTATCCACTCCCCGAGGCTTATCGCAGATTGCTACGTCCTTCTTCGGCTCCAGATGCCAAGGCATCCACCGTTTGCTCTTAAAGACTTGAAATCACATGAGTTTTATCAGAATCGACATCGAACCGAAGTCCGACATGAAATTGACTAATGATCTTTAAGATCATCTATATGAACTGACAGAATCAGTTCAAAGATGCTCGCGTCCACTGTGTAGTTCTCAAAGTACGGGCGGTACCCTCACGTCATGCCATCACGGCAATCAGAAAAGGCCCTGAGGATCGTCTGGCCCGAGCCGAAGCCCGGGCACATCCGGTCCCTCAGGACCCAACAGCGTGCACGTGCCGACAGCGTCACCAGAACCGTTCCCGCTGCAAGCAGCGTACTGAGTCCGGGATCCCCCGATCGGCACCTCGTCAAATGTTCCACCCATGAGCTGACCCCCCGAAGACAGACGCTCCGAGCGGGCTCTAAGATCTCCGAAAAGATCCAGATGCTCCTTAGAAAGGAGGTGATCCAGCCGCACCTTCCGGTACGGCTACCTTGTTACGACTTAGTCCTAATTACCGATCCCACCTTCGACGGCTCCCTCCACAAGGGTTAGGCCACCGGCTTCAGGTGTTACCGACTTTCATGACTTGACGGGCGGTGTGTACAAGACCCGGGAACGTATTCACCGTGGCGTTGCTGATCCACGATTACTAGCGACTCCGACTTCATGAGGTCGAGTTGCAGACCTCAATCCGAACTGGGACCGGCTTTTTGGGATTCGCTCCACCTTACGGTATCGCAGCCCTTTGTACCGGCCATTGTAGCATGCGTGAAGCCCAAGACATAAGGGGCATGATGATTTGACGTCATCCCCACCTTCCTCCGAGTTGACCCCGGCAGTATCCCATGAGTTCCCACCATTACGTGCTGGCAACATAGAACGAGGGTTGCGCTCGTTGCGGGACTTAACCCAACATCTCACGACACGAGCTGACGACAACCATGCACCACCTGTTTACGAGTGTCCAAAGAGTTGACCATTTCTGGCCCGTTCTCGTATATGTCAAGCCTTGGTAAGGTTCTTCGCGTTGCATCGAATTAATCCGCATGCTCCGCCGCTTGTGCGGGTCCCCGTCAATTCCTTTGAGTTTTAGCCTTGCGGCCGTACTCCCCAGGCGGGGAACTTAATGCGTTAGCTGCGTCACGGAATCCGTGGAATGGACCCCACAACTAGTTCCCAACGTTTACGGGGTGGACTACCAGGGTATCTAAGCCTGTTTGCTCCCCACCCTTTCGCTCCTCAGCGTCAGTTACGGCCCAGAGATCTGCCTTCGCCATCGGTGTTCCTCCTGATATCTGCGCATTCCACCGCTACACCAGGAATTCCAATCTCCCCTACCGCACTCTAGTCTGCCCGTACCCACTGCAGGCCCGAGGTTGAGCCTCGGGGTTTCACAGCAGACGCGACAAACCGCCTACGAGCTCTTTACGCCCAATAATTCCGGATAACGCTTGCACCCTACGTATTACCGCGGCTGCTGGCACGTAGTTAGCCGGTGCTTTTTCTGCAGGTACCGTCACTTTCGCTTCTTCCCTGCTAAAAGAGGTTTACAACCCGAAGGCCGTCGTCCCTCACGCGGCGTTGCTGCATCAGGCTTGCGCCCATTGTGCAATATTCCCCACTGCTGCCTCCCGTAGGAGTCTGGGCCGTGTCTCAGTCCCAGTGTGGCCGGTCACCCTCTCAGGCCGGCTACCCGTCGACGCCTTGGTGAGCCGTTACCTCACCAACAAGCTGATAGGCCGCGAGCTCATCCCTGACCGAAATTCTTTCCAACTGCTGAAGATGCCTTCGCAGCTCGTATCCGGTATTAGCAGCTGTTTCCAACTGTTATCCCAGAGTCAGGGGCAGATTGCTCACGTGTTACTCACCCGTTCGCCACTGATCCAGCAGAGCAAGCTCCACCTTCACCGTTCGACTTGCATGTGTTAAGCACGCCGCCAGCGTTCATCCTGAGCCAGGATCAAACTCTCCGTAAAGAAATATTGCTGACCTCGACCGGAAAAAGACCGAAGCAGCGAGTTTGAACTGACCAAATGGATGCCATTGCTGACATATCCGTTGCCGACCCGAAGGCCGGACTTTGATCCAAAGGAATCTCATCCAGCAAAGCTGGAACGAGGTAATTTGGCATTTGACAAGTGCACGCTGTTGAGTTCTCAAGGATCGGATGCTCCTGCTACTCGGCCTCTCAGCTCCGCCCGCAGGGCAACTTC
>NZ_JBSHLZ010000018.1:0-13460 GCF_053644835.1 Microbacterium sp. NPDC055357 | reverse complement strand
AACTCACTCGGGTAGGGCTTGGGCACAGCAACATCCTTCCAGGCCCACCCCTCGGGCAAGCCAGATCAGATGTCACCTACTCGTGCAGCAATCCCGACCACGACTCTCCACCGGTGCCATTTCTTTGCGGCGCAAGCAGGTACTCACCGAATCCGTCGGCGGCGCTCCGAACCTCCATCCAGTAGCGCTCGTCAGCGTCAGCATCCCACCAGTTGTTGATGATCACTCGTCGACTATCTCAGTACGATGTACCTCGCTGCGACGAGGCACATGTACTGTCAGCGCATGATCGTGCCCATTGTGATGCTTTACGTTCTCTCCGCATTGCTCCCACTCGCGGGTCTCACCTTGCTTGGTGTGACCGCCCGACGCGCACTCGTTACTGCGCGAGACGCAGAGCCGCGCATTGCGTCGGGGCCGATGATCGCGATCGGCTCCGGTGACACCATGCAGATGGTCCCGGTGGGCAACGTCGCTTCGGCCGCGGAGCAGGCGGCAACTCTTCCTGCGGAGACTTGGCGTCAAGTCCGTCGAGACTTCCTACTCATCGGCGGCGGCGTTGTCTGCGGCGTCATCGCAGGCGTGTGGAGCCTGTTCATCTGAACGGGGAAGCCACACGGGTAACCAAGAAGGCTCAGTCGGCGTTCTCCGCGAGCCACTGCTCCATGGCCTCTCGTGTCCATCGCGAGACGGGAACCGGAGGCTTGCCAGGAGACGAGCGCGTCGGCGGAACCTGCCCCGCCTGCATCGCCCGCCTGTACCTAGCGTGGTCGTTGAAGTAGAACCGCGTCGTCCCGTCCGAGAATGTCACGACGGTCGGACTGATTCCCTTCGATGCAGCGGGAATGACGACGGTGCGGGCGCGCGCGACTTCGAGCACTTGCTCTCGAAGCACCGTCAGTTCCTGACTGGCGTCCTTCCGCTCGGTCGTGGTGGCGATCTCGCGCTGCTGCTGAACCCACTGACGAGGGGCACGGCGGCGCTTCCAGAGCCCGGCGATGATGAGCACGACCACTCCGCTGATCACGCCACCGACGATGATCTCGACCACAATGCCTCCGTTCGTGACCCCTGACGCTAGCCGACACAGTCAGAGTCGACGAGCATCGCACGAAGTCTTGGGACGTGTGCCGCCGCACTACCGCTGTGCCAGCACGTCTGGAAACCGCAGATCAGAGCGGGTGCTCTCTTCTCCTGCTGTGACGCGTTCCGTCGCACGGCCGCCACCTGCAGCGGTTGCGGCCCGCGTGCACTTCGTGCCGGCGTTCATGCTCTCGCCCCCCATATGTAGTTCGTGTGATGGGAACGAGGGGCGGGCGAGATTCGACCGCCCACCCCTCTTGGCGACGTCGCGGATGAGCGACACGACGACGCCCGTCAATCAGGCGTTCGCGAGATCGAAGCGACGCACCCACTCGTCGACCGAACCGTCGAGCCCAGCGCGCGCCGCCTCGTAGCCCTCAGCGTCCGCGCGGTACACGTCCTGCCACGCTCCGACGCTCGCGTCGCTGCCCTCAGCGGCCTCCGTCATCGCACGGTGCCACGCGAGCACAGGCGCGTTGCTCCGCTCGAACTCACGTGCCTGCACCGCAGGCTCGACACCCAGGTCAGCCAGTCGCTCGAAGATGAGCCCGTGCGTCTCGGCGATGATCTCGTCGCCGTGCTGCGATTCGAGCACCCGCGGCAGCGTCTCGACGAGATCGGCGATCGCGCGCGCGCGCATCGTCTGCGTTCGCGATGATCTGCCCGAGGGTGCGTCCCGCTTCGAGCATCCGCAGGACGTGAGCCTGTTCGTGCTGCATGCGGCTGATCTCGTCGGCGGTGTTCGCCCGCAGCGACCCGAGCACGTCGGCACGGCTCGTCCCTGCGCTCGGGAGCGCCGGACGTGCAGCGAGCAGCCGCTCACGCGCGCTCTCGCGGCGTGCGCGCTGCCGATCGGACAGGCCCGCAGCGCTCAGGTCGGGGTCTGACATCTGCATCGCAGCGCCCAACTCGTCTCGGTAGGCCCGGTAAGCGGTGCGGTAGGTGTTCGTGGTGGTCACGATGGGGTTTCCTCTCTCTCGGTGGTCTGCTCGCTGTTGGCGGGCAGAGACTCTTCGGCGTCGACGGCCTTCGCGATCGACGACGCCCAGACGCGCAGCACGGCCTTGAACTCTTCGACGCCGCTGTCGCCGTTGATCTCATAGAGCCCTGCGATTCGAGCGCGGGCGTCCATGATCTTCAGCAGTCGATCGACCGCGCCCAGATGCCCCGCGAGCACGCTCGGCATGAGCGTGCGCTGCGCGAGATCGAGCGCTTCAAGTTCCTGAGTGCGCAGCGCCGTTGCGTTCTCGCGCGGCAGGTTCTTCAGCGCGCGCTCGACGGCGCGGTACGCGCTGGCAGGGCTGGCGTAGCCGACGCTTCGCGCGATCTGCCGGTACGGCACCCTCATCAGTCGGAGTCGCAGCGCTTCGTTCGCGCGTTCTGCGGCGGTGAGTTGCGCCGCCGCGCTGTGGCGGTCGCCGCCGTGCTCGTGGTGGGTCATCGGGGTTCTCCGTTCGGTCGGCGGGCTGCTGCGAGTTCGCGTCGACGTGCGTTCGCTCGGACGCGGTACTCGGGGTCGGCGTAGCGGGCGCGCAGGCTGTCCCGAGTACAGCCCTTGCACCGTCCGTTGCGGTGCGTGCCGAACGTCGCTCGGTAGTGACCGTTCGGGCAGTAGAGCCAATCGCCGCCGCGATCGAGCAGGTTGTTATGGCTGTCGCAGAGCGGCGCGTAGTCGTTGAGAGCGTTCGACCACCGCACCGCGCGACCCATGCTGTCCTCGCCATAGTGCGACGCTTCGCCGACGAGTCCCCAGCCGTCAGCCAGGCGGCGGCAATCAGGGGCGGCGCAGGGGAGTCCGATCGCGCTGCCGCGACGGTCCTTCAGTTCGTCGTGGACGAGGCGATATCCGTTCGTCATGGTGCACCGCCGATCTTCACGCCGAGGATCGCCGCGAGCACTTCCCGCAGTTCCTGCGCTTCGGCTCGCTGCGCGGCTGCTTCGGCGCTCACCGCTGCCGTGTATGCCTTGACGACGCCGAAGTGCCGGGGCTGCATCTCGTCTAGCGCGCGCTCCCAGTCGGCGAGGCCGCTACGGCGCTTCGCCTTCGCAGCGCGCAGGCTGTCGCGCTCAGGCTCCGTCACGAGCCGGTGGGCTCGGGCGACGAGTGCGTCGAGTTCGCGAGTCATCGTGTCGTGTTCCTCTCGTCGGGCAGGACGCCGGAAGAGCGCACCGTCTCTGATCTGTGGTTCCTTGGGCTGCTGGCGCACTCGGGGTGCACGTCGAGGGCTCGTGATGTCCATGAGCAGGAGGGTGACGGCGGCGTTCACTGGCGTCTTGTCATCGGGGGTGCGGTCGGGCGTGGTGTCGTTCACGGGGTGACCTTCCTCTCTGCTCTGGTCGGTGGGCGGGCTGTTGATCGCGAGCATCGCTTTCGCTGCTGCGGCGATCTCGTCTCTGAGGCTCATGGGCTCATCTCCGTTGGCACGAGAGCGACGTCAGCCCATTGCTGGCCGCGAGCGCTCAGATGCTCGTAGGTGCGATCTCCGCGCTCGGGGCCGTCGTAGGCGGGGCCGCGCCCATGCGCGTCGATCTGCCGCCAATACGTCGAGATCGCTTCGGTGCACTGGCCGCTCGTGAGGTCGCGGAATCTCTCGATCGTTCGAGTGCTCGGGATGCGTCGCGTCGCGAAGATGTGCAGGTCGCACAGCAGCGATACCTGCGAGTCGGAGCGCCCGGTTTCGACGACGCCCACGCTGGGCGTGCCACCGCTCTCGATCGCTGAGACGTCGTTGATGTCATCGAGTTCGTCGTGCGACGCGAAGCGTTGCACCCGAGAGGGTGGAGTAGAGGGTAGAGAGGTAGGTAGAGGGGTAACGGTCTTGGCGTTACCCATTCCCTCCGAAACCGTTACCCATTGCCGTTCCGAACCGTTACCCATTCCGCGTCTCACGTGAGTCACGCGTGACAGATCGTCGTCAGAACCGTTCCCCATTTCAGAGCACGCACCGATACCCATTTCCAGCACGAGCAGTTCGTACTCGGCCCGATGCCCGCGATGGGCTTTAGAGTGCAAGCGAATGAGCCCCTTCGCGATCAGCGAGGGGAGGATGCGGACACTGAGCGCCTGCTTCGCAGCGGGTGAACCCGGCCTCTTTCCGATCGCGAGCGCGAGTCGGTCGTGACCCCAGGTGTAGAGCGGCGCGTCATCGTCGACCGCGATCGCCATGTCGAGCAGCACCGTGCGTTCGAGCGACGTCACCGTCGCCGTTAGCAGCGCGCTCTTCATGCGCTCCAAGGTCGTGTATCCCACGTCTCGCCCTCCGTCGAGTCGATCGCTCAGTCGTTCGTGGGTGCGACCGGGACGGGTGCGGCATCGATGCCGAACAGGCGCAGGAACGGGACCGTCGGGATGATGACCCGACCCCGGAGCCTGCGCGACTCGACCTCGCCCGAGCGGACGGCGAGCCACATCGTGCTCTCGCCGACGTCGGCGATCTTCGCTGCCTGGCGAACGTCGAGCCCGACTGGGAGCGGGCGAGGGAGGTCGAAGTCTGCGGCGGTCAGAGTGGCGCGCTGATCTGTGGCGGGCATGGCGATCCTTCTGGATGACGTGAATGTCTGGATCGTCAGACCGGACCCGCCGTGCCTTGACGTTGCTTTCGATCAGCATAGATCAGATTCGGGTAAATGCCGCTAGTCTGAGTTTAGGCCGATTCGTGTATTCAGGCGCCTAAATGAATCAGCACCGCCGATGGAAGGAAGCAGTATGAGCACGATGAGAGAGATCATCGGGGCGAACGTCAAGCGTGCGCGCAAAGCGACCGGCATGCAGCAGGACGGGTTCGCGCAGCGACTCGAAGCGATTAGCGGCAGGACATGGACCATCAGCGCTGTCTCGGAAGCCGAACGCGGCAAACGCACGTGGACAGCCGACGACGTCGTGCTCTTTGCGCGAGCCCTCACCATTGGGCCGGCCGATCTCTTCTCGATCCCGGAAGACATCGACGACGTCGAGATCGACGGCCAGCCCGTGAGCCGTGACCTCATCGAGCCGGGCGCTCGGGCGCTTACTGAGGGAGCATCGGCACCGCTTCAGGTGATCGCCCGGCTCACGCGTGCACTCGACACCCACATGACCGACATCGACCGCCTGCACGATCTCGTCGAGAAGACGCGAGACGACGCAATGAGCGTGCGCAAGACGTGGCTTCGGCAGACAGCCGAGGCTCAACCCAGGAAGGAAGACGAATGATCTATCGCAGATGCTCGTGCCGCGACGCGGCACGCAAGCCCTACGGCAACCTGCCCGAGAATGCGACACCCGAGCAGATCGCCCGAACATGCCCCCTGCTGCTCACCGATCCGAAGCACGGCAAGTGGGGCTACTACCTCAGTCGCGGGTTCGCGTTCGACCCGAAGACGAAGAAGATGCGGCGGCTACAGACGCGCGTCGCGAACTTCCCGAGCAAGCGCGCCGCTCAGTCCGCGTTCGCGAAGGCGAAAGCCGAGCACGATACCGGGCAGTTCCGCGAGACGAACCGCACCCAGTTCGCGCAGTGGTGCGACGAGTGGCTGGCGACGAGCGGGCTCTCAACGGGGCTCGTCGCCGCGTACGGGCGGTACTTCGAGAACGACGTCGCACCGAGCGCGCTCGGACGCATGCGGCTCAGCGACATCAGACGCGCGGACGTGCAGACGTTCGTGAACGGCATGCTGGCTGCCGGTAGGGGAGTGCCCACCGTCAAGAAGGCCCACCGTGGCATTTCGAGTGCGTTCACCGCCGCCGTGCGGGGCGAACTCATCCCGGCGAACCCTGCTCACGGCGTCGTGTTCCCGAAGGAGCGGCGCGCGAAGTTCGAGCCGTGGTCGCCCGCGCAAGCCGGGCTGTTCCTCGATCACGCTCAGCAGCATCGGCTCGGCGTCGTGCTCGAAGTCGCCATGTTCACCGGGCTGCGTCCTGCCGAGTTGGCGGGGCTCAGGTGGATCGACGTCGATCTCGCGTCGCGCACGCTCACGGTGCGGTGGACGCGCACGATCGTCGACGGCAAGGTCGAAGAGAAGGAGCCGAAGACCGAAGAGAGCCAGGCGAGCATCGACCTCGAAGACCAGACGGTCGGCGCTCTCGTCGCGTGGCAGATCACCCAGCAGGCCGACCGGGAACGGCTCGGCAGCCTGTGGGAGAACAGCGGCTACGTCTTCACCCACGAGGACGGTCGACCGCTACGACGCGACTACGTGCTGAAGAACGTGTTCAAGCCCGTCTGGGCGGCGACGAACGCGACGATCACCGCTGAGAACGCGCAGCGCGTCGCACGTGGCGAGCAGCCCCAGCCGCTGCTCTCGTGGATCAAGATGCACGGCCTGCGCCACATGCACGCGTCGCTGATGCTCGCGAGCGGGGCGGACATCGCCCTGACGTCGAAGCGGCTGCGGCACTCGTCGGTCGTCATCACGTCGGACGTCTACACGCACCTGATCGGCGATCGTGCTCGGCATGCTGCTGAGGCTGTCGCGGCGCTCGTTCCGCGTGCTGGTGCACACCAAGTGCACAACAACAGCGCTGATCTCGCGCCTGTCGACGCGGGCTGAGTAGGTAGAAATGCGTGATTACGCGGGCTTCCGTGGTGGGCGATACCAGACTCGAACTGATGACCTCTTCCGTGTGAAGGAAGCGCGCTACCAACTGCGCCAATCGCCCATGGTCCACTCGGGACCGAGACTCGATGTTACCGGATGCCGGGGGCGCGAGCGAACACTCGGGCGCGACACGCTCGGCATGTCACTGGTTTGGCGAGTCCGAATTCTTCGGCTAAAGTTGCTCAAGTGCCCGGGGCAGCCCGGAAACGCGGATGTAGCGCAGTTGGTAGCGCACAACCTTGCCAAGGTTGGGGTCGCGAGTTCGAGTCTCGTCATCCGCTCGAGTGCAGGGGTTCCTTCCGGGGAACCACGGCACGTGGGGTCAAACCACACGGTGGCGTGGCCGAGCGGCTAGGCACCGGCCTGCAAAGCCGTTTACACGGGTTCGAATCCCGTCGCCACCTCGCCTGCATAACTTAATAGCCCAAACGGGCGCGATTGGCGCAGCGGTAGCGCGCTTCCCTGACACGGAAGAGGTCACTGGTTCGATCCCAGTATCGCGCACAGAAAAACCCCCGGTAAATCGGGGGTTTTGTGTTTCCTGGGACGTGCGTGCAACATGCGTGCAATAGCGTTTTTTGGCTGGTGACCGTCCGGGACGTGCTCATGTCTCGGAAGTGACGGGCTCGCGAAGTATCTGCATCAGTACACGACCCTTCTCAATCTCGGGGAGGTGCTCGACTGAGTCGATCAGGCGTTGCCGGTAGGCGTTCACTGCTGCAAGTTGCCCGAGGTGGATCTCATCGACGGTAGACATCATGCATCGCGGGTCCACCCGCATTCGGTGTTCGTGCACACAGCATCGAGCCGAGAGGTCGACTCTTGGTGATGCTGCCAGAACGGCTGAGAGAGATCGACCTGCGCCCCGCAACGGGGACACTTATCGCCTACCTTGTAGTCAGACATAAGCCGACTCTAGCGGGGGAGTCCCGGTGCCGGCTGGTGGCTGGTGGCTGCACTCATGACCCGTAGCGGGTCATGAGTGCAGCTCCGTCATGGCCGGTGCCGCACTCCGATGGCCGGGTTGCAGCGTGGGAGTCGCATGGTCTGCAGCATCGTGTCGTGATCGTCGAAGCGGTGCCAGAGCCATGACTGCACGCACTTGTTCTCGACGAAGGTGGCGTAGAGGTCACCACCGATCGCGACGCCCCACCCGACTCCCTGCTGCTGCCCGTTCATGTCCCGGACCCGGATAGCGAGGTCGACCGCTGCTTCACGCGTTGCGGGGACGTCGAACTTCCACTCCGGTGGTACGGGCTTCGCGGTGAACCTGACCCCCTCGAACCGCTCCGGTTCGAAATCGCTACCTGATCGGTACGTGTAACTGACAAGGCGGTCTGATCCTGTCGGGTACCCGAAGTGGTAGATCGTCGCGCTCGGGGGTTTCTCTCCCGTCTGCCGTTCCATATCGGCGTAGATGTGACGGAGGACGCCGGGGGCAATCACGTTGAGGGTCTCGATGTCGTCGCCGTCGGCGAGTTCCGTCACGAGTTCCAGCCACGCCCGTCCGAGGTAGCTCGCTCCGAGGTAGACCATGGTCATGTTGTTGTTCGGGAGTGGGTGGACTTTCTGGCTGAATCTGGCCGGGATACCGTCGAGAGACTCGAGAGTGTCCGAGATCAGGAGGACGTCATCCGGGGTCTGAGAGACGAAGAGCAAACTCAAGGCGTGGTCGCTTTCTGGTCAAACGAGCGAAGTGTGACGGAGAGACGCGACGCGCTCCCGTAGATGACTGATTCGGGTCCGTCACTGTTGGACACCATGGCGTGGATCGAGTCGGATGTGCCCGTGCCGGGGCCGTAGACCGCTCCACCCTCGGCGTAACGATGCTGAAGACCGCCGTAGACTTTCCCGTCCACAACCACCTGCCCAGCAGCTACCGGGATCGTGATGGTGCGCCCGTTGTAATGCCGGATCAGGGACTCAAGCTGGTTCGTGGCCATGGCGGTCTCCGCGATGACCTTCCAATCGGTCTCAGCCGGAATGGAGAAGATCTTGTCTGCGAGCGCTTCGGCTTCCTCGGCCGTTGCCCCGAGATCCCGTGCCCGATCAATGAGCGACTGCCGCCCGCTAACGAGCGCAGCCTGGAACCCTTGCGTGTTCTTGTCGAGATCGAACTGTGCCTGTGCCGCCTTCTGCGCATCCTGAGCGAGGTCGGTCAGCATTCCGAGGTTCTCGCGGCCCGCTTCGGTGCTGGCGTCCAGGCCGCGGGTGCCCGACTCCACCTGCGCGGCAACCTTCGCCAACGTGTCCTGATACGCGATGTTTGACGAGACGGCGTCCTGTCCGATGCTGTTCGCTTCGGTGAGCGTTCCGACAAGGTTGTCGAGTTGCGAGTTAAGCCCGTCGACCTCGCGTGCAGCGTTCAGGTAGGCGTCGGCGGCGCTATCGGTGACGTCCTTCGACTCCTTCGTGACACGGTTCTTCTGCTCGCTGACCCGGATCGCTTCTTCGATGGACCCGGCCTCACCACGCACGGCGTCTGCGACGACAGTGGCCGCGTTGGACACATCCAGCATCGACACACCGAGTTCGTCAGCGACTCGTTGCGCGGCCTCCTGTGACCCTGAACCTGCATCGATGACATCCTTCAACTCGGTGAGTGCGTCAGCGTTGCCCATGGCGGCGTCGGTGATCGTGTCGAGCGAGATGCCAAGCTTCTCGGCGGCGTCGTACGCGGAGCCGCGTGAGATCCACATCCACGACTTCTCAGCGGCAAGGTTCGCGACCGCCATATCTCGGGTCGCCTCCGTGATCCGATTCGAACCGTTCTCGAGCGTGTCCGCGTAGGCTTGCGCACGCTGGCGGGCCTCTGCGTGTGCCTGCGCGAGAGTGCCGACGATCGCGAACAGTCCACCGAGCGCCAGCCCCGCGACACCTGCCGAGATCCCGACGCGGCCCATGGAGATGTTCGCCAGCGCCAGCGTGTTCTTCAGCTCCGCAAACTTCTTCACCGCGATGAGCGCGCCACCCCCGGCGAGCCCAATAGCTGCCGTCGCACCGCCGATCGCGAGCGTGGCACCCTTCACCGGCTCCGGCAGGTCGTTGTACATGTCCACAAGCGATGTGAGGGCCTGTACGAGCGCGCGGAGCGAGTCGTTGGCCGCAGACCCTGTCTCGATCAAAGCGGAGTCCATAGCGCCGCCCAGAGCCTCGATATCGCCCTTGAGGTTATCCAGACGCATCGCCGCGGTCTTCGACGCGTACCCCGTCTCATCGACCGCCGCCGTCCACTCCTGAACACCCTCTGCGCCGGCCTGGTAAAGCGCGGTGGCTGCGGTGATCTGCTGGTTTCCGAAGATGATTCCGAGGCTCGCGTCCCGCGCCTGCCCAGTCATCCCCGAGTACGCCTTCGACATCTGACCGGCCGCGTTCTGCAACCCCATGAAATTGCCCTCAGCGTCATAAAGCTGAATGCCGAGAGCCTCGATCTCCTTACGAGCCTGCGACGACGGGGAAGTCAGCGACGACAACATGCCTCGAAGCGACGTACCAGCCTGCTCACCGATGATGCCCTGCTGCGCAAACAACGCCAGCGTGCCAGTCGTCTCCTCGATGGACACGCCCATAGACGCGGCGATCGGACCCACGAACTTCAGACCCTGCGCCAGGTCTTCCACAGAACCCATAGCTTTACCGGCGCCCGCGGCCAGAACGTCCGCAACATGCCCCGCCTGATCACCCTCAAGCTTGAACTGCTGCAACGCCGTAGCGGAGATCTCCGCAGCCCGAGCAACCCCGAGGCCACCCGCCGCCGCCAGATCCAAAGACCCCGCCAAAGCACCGCCGATGATGTCCGCCGTTGAAATGCCGGCCTTCGCCAGTTCCTCAATCGCGTTCGCAGACTCCGTGGCTGAGAACACGGTAGACGCCCCCGCCTGAATCGCCGCCTCCCGAAGCTCCGCCATGTTCTCTGCCGACTCATGCGTAGCCGCTTCGACGTGAGACATCGCCTCATCAAAATCAGCGAACTTCTTCACCGCGACGCCAATACCGGTCGCGAGAAGAGCGCCCATCGCAATCCCGGTCTTCCCGATCGCATCGAACGCCTCCCGCTGGTGTGCCAGCTTCTCCGCTTCGGTGCTTGTATCTTTCGTCGCTTTCGCAGCCTTCTGCATCCCGTCGATGTACTGCTGCATCTGAACGGAAAGCGTGACCTTCGTCTTTCTGTCAGCCATCCTGACCCTCCTTCTCCGCGGCCAAAGCCGCCGTATGCCGATCGCGGGGGATACGGACATGAATCGCCCACAGCACCGCCGCAGCATCCTCGAGAGCCGCCGCATCCAGCAACCCGGTAAACGCCTCCCACTGCTCCTGCGCAACCGGCACCTCATCCACGAGGACGGTCGGCACCGTCGACCCGTCCAGCCATTCCGACTGCACAGGGAACCCCCGCACGACGGCGACACTGTCGTAACCGATCAGCCGATCCCGAGCCGACCCCGCACGTGGCGCATGCGCCTCCGACAAGCTCGACCACGCCCGCCCCGAAATCTCCACGAACTCCACCGCCGCCGACATCCCGTCGATGTCGAGACCGAAACTCATCCGCTCCGGCTTCCGTGCCCGCGCCCGCGCAATGAGCTCCGCAATACGCGAACTCGACCCCTGCACGGATGAGGCATCCACCTCAGGCGATACGGACTGCATCGCCTGAATCAGTTCATCAATAGGCATCGTGCTCTCCTTCGAATATTTCACCGATAATCACGCCCGAAACGGCGAATTGAAACATTTTGAACCTGACCGGGACTTTTTCCCTATCGCCGACGGGCTTTTGCGGGGAGGGGGAGAGGGGGCCCTCCCCACCCTTATCGAACATGTGTTCGCCCCGTCGTGCTGTGGCGTGATGGGGCGGCGAGGTTGGGTTGCCCCGCCGCCCCTGAATGTCACACGCTCTCGTTGGTCCGCTTGGCTACGTTCGGGTCGAAGTGTTGCGGGATGAACTGTCCGCGCTGCTGTTCGATGGTCTGCCATTCGATGCGTGCACCTGCTCGGTGGGCGGCGATGTAGAAGCTGGCGCCGATGAGTTCGCGTCGGAACTTCTCGTATGTTTCGACGTCGGGGAACACGAGGGTGCGGGACTCGGTGCCGTACCTGTTTGACCAGATGTTCACTTGTGCGTGGCCGGAGACGCTGGCGAGAGCATCACGCACGTTCTTGAAGTGGTTGAGCTCGTTGAGTGATGTGCGGAAGTCGACGCCTGCGGGGTCGTACTGGTCGGCGAGGTAGTGGTCGATCTGGTCGCCGGCTGCGGTGGCTGCTGCGGTGAACCGTTTGGCCGTGGCGTTGAACTTGGTGGCGAGGTCGTCGTTGAGCTCGGTGAGGGATGCGAACCATGCGTCGCCGAGGAGGGCGACTGAGTGTTCGGCTACTTGTTTTGCGAGTTTTGCTTTCGCCTGACGCGAGTGCAGGTTCTCGATGGCGGTGAGTGCGTCGTCGAGCTGTTCGCGGGTGCTGATTTCGCCGGGGTTTGGTGTCGTCTCTTGTGAGAGTTCAGCGGAGAGCTTTTCGGCGTAGTCGTTGAATGCGATGGCTGCTTTGACCGCGGCGGGAATATCCTTTGCGGGGAGGACGCTGGCGATCGTGACGTAGTTGTTGTTCATGAGTTCTCCTTGATGTAGCGGCCTTCTTTGTTGGCCTTGACGATGAGTTCGTGGTGTCCGAGTTGCGCGAGTCGTGCAGCTTCGGTGGCTGTGATCGTTTGCCCGAGTGTTTGGGATCGGTAGACGATCTCGAGGTCTCGGGGGTCTCCGCCCATGAGTGTGTGAAGTTGCCCTTCCGCTTTTGCGGCGGAGATCTGGGCGGGGGTCATGGTGGCGAGGTCGTCGCGAGTCAGTTGTCGCTCGAGCCAGGGCGGGACGGTGTCCTCGGTCGTGTCGTCCTCTGCTTCTTCGGTTTCGTTGTCGTCTGTCACGTTTGCTCCAGTTCGTTTTCGAGTTCGTTGGCTAGGTCGTCGAGTACGTTGATTGCTTTGCGGATGAGTGCGGCGTAGCGGCGTGCTCTGCGTTCTGCTTTCCGGGCGCCGCGTCGGATTGCAGCTACCCGTTCGTCAGTGGCGCCCATGAGTGTTTGCTTTCGGTGAGTGGCCCTCGGGCCATACGTGTTCGGGTAGCGGTGTGAGGGTCCGCGACTGTGTGGCGTGTATGTCCTGGACTGCGCGGGCGTGGTGTGCGTCCCGTCGTGCTGCGGTGAGGGTCCTGCAGTTCGGGCAGTTGTTCATGGCTGCTGTCATGGCGGCTTCGTAGTTGCGGGTCATGCGGCTTTCTTTCGTCTCGGGTATTCGTGGCCGGCCCATACCCCGGCGCGGGGGTTTGCTTTCGTGGCGTACGCGGCGCAGAGTTCACGGATCGGGCAGTTAGCGCAGAGTCGAACCGCGAACGCGAGCGCTTCGTATGTGGGGTCGTCGGCGGTGAACACGGGCTGGTCGGCGCAGGGCGGCTGGTAGTCGGTCAGGGCTTCTGTGAGGGCGGCGTATTCGGCTTCGCTTGGGTCAGCTTTTGTCATGGGGTGGCCTCCGACCAGTCGCGTGTCTCCGCTGTGTGCTGTGCGCGCAGAAAGGCGTAGTAGGAGTTCACTTGCGCGGCGAATTCCTGCGGGTTGTTCCACGCGGCGACCATCGCTTCGAAGTTGGGCGGCTTAGGTGCGCAGTGCTTCATGCTGTTTCCCCCCGGTATTCGCAGTTCATGCACGTTCCGTCGGCAACTAGGGCGTGTCTGACAAATTGTTCGAGAGTGGGCTGAGAGTCTGGACGCGTGTCGCGGTTCCAGTTGCTTTCGGATGCTCAGTGGTCGTTGATC
>NZ_JBSHLZ010000017.1:0-17567 GCF_053644835.1 Microbacterium sp. NPDC055357 | reverse complement strand
CGACCCGATACGACAAGCACGCCATCGTCTACCGCGCCGCGGTCCTCATCCAAGCCGTCATCGCCTGGACCCGACAATTATCAGACACGCCCTAGACCTTGACCACACCCCGCGCCCACGATTCCGTCTCGGTTAATTCGCATCCATTGATGACGGATGCGAGTTAGGGACGCTAAAATCGCAGATATGAGCAAGTCGACCACCCGGTGGCCGACGCACGGCGTCGAGACGCTGCCGTGGCGCCAGCAGGTGCGCGGTGGCACTCGCGAGGACCGGATGACGCGCGCCGTCGACGCCACCATCCCACCCTTCATCGCCGAGCTCGACTACGTCCCGCAGCTCGAGGAGATGATCGCCTCCGAGAAAGCTCTGCTCGCTGTCGCTCAGGCCGACACCGATGCCGAGGGACACTCGGCCGCGCTCAGTCGCTTCATGGTCCGATCCGAGTCGGCCGCTTCCTCCAAGATCGAGCGCATCAACGCGACCGCCCGCGACTACGCGAAAGCGATCGCTGGAAACAAGGGCAACTCGTCGGCCACCAGCATGGTCGCCGCCTCCCACTCCCTCCACGAGCTGATCACCACGGTCGGAGATGCTCGCCGCTTCGAGCTCGAGTTTCTCACCAGCGCGCATCGCGCACTCATGGCCGACGACCCCGAGGAAGCCGACTACGCCGGGCGCTTCCGCGACATGCAGAACTGGATCGGTGGCAGCGACCACTCGCCGCGCGGCGCCCTGCACGTCCCGCCCGCACCCGAGCGCGTGCACGCACTGATGGACGACCTCGTCGCCTACCTCAACCGCGACGACGTGCCCGCACTCGTCCAGGCCGCTATCGGTCACGCCCAGTTCGAGTCCATCCACGCTTTCACAGATGGCAACGGTCGCATCGGCCGTGCGCTCGTCTCTGCCGCGCTCCGACGTCGCGGTGCCACCAAGAATGCGGTCGTCCCCCTCGCCAGTGGGCTCCTTGCCCGCCGCGACGACTACTTCGCCGCGCTCGGCTCGTACCGCCTCGGCGACCCGGCCCCGCTCATCCTCCTGTTCGCCTTGTCAGCCCGCGTCGCTGCCACCGCCTCCCGCGAGACCATCGCACGCCTCACGGCCATGCCCGGCGAGTGGCGTGCGGACCTGAAGCCCCGCGCCGGCTCGGCAGCCGGGATCCTCATCGACGCGTTCTATGACCACCCGGTCATGTCCGTGCATGAAATCGACGCCGCCACCGCAGGCACCACCATCAGCCAGGCGTACCGCGTCATCGACCGGCTCGTTGAAGCCGGCTTCCTCGAAGAAATCACCGGTCGCAAGAAGGACCGCGTCTGGGCGGCATCCGAAGTGCTCGCCGAACTCGACGACCTCGACCGCCGCATCCAGGACGCCATGAAGGCCGAGCAATAGCCCGCCTCCCGATCTCCTCGTCCCTTCCGCCACCGCCAGGCCACAACACGGCTCATCCGTCACAGATAGACGAGAAGTGTCACCACCTAGGAGCCCAACAGTGTCACCGATGTCCTGAGTCATCACATCGCCTGATTCTCTTTCGGATGTGGGCAGGATGTGGGCACGGACCACCTTTGGGGCAAAGTGAAAGCCCCGCGATCCCAGTGTTTACAAGGGATCGCGGGGCTTCGACAATGGCGGTGACGGTGGGATTTGAACCCACGGTAGGGGTGAACCTACACAACATTTCGAGTGTTGCACCTTCGGCCGCTCGGACACGTCACCGCGGAAGAGTTTACGGCACGCCGACGGATGCCGCGAATCGAACTTCACCGGTTGTCCGGCCCCCGGCGTACCGTGTGTTCATGGCGACCACCCCGGGCGTGAACGAGCGACTCGTGCTCGCCATCGCCGTCCTGGCATCCTTCGTCGCCTTCCTCGATGGCACGGTCGTGAACGTCGCGCTCCCGGCGATCGAAGATGAACTCGGAGGCGGGCTCACGACGCAGCAGTGGGTCGTCGACTCCTACCTGATCACGCTCGGCGCACTGATCCTCGTCGCAGGGTCGGTGAGCGATGCGTTCGGCCGCATGCTCGTGCTGCGGATCGGCCTGATCGGGTTCGGGCTCGCATCGCTGGCGATCGCCGCGGCTCCGACGGCCGAGTTCCTCATCGTCTCGCGCGCTGTGCAGGGCGCCGCCGGCGCGTTTCTCGTGCCCAGCTCCCTCGCGCTCATCACCTCGACGTTCCACGGGGCAGCGCAGGCTCGCGCGATCGGCACCTGGACGGCGCTCACCACCGGCGCGATGGTGCTCGGACCGGTCATCGGCGGCGTCTTCGTCGACCTGCTCTCGTGGCGCCTGGCGTTCCTCATCAACGTCGTGCCGATCGGCGTGACGTTGTGGCTCATGGTGCGCGCCGACGTGCGCGACACACGACGAACGGATGCCGCGATCGACTGGCTGGGCGCCGTGCTCTGCACGCTGGGGCTCGGTGCGATGGTGTTCGCGCTCATCGAAGAGCCCCGGTTCGGGTGGAACTCCCCCGCTGTCTGGGCTCCCTTCGTGATCGGCGCCGTCCTGTTCGCGGGGTTCCTCATCCGTCAGCGCACCGCGACCGCTCCGATCCTGCCGCTCGATCTCTTCCGCGTGCGCAATTTCTGGACCGGCAACCTCGCAACGCTGTTCATCTATGGGGCACTCGCACTCAACGGCTTCGTCGTCGCGGTCTACCTGCAGCAGGGCGCCGGACTGTCCGCGACCCTGGCGGGGCTGGCCAGCCTGCCCATCACGGTGCTCATGATCCTGCTCAGCTCCCGCGTCGGCGACCTCGCCGGGCGGTGGGGGCCGCGCCTGTTCATGACGGTCGGCCCGTTGCTCATGGGCGCGGGTTCGCTCCTTCTTCTCACCGTCGCCGAAGACTTCTCGTACTGGTGGCAGGTCCTGCCGAGCATGCTCGTCATGGGCCTCGGCCTGTCGATCACGGTCGCCCCGCTGACCTCGGCGATCCTGGGCGCGATCGACACCGAGCGCTCGGGCATCGCGTCGGCGGTCAACAACGCCGTCTCCCGCGTGGCAGGACTGCTCACGATCGCCCTCCTCGCCACGATCCTGGGCGGTGCTCTCGATCTGGGCGGGTTCCATCGCGCCGCCGTCGTCACCGCGGCGCTCATGATCGCCGGCGGTGTCGTCTCGTTCGCCGGCATCCGCAATCCATCGCGGCCCGAGAGCGCCTGAGCATGCAGCGCGGGTTCTGTGCCAACCTCGCGCTCCCCGACGCGTCAGGCCCTGGCCCGCGGCATCCACCGCCTGCCACACTGGCCGCATGGCAGTCATCGAGAATTCGAAAGTCACCATCGTCGGGGCCGGAAGCGTCGGCTCGAGCGCCGCCTACGCCGCATTGATCCGGGGATCCGCGCGGCATGTCGCCCTGTACGACATCGCCACTGAGAAGGTCGAAGCCGAAGTGCTCGACCTCGCGCACGGCACCCAGTTCACGGGCACGAGCGACATCACGGGCGGCAGCGATCTGTCGGTCGTCGAGGGATCGCACGTCGTCGTCATCACGGCCGGCGCGAAGCAGCGGCCCGGCCAGACACGCATCGAGCTCGCGGGCGTGAACGCGGGGATCATCGCGTCGATGATGCCCGACCTGCTCAGCGTGGCCCCGAAGGCCGTCTATGTGCTCGTGACGAACCCCTGCGATGTGCTCACGGTGCTCGCGCAAGAGGCGACCGGGCTGCCACCCGAGCGGATCTTCGCATCAGGCACGGTGCTCGACACATCGCGGCTGCGTTGGAAGCTCGCAGAGCGCGCCGGGGTCTCGACCTCGAGCGTGCACGCGTCGATCGTCGGCGAGCACGGAGACACCGAGTTCCCGCTGTGGTCACGCGCCACGATCGGCACCGTGCCGATCCTGGATTGGGAGTCCGAGGGCCACCCGCGCATGACCAAGGACGAGCTCGACCAGATCGCGATCGATGTGCGTGACGCCGCCTACAAGGTCATCCAGGGAAAGGGCGCGACGAACTACGCGATCGGGCTGACGAGCGCGCGGATCGTCGAAGCGATCCTCAACGACGAGCGCGCGGTCATGCCGGTATCGCCCGTGCTCCACGATTTCCACGGCGTATCCGACGTCGCGCTGTCGGTGCCGTCCATCGTCAGCGCCCGCGGTGCCGTGCCGATCCGCGAGACGCGATTCGACGAGCACGAGCTCGAGCTCTTCCACCGTTCGGCCAAAGCGCTGCGCGAGGTCGCGGACTCGCTGCGCTCCTAGCCGCCCGCCGCGGCACCGCCCTCCGCTGTGCGTGAACCGTCCTTCCCCGCCGCCACGACGAGCCGCCCGAGATTCTCGAGCGACGACGCGAGACCGGCGGCGTGATCTTCCTCGGATACGCCCCGGGGCACATCGACGGCTTCGACCACGACGCGGGTTCCGCCGGGCACCGGCTCGAGCGTCCACCTCATGGTCATCGTGCCCGAATAGGCCTCATCGTCGGACGGAAAGTCCACCGCTTCGACGACCCTCTCTCCGGGCACGACCTCGACGCGCCTCACCTCGGTGACGTCTTCATCGGCGGATGCCTTGCCCCCGCCCGTCGGAGGCTCGCCATACGCCAGCCGCATCCGATATCCCGACATCGCGTCGAAGCGCTCGAGGTGGCCCGTCATCCCGGCCGGCGGCAGCCACGCGACCAACAGCGCCGGATCGACGAAGGCGCGGTAGACCGCATCGGGCGACGCGGCGACGAAACGGGAAGCACGATCCACTCGCATCCGCCCACATTAGAAGAGGGCTGCGACGCGCCGCCATGCCGATGTCGCACCCCCGACATAGCCTGGTCGCATGGCGACACGACGACCCGCGCAGACCGCGCCGTACCGGTGCACGGAGTGCGGGTGGACGACCGCGAAGTGGGCCGGCCGCTGCGGCGAGTGCCAGCAGTGGGGCACGGTCGTCGAGTCGTCCGAGCCGACAGGCATCCTGCGCGCCATGGTGCCGGTCTCCCCCGGCGCCGAGCGCACGGCCCGCCCGATCACGCACATCGACACGAACGACGCCCCGCGCCGCACGACCGGTGTGGGCGAGTTCGACCGCGTGCTCGGCGGCGGCATCGTGCCCGGCGCGGCCATCCTGCTCTCGGGCGAGCCCGGTGTCGGCAAGTCAACGCTGCTGCTCGACGTCGCCGCCCAGTCCGCCCGCGCGGGTCATCGCGTGCTCTACGCGAGCGCCGAGGAATCGACGGCGCAGGTGCGCCTGCGCGCTGAACGCACCGGCGCATTGCACGACGAGCTGTACCTCGCGAGCGAGACGGATCTCGCGACGATCCTCGGGCACATCGACGCCGTCCAGCCATCCCTGCTCATCGTCGACTCCGTGCAGACGGTCTCGTCGGCCCTGTCCGACGGCATCGCGGGTCAGCCGTCACAGGTGCGAGAGGTGGCCGCCACGCTCATCCGCGTCGCAAAGGATCGCAGCATCCCGACCATCATCGTGGGCCACGTCACGAAAGACGGCACGATCGCGGGTCCCCGCGTTCTCGAGCATCTCGTCGACGTCGTGTGCCACTTCGAGGGCGACCGGCAGACGTCGCTGCGCTTCGTGCGCGCGTTGAAGAACCGGTTCGGGCCGACAGACGAGGTCGGATGCTTCGACATGACCGGCGCCGGCATCACCGAGGTCCCCGATCCCAGCGCCCTCTTCCTGGGGCATGGCACGCCCGAGCCGGGCACGTGCGTCGCGATCGCACTCGAGGGGCGGCGAGCGCTTCCCGTCGAGGTTCAGGCGTTGACGATCAAGGCGAGCGGCCCGAATCCGCGCCGCGTCGTCAACGGCGTCGACGGCGCCCGGGTCGCGATGGTGCTCGCGGTGCTCGAGAAGAAGATCGAGCTCGTCACGAGCAACAAAGACGTCTATGTCTCGACCGTCGGAGGCGTCCGCTTCACCGAGCCCGCGGCCGATCTCGCGATCGCCGTGGCCGTCGCGGGCGCCCTGCGCAACGAAGCCACCCCTCGAACGCTCGCCGCCGTCGGCGAGCTGAGCCTCGCGGGCGAAGTGCGGCCCGTGACCCAGGCGGCGCAGCGCCGGTCCGAAGCGGCCCGCCTCGGCTATACCGACGTCATCGACAATCGCTCCGGCACGCTCCGCGGCGCGCTCGGTGATGTGCGCCGGCGCATCCGGGGCGTGCCCGGAGACGACGAACCCAGGTTCTAGGCGTCCAGCGCGGCGATGAGATCGTCCGGCGACGCCTGCATGGGGTGCGGTCCCGCGATGTCGAAGAACACCGTCGTGATCGTGTTCACGTGCGTGCCCAGAAACGCTCGCAGCGCGCCGGGTGACTGCAGCGCGACAGCCGACGGCAGCGACGCGGGCTTGTGAAGCGCGTCGCTGAACAGCAGCAACGCGACATCGCCGGTGTTCGGATCGCGGTACGTCCACACCTCGCCTACGTCGAGCGGGTTGTCGCGGTTGCCCGGCTTCAGGAGGGGGACGACGGTGGGCCCATGCCGCAGGGCGAGAGCGACGGCTGCCATGTCCTGCGTCTGCAGCGCGTCAGCGAGCTGCGTGTTGCGGAACTCGGGCGGCTCGTTCTTCTTGCCGCGCTTCTTACCGGATGCCATGGCTCCAAGCCTACGCACGCCGCCGGTGCGGAAAAGTCTGGCCCCCTCTGGTCGGCCCTGGCCGGGGCCGACCCAGAGAGGGCCACGATGCTCTCCGAGACTGGCCGTCACGACAACTCGCTGGGGGACGAGACATTGCTGGGGACAACGTGCCGCAGCCAATACGGGAGCTGAGTCAAGGATACCGGAGCGCGCAACAAGCGTCTGTCCCCATTTCGGGGGACAGACACAGATGAGGCGGGGGGGTGGGCGGCGCGTCAACGCGACACGTGCTCAGTATAGAAGAAGCTGCTTGGACTGCGAAGAGGAGATCCCGCCGATCTCGACGGCGAGATGGTACGACGCGCCGCCGCCGGGCGCGACCTCGCGCTGCGCGTCGTCACATGTTCCGACGGCGGAGCGCGTCCGATCCCACACGATGGGGGCGGCGCTGGTCACGCTCTGACCGGCCGCGAGGAGCACAACCATGTCGCTCGGCTCGGACTGGCAGTCCGTCGATCGCCACCACACGTCGCTGCCGCTGCTGACGGTGAACACCTGGGTGCTCGTGCCGACGTTGAGCACGCAGTCCACCTCGCCGGTGTTCGTGAGCCGGATCGACAGCTCGGGGTCCTGACCTGACCCGTACGAGTCCTGGTCGGCCAGCGCCTCGACCGTGATGTCGTCCGTGAGGCACGCCGCCGCGCCGGCGGGGGTTGTCGTTCCGGCCGACTCGGTCGCCGACGGCGTCGACTCGCCGGTCGCCTCCTGCGACGAGGCGTTCGGGATGGGCAGTTCGGTTGCGGCATCCGGTGCGTGCTGAGTCGCCGACGACTGCGCGGGCACCGTGGCGTTGCTGCGCCACGGCTGGGCGATGAGCAGCCACACGACCGCGGCGACGACGAGGAGTGCGAGCACCAGCACGAGCCGACGTCGTCGGTAGACCGCCGGGGAGTGTCGCCGGCGCGGAGGAGTGCCGCTCATGGATCCAGGGTAGGCACGACACCGCGACGTGCTCGCCGCGGCGCGCCCTTCTCAGAGATGCTTCAGCATGCGCGTGTTGCCGAGCGTGTTCGGCTTGACGTGCGCGAGGTCGAGGAATTCCGCGACGCCCTCGTCAGGGCTGCGCACGAGCTGCGAATACACGTCCGGCGCGACGACCTGCTCGCCGATCTGCGCGAAGCCGCGCCGGGTGAAGAACTCCACCTCGAAGGTGAGGCAGAACAGCCGGGTGAGACCCAGTTCACGAGCATTCTCTTCGAGCCGTTCCACGATGCGGCGTCCGACGCCGTGATGCAGCCATTCGTCGGCCACGATCAGGGTGCGCACCTCGCCGAGGTCCTCCCAGATGACATGGAGGGCGCCGCATCCGATCAGCTGGCCGGACGCATCCTCTGCGACGACGAACTGCTGCAGCGCCTCGTACAGCACGACGAGATCTTTGCCGAGCAGGATCCGGCGCTGCACGTAGGGCTCGAGCATGTCCTGGATGCCGCGCACGTCGGCGGCGCGCGCGGCGCGCACGATGTACTCGGCCATGCCCTCAAGCCTAGGGCGCACCGCTGCGATACCCGTGCGGCGTGCAGGAAATGTGACGGATGCCGCCTCGGCGACGCGACACGCCGCTCGACACCGCCGTGCGCCCTGCGCATCGTCCGCGCCCGAAAACGGCTACCCGCACGTCGCCGGTTGTTCACCCCGGCGCCGTACCGTCGCGCGACACGATCAGGAGGCACGATGCGCGGGCGACAGGGCACGAAGAATCCAGCGGTACGGCTGGCGGCGGTGGTCGCGGTGGGCCTTCTGGCCGGATCAGCGGCCGCCGTCAGCGCCGCACCCGCGTCGAGCGACGCGGCCCTCGCCTGGGGCATCGCCCCCGCCTCGGCCGCCGGCGCCGACGGCCGGGTCTCGATCCGCGCGACCCTCGACCCGGGCGCGGTCGCCACCGAGCACGTCGAGCTGTCGAACCTCTCGGACGCGCCGCTCACGTTCGCCCTCGCGGGGGCCGACGGCACGATCACCCCCGAGGGCGACTTCGACGTGCTCGCCGACGGCGCGACCTCGACGCGGGCCGGGCTCTGGATCGACGTGCCCGCCGAGGTGACCGTGCCGCCGCGTTCGGACACCGTCGTCCCCGTGTCGATCACGGTGCCCGCCGATGCTCTGCCCGGCGACCACCCCGCCGGCATCGTCGCCACCCCCGCGCGGGACCTCGCGACGGCGGACGGCGTCACCTTCGTCGCGCGCACGGGGGTGCGCCTGCACCTGCGTGTCGCGGGCGAACTCGCCCCCGCCCTGACCCCGCGCGTCACGGCCCTCGACTACGAGCCGAGCTGGAATCCGCTCGCCCCCGGGCGGCTGCGCATCACGTGGGAGGTCGCGAACACCGGCAACGTGCGTCTGGGCGGCGAGCCGACGCTCTCGGTGTCGGGCCTCGGGGGTCTGGTCTCCCAGGTCGAGGGCGAGCGTCTCGAGCAGTTCCGCGAGCTCCTTCCCGACGGCCTGCGCGCCGGCGTCACGACGGTCGACGCGTGGCCGCTGTTCGCGCTCTCCGCCGACACGGTCGTGACGCCCACCGTCGTCGGCGACGACCTGGTGGAGACCGTCCTGCCCACGGGCATCGCGTCGGCGACCGTGATCGCGGTGCCCTGGGTGCACCTGGCGATCCTCGTCGCCGAGGGACTCGTCGTCGCGGTCATCATCGGTCGGGTCCGGGCTCGTCGCCCGGCACCCCCGTCGACGGATGCCGCGCCCCGGCCCGGCACCTGAGTCACCCCCCGTTCATCTCGGCGTCGACGCGGGGTCGCGGTCGCGACCGCGCCCGGTCACACGCGCTCGCAAGCATCGTGTGCGTAAGGTCCGCCCTCTACGAAAGAACACGATGAGCATCAGAACCCGCAAGAAATCGCTCGCTCTGTGCGCCGGCATCCTCACCGCCGCCGTCGTCGCGAGCCCCTTCGGAGCCGCAGCCGCCGTCGCCGCCGATGACACCGTCATCGGCGCGCCGGAGCGTGTCATCCTCAACCCGACCGCCGACCCCGCGACGTCGCAGCTGGTGACGTGGCGTTCGGTGGATGTCGCCACCGACACTCCCGCCAAGGTCGAGGTCCGCGACGCCGCCGGCAACGTCACGACCGTGACCGCCGCCACCAAGAAGGTGCTGTACATCGGCGCTGACAACCAGGTCAAGACCGCCGCGGCCGACGCCGCGAAGACGGCCGTCACGTTCACGGCCGAGCTCACGGGCCTCGAGCCGGGCGCGAGCTACGCGTACCGCGTCATCACGGGCGGGATCGCCGACGAGTGGAACACCTTCACGACGGCGTCCGCCGCCGCCGATCCGTACACCTTCACGTGGTACGCCGACGGTCAGAACGACCTGACGCAGTACTGGACCCCCATCGTCGATTTCACCTCGAACGCGTTCCCCAACTCGGCGCTCACGCTGCAGTCGGGCGACCTGATCAACTACTCGGTCGAGAACGAGTGGGACGAGTGGTTCGAGATCACCGACGGCGAACGCCAGAGCGAGAACTGGGTCGTCGCGCCCGGCAACCACGAGTACTCGCGTGACGCCGCGGCGTCGTACTGGGACGCCAGCTTCACCACGGCCCACAACGGCCCGACGGTCGACCCGGCGGCCGATGCGAGCACGCAGGCCTACCAGCAGCTCGCGGTGGACCACCTCAAGGACAAGGCGTACTACACCGACTACCAGGGCGTGCGCTTCATCCAGCTGAACTCGCAGCTCGTCGGCCAGTCGGCCGTCGAGGCGTCGCTCGGTGTCGACCTGCCGAACCTCGAGAGCGCCGCCTGGCAGCAGGTCTACCTGGGCGTCCAGTCGCAGTGGCTCGACCGCGTGCTCGAGGAGTCGACGGCGAACTGGGACGTCGTCTCGTTCCACCACCCGACCTTCTCGGTCTCGCAAGGCCGCAACCAGCCGCTCCAGCGGGCTGCATGGCTGCCCATCTTCCAGAAGCACAACGTCGACCTCGTGCTCTCGGGCCACGACCACACCTACGGTCGCGGCTACCTGAACGAGGACGCCGTCGAAGGCGCCACCGACGGTCCCGTCTTCGCCGTGTCGAACTCGGGCCCGAAGCACTACAACCTCGCGACCGACGAGACGAACGTGTGGCTCAACAACGGCGCGACGCAGGTGACGAAGTACCAGCACATCTCGCTCACGCAGGGCATCCGCGTGACCCCCACGACGCTCGAGTACGAGGCCGTGGTCGCCCAGACCGGTCGCGGCGCCAACCCGAACACCGACCTGCAGGTCGGCGACACCGGTGACGCGTTCACGATCGTCCGCCACGCCGACGGCTCGAAGAGCGTCACCGAGGGCATCCAGCGCCGCGTCGCGACGGGCCTCGGCGACAGCGGCGAGCCGGTCGGCGGCGACATGGTCGTCGAGGCCGAGATCCCGAGCCTCGGTGAAGGCGCGCTGAGCCTCAGCGTCGCGGACGAGAGCGACACGATCGCCCTCGGCGAGGCGGTCAACAACGGCGACCGCTGGTCGTTCGCCGCGGAGCTGCCCGTCGTGAGCGTGACGGACACGCGCACCGACGCTGCCGGCTGGAGCGTCACGGTGAACTTCGACGACCTCGTCGGACACCGCGGCACGATCGAGTCGTCGCACCTCGGCTGGTTCCCCCGTGTCCTCGACGCCGCGACCGCCCGCGCCGGTCAGCCCGTCAGCGGCAAGCTGTCCGGCGGCGAAGGCCTCGTCGGCGCGCAGCTGCTGGCCGGAGCCGACGACCACGCGCGCTGGGGCACGACGCGCCTCGGTGCCGACGTGACGCTCGAGGCGCCCATCGGAGCGCAGCAGGGCACCTACCAGGGCGCCGTGCACGTCTCGCTCTTCCCGGTCGACTGACCAAGTCCGACCCACCCGGGGCCGGTCGTCTCCTCGAGACGGCCGGCCTTCGGCGTCGGCACCGACGACGAAGAGCGGATGCCGCGTGCTCGAGCACGCGGCATCCGCTCTGTCGTCAGGAGGTCAGGACCCGATCGCGAGGTCGGGCGTCGCCGAGATCTCGCCGCCCGAGGTGATGCCCACGGCGACCTTCTCGCCGCGCGGGCCGTGCTCGAACTGGAAGACGCCGTTCTCGGTGTCGACCTTGACGTGATCGCCGGAGTTGAGCTCGCCGTGCAGGATCTTCTCGGACAGGCGGTCCTCGATCTCCTGCTGCATCGCCCGGCGCAGCGGGCGTGCGCCCAGTGCCGGGTCGAAGCCGATCTCGATGAGCTTCTCCTTGGCCGACTGCGACAGCTCGATCGTCATGTCGCGGTCGAGGAGGCGCTCGGACAGGCGCTTGGTGAACAGGTCGACGATCTGCACGAGCTCGACCTTGGACAGCTGCGGGAAGACGATGATGTCGTCGACGCGGTTGAGGAACTCGGGCTTGAAGTGACGCTTGAGCTCCTCCTGCACCTTGCCCTTCATCCGGTCGTACGACGTCGCCGTGTCACCCTCGACCTGGAAGCCCACCGGGCCGCCCGCGATGTCGCGCGCGCCGAGGTTGGTCGTCATGATGATGACGGTGTTCTTGAAGTCGACCACGCGTCCCTGACCGTCGGTCAGACGCCCCTCTTCGAGGATCTGCAGGAGCGAGTTGAAGATGTCGGGGTGGGCCTTCTCGATCTCGTCGAAGAGCACGACCGAGAACGGCTTGCGGCGCACCTTCTCGGTGAGCTGACCGCCCTCTTCGAAGCCGACGAACCCGGGAGGGGCACCGAACAGACGCGAGACGGTGTGCTTCTCACCGAACTCCGACATGTCGAGCGAGATGAGCGCGGCCTCGTCGTCGAACAGGAACTCGGCGAGCGCCTTGGCGAGCTCGGTCTTTCCGACGCCCGTGGGGCCGGCGAAGATGAACGATCCCGACGGACGCTTGGGGTCTTTGAGCCCCGCGCGCTGGCGGCGGATCGTGCGCGAGAGCGCCGCGATCGCCTCTTCCTGGCCGATGACGCGCTGGTGCAGCGCCTTCTCCATGAAGACCAGACGGCTGGTCTCTTCCTCCGTGAGCTTGAAGACCGGGATGCCGGTGGCCTGAGCCAGCACTTCGGCGATGAGGCCCTCATCGACGACGGCGTGGGTCGCGACGTCACCCGACTTCCACTGCTTCTCGAGGCGCAGACGCTCGGCGAGGAGGGACTTCTCCTCGTCGCGCAGCGATGCGGCCTTCTCGAAGTCCTGGTCCTCGGACGCCTGCTCCTTCTGCTGGCGCACGTCGGCGATCTTGTCGTCGAACTCGCGCAGCTCGGGCGGGCTCGACAGGATCGACAGCCGCAGGCGGGCTCCGGCCTCGTCGATCAGGTCGATCGCCTTGTCGGGCAGGAACCGGTCGGACACGTAGCGGTCGGCGAGGTTCGCCGCCGCGACGATCGCGCCGTCGGTGATCTGCACCTTGTGGTGCGCCTCGTACCGGTCGCGCAGACCCTTCAGGATGTTGATCGCGTGCGGGAGGCTGGGCTCGGCGACCTGGATCGGCTGGAAGCGGCGCTCGAGCGCAGCATCCTTCTCGAAGTGCTTGCGGTACTCGTCGAGCGTCGTGGCGCCGATCGTCTGCAGCTCACCGCGGGCGAGGAGCGGCTTCAGGATGGATGCCGCGTCGATGGCGCCTTCTGCGGCTCCGGCTCCGACGAGGGTGTGGATCTCGTCGATGAAGACGATGATGTCACCGCGCGTGCGGATCTCCTTCGTCACCTTCTTGAGGCGCTCTTCGAAGTCACCGCGGTAGCGGGACCCGGCGATGAGCGAGCCGAGGTCGAGCGAGTAGACCTGCTTGTCCTTGAGCGTCTCGGGCACGTCGTTCTTGACGATCGCCTGCGCGAGGCCCTCGACGACGGCGGTCTTGCCGACGCCGGGCTCGCCGATCAGGACGGGGTTGTTCTTGGAGCGGCGCGAGAGGATCTGCATGACCCGCTCGATCTCCTTCTCGCGCCCGATGACGGGGTCGAGCTTGTTGTCGCGGGCGGCCTGCGTGAGGTTGCGGCCGAACTGGTCGAGGACGGCCGAGCCGCCCTGCGTCGAACCCTGAGCCTGCTCGCCGGCGCCGGTCGCGACTCCCGCGGGCTCCTTGCCCTGGTAGCCGCTGAGCAGCTGGATGACCTGCTGGCGCACCTTGTTGAGGTCGGCGCCGAGCTTGACGAGCACCTGTGCGGCGACGCCCTCGCCCTCGCGGATGAGACCGAGCAGGATGTGCTCGGTGCCGATGTAGTTGTGGCCGAGCTGCAGCGCTTCGCGCAGCGACAGCTCGAGCACCTTCTTGGCACGCGGCGTGAAGGGGATGTGGCCGGTCGGCTGCTGCTGCCCCTGGCCGATGATGTCCTGCACCTGCTCACGCACGGCGTCGAGCGAGATGCCGAGGCTCTCGAGGGCCTTCGCGGCGACGCCCTCACCCTCGTGGATCAGCCCGAGCAGAATGTGCTCGGTGCCGATGTAGTTGTGGTTGAGCATCTTCGCCTCTTCTTGGGCGAGCACCACCACGCGACGGGCGCGGTCCGTGAATCTCTCGAACATCGTCTCCTCCGGACAGACGCTCCTCTGGCGCCTACACACGAGGGTAACGAGGGCACGGATGCCGCATGCCCGTGTTCGCCGTAGGCATAGCGCGCGCGGACCGCGGCCGCGGGCGGGCCTTGACACGCGGCATCCGCTTTCATATCGTTTTTCGATACCAACGATTATCGATATGGAGAGGTCATGTCCACGAAGCCCGATCTGCAGGCGCGTCGCGACCGGTCCGACCTGTGGGCCGCGATCATCGTCGCCGCCCTCGCCGCCGTGTTCGTCGTCCGTGCCACTTCGGAGTCGATCACCGTCATGTTCAGCCGGCCCGGTGCGATCATCGCCGACACCCCCGTCGTCGCGAGCGACGTCACGCTCGCCGACGGCATCCCCGCTGTCGTGTCCACGGCGCAGGTCGTCACCGAAGGTGTCTCGCCGGTCACGGCCACGGTCCTCGTGACCGGCATCGTGCTGTTCTCGGCGTCGCTGCTGGCCGCCATCGTGCTGGCCTGCCTGCTGTGCCGCAACCTGCTGCGGGCCATCGTCTTCAGCCGGACCAACACCCGACTGCTGTTCGCGATCTCGATGGTGCTTCTCTTCGGCAGCCTCGGTGGGACGTGGTTCCGGATGATGGGACTCAACGGGGTGTTCGCCGCGCTCGGTTCCACGTTCGACCAGCAGTTCGCGCTCTTCGTCGAGGGTGCGCCCACGTTGATCGCAGTGCTGGCCGCCGGCGTGCTCGTCATCGTCTTCCGGCGCGGCGACCACATGCAGCGCGATGCGGAAGGACTCGTCTGATGGCGGTCACCTCCAGCCGCGTCGACCGGATCACCATGAAGGTGGTCGGCGGGTTCGTCGTCGCTCTCACCGTCGCCCTCGCGGCGCAGTCCTTCGTCGCGGCCGGCAGCTTCATCTGGGCGCATGAGCTCACCCTCAGCCTTCTCGCCGACGCCTCGACCGCCGTTACCGGTCCCGTCACGGCCGCGACGTTCTCATCGGTCGACGTGACGACCGACCAGCTCAGCGCCGCCGCGCGGGCCTGCTTCGCCGTCGGGAGCGCCCTGCTCGGGCTGACCGCGCTCGCGGTGGGCGGCGCGCTGGCATGGCTCATGTTCGCGGCATCCTCGGGTCGACCGTTCTCGTCGGGGCTCTACCGGGTCACCCTCGCGGGAGCGTTCGCCCTCGTGCTCGGCCCGCTGCTCGCGACGGCGGCGACGGGCTTCGGGTCGATGCAGGCGGCGTTCGAACTGGATGCGGGTGTGCCCGACGTGCTCGTGCCGGGGTGGACGATGTCGTCGTGGGGCGTTGCGATCCCCCTCGTCGGGCTCGGGCTGATCATCCTCGCGTACGTCTTCCGGTACATGCAGCGCCTCGAGCGCGACACGGCAGGGCTCGTCTGATGCGGGGCGTGGTGCGACGCGATGCGGTGGTGCCGGCATGACCCCCGCCGAAGACGAGGGCCCCACCGGCATCCGCTGTCGGCTCGACGAGCTCCTCGCCGAGCGCGGCATGACCCTCACCCGGCTCTCCGAACTCGTCGGGGTGTCGGTCGTGAACCTGTCGATCCTCAAGAACGACCGGGCCCGCGCGATCCGCTACTCGACGCTCTCGGCGATCTGCCGCGTGCTCGACTGCGAGGTCGGCGACCTGCTGGTCCGCGCCGACTGACGGCGTCGCGGGTGTTCGGCTGCCTTGCATCCCCGGGCTCGCCCCCGTGCGTTCACTTGCCCCACTCTGCTGCCCCGCACCGCGCGATGAGCAGGTTCAGGCAATCCAACACACACCGACGCAGATCATCCGCACCCACGCAGTTCGACCCACGCCCCGACGTTCACTTGTCTCGCTCTGCTGCCCCGCACCGCACGATGAGCAGGTTCAGGCAACTGAACGCGCGCCCCCGACGTTCACTTGCCCCACTCTGCCCCCCGCAAGCGCGCGACGAGCAGAGTCAGGCAACTCAAGGGGATGCCGCAGGACCGCCGCGTCCGGAAGTGCTCGCGCGGGCGCGGTACGCGCCGCGCGCACGCGCGAGAAAGGGCGCACCCACGCAGTTCGACCCACGCCACGACGCTCACTTGCCCCACTCTGCTGCCCCGCACCGCACGACGAGCAGGTTCAGGCAACTGAACGCACGCCCCCGACGTTCACTTGCCCCACTCTGTCCCCCGCAAGCGCGCGACGAGCAGAGTCAGGCAACTCAACAGGATGCCGCAGGCCCGCCGCGTCCGGAAGTGCTCGCGCGGGCGCGGTACGCGCCGCGCGCACGCGCGAGAAAGGGCGCACGCTCGGACTTGAGGTCGCTCTTGACCACGCGGATGATCCGCCAGCCCAGATCGGCGAGCATCTCGACCCGGGTGATATCGGTGGCCCACTGCTCGGGGTCTGTCAGATGGTGCTCGCCTTCGTACTCGAACCCGAGGAGAAGCTTGGGATAGGCCAGATCGATGAGCGCGACGATCCGCCCGTCGACGACGACCGGCCAGTTCAGTTCGGGTTCGGGCAGACCGCCGTCGACAAGGGTGAGCCGAGTGCGCGTCTCTTGGCGGGAACGCGACCGGATGCGGATGAGAGGCAGCGACTCGCGAAGCGCCGCAATCCCCCGCCGACGGCCCGCCGTCATCATCGCCGCCAGCTGGTCGACGGTCGTCAGCGCCGGCGGATCCTCCCGCCGCATCGGCTCGCGCACGAAGTAGTCACCGAGCACGACGAGGTCCTCCACGCTGAGCAGCGCGCCCATCATCGCCCAGGTCGCAGCCGGACTCGTCGCGCGCAGCCCCGTGGCCGGTTCCGTCACGATATGCGCCAAGCCCGGCTTGACCGATCGGCCACGCACGCCGCTCCCCCGTGGTGCTCGTGCGGGCAGGAGCACGCCGAGATCAAGCGGGCGATCGGTGTGCGAGCCCTCGGCATCCCGTTCCGAAAAGATCCAGTTCGGAAGCGGCGCGCCCCACAGCGCACACGCCGAAACGAGGCAGAAGAACTCCGTCGAGCGCATGCGGACTGCGAACGCGTTGGCGCGTCGGCGCACGCTCGCCTCACCCCTCTCATTCGGCGGAGGAGTCCCGCTGCGGACACCGAAGAACGGGGTGTCGAGATCGCGCCCGCGCAAGCGCCCGGCGCCGACTCCCAGGGCGAGCGCGGACGAGACGGCGAACGGGTAGCCGAGAGCCTCGGGCAACGGAGATGAAGACACGGAACCAGGATGGGGCTGACCACGCGCTCCCCGGTGGCCGGTGGCCAGATCTGTGGAGAGTTCGGATCCATCCACAGGTCCGCACGGCATCTGCCCGAGGCGGTGAAGGTCGCCGTTGCGCGCTCCTGTGTCTGCATCAGCGTGCGTGTCTGCTCAGCGTGCGTGTCTGCTCAGCTTCTCTGTTCGTTTGCCTCAAACTGCGCTGCTCCACGTGAGAGGAGCGGGTGACGTCCCGCTGAGTGGTGGAGAATCTCGACACCGTGCGGGATCAGCTGTTGTGATTATGCCGCAGTGAGTTCGGGAATCGCGACCTCCT
>NZ_JBSHLZ010000016.1:0-24493 GCF_053644835.1 Microbacterium sp. NPDC055357 | reverse complement strand
AGCGCCGATGGTACTGCAGGGGGGACCCTGTGGGAGAGTAGGACACCGCCGGACTTCTTTCGAGAAAGGGCCACCCAATGCTGGGTGGCCCTTTCTCGTTTCAGGGGTGATTTTTCGAACCCGCACGCTGAAGGAGCGACGAATGGCAGACCAGGAGCAGCGCGACGGCGCTTCCGAGCGCGAGCCGAAGCACGACCGCAACGACCGCTCTCGACAGGCGTCGCGGGGCGATCGCTCCGCCGGCGCGCGGAAGCCGTACGAGAAGCGCGATGGCGAGCGCAAGCCGTACGCGAAGCGCGACGGAGAGCGGAAGCCCTTTGTCCCCCGCGACGGTGAGCGTAAGCCGTATGAGAAGCGCGATGGCGAGCGGAAGCCGTACGTGGGCCGCGATGGCGAGCGTAAGCCGTATGAGAAGCGCGATGGCGAGCGGAAGCCGTACGTGAGCCGCGATGGTGATCGTAAGCCGTACGAACAGCGCGATGGCCAGCGTAAGCCGTACGAAAAGCGTGATGGTGACCGCAAGCCGTACGCGAAGCGTGACGGTGACCGCAAACCCTTCACTGCGCGCGACGGCGATCGCAAGCCCTACCAGAAGCGTGAGGGAACCCGTGACGCGTCCGGCCGTCCGACGCGAGGCGGGGCAGGACGGCCCGACCGGGCGACGCGTCCCGAAGAGATCCGCGCGGTCCGGCCGCGACACGACGACCCCGCGATCCCCGATGACATCACGCCGCAGGACCTGCACCCGAGTGCACGCAACGAGCTCAAGACACTGAGCAAGGAGAACGCCGAAGGCGTGGCGCGCCATCTCGCGATGGCGGCGAAGCTGATCGACGATGACCCCGCGCTCGCGCATGAGCACGCGCTGTCCGCATCGCGCCGAGCCGGGCGCATCGCCGTCGTGCGCGAGACGCTCGCGATCACGGCATACGCCACCGGCGACTATGCACTGGCTCTTCGCGAACTGCGCACGTACCGGCGCATCTCGGGGAGCGACGACCAGATCGCTCTTCTCGTCGACAGCGAACGCGGTGTCGGGCGTCCCGACCGCGCGCTCGAGGCCGGCCGTGCCGTCGAACGCACGGCGCTGCCCGCGCCGGTGCGGGTGGAACTGGCGATCGCGATGTCGGGTGCGCGACTCGATCTCGGCGAGCCCGAGCGGGCACTCCTCGAGCTCGACATCCCCGAACTCGATCCCGATCGGGCATTCGAGTGGAGCCCGGCGCTGTTCGCCGCGCGCGCGGCGGTACTCGAAGAGCTCGGGCGCGACGATGAGGCCGCGCAATGGCAGCGACGGGCCGTCGTGGCCGCGGACGCGCTGGACGCCGCCAGCGGAGCGGGGGATCTGGAGACCGTGATCGTCGAGGAGATCTTCGAGTCGGACGACGCCTCGGACGACGAACCCGCGATGTCCGTCGCTCTCGCGCCCGTCGACGTCGACGTCGCCAGCACCGCCACGGCCGGCGCCGGGTCGATCGATGGTGAGGTCGCCGAGATTCTTGCGGAAGCGGGGATCGACGAGAAAGACGACGCCTGATGGCGCTCTTCCGCCGCGACCGCGCACAGACACCGCTCGACGGCGTCGACGTGATCCTCGCGGACCTCGACGGCGTCGTCTACGCCGGTCCAGGCCCGATTCCGCACGCCGTCGACAGCTTGACCCGCGCGCGCGAGGGACGGCGCCTGGCGTACATCACCAACAATGCCTCGCGTACCGACATCAGCGTCGCACGGCATCTCACCGACCTCGGGCTGCGCACCGAGCCCGATGAGGTGGTGACCAGCCCGCAGGCGGCGATGCGACTGCTCGCGACCATGATTCCCGCCGGCGCGACGGTGCTCGTCGTCGGGGGAGAGGGGCTCGTCGTCGAGGTCGAGAAGGCCGGCTTCGTCGTGACCCGCAGCGCCGAGGACGATCCGGCCGCCGTCGTGCAGGGCTTCGCCCCGGAGGTGGGCTGGACTCAGCTGGCCGAAGCCGCTTTCGCGCTGAAGCTGCCCGAGGCGGAGGGTGGCATCCCGTGGATCGCCACCAATACCGACTGGACCATTCCGCAGGCTCGCGGTGTGGCACCCGGGAACGGGACCCTCGTGTCCGCCGTGCACACCGCCGTCGGCCGTCTGGCGACGGTCGCGGGAAAGCCCGAAGTCCCGATCTTCGACGAGGCCGTCGCCCGGTTCGGCGCGCAGCATCCGCTGTTCCTCGGCGACCGCCTCGATACCGACATCCTCGGTGCCAATCGCGCGGGCATCCCCTCGGCACTCGTGCTGACCGGCATCGACCGCCCCAAGCACGTGCTCGCCGCGCCCGCCGGCTCGCAGCCCACGTATCTGCTGCGCGACCTGCGTGATCTGCATGAGCCGTATCCCGTCGCCCGCGTCCGCGACGGTGTCGTGACGGTACGCGGTGCGAGCGTCCGCATCGACGGCCCCGACGTGCGCATCCTCTCGGAGGGGGACGACCCGCTCGACCTGCTGCGCGCGGGAGCGAAGGCGATCTGGGACACCGGCCGCGCGATCTTCGGGTTCCGCGTGCCCGAAGCGCTCTACGCGGATCCGTTCCACCGGCCGTGACACCCCGGCGCGTCGGCGGGGGGACGTATCCTGTCGACATGGAAGAGTCTGCGGCGATCGAAGACGCGAGCGACCTGCTGTCGAGCCTCGAGGTGATCGAGGCCCAGCCACTCGCGTCACGGGCCGCGGCATACGCGTCGCTGCATGATTCCCTCTCGCGACGGCTCGACACCGACGTCACCGGCCACGGACGCCCGTGACAGTCCGCCTCGACGCTGCCCTGGCCGCGCGCGGACTCGCCCGATCGCGCACGCATGCCGCGACGCTCATCTCGGGCGGCCTTGTGACGGTCGACGGGCGGCCCGTCGTGAAGCCGTCGACCCCCGTCGACGAGGACTCCGCGCTCGTCGTCGAGGGCGCAGACCGTTACGTCAGCCGCGCGGCCCACAAGCTCATCGCCGGCCTCGACGCCTTCTCGATCGTCGTCTCAGGACGCGTCGCGCTGGACATGGGCGCTTCCACGGGAGGGTTCACACAGGTGCTGCGTGAGCGCGGCGCCCACCCCGTCATCGCCGTCGATGTGGGGCACGACCAGCTCGCGGCATCCATCGCGGACGATCCCGCCGTCGTGTCCGTCGAAGGCTTCAACGTGCGGCACATGACGGCGCAATCGCTCGCCGCCGTGAGCGGCATCACCGCCGCGCCGTCCCTCGTGACGGGCGATCTCGCGTTCATCTCGCTCGCGCACGTGCTGCCTGCCGTCCGGGGGGTCGTCGCGCCCGATGCCGACGTCGTCCTGCTCATCAAGCCGCAGTTCGAGGTCGGCAGGACGTCGGTCAAGGGCGGGCTCGTGACGAACCCCGTCCTGCGCGCCGACGCGGTCTCGCGCGTTCTCTGGCACGCATGGGATGAGGGCTTCGGCGTGCTCGGCCTCATCCCCTCACCCATCGTCGGCACGCACGGCAACAGCGAGTATGTCGTGCATCTGGCCCCGGGCCGAGGGGACGATCCGTCAGAATGGTCGAGCACCGTGAACCGACTGGCGGGGAGCCCATGACACAGCCGCAGCGCAGCATCCTCGTCGTCGCGCACGCGCGACGAGACGACACGGTGGATGCCGCTGATCGGGTGATCCGCGCGCTGCAGGACGCCGGCGCGCGGCCTGTCCTCGTGCCGGAGGATGCCGCCGAGCTCGGCGACGTGCTCGACTCGTTCCACGGCATCGCGCGGCTCGGGATCGATGTTCCGGTCGATGACATCGAGCTCGCGATCGTGCTCGGCGGCGACGGCACGATCCTGCGTGCCGCCGAGCTCGTGCGCGAGAGCACGGCGCCCGTGCTCGGGATCAACATGGGCCACGTCGGCTTCCTCGCCGAGATCGAGAGGGACGAACTCGACGATGCCGTGCGCCGCGTCGTCGAGCGCGACTACCGGGTCGAAGAGCGTCTCGCATTGCAGGTGCGCGTCAAAGACGCCCACGACAGCATCATCTACGAGACGTGGGCGCTCAACGAAGCCACGGTCGAGAAGGCGAGCCGTGAGCGCATGCTCGAAGTCGTCATCGAGATCGACGGGCGTCCTCTGTCCTCCTTCGGCTGCGACGGTGTGGTCGTGTCGACCCCGACCGGCTCGACGGCGTACAACTTCTCGGCCGGGGGGCCCGTCATCTGGCCCACCGTCGAGGCGATCTCGGTCGTCCCGCTCTCGGCGCATGCGTTGTTCGCCAAGCCGCTCGTCGTCGGGCCCGAGCACGCCGTCGCGATCGAGGTGCTCGAACGCACGAACGGCGTCGGCATCCTGTGGTGCGACGGCCGCCGTTCGCATGACCTGCCGCCCGGTGCGCGCGTCGTCGTGCGCCGATCACCGCGTCCGGTCCGCCTGGCGCGGCTGCATCCCGCCGCCTTCACCGATCGGCTCGTGCGCAAGTTCCGGCTTCCGGTCGCCGGGTGGCGAGGGCCCGCCGCGATCACGAGCGAGACCGGCGGAGCGGACGCCGCGCCGTGATCGAGGAGATGCGCCTTCGCGATCTCGGTGTGATCGCCGAGGCGACGCTGCCCATCGGCCCCGGCTTCACCGCGATCACCGGTGAGACCGGAGCCGGAAAGACGATGGTCGTGACCGGTCTCGGCCTGTTGCTGGGGCAGCGCGCCGACTCGGGCGCGGTGCGGGCCGGGGCTGCCCAGGCGGCGGTCGACGGTGTGTGGATCGTGCCCGACACGGGTCCGGTCGCGCAGCGCGTCCGCGACGCGGGAGGCGATCTCGACGCACTCGGCGACGGGCGTGCCGAGCTCTACGTCGGGCGGTCGATCTCGAGCGAAGGCCGGGGGCGGGCGTCCGTCGGCGGCCGCGTTGCTCCCGCCGGTGTGCTCGCGGACCTCGCCGAGCACCTCGTCGTGCTGCACGGGCAGTCCGACCAGCTGCGACTGACCTCGGCGGCCGCGCAGCGAGATGCACTCGACCGCTTCGGCGGGGAGCCGGTCCGGTCCGCCCTGCACGACTACGCGGCGGCATACGAGCGCTGGCGCACCGCCGATCGCGAGCTGACGACGCTTCGCGCCGAGCGCGATACCCGCGCCCGCGAAGCCGACGAGCTGAGGGCGCAGCTCGCCGAGATCGAGCAGGCGGACCCGTCGCCGGGAGAGGACGCGGAGCTGACCGTGCGGGCGGAGCGGCTCGGGAACGCCGAAGAGCTGCGCCTGGCTGCCGCGACGGCGCGCGCCGCCCTCTCGGGCGACGGCGAACAGCCTGACGCGACCGCGCTCGTGGCCGAGGCGCGCCGTGCTCTCGAGCGCGCGCACGATCCCGCGCTGGAAGAGCTCGCAGCCCAGGTCGCCGATCTCGGCTACCGCATCGAAGATCTCGCCATGTCGCTGTCCGGGTACCTCGCCGACATCGATGATGCGGGTCCGCATGAACTCGCCGCCGTCGAAGAACGTCGCTCCGTGCTCGGCGCGCTCATCCGCGTCCACGGGTCGCTCGAGCGCGCGATCGAGCTGCGGGAGAGCGGATCGGCGCGCCTGGCGGAGCTCGATGACGACGACGACCGCATCGAGCGACTGAGCGACGAGCGTGACGACGCGGCATCCGCTCTGGACACCGCCGCCGCGGCTCTCACGGCGGCTCGTGAGATCGCCGCAGCGGCCCTCGGCGACGTCGTGACGGCCGAGCTGCGAGAGCTCGCCATGCCCGACGCGCGCGTCGAAGTCTCCGTCACTGCGGGCCATGAGACCGCGTTCGGCCGCGACGACGTCGTGATCCTCCTCGCTGCCCATCCGGGAGCGACGCTGCGACCCGTCTCCAAAGGGGCATCCGGCGGAGAGCTGAGCCGCGTCATGCTCGCGATCGAAGTCGTCATCGCCGGCACCGATCCCGTTCCGACGTTCGTCTTCGACGAAGTCGACGCCGGAATCGGAGGCGCGGCCGCGATCGAGGTGGGGCGGCGCCTGGCGCGACTGGCACGCACGTCGCAGGTCATCGCCGTCACCCACCTCGCGCAGGTCGCCGCCTTCGCCTCGAACCACCTCTCGGTCGTCAAGGCGAGCGACGGATCCGTGACGGCGTCGGATGTGCGCCGACTTCAGGGTGCGGAGCGCGAGGCCGAGATGGCGAGACTGCTGTCGGGGATGCCCGATTCGGATGCCGCGTTGTCCCACGCTCGAGAACTGCTCGACCTCGGCGCCGAGACCGACTGATAGGATTGAAGCCCGTGATGCAGACTTCTGATTCCGGAACGATTTCCGCGGGATCCACCGACGACACCACCAAGCACATCTTCGTGACCGGGGGTGTCGTCTCCTCGTTGGGGAAGGGCCTCACGGCGGCGAGTCTGGGCAATCTGCTGACGGCGCGCGGGCTGCGCGTGGTGATGCAGAAGCTCGACCCGTACCTCAACGTCGACCCCGGCACGATGAACCCGTTCCAACACGGCGAGGTCTTCGTGACCGACGACGGCGCCGAGACCGATCTCGACATCGGCCACTACGAACGGTTCCTCGACATCGAGCTGAGCGAGGCCGCCAACGTCACGACGGGGCAGATCTACTCCCGTGTGATCGCGCGCGAACGCCGCGGCGAATACCTCGGCGACACGGTGCAGGTCATTCCGCACATCACCGACGAGATCAAGCGGCGCATGCGCCTGCAGGCGACCGAGGATCCGCGTCCCGACGTCATCATCACCGAGATCGGCGGCACGGTCGGCGACATCGAGTCCCAGCCGTTCATCGAGTCGGCACGCCAGATCCGCCACGAGCTCGGCCGCGGCAACGTCTTCTTCGTGCACGTCTCGCTCGTGCCGTTCATGGGCGCCTCGGGCGAGCAGAAGACCAAGCCCACACAGCACTCCGTCGCCGCGCTCCGCTCGATCGGCATCCAGCCCGACGCGCTCGTGCTGCGCAGCGATCGCCCCGTCACCGAGTCGAACAAGCGCAAGATCGCGCTCATGTGCGACGTCGACGAGAGCGCGGTCGTCAATGCCGTCGACGTGCCGAGCATCTACGACATCCCCTCGATGCTCAACGAGCAGGGCCTCGACGACTACATCGTCCGCTCGCTCGGCCTCACGAAGGCGGCCGAGGTCGACTGGTCGCGCTGGAGTCGCGTGCTCTCGGCCGTGCACAACCCCAAGCACGAGGTCACGATCGGGCTCGTCGGCAAGTACATCGACCTGCCCGACGCATACCTCTCGGTCACCGAAGCACTCAAGGCGGGAGGTTTCGCACAGGAGACCCACGTCACCATCCGCTGGATCCCCTCGGACGAGTGCGAGACACCCGAAGGGGCCGAGAAGGCGCTGGGGGAGCTCGACGGCATCATCGTCCCGGGCGGCTTCGGCATCCGCGGCATCGACGGCAAGCTGGGCGCGCTGAAATTCGCCCGGGAACAGGGCATCCCGACCCTCGGCATCTGCCTGGGCCTGCAGTGCATGGTGATCGAGTACGCCCGCCATGTCGCCGGCATCGAGGACGCATCGTCGAGCGAGTTCGACCCCGACACGTCGCACCCCGTGATCGCCACGATGGAGGAGCAGATCGACATCCTCGCCGGCGGTGACCTGGGCGGCACGATGCGTCTCGGCCTGTATCCCGCCGATCTGGCGGAGGGATCCATCGCCGCCGAGGTGTACGGATCGCTGCGCGTCGAGGAGCGGCACCGACACCGCTACGAGGTCAACAACCGCTACCGCGACCAGATCTCCGACGCGGGCCTGGTCTTCTCCGGGATCAACCCCGACCTGGACCTCGTCGAATTCGTCGAGCTGCCGCGCGACGTGCACCCGTACTACATCGCGACGCAGGCGCACCCCGAACTGCGCTCGCGCCCGACGAACGCGCACCCGCTGTTCCGCGGGTTGATCGGCGCCGCGCTGGAGCGGCATCGCTCCAGCGAGCTCTTCGACGTCGACAATGGCTGATCCCGCGCCCTTGGCGGACGAGCCCGTCGACCACCTCGTCGTGGACAGCGAGCTCGTCTACGAGGGCCACGTGTGGAATGTCCGCAGCGACACCGTCCGCTACGGCGGCGGCGAGATCGTGCGGCAGTACGTGGACCATCCGGGGGCCGCGGCCGTCGTCGCCCTCGACGACGACGGGCGGGTCCTGCTCGTGCAGCAGTACCGGCATCCCATCAGACGGCGCGATTGGGAGATCCCCGCCGGCCTGCTCGACGTCGTCGGCGAGGCGCCCCTCGAGACGGCGGTCCGCGAGCTCGCCGAGGAAGCCGACCTGCGCGCCGCGCAGTGGGAGTCCCTCGTGAGCGTCTTCACGACGCCCGGCGGAAACGACGAGGTCGTGCACGTCTTCCTCGCCCGTGGGCTCTCCTCCGTCGAGACGGCGCATGCGCGCGAAGCCGAAGAGGCCGACATCCGCATCGCGTGGATGCCGCTCGACGACGTGATCGCGGGTGTGCTCGCGGGCCGGATGCGCAACGGGATCCTCGCGGTGGGGGTGTTCGCGGCAGCCGAACGGCTGCGCGCCGGTGCACCCGCCGAGGGGTGACATGCGGCTCGAGCGGGCCGTCGACGCGTTCCTGCGTCATACCGCGATCGAGCGCGGACTCTCCGATCACACCGTGGCCGCCTACGGGCGTGACCTCGCCGTGTACGTGGAATGGCTCCGCGGGCAGGGCGTCACCGATTCCGGCGAGGTGACGGCCGAGCTCGTCGCGTCGTTCGCGGCGGCCCGAGCGTCGGCGGATCCCGCACCTGCGGCATCCAGCCTCGCTCGTCTGCAATCGTCGGTTCGCGGCTTGCATCGTTTTCTGGTGCGGGAAGGGATCGGGCTGGACGACCCGACGCAGCGCCTGCGGCCGCCCAAGCAGGCGCGTCGGCTGCCGAAGGCGCTCACGATCGAGCAGGTCGAGCAGCTGTTGGATGCCGCGGGTCCCGCGCCGTCGGACGCCGCGCCCGGCGACCTGCGGGGGATCCGGGACCGCGCTCTGCTCGAACTGCTCTACGCGACCGGTGCCCGCGTGTCCGAGATCGTGCAGCTCGACGTCGACGACCTCGCGCACGGTGATGTGCTGCGCGTGCGGGGGAAGGGCGACAAGGAGCGGATCGTGCCGATCGGGTCGTACGCGCGTGCCGCCGTCGATGCGTACCTCACCCGGGTGCGGCCGGAACTGGCGCGGAGGGGCATCGCGTCGCCGCGACTGTTCCTCGGGACGCGCGGTGCGCCGCTGTCGCGACAGAGCGCGTGGCTCGTGATCCGGGATGCCGCCCAGCGGGCGAGTCTCACCGCTCATGTGTCACCCCACACGCTGCGCCATTCGTTCGCGACGCATCTGCTGCAGGGCGGCGCCGACGTGCGCGTCGTGCAGGAGCTGCTCGGGCACGCGTCGGTTGCGACGACGCAGATCTACACCCATGTCTCGGTCGACACCCTGCGCGATGTCTACGTCACGTCGCACCCGCGTGCGCGCTGAGGTTCGCGGGCACCCGTGTGCGAGAATCGGTGCACGGCAACGCGAAGACAGGAGAGTCGGTGGCGGGCAGAACGCGCGGCGCGAAGCAGGCGCCTGAGGGCGACATCCCGGTCGGGCCGACCGGTCGTCCGTATCAGGGCTTCGCGACACCTCCGAAGCTCGACAGCCACGGGCCCGCGCGCATCATCTCGCTGTGCAACCAGAAGGGCGGCGTCGGCAAGACCACGACGACCATCAACCTGGCCGCCGCGCTGGCCTACTACGGGCGCAAGGTCCTCGCGGTCGACTTCGACCCGCAGGGTGCGCTGTCGGCGGGGCTCGGCATCCAGACCCACGACATCCCGACCGTCTACGACCTGCTTCTGGACACCAAGCGCGACCCGTACGACGTGATCGTGCAGACCCGCGTCGAGGGACTCGACGTCGTCCCCGCGAACATCGACCTGTCGGCGGCTGAAGTGCACCTCGTCAACGAGGTCGCGCGTGAGACGATCCTCGCCCGCGTCCTGCGCAAGGTCGCGGGCGACTATGACGTGATCCTCGTCGACTGCCAGCCGTCGCTCGGTCTGCTGACGGTCAACGCGCTCACCGCGAGCCACGGCGTCGTCATCCCGCTCGAGTGCGAGTTCTTCGCGCTGCGCGGAGTCGCCCTGCTCATCGAGACGATCGACAAAGTGCGCGATCGGCTCAATCCCACGATCGAGCTCGACGGTGTGCTCGCGACGATGTACGACCCGCGCACGCTGCATTCGCGTGAAGTGCTCGAGCGGGTCGTCGACGCGTTCGGCGACGACGTGCTCGAGACCGTGATCGGCCGCACCGTCAAGTTCCCCGACGCCTCGGTATCGGGGATGCCCATCACCGAGTTCGCGCCCGAGCACGCGGCCGCGCAGGCCTACCTGCGCCTCGCGCGGGAGCTGGTCGCCCGTGGCGCCGTCGCCTGACGGCCCTTCGACGAGCTCAGGGACCGAGGCTGAGGGCCCGGGCGCCGACAGGTTCCGGGTGTCGCTGGGAGTCTTCGACGGACCGTTCGACCTGCTGCTGACACTGCTGTCCAAGCATGAGCTCGACATCACCGAGGTCGCGCTGTCGCAGGTGACGTCGGAATTCCTCTCCTACCTTCGCGACCTCGGTCCCGACGAGGAACTCGAAGAGGCTTCGGAGTTCCTCGTCGTCGCGGCGACCCTGCTCGACATGAAGGTCGCGGGACTCCTGCCCCAGGGCGAGCTCGTCGACGCCGAGTCGGTCGCTCTCCTCGAAGCGCGCGACCTGCTGTTCGCCCGGCTGCTGCAGTACCGCGCGTTCAAACAGGTCTCGACGTGGTTCGCGGCGGGTCTCAACGCCGAAGACCGGCGTCACGTGCGCGCCGTGCCGCTCGACGAGAAGTACCGCACGGCCGTGCCCGAGCTCGTGTGGAGCCTCACGCCGCAGGACTTCGCGGCGCTGGCGATCCTGGCGATGACGCCGAAGGAGATTCCGCACGTCGGCCTCGATCACCTGCACGCCCCGCTCATCAGCATCCGGGAACAGGCCGCCGTCGTCGTGACGCTGCTGCGCGACGCGGGAGCCCTGACCTTCCGTGAACTCATCGCCGGTGTCGCCCAGCAGGGCGTGGTCGTGGCGCGGTTCCTCTCGGTGCTGGAGCTGTATCGTCACGCCGCACTGTCGTTCGAGCAGCTCGAACCCCTCGGCGAGCTGACCCTGCGCTGGACCGCGGAGCGCTGGTCCGATGAGAATCTCGCGAGCCTGGGAGCCGACTATGACAATTGACACCTCCGTCGCGCGGCGGCTGGAGGCGATCCTGCTGATCGTCGACGAGCCGCAGAGCCTCGTGAACCTCGCAACCGCCGTGTCCGCGCCGATCCCCGCCGTGCGGCAGGCGATCGAGTCGCTCGTGGCCGACTACGACGGACTGTCCGGTGGCCCCCGCCGCGGCTTCGAGCTGCGCGAAGTGGGCGGTGGGTGGCGGCTCTACGTCCGCGCCGAGCACGACGACCTCGTCGCCGAGTTCGTCGGCGGACAGACGCCGTCGCGGCTGTCGCAGGCCGCGCTCGAGACCCTCGCCGTCATCGCGTACAAGCAGCCGGTGACCCGCTCGCAGGTCGCCTCGATCCGAGCCGTCAACGTCGACTCGGTCGTGCGCACGCTCGTGGCCCGCGGCCTCATCACCGAACTGTTCACCGACGCCGAGACGGGCGCCATCAACTACGGCACGACGGATGCCCTGCTGATCAACCTCGGCATCAACTCGCTCGACGAGCTGCCGCCGATCTCGCCGCTGCTCGATGACGGCGCCGACGGATTCGATATGGAGAATGTACGATGACGCCCCCTTCGGAAAGCTCAGGGACCGGTGGCGAGGGCATCCGCCTGCAGAAGGTGCTCGCCAATGCGGGCGTCGCGTCGCGCCGCGTGTCGGAGCAGCTCATCGTCGAGGGCCGGGTGCGCGTCAACGGCACGGTCGTGACCGAGCTCGGCAGCCGCATCGACCCCGAGAGCGACCTCGTCGACGTCGACGGGACAGCGGTGCAGCTCGACCAGTCCAAGCGCTACGTCATGCTCAACAAGCCCACTGGCGTCGTGAGCTCGATGCGCGATGACCGCGGCCGCGCTGATCTGCGCCGCTACGCCGAGGAATGGCCCGAGCGGCTCTACAACGTCGGACGCCTCGACGCCGACACGAGCGGTCTGCTCGTGCTCACGAACGACGGCGACCTCGCCCACGTGCTGGCGCACCCCTCGTTCGGGGTGACGAAGGTGTACATCGCCAAGGTCACGGGGCGCGTGACGCCCCAGACCGTCGCGGTGCTCACGAAGGGCATCGAGCTCGAGGACGGACCGATCGCCGCGGACAAGGCGCGCCTGCTCGATGCCGGGCGCGAGGCATCCCTCGTCGAACTGACTCTGCACTCCGGGCGCAACCGCATCGTCCGTCGCATGATGGACGCCGTCGGCCACCCCGTCGAAGAGCTCGTGCGACGGCAGTTCGGCCCCCTGCATCTCGGCACCCTGCCCGTGGGGAAGGCCCGCGAGTTGACTAAGGTGGAACGGGGCGAATTGCTGACGCTGTCGCGACAGGCCGCCCCGCCGGACGGGGAGGACCCCGCAGGGGACCAGGAGACCGAGTGAGCGATTCCAGCGCCGCATCCGGGCGTGCCGTACCGCTCGCACCGCGCGTGCACGGCACCGTCCGCATCGTGGGTGCGGGCCTGCTCGGTGCGAGCATCGGGCACGCGCTGAGTGCGCTCGGCGTCGATGTCGCCCTCGACGACACGTCGCCCTCGCAGCTGCGGCTCGCCGTCGACTACGGGGCGGGCCGCGCGGCGCGCGATGACGACGATCCGACGCTCGTCGTCGTGGCCGTTCCGCCCGACGTGACCGCCGACGTCATCGAACGCGAGCTCGCGGCGCACCCGCGCGCGGTCGTCACCGACGTCGCGAGCGTCAAGCTCGAGCCGTTGCACCAGCTGCGCGCGCGGGGCGTCGACCTCACCCGCTACATCGGCTCGCACCCGCTCGCCGGACGAGAGCGTGGTGGAGCGATCTCGGCGCGCGCCGACATCTTCATCGGACGCCCCTGGGTCGTGTGCCGCGACGAAGAGACCTCGTCGGCGCATCTCGCCCTCGTCGAGGGCCTTGCGCTAGACCTGCGCGCCATGCCGATCGAGATGTCGCCCGACGAGCACGACCGCTCGGTCGCTCTCGTCTCGCACGTGCCGCAGCTGGTCGCGAGCCTGCTCGCGGGTCGGTTCATCGGTGTTCCCGAAGGGGCGCTGCAGCTGGCCGGGCAGGGCGTGCGCGACTCGACCCGGATCGCGGCATCCGCTCCCGAGCTGTGGGTGCAGATCCTCGGCGCCAACGCGGCGCCCGTCGTCGACGTGCTCGATGCGCTCGCGGCAGACCTGTCGTCGGTCGCCGACGCGCTGCGCGCACCGGATGCACCGGGCGCGCGCCGCGCCGTCGCGGACACGATCCGCCGGGGCAACGAGGGCGTCGAACGGCTTCCCGGCAAGCACGGACAGAACCGGCGCTTCGAGCAGGTGGTCGTCATGGTCGACGACACCGCCGGACAGCTCGGCAGACTCTTCGGTGAACTGGGCGACCTCGACGTCAACGTCGAGGATCTGCGCCTGGAGCACTCACCCGGCGCGCAGTTCGGTCTCGCCGAGATCAGCGTCGAGCCCAGTGCCGTCGGCCGCGCCGTGGACGGCCTGGAATCCCGCGGCTGGAAGATTGCGAGTATCTCGAATGACTGACCCTTCGACAAGCTCAGGGACCGAAACCGGGACCGGGACCGTCATCGTCGCGATCGACGGACCCGCCGGCAGCGGCAAATCCAGCGTGTCCAAGCAGGCGGCACGCTCGCTCGGTTACGGCTACCTCGACACCGGTGCCGCGTATCGCGCCCTCGCGTGGCACGCCCTGTCGCGGGGGATCGACACGGCCGACTCGGCCGCCGTGCTCGACGTGTCGACCGACTTCGAGTTCGAGATCTCGCTCGACCCCGACGCCTACGCCGTGCGGGTCGGCCAGACCGACGTGACCGGAGCCATCCGCGAGCCCGCCGTCTCAGACGCGGTGAGCGGGGTGGCGCGGGTCCCCGCCGTGCGTGAGGCGATCAACGCCATGTTCCGCACGCTGCTGGCCGCTGCCGACCGGCCCGGCGTCTTCGTCGAGGGCCGTGACATCACGACCGTCGTCGCCCCCGACGCGCCCGTGCGCATCCTGCTGACGGCTGCTCCCGAGGTGCGCGCCGCGCGGCGCAGCGCCGAAGTGACGACGCAGGATGCCGCCGCTGTCGCGACCGCCCTGCACCGCCGGGACGCGTCCGACTCGTCCGTCGTCGACTTCCTCACAGCGGCACCCGGGGTGACCGTGGTGGACTCGACGCGACTTAACTTCGATGAGACCGTGCGCGCCGTGCTCGATGTCGTGCACGCGACGCTCGCGAACAAGGCAGGAGAAACCCGTGGCAGCTGAAGACGAGTACGAGGCGGGGCCGGACCAACTGGCCGAGACGCTCGCCGACATGGACGAGCAACTCGCCGAGCAGCGAGCCGAAGCGCTGCGCGCGGGCCTGGCCGACTACGACCTCGACGAGGACGACGCCGCTCTGCTCGAGGGGTTGCAGTCGGGGATCGACGGCATCGAGTTCTTCCCCGCCCTTCCCGTCGTGGCGATCGTCGGTCGCCCGAACGTCGGCAAGTCGGCGCTCGTGAACCGCATCCTCGGCCGCCGCGAGGCCGTCGTCGAAGACACGCCGGGCGTGACGCGTGACCGCGTCACGTACAAGGCGGAGTGGCTCGAGCGTCGCTTCTCGCTCGTGGACACCGGCGGCTGGGAGCCCGACGCGCGCGGCATCGACCGTTCGGTCGCGGCGCAGGCCGAGGTCGCGATCGACCTGTCCGACGTCGTGCTCTTCGTCGTCGACGCCATGGTCGGTGCGACGTCGACCGACGAGCACGTCGTGAAGCTGCTGCGCAAGAGCGGCAAGCCGATCTTCCTCGTCGCGAACAAGGTCGACGACGCACGGCAGGAGCCCGAAGCCGCCGCGCTGTGGAACCTGGGCCTCGGCGAACCGCACCCCGTCTCGGCGATCCACGGACGTGGCGTCGCCGACCTCCTCGACGCGGTCGTCAAGGTGCTGCCCGATGTCTCGGCCGTCGCGAAGCACGAGATCGGCGGGCCCCGCCGGGTCGCGATCCTGGGCCGGCCGAATGTCGGCAAGTCCTCCCTGCTGAACAAGGCGGCAGGCGAAGAGCGCGTCGTCGTCAACGAACTGGCAGGCACGACGCGCGACCCCGTCGACGAGATCGTCGAGCTCGGCGGCAGAATGTGGCGGTTCGTGGACACCGCCGGCATCCGTCGTCGTGTGCATCTGCAGCAGGGCGCCGACTTCTATGCGTCGCTGCGCACATCGGCGGCGCTCGAGAAGGCCGAGGTCGCCGTCGTCGTGCTGGATGTCTCGCAGGCGCTCAGCGAGCAGGATGTGCGGATCATCGACCTCGTGCTCGAATCGGGACGCGCCCTCGTGCTGGCGTTCAACAAGTGGGACCGCCTCAACGACGACGACATGGAGGACATCGACCGTCGCCGCTACCTCGAGCGTGAGATCGAACAGGATCTCGCTCACGTGGCGTGGGCGCCGCGCGTCAACATCTCGGCGCGCACGGGTCGTCACCTCGACAAGCTCGTGCCGGCGCTGGAAACGGCGCTGAACTCGTGGGATCAGCGCATCGCGACGGGCAAGTTCAACGCCTTCCTCTCCGAACTCATCGCGGAGCACCCGCACCCCGTTCGCGGCGGCAAGCAGCCCCGCATCCTGTTCGGGACGCAGGCGTCGACGCGTCCGCCGACGTTCGTGCTGTTCACGACGGGCTTCCTGGACCCGGGATACCGCCGGTTCATCCAGCGCCGCCTGCGCGAGCTGTACGGCTTCGAGGGCACGCCCATCGTCATCAACATGCGTGTCCGGGAGCGTCGCCAGCGGTGATTCTCGTTCCTCCCGCCGCCGACGAGCCACGTCGCCCGCTCGGGCCGCGCGATCCGGGCGACGCGTGGGTCGTCGCGCCGACGGGGGAGCGGTACTGGGGGCGCTTCGGCGCCGCGGGGCTGCTCGCGCTGGACCCGCAGCGCGGTGTGCTGCTGCAGCACCGGGTCGCGTGGAGCCATCACGGCGACACGTGGGCGCTGCCCGGCGGTGCGCTGCACGAGGGTGAAGCGGCGATGACCGGCGCCGTGCGCGAGGCTCAGGAAGAAGCGGGCGTCCCCGATGGCACGACCCGCCCGCGCGTGCTGAGCGTCTTCGACCTCGGCTACTGGAGCTATACGACCGTCGTCGCCGATGTGGTCGACCCGTTCGAAGCGGTCATCACCGACCCGGAAAGCCGCGCGCTGGAGTGGGTGCCCGTCGACGAGGTCGCCGATCGTCCTCTGCATCCGGGCTTCGCCGCGTCGTGGGAGAGAATGCGCGGGCTGCTGGATGTCCGCCCCGTCGTCGTGGTCGACGCGGCCAACGTCGTCGGCTCCGTGCCGGACGGCTGGTGGCGCGACCGCGCCGGAGCGAACGAGCGTCTCCTCGAGCGGGTCGCCGCGCACGCACGCGTCGGCGTCGCCGCGAGGGAGCTCGATCTCGCCGAAGACGTGTGGTTCCCCGACTGGGTGGTCGTCGTCGAGGGCGCCGCACGCGGCGTGGCGGATGTCGAGGGCGTCGAGGTCGTGCGCGCGGACGGATCGGGCGACGACGCGATCGTCGCGGCGGTCCAGCGCCTCGCGGCGGAGCGTGGCCACGTCTCGGTCGTGACGAGCGATCGGGGACTCGCCAGTCGCGCGAGTGCGGCCGGGGCGACGCGCGTGACAGGTGCTCGCTGGCTGCTCGAGCTGTAGTCAGCGTCCGCGGAACTTCTCGATCTCGCGTCGTTCGCGCTTCGTCGGGCGTCCGGCTCCGCGGTCGCGCTGCGCCACGACGGGGATGTTCTCGCGAGGCGGCGTTCGGTCCTCGACGGACTCGGCGACGACGGCCGCACCGACGCGCTTGGTGATGGTCTTCCGCACGACGAGATGACGGTCGAAGCCCGAGATCCGCACGCGCACCTCGTCGCCGGGGCGCACCTGCTGCGCGGCCTTCGCGCGCTCGCCGTTGACCCGCACGTGGCCGGCGCGGCACGCCTGCGTCGCGAGAGTGCGCGTCTTGTAGACGCGCACGGCCCACAGCCATGCGTCGACGCGAGCGGCGGCATCCGTCATGAGATCGGCTGCGCCGCGCGGGCGCGGGTTCGCAGGCTGACGAGGGCGCCGGCGGCGATGAGCCCCTGTCCGAGCGTGTAGGTGAGCATGACGAGGGGGCTCGTCCAGTCGGGCATCGCATCGGGCACGAACAGACGGAACGCGAGGATCGAATCGGATGCCAGGAAGAACACACCTCCCCACGCGATGAGCGGGTGGCAGCGCGAAGCCGCGGCGGCGGTGCCGCCCAGGACGAGGCCGTAGAGCGCGACGGGGATGAGCAGTGCGTCAAGGTGCGGCGCGAGGATGAGGAGGAGGGCGACCCACCACAGCGCGAAGACCGCCGACCACAGCGGCAGGCGACGCCGCGCGAGGGTGCGGACGAAGAGCACAATGTAGCAGACGTGCGCGAGGCCGAACCACAGCAGCATGAGCGGTACGGTCGGGGCCCACGGGAAGAACGTGCCGGCGCCGTCACCGAGCCAGGAGAGCCCGATCGCGACGAGGAGGAGTGTCGTCGCTCCTGTCCACGGGCGACCGCGCGATCCGAGCAGCACCGCGATCGCGAGGAGCGGCATGAGCGTGAGCTTGGTGGGCGCGGCGATCGCGTCGGAACCGAACGCGAGGGCGGTGACGTGCACGATCGAGAGCACGATGTAGGGGATGAACCCGATCCAGAGCCGTGGCATGGTCCTCCTCGACGGTGTGCGGCGGCGTCACCATCGTCGCACGCGAGCGGGCGCTCAGCTGCCGAGGTCGAGAGCCACGACGGCCAGATCGGGACGCGGTCGTGCGACCTCGCGAAACCCCGCCGCGCGGAAGGTCGACACGACGCCGTGGAACAGCTCGTTCGATGTGCGACGCCGGCCCGCGTCGGGATCGATGGGGTAGCCCTCGACGACACGGGCGCCGTTGTCGCGGGCGAACGCGACCGCCGCATCGAGCAGCGCCGCGGTGAGCCCTGATCGGCGGTGCTCTTTGCGGACGACGAAGCACGTGATCGCCCAGACCGTCGGGTCGTCCCACGGCTCTTCGCTCGTCTTGGCGAAGTTGCGCGTGCGGGCAAGGCGCTGCTGTGCCGTGCGCGGGCCGACGCGCACCCACCCTGCGGGGTCGCCGTCGACATAGGCGATGAGCCCGGGAGCGGGCGTCGCCGCGATCTCGTCGCGGAAGAGGGCTTCACGCTGGGGGACCGGCGTGCGGTTCCACTCCGATGCGGTGAGCGTCCACCATTGACACTGGCACCCCGGGCCGTCGCCGCCGCCCGTGAGGGCGTGCTCGACGTCGTCGAATCGGGTGGCCGGTTCGATCCGGATCTCAGCCATGCGCCGACGGTACTCCCGGCCGGCGACATCGACAACCACGTGCGGGTGCGGATCGGCTTGTCGTCATGGGCCGGTCGCGTTCGCGGCACTCTTCGGGAGCGGGTAGGATGGTGGAGTTGTCCGCGCAGCGGGCAGTGGACCGGGATGTGGCGCAGCTTGGTAGCGCACTTGACTGGGGGTCAAGGGGTCGCAGGTTCAAATCCTGTCATCCCGACAGAAAAAGCCCAGGTGAGAGAATGTTTCTCACCTGGGCTTCGTCCTTGGTTTTCGGGGTTTGCGTGCACCTTCGTGGGCAGGTCGCGTCGCGTCACGATGTCCGCACGTGGGTGCCGGGCAGCGATGCGGAGCCCTAGTTTCGGTTCAGGCCGTGGCGGCGTGAGTCGAGCGCGTCTTTGAAATGCTTCTCGGCTGCGTCGATATCCCGCGTCGGCGTCGCAGGATCGAACACACGCAGTAGTGAGAATCGAAAGCTGGTCGGATCAAGACGGCGAAGTTCGACGTTGCCGCCGTGGCCGTTCGTCGCGTACGCGTTCCAGCGCTGGCGGATACTCTCTGCGCCGTCGGCTTTACCATCGTAGTGTCGGCCGTCACGGGTGTCTGTGATGAGGTAGACGCCGACCACGGACGCGAGCGCCGTGCGCCACGATGCGTAGCGATGCTCACGCATCACTGACTGGAGCTTCGCGTGGCTGAGGACGAGCCGGTCGAAGCCCGGGAACGGGATCGGTTCGGCGTCGGCGATGCTGATCACTGGGTACTTCGCTGCCGTACTGGCATTCATTCGCCAGGTGCGCGGTGCGAAGATGCGCTACGGCTCCGCCTGACTCCCACGTAGACCTCAGCGAAGGCGCGGACGGCTGCTTCATGCAATCGCCAACGCTTCAGCATTCCCGCATGCTTGGACCCATGCCCTTCACGCGTGCCGAGCTCGAGAGCCACCGGGATCAGACCGTCGCCGATCTGATGCCCGAGCATCCGAAGCTCGTCTTCGTCGGCATCAACCCGGGGCTGTGGACAGCGGCCACCGGCATCCACTTCGCGCACCCGGGAAACCGCTTCTATCCCGCTCTCGTGCGCGCCGGCATCATTCCCCGACTGCCGAGCGTCGGCGACGGCGGGTGGCGCGACGACGACCGCGCCATGTTGCTCGATCGCGGCATCGGCATCTCGAACGTCGTGCAGCGCGCCACCGTGCGCGCGGACGAGCTCGGGCGCGACGAACTGCAGGCGGGAGCAGTGCGACTCGAATCCGACGTCGCGCGCTGGGCGCCGCGGGTCGTCGCGATCGTCGGGCTGACGGCGTACCGTCAGGGGTTTCGCCGGGCCAAGGCGAAAGCCGGACGTCAAGAGGAGAACCTCGCGGATGCCGCCCTGTGGGTCGTCCCGAACCCGAGCGGCCTCAACGCGCACGACACCGTGGCCACGCTCGCCGACGCGTACGCCGCACCTGCGCGCGCTGCGGGAGTGATCGCGTGAGGCGTCGCCGGATCAACGGAGCCCTCTCCTGGCGGCAAAGAACCTGGGACGGGTCATGAATCGCTGACCGGATCTCCAGCCTTCCCCTCCGACAGGGTGCGGGCGCTCAGCTCAGCAAGGATCCCATCTGCTTCGCGATCGTTCGAGCCGCGTGCTTCGGGCTGAGGCGGGCCAGCTTGTCCATCGCGGCAGCGTCTTTCCCGATGGTCGCGCGGAAGCTGCCCTTTCGGATTGCAGCGACGATGGCGTTCCCGGCATCCGTCGCGGTGGTCATCTTGAAGGCTGGTGCGTCCGTCGAAGAGCCTTCGGAGAGGGCGACGCCGGAGTTGGTTGCGATGTCAGTCGCGATCGCACCCGGGAAGATCGAGGTCACGGACACGTTCGTGTCGAGCAGTTCGGCATACAGGGCCTCGGTGAGCAGTCGGACGGCCGCCTTCGACGCACCGTAGACCGCTTGTCCGGGGACGGGAGCGTACGCCCCCATGCTGGCCACGTTCACCAGGCTCGCCTCGGGGCGTTCCACCAGGATCGGCAGGAATGCCTTCACCATGTTCACCGTGCCCCAGAAGTTCACATTCATGACCTTCTCGATCTCTTCGAACGGGAGGTCGATGATTTTCACGAACTTCTGGATCACACCTGCGATGTTGACCAGACCGTCGATCTGTCCATGCTCTGTGAGCACCGCCGCGGGCAGCGCGAGTACTTCATCGCGGCTGGTGATGTCGACGACGTGACTGCTGAAGCGACTCCCGGCAGCCACGAGCGCGGCCGTCGCAGCCAGTGCCGACTCGTTCAGGTCGACTCCTGCCACAGAGGCCCCACTCGCCAGCAGTATCCGGGTGACTTCGCGTCCGATTCCGTTGCCTGCGCCAGTGACGACGAAGACGTTTCCCGTGATGTTCATCTGCTTCTCCTCGTGAGTGTGTCGGAGGTGGACCGTGCTGCGTGCGCGGCGGCGCGTCGGCCGCTGAAGATGCAGTCTGCGAGCGAGAGCCCGCTCATATGGCTATTCGAGCACACACCGACGGCGGTTCGTCCAGCGGCGGATGACCGAGTCGCCGACGCGCTGCACGAGACCGCCCGCCGCCGCCGGGGGCGACGCGTACTTGGCTGGTTCGCGCACTGTTCACTGTGTCGCCACGTCGTTGTCGTGTCTCGCGGGTAGCATTCCGGGAAACTGCGGCCGAGGCGAGGAGCCGAACCGATGCGCAGCGCTGAGTACCCCGCCCCTGAGCAGATCCTTCTGCACCTGAGCGACACCCACCTGACTGCGGAGGGCGCGCGCCTGTTCGATCTGGTGGATGGTGCCGAGCGACTGGCCCGTGCGCTCGCCGCATTCGAGTCGTCAGGCATCACGCCCGACGTGATCGTGGTCACCGGCGACCTCGCTGATCGGGGCGAACCCGCCGCCTACGCGGCCCTCCGCGGCCTCGTCGAGCCGTTCGCGGAGAGACTGGGCGCGCGCGTGCTGTGGGTCATGGGCAATCATGATGACCGGGGGGCATTCCGCGAAGGGCTGCTCGATGAAGCGGCCGACCTGCGGCCGGTGGACCGGGTCGACGAGCTCAACGGGCTGCGCGTCATCACTCTGGATTCGACCGTTCCGGGCGAGCACTACGGCGAGTTGCGCGACGAGCAGTTGCAGTGGCTTCGGAATGAGCTGGCAACGCCCGCGCCGCTGGGATCGATCCTCGCGATGCACCACCCGCCGGTGCCCAGCGTGCTGCCGTTGGCGGTGGCCGTCGAGCTGCGCGATCAGTCACGGCTCGCCGAGGTTCTGCGCGGCACCGATGTGAGGGCGATCATCGCGGGTCATCTGCATTACTCGACCTTTGCGACGTTCGCGGGCATTCCGGTCTCGGTCGCATCATCGACGTGCTACTCGCAGGACCTCACGGTGCCGACCGGTGGCATGCGTCCGCAGGACGGTGCACAGACCTTCAACCTCGTGCACGTGTTCGATGACACGGTTGTGCACTCGGTCGTGCCGATCGAGGTGCCGAGCACGCTCGAGTACATCGACGCCGCGGAGGTCCGTCGGCGGCTCACAGCCGCAGGCATCCGTCCGACTGGCGGGGACCTCGACCCGGACGACGTGGATCTCGGCCCCACTCATGCGGGGGCCGGACCGTTCAGTGCGCCATCGACGGATGCTCGGGCTGAATCGACACCAGTGCATCGCTGATCTCGGCACGCTCCCAGGGCGGCAGCACCGGGAACATCTGGTCCAGCGTCGCGCGGATGGTGCGAATCCTGATCTCTTCGGGGAGTTCCGTCTCGCCGCCGTCGTTGAGGCAGAACATGTCCACATCGGTCCGTTCGGCGAGCCGCTCCATGCGTCGAAGCGAACTCGCGAGCGTCGTGTGCACGTATCGCACCCGCGGCTTGCTCGTGGCGACGGCCCGCCCCGTCAGGAGCGCGTAGTAATGGTAGAGGCTGTTGGTCACCGAGATGTCGGTGGCAGAGCGGAATCGAGACGCCGCGGTGCGCTCGAAGTCCTCAGAGAACTCGCGCTCGAGCTCGGTCATGACGCTCTTGCGCAGCGGCGTCGCGCAGTGCGAGAGGTCGCGCGTGATCGTGCGACCGAATCGGGCCCTCAGAAGTTCCCGGTTCACGCGAAGGCCATTGTCGTGCCCGCTGCGATGCGACGCGGAAGCCCCGGTGCCGATGCGCACCTCGGACTCGACGAACTTCGTCACCCCGGTCGATGTGAAGAACAGCTCCGGAGAGACCAAGCGGCCGAAGAACATGTCATCGTTCGCATAGAGGAAGTGCTCGGCGATGCCCGGGATCCGATGCAGCTGCGCCTCGACGGCGTGCGAATTGTGGGTGGGGAGGACAGAAGGGTCGGCGAAGAACTCCTCGCTGCGCACGACCGTGACCTTCGGGTGATCGATCAGCCACCCGGGCGCAGGGGAGTCGGTCGCGATGAAGATCCGTCGCACCCAGGGGGCGTACATGTGCACGCTCCGCAGCGCGTAGCGCAGCTCGTCGACATGACGGTACCGGGCAGGGCTGTCATCACCCTCGCCGACGACGTACTCGGCCATGCGCGCTGCCCGCTGGCGCTGGAACTCATTCGTCGATCCGTCGACCCACGAGAAGACCATGTCGACGTCGCCGGTGAACTCGTGCGACTGCGGGTCGAACATGCCGTCGATCGTGCGCCAGCGGCGGCCGTATCGTTCGACATCGACGAAGACGAGATCCTCGCGAGGGATGACGCGGCGCGTGAGCGCGTTGTCATTCGGCGCCTCGACGAGTCCGCCGTGCAGACGCCAGAACTCCAGACGCGCCCCGAGCGACGCGCCATAGCGCAACGCGCGATTCGTCGTGATTCGTGGACGATACACGCGCACGGCGTGCGGGCCGGCAGCATTCCCCGCAGTCGGGGCGGATGCTTCACTCGCGAGCACGGGGGGCTGCTGCTTCGCTTTGAGATACAGCGGCTCGCCATCGCACACGGCCGCCAGTGCGTCGATGGCCCGGGCGTGCGCATCGACGTCGACCACAAGGGCGGGGACGGAGTGCTCTCCTCGGATCAGGACGACTTCGATCCCGGCATCCTCCAGAGCGGCCGCGACGAAGAGCAGGTCATCGATGCGCGCTTGTTGCGGTGTGACGGAGTCGTGGAGAAGGTGCAGGACACCCCCGTGCAGGACGACGTCGTCGCGATCAAGGAGACCAGACCACGGATGCGGTTGCCCTGGGGCGAGTGCGAGTGTCGGCATCGATACCTCTTTCGTGACGTTAGAGGCGCGAAAGCGCCGGAAGACGGGAGAACCCCCGGGCGCGAACGTCACTTTTGAGCACCGTGGGCTACAACACTCCGGCCGCGCCGATCATTCCCTCGGGCTTTCCCGAACCGGCCGTGAGTATCCGCAGCGCATCCACCCCCTTGCTTTAAGAGAACTCACAGAGCCGTCGGTAGCGTCCGGTGCCAGCGGCACCCTCGCCGCTCGGAGATGCGAGGCACAACAGTGAAGAAGACACGCGCACGTTCTGTCACGTTCGCGACGACGGCGTCGGCGGTGTTGGTGTTCAGCCTCGCGGGATGCGCGAATCCGCTGGATCTGGTCGCCGAGGGCGTTTCGGAGAGAATCATCAGCGAGGTCACCGATGGTGCCGTCGTCGATATCCTCTCTACCGAGATCCCCGCAGATTTCCCCGACATTCCTCGGCCCTCGGGCACCCCTGCTCAGGCATTCACCGTGCAGGGGGATGACGGTCCTATGTGGACGCTTTCCTACGTGTTCTCCGACGACGAAGAACACTCCCGCCTGGGAGAAGCCCTTATCGCCGCCGGGTTCAGCGAAGTGTCCAATGGCAACGTCGGTGAGATCTTGACCGCTCTCTACTCCAATGACGAGTTCACCGTGGTGGTCAGCCAGGTCCCGAGCGATGTCGGATTCGGTCTGCAGTACGTCGTGACGGCGGGCTAGGGCGTGTCTGATAATTGTCGGGTCCAGGCGATGACGGCTTGGATGAGGACCGCGGCGCGGTAGACGATGGCGTGCTTGTCGTATCGGGTC
>NZ_JBSHLZ010000015.1:0-30871 GCF_053644835.1 Microbacterium sp. NPDC055357 | reverse complement strand
GCGCCGCTGCGCGTCGGTGTGCGCTCCCCTACGGGTCGCCGGCATTCATCGGGCTGCGGGCATCGTTCCTGACGCTCCATCATTGCCGCCGCGGTCCTCCACACAAGCCCCTCCGGGGCCGGCTCCTCCGAGATTTTCGCCACGCGGTCGCTACGCTCCCTCACATCGCGACGAAATTCTCTCCCCCACCGCCTGCGGTTGTGTTCCGGCCCTGCTGCTGCGGCACTGCTCCGCTTATCAGGAACGAGCCAGCGAATTGATCGAGAGAGGAAGAGGGACATGATCGAGAACGAGCTGACGGTGTACAGCAAGCCGAGCTGCGTGCAGTGCAACGCGACGTACCGGGCACTCGACGCCAAGGGCATTCCCTACCGAGTCGTGGACCTCAGCCAGGACGACGCGGCGCTGGAGTACGTGAAAGACCTCGGATACGCACAGGCTCCCGTGGTCGTCGTCGACGATCAGGACCACTGGGCAGGCTTCAACCCCATCGAAATCGACCGTATCGCCGCACACATGGGATGACCGATGAGCGAAGAGCAGCAGGACGAGCGGGGCCCCGTGTCGTGGGAAGCGTTCAATTGGATGCGCCAAGAGATCCCCCGACTGCAGGGCGAGGTCGAGCAGCTGCGTCGCGACGTCGAGTTCTGGCAGCAGCAGACGAATCACTGGTACATGAAGGCCAACTACACCCCCGAGCAGATCGCAGAGTTCCAGCGCCGCCGCTCGCTCGAGCAGTGACCGCTTGACCATAATAGAGGCATTAGGTACAATAGAGACATAGACCAAGACCCGCGGAAACTCGCGGATTGTCCAACCCGATAAATAGAGGCATTAGGTACAGGAGGACAGTATGAGCATCGAGAACTACTTCGGCAGCGTGATCCACAGCCGCACTCGCGAGGACGCACTAGCGGACGGCGATCTGGTCGACGCGGGCGACATGGCGCGCGAAGCCCGGTTCCGCATCCCGGTCGCGCTCACTCGTGCCGCGTGGGCCGAGGCGGTCGCCTGGGACGAGGACAGGCCCGAGCCGCAGGACGAGGACGGCCGGCTGTGGGACGTGCTCTACATGGCCGGCATCGCCGCGGGCAACGCCCCGGGCGGCGATCGCGTCACCTTCCGCGTGTTCCGCATCCCGAACGAGGATCGAGGCCGGCAGTGGAACGAGGCAGAGCTGATCGAGCTGGCGCTGCACATCGGCCCCGGCGACGAAGGCGAGCCCGTCGTGACGATCATGCTCCCGCGCGAGGACTGAGCAGGAATCCCGGCATTCCCCCTAATAGAGGCATAAGGTACAATGGAGGTACAGAAGATGAAGGAGCTGATCGTGACGAAACTGGCAGAGCTGCGGGAGGGGGACGTGTTGACGGCCCTCGACGGCAAGCCCTACGCCAAGCCCCTCACCGTCGCCAATGAGCTAGGACCGATCACGACCGGTAGCCCCGTGCGCGGCGTCCGGTTCGAGCCGCCCACCGGCTCCGGCATCGAGTGGGTGTTCTACCCCGGCCAGATGGACGGGCACCGCATGACCATCAACCGCTACGGGCTCTGAACCCGTTGCAAACCGGTACTAATACCGGCATTATCCCCAACACAGAGAGAAAGGAAATGCTCACCATGAGCTACATCACCCGCACCGGAAATCTCGCCGCGACTCCCGTCCTGCGCGAGAACGACAAGGGCAAGCCGTACACCTACGCCCGCGTGCTCGTGACCGATCGCATCCGCAAGGACGACGGCAACTACGAGGACGGCGGCACGATCGGCTACGACGTGGCCGTGCAGGGCAACCAGGCGGTGAACCTCGTCGAGGCCGCGGAGCGCTCCGGCAACATCCGCATCACATTCGCGGGGGAGTACCGCACGACCGTCTACCGCCCCGAGGGTGGCGAAGAGCGCATCCAGCACGAGGTCCGGGCCGATGAGGTCGGCGTGAGCCTGCACCTCCAGTCCGTGACCGTGGAGCGCAGCGGCACAACCGAGTGACCGTGCCAGGAGGGGAGTGCCCCGAGCGCTCCCCTCCTTCCCTCATACCCAATAGAGGCATTGTCACTAATGGGGATACACTCAGAACATACGACCCGGGAGGAACCCGTGACTGACACCAACCAGCGCGAAGCAGTGATACTGACCGCCTGCAACCAGAAGGGCGGCGTCGGGAAGTCGACGACCGTCTTCCATCTGACCCGGGCGGCCGTGCTCGCCGGCCTGCGCGTGCTCGTCGTCGACAGCGACCCGCAGGGCAACATCACCAGCGTCCTGACCGAGGACGTCGGAGAGACGGAGCCGGGGCTGGCCGACGTGCTCAGCGAGTACACGCCCGACACCATCGCAGACGTCATCGTGCCGGGAATCTGGGAAGGGCTCGACGTCGTGCCGACGACGGGGGAGACGCTCGGTGTGGTGCGCGATCAGCTCGTGGTCGCTGGAGCCGCCCGTGAGGGACGGCTGAGCCGTGCCCTGGAGGCTGTGCGCGGCGACTACGACCTCATCCTGATCGACTGTGGCCCGAACCTCGACCAGCTCGTCATCAACGCGCTCACGGCCGCTGACGGCGCGCTCGTCGTCACGCAGACGAAGCTCTGGAGCGCCAACGGGCTCGCGAAGCTGCTCGACACCATCACGCAGGTACAGCAGAGCTACAACCCCCGGCTGCGCGTCGCCGGCGTCGTGCTCAACCAGCACGAGTCTCGAACGGTCGGCGGCGGCCACTGGGCCGGCGAAATCGAGGCGGCCGCCGAGGCGCGCGGCCTCCCGCTGCTCACCCCGCCCGTGCCGAAGCGCCAGGCGATCGCAGACGCCACCGAAGAATCGATCGGGCTCGACGAAGGCGACGCTGATGCGCGCGAGCTCGCAGCGATCTACGACGGATACCTCACGCAGCTCACCGGAAGGAATTAAGCACATGGCCGCGAAGCGAACCGAGCGCCGCACGTCCGCGCTCAGCGGGCAGACGCCCGTCAACACCCAGGCAGTGCCGGCGGCACAGCCGACTCCGGCGCCGGCTGCAGTCGCACCCGCAGCACCCGCCCCGACGCCGACGAAGGCCGGGGGAGTAGCAGCGAAGAAGCCGACGCGCACGAAGATGAACTACTACGCGGACAGCGACCAGGACGGCCGCATCCGCGCCGCGTTCTACGCCGGTCGCGACAAGTACCGCTGGCGGAACATGACCGACATGCAGCTGCACGGCGTGATGGGCCTCGTCGAGTCGCTGGAGCGTGAATTCAACGACGGCGAGCACTTCGAGCCGATGCCTCCCGGCACCGGTCCCGTGGGCCGGCCCCTGGAATGAAGCGTGCCGCGGCCGCGGTCGCGGCCGCCGTGGCGATCATCCTCACCGGCTGTGCCGCCGACGTCGACGAGCTGCGCGTGACCATCGACGGTGTGACGATCACCGCCGAACAAGCAACGAGCACCGACGCGCAGCGCGAAGGGCTCAGCGGGCGGGACAGCGTGCCGGACGGCACCGGCATGTGGTTCCCGCTCGAGCCCGCACAGCGCACAGAGGTCTGGATGCAGGACACCCGCGTACCGCTCGACGTCGTATGGATCCGCGACGGGCGCGTGACGGGCGTTGTGACGCTCCAGCCGTGCTCCACGGACCCATGCCCCCGAGAACCATCCCCAGGGATCGTAGATGCGATCCTCGAAGCCCCCGCCGGCACTTTCGCGCAGACGACAGTGGGCGCCGCAGTAGAACGAAGGAGCACCGATGAGTGAGAATCTGATCGACCCCGCAGACCCGGAGTACGAGCTGAAAGTAGCCGAGGCGTTCCAGCGCACGGTCAACGGGGCTCACGAGGGCGATGACCTCCCGGTGCAGATCACCGTGCGCCAGGCAATGAAGATCGCGGCAATCATGGGAGCTGTCGCCCGCGGCCACTCCGGCTACACCGACGCGCTGCGCGATGCCTCCTGGTTCCTTGACGCCGTGGTGGCTGAGAGCCGGCCCGACATGATCGTTTCGCGATCGTCGGCCGAGCTGTGGGCCGTCGTCGACGCCTGGCCCTGGCCCCGACCCGGCAAGCCGAAGGACAACGCTGAGTAGGCCCCCTCAGCGTCCGATGTTCCCGGGACGATGTCTCAGTGGGAACGAACAAGCGCTACCCGCACCTGGCGGCGCAGAGGGGCGAAGAGCGCGAGCTGCGCGAGGCGCGCAAGCGTGGGCCGCTGCGCACCCTCGATCGCGTCCAGCTGCGATTGCATGCGCAGCCCCTCACGATCGTTCCCGAGCAGCTGACGATATGGGGGCATGCGTGGCTCCAGTTCGGGGACACCAACGTGCGGTGCGTCGTCCAGGTGAAGCGCTGGACAGCCGACGCCGTGGGCGTGCAAGTGACGATCGACGGTGAGACGTTGCGGTGCTGGATATGGCAGGGAGCATGCCAGCGCATCTCCGACCCGACCGACGTCTGGTGACCTTGCCGCGAAGGTTCCCCGCAAGTTGCTTTCGGCAGACGGTTTCGCTGTCCATCGCGCTAGACGTGGGGATGTCCGCCTCGCCGGGTTAGTGGACGGCTCCGAGTTCAATGCAGAGAACGCCGCCGACGATGAGGACGATGCCGAGGCCCATCAGCCAGGTGAAGGGCTCTTTGAAGAGGAACTTGCTGAGGATGGCGGTGAGTGCGACGCCGGATGCGGCCCAGATGCCGTAGGCGACGCCGAGTGCCATGCCGCCGGCGAGGGCGAGGCTGAGCATGGTGAATGCGAGGACGTAGCCCACAGCTACGCCGACATACCAGCGCTTCTTGTCGACGGCCATACGCAGGGAGAGCGTGCCGACGACCTCGAAGACGATTGCGCCGATGAGGAACAGCCAGACCATCACGCGACCTCTGCCTTCTTCTTGTGACCGGCCTGTGCGCCGAGTTCGACGCACAGCACTCCGGCGATGACGACGACGATACCGATGCCCATCAAGAGCGTGAGCGGTTCGCCGAAGATGATGAGGGAGAGAAGTGCCGTGAGCGCGACCCCGGATGCTCCCCAAATGCCGTAGGCGACGCCGAGGGCCATGCCGGTGCGAAGCACGAGGCTGAGGAACACGAACGCGCCGATGTAGCCGGCTGCGACGAGTGCATAGAGGGCGGGTGCGTCGAGCGCACCTTTGAGGGATAGTGAGCCGGTGACCTCGGCGGCGATCGCGCCGATGAGGAACAGCCAGCCTTTGGCTTTGTTGGTCACTGGGGGTCTCCTTCATTCACGAGTTGCAGGGCGATCGCGCGTAGGACGGATCGTTCGTCGTCGCGGACGGTGGGGATGCCGAGCGCGGCGTTGAACCACGCGCCGTCGGCCAGCAGGCGGGCGGCGCGAAGTGATGCGCGGCTCGCCGGGTCAGTGTCGATGTTGCTGCCGAGCCACGGGGTTAGGCGTTCCGCCCACAGAGCAGACAACCGCTCGCGCAGGTTCACGTCCGCGAGCAGGGCGAGATCGCTGGAGTCGAAGTCGCCGTTGAGTGCGTAGTCGACGTACGCGCGCAGCTTGTCGATCGGCTCGGCATCCGTCGAGGCCCGAGTATGCAGATCCGCTTCCCAGCGGTCGATGATGCGGTTCACGACTGCGACAGTGAGAACTTCTTTCGTGCCGAAATGGTGGACCACCCCGGGCTTCGTCAACCCCGCCTCGCGAGCGACTGCATCGAGGGTGAGGGCATCGCCGCGGCGAAGGACTTCAACTGCGTGATCGAGAAGTCCGATTTTGGTTGGCACAGTTCGAATATACGTACCATACGTATGGTAAGTCAACCCGATTGCGGGCTCAGCCGTAAACGATCGTTTTCGGCGGCCTCGTCGACGTCGACGACCAGGTGCACGACACGCCGAGGAACGATCCGCCGAAACCCCCTGCCGAAACCGAATCACGCCGGAACATCGGCAGTACCGTTTTCGGCATGGCACACGAAGTCGGCTACGCCCGAGTCTCCAAGCGCGAGCAGAACCCGGACGCGCAGGAGGCCGAGCTGCGGGCGGCCGGCTGCGAACGTGTGTTCGTCGACCACGGCGAGTCCAGCCGCGTCGCAGACCGCCCCCAGTGGCTTGCCTGCCTCAACTACCTCCGGCCGGGGGACACCCTCAAAGTGCGCCGGCTCGACCGCCTCGCCGGCAGTGAGCGCATCCTGATCGAGACGTTGCAGGACCTCGACGCCCGACAGGTGAACATCGTCAGCCTCACCGAGCCGATGATCGACACCACGACACCGATGGGCCGCGCCCTGTACGGCATCGTGGCCGTGTTCGCGCAGCTCCGCGTCGACACGATCCGCGAGAACACGACCCGCGGCCTCGACTACGCCCGCAGCCAGGGCCGCGTCGGCGGCCGCCCGAGCGTGATGACGCCCGAACGGATTGCGACGGCAGAGCGCATGCGCGCCGAGCAGCAGAGCTGGGAAAGCATCGCCCGCGTGCTCGGAGTCGGTGCCACGAGTGTTCGCCGTGCGCTCAACCCCTAGCCCTTTCAAGGCATCCTTTATAGAATGTTCTATAGGAGGTGATCGTTATGACGATCGCAGAGGTTCCGGCCGAGGCACGCGCGGCAATGCGCGCCCGTCGCCGGAAGGAAATCGACGAGCTGGACTACCGGCGTGAGCTGCGCCGGCTCGAAGAGCGCGGCTACACCCAGACGCAGATCTCCAAGTGGCTCGGGATCGCGCAGCCGTCCGTGCTCAGTGCGCTCCGCACGGCCGCGAAGGTCGCGATGCCGCTGGACGGATTCTCCGGCGCGACGCCCTACGAGATTTGTCAGCGCTACGCGGGCGGCATCATCGACCGCGCGCAGCTCGTCGACGAACTCACGCGGTTCCCCTACGTCGAAGGCGGCCACACGGACGGGTATGACTCCCTCATCGTTGACCCGGCCGGCACCTGGTCCGAGGTCAGCGACGCTCGACGTCGTGGGCTCATCGAGAACGACGTCTACGAGGAAGTGTTCAACCGCCGCCACAACATTGCGGCCGCGCCGGCACCGACCGAGAAGGAAGAGCCTGCACCCCGCAAGGTGTCACCGAAGGATCGCGCGCGTGACACCGCTCGAGAAATCGCCTCGGCAATCGGCGGGGGAGAGGTCACCGAGAAGAACGGCCGCTTGGTCATCAAGACCAAGAGCGGCTTGCAGCTCGAAGTGAAGGGCCCGCGTGGAACCGCTGTCGACCGGAAGGGTGGCACGGGCAGGTTCAGCACCGTTCACCGGAGCGCGACGACCGGCAAGCCTGTGAAGGTCGCGAAGGCCAGCGGGAAGGTCCGCGCGCACGACCGGCACGGCGACTAAAGCGTGGTTTCCGATGCAGTCGCTCGCCACATGGATACCGTGCGCGAGCTGTCCAAGCCTGGCCAAGCGCTCGCGCCGAACGCCGCCACTGCCACGACGAACAACCCCGCGTGGTGGGTCGGCGGTGAGCCAACGCTGGCGCGCGACCTTCTCCACGAACGGCTGATCGACGAAGCGCGCGCAGCGGCTCCCGACGTCGAGCAGCAGCACCGCGCGATCGTGCTTGCCGGACCTCCCGGCGCCGGCAAGAGCACCGTCCTGGCCGACGTGCTCGGAGAGCACCGGGGGAAGTATCTCGTGATCGACGCGGACGAGTTCAAGCGCTCGCTTCTGCGCGAGGCGCAGGCGGACGGGAGCTACGACACGTGGCTCATGCCCGACGCCATTCGCGACCGCGAAGCGCGGGGGGAGAGGTTCTACCCGCTGGAGCTGGCATCCCTCGTGCACGAAGAATCGTCCTACCTCGCCAAGAGCTTGCGAGCCGACGCAATCGCCGCCGGCGACAACATCGTGATCGACACCGTTCTCAGCAACGAGGCCGACGCCCTCGCGCTCGGGCAGCGCCTCAACGACGCCGGATACGACGTTCGGGTGATCGACGTCGAGGTGCCCTACGAGCTGTCCGAAGAGCGCATCCGCGGCCGCTGGGAGCACGCCTACACGACCGCCCTGGACGGCGGTGACTCGCTCGGCGGCCGGTGGGTTCCCAGCGAATACGCGCGCGACGTGTTCGACGGCCCTGGAGGCCGTTCGAAGCCGGAGGCCGCAGCACGAGCGCTGGCCGAGCAGTGCCCCGCAGTAGGCCGGTATCGGGTGTTCCGCACGAGTGCCGAAGAGGCGCGCGCAGCAGACGCCGAGGGGCGTCCTGCGCAGGCGACAGTCGAGGTCGACAAGTCCCGTAGCTCACGCAGCGCCGCACTGGTCGACACCGCTCTGGCACGCACACAGCAGCGTGCCGCAGCTGCGCGCCCGATAGCCACCGATCGCGGCTCGTCGACGCCCGGGCCGGAGCGGTCCTAGCCGCTCAATCGGCATCCTTCGAGAGCGTGTCGATCACCGTCACGAACTCCGTTCCCGTGACCGTCACCGTGTTCAGCAGGTGATAGCCGTAGCGCCCGTGATCCGCGAGTTGCTGATCGCGCTCCGCGACCCTGCGAAGCAGACTGCCTCGTGAATCGTCCAGCGTCGGCAGCGTTGTCGTGATCGTCGTGAACGCAACCAGAGTGCTCATCGTGACGTCCTCTCCCTTGGTTTGTGTCGTCCGAAAGTGAGCAGTTCGGCGCATGCGCCGAGCTGCCTGCTTTCGGCGAACACTTGCCGCCTTGCACGCAGTGGAGGGGCGGTCAAGGGGAGCCCCCAGGGCTCTCCCGAAGGGACGCGCAGCGCCCTTGACGGGCCTGGAACGGAGTGCAACCCCGCAACGCGGGGAAACGCAACAGACCCCGCACCGAGAGCCGGATGCGGGGTCTGTTATGCGGGGAGCTATCCGAGGTCGGAGCCGCCACTTTCTGACTCGCTGACGGATGCCGGGGCGGGCTGAGAGGACGACGGCTTACGTGCGGCTCGCTTGCGCGTCCGCTGCTTCTTGTCCGGCTCATCGAAGCCGATCTTTCGCAGCTCGACGTCGGTCCATCCAGCCGACAGTGCGGCGTTGTAGCGCTGCACGTCCTCGCGCTCGGCATCGCTTACGAGCGCGGCCAGTTCGCGCTCCAGCTCGGCGCGGCGTCGCTCCGCGTCGGCGCGCACGTCTGCGACGTTCTGGCGCGCCTCCGCGAGGCCGCGAATGGCGCTCAACCGCTCCTGTTGGAGCTGGTTGGCGCGTGCTTCTGCTTCTTCAACGGAGAGTGTTTTAGCCATTTCCACAGTGTATGTATGTGTTCCGTCAAACACCAGAGCGCGCGCAGCGCGGGGAGGCTCCGAAGCGGCGCAGCCGCTTCCACCCCCTCCTGTCGTCGGTGCCGGCCTCTGTGGAGTCCCAGACGGAGCAAGCTATACAGTTACCCGGGGTAACTGGGGCTTGATCCTCGACACGGGGTCGCGGATGCGGCACACTTGACGTGTGGTCCCCGTTCGGGGTCGCTGCGCTGGGCATCAGAAAGGCGGTGTTGTTATGGCGAACGAGTCGCCGGAGCGCCGCACGCCCAAGGGGCGACGTCGTGCGAATGTCCCGGGGGGACGCACGAAGCGGCACGAGGTATGGGTGTCGCCCGAGGAAGAGGGCGAGCTGTACCGTCGTGCGCTTGCGCAGAACGTGACGATCCCGCGCTACCTGTACGAGTGCGCGATGGCACCCGAGACGGGCGAGACGGCGACGGCACGACGTGAGCAGCTTGCAGACCTGTTCCGGCTGCACCGCTCGCTCGCGAGCATCGGCAACAACCTCAACCAGATCGCACGCGCGACCAACGCTGAGGGGCTTGTGCCGGTGGAGCTGCGCGACGAGCTGCGGCACACCATCGCCGCGGTGCGTCGCACGGCGGAGCAGATCGACGAGGTAGTGGATCAGCTCGGAGTCCGCGCATGATGCCGAACGTCGTGCGCGGCGATCGCATGTCGGGATTGCTGACGTACCTTGCTGGCGCAGGACGCCACAACGAGCACACGGAGCCGCACGTCGTCGCGGGTGATGACGCGATCATGGCGTGGCACGCAGACACCGAGCTTGGACGCGATTCCGCTCTGGTGATCGCGCGCCACCTGGACCGCACCAAGCAGGCGTTCGGCACGGAGGTCGCGGGCGGCCACGTCTGGCACTGCTCGCTGTCGCTGCGCGCCGAAGAGGGCATGCTGACGGACGATCAGTGGAACGCGATCGCGCGCGACTTCGTGACGCTGATGGACTTCGACGACGCCGAGGGTACGAAGGCCCCGACTCGGTGGGCGGCGGTCCGTCACGGCGTGAGCCAGAACGGCAACGACCACATTCACATCGTGGTCAACCTCGTGCGTGAGGACGGCACGAAGGCGAGCGTTCACAACGACTTCCACCGTGCACAGAAGGCCGCGCGTGCACTGGAGCAGAAGTACGGCCTGGAAGAGCTGGAGTCCGCATCGGCCGAACGCTCGACGCGCGGCTACGACCCCGCCGAGCAGGAGGCACAGGCACGCTCGCGCGCCGAGTGGAAGTACGACCGGACTCGCCGTGAGAGCGACAAGCCGATGCCGTCGTGGGAGCAGCTGACTCCCATCGATCGGCAGGCCCGTATCGCGGCGGAGAAGAGCGTCGACCAGCCCCGGTACGCACTCGCGCGTACAGTGCGCGGGTGTGCCACCGCAGCGGAGAGTGAAGGCGAGTTCGTTCGCCGCATGCGGCGGTCAGGCCTCATCGTCCGGCCCCGGTTTGCGGAGGGCACCCAGGACGTCATCACCGGCTACAGCGTGGCCCGTCGACCCGAGGCCGGCGAGCGGCCGATCTGGTACGGCGGCGGGCACCTTGGGCGCGACCTCACGCTGCCGAGGCTGCGCGCCGAATGGCCTGATACCCCGACCGGCGCGACGGACGCCGCGGCCGAGTGGAACGCCGCTTACCGCGGCCGCCGAGTCGTGCAGCCCGGGCGTGAGGCTGCCGAGGTCGACCCGCAGATGTTCGAGCAGATGAACGCCGAGCTGGGCGAGTTGCGCGACCGTCTGCGCAGCGTTCCGGTCGACGATCGCGAGACGTGGGCGCGCGTCGCTCGTCACACGGCGGGAGCTTTCGCGGCGTGGTCTAACGCGGTCGAGGACGAGCCTGGCGACCTGGCGCGCGCCTCCGACATTCTGTCCCGGTCGGCGCAGACCTGGCGCACGCCGATCAAGCCCAAGCCGACCAGCATGGGGTCGCTCGCCGGCACGGCGATGCTCCTGGCATCGGGCGCGCGGGGCGGGCAGGGGCTCGCTGCACAGGTCATCATGATCCGTCAGCTGGCGAACCTCGCGAAGGCGGTCTACGACGCTGCACGGGCGAGCGGGGAGCTGCGCCAGGCACAGGCCATTCGGGACGCTGAGCGCGACCACCTGCGCACGGTGCACGCTCGCCTGGAGGATTACGCGACGACCGCGCCGGCACCGGCAAAGGTGGCCACGGTCGACCCGGAGCTGGAGGCGATGAAGCAGCGCATCAGCGCCGGCCGCACAGACGTCAACAAGATCGGTTCGCCGCTGCCTACCGAGCTGCCCGACCGCCCGCGCGTGAGCCCGAGCGTCAAGCAGCCGGAGCGCGGCCCCGAGCGATAGGAGGGTACGGAAATGGTGGATACAGACGGAATCGAAGAAAGCCTGGAAGGCATGGCCCGCGTTGCCGTCACGGCCGGCGCTCGGCTCGGTGAACAGCTCAGCCAGGCGATCGCACAGCGCGCCCGTGAGCTGGAGGTCCCGACGGCTACGGAGGCCCGCGACTTGCGCGACCGGTTCGAGGCCGAACGCGCCGCGGCGGTGGCCGAGGTCCGGCAGGTTCACGGGGCGGAGTTCTGGAACCAGAACGACCCTCAGCGGATCGGCCAGACGTTCGCCACGGCGCGCGCGTGGCGTGAGTTCGAGCCGGAAGCGCGCGCCGCCGAGGACCGGATGAAGGTCGAGCTGCACGAGCGCTACGGCATCGTCACCGACGCGCTCGGCGGCGACCCGGCGAAGGTGCAGGAGTGGGTGGCACGGCTGGAGGCCGAGCGTCTCGAAAGGCTCGCCCAGGAAGAGCGTCGCAAGGAGCAGGAGGACCGCGCTGACGCCGCGGTGACCCTCAGCGAGGCCGACCGGCTCGACGCACAGGCGGCACAGGCTGAGGCGGCCGCGCAGCACGAGCCGGACCCTGCCGACCGCGACGCCGCAGCGGCTCAGGCCGGCGAGCTGCGCGACGCCTCCACCGACGCGCGATCGGAGTCCGCACAGGACTACGACAGCGCCGGTCGACGAGCTGCGCGCGCCGCCGAGCTGGAGGGCAAGCAGATCGACCAGGAGACGGTCGCGACGCGCATGCGCGCGGACGTCAGCCAGGGCCGGCCGGCGTCCGAGGCGGTGATCGCCGGCAAGGCGGCGAAGGCGCGCAAGACGCGCATCGGAGCCAGCGCGGGAAGGACACAGCAGCTCGGCCGCTGAACGCACGAGAGAGGGCCGCACCCGGTGGGTGCGGCCCTCTCTCGTTGTCTCAGGAGGTCGGTGTGACTCGCTCGTCGACGAACAGTCCTTCGGGCGGCTCGACGTGCGTCAACGGCTTTCCGTAGTCGATCGCATCGGGCGATCCGTGGAAAGGGCCGTCGTCCGCCATGAGCACCCGCATGTGGTGGTCGGCGTGATCCCGCCACCACACGGACATGCCCGTCGCCGGATCGAGGCGCAGGTGCTCCCACGCCCGCCAGAGCGCTTCGAGGCGCATCACGGCCTCGTCGTGCTTCCACCACTCGCCCGACCACCACGGCGCCAGCCGGCCGCTCGTCTTACGCCGGTAGGCGTGCCGGAGGAACTGGTCGACGAACTCGCTGACGTTGCCGTAGACGAGCTGCGGGCCGGGATCGGGTGTCTCGGTGCCGGCGATGCCGGCCGTCGCGTCAGAACCGCCGTCAGGGGCCGGCCAGGTCGTTTCTTCCTCGTCGTCCCACTCGCCCAGACCGCTCATGCTGCGCCCTCCTGCTCGAGCTGACGTTCCACCGTGGCGACTTCGGTCTCCGCCTCCGCGATCGTGCGCGAGCCTTGCGGATCGTGCGCTTTGATCGAGGCGCGCACCTTCTCCGCGAACGGCCCCGTCATCCAGGGCTTCGTGCGGATCAGTGTCGGCCGAGAACCCGACGCGATCACCACGGCGCGACCCTTCGGCATCGCGCCGAGCTCCGAGACGTCCAGAGTGCGCTCACGCTGCACTTGCTGAGACACCGAGCGATGCCCGGTGCCCGATGACACCGAAGTGCGCACGCGATCGTGCTCACCGATGAGCCGTGACAGATCCTCCAGGAATGCCGTCTCCGAGACGCCGCCGCCGTAGCACTTGACGTTCGAGGCCGACCACAGCTTGCGCATGCCGGACTCGCCCCACACGTCGACGCCCTGCGACCACGACTGCAGGATGGTCATGAGGACGATTCCCCGGCTGCCGTAGTGGCTGTAGAGGTCCGGGAGAGTGCGCCACCGGCACACGTTCGCTGCCTCGTCGAGAACGCCCAGGAGCGGCGTCGCGAGGCGTCCGCCAGGCGAGTGCACGGCGAGTTCTTCGGCGGCCTCGACCACGGCGACCGTGAGTGCCGTGACGAGCGGGCCGGCGGTGCCGCGACCCTCCTTGGAGAGGCTGTAGAGCGTGCCGCCCGCGCGCACGAACGCGGCCGGGTCGAACGTCGGCCGCAGGTCGCCAGGCTCGGGGACGATCCACCGGACGATCGTGCGGTTGGTCAGGCACGCCGCCATTTGCTGCGCGGTGCCGTAGATGCCGCCGCGCTGCTTGTCCGGGGCGTTAACGACGCCGGCCACCTGGTCGGCGGTCAGGTCGAAGCCGTGGGATTCCAGGATGCGCACCGGTTCTTCCTCGCTCGGACGGGTGAGCCACCGGTACACGTCCGTGATCGGGCGGCCGTCGAGAGCTGCGGCGAGAAGCAGACCGGCCAGGAGGTCCTGGCCAGCCGGGTCGAAGTAGGCATCCGTCTTAGCCCCCGGCTCACGGCTACCCGCAGCGAAGTGCTCCGCGAGCTTGGCAGCTCGCACCTCGTCGGTGACGTAGCTGAGCGGGTTCCAGTACCAGGTCGGTTCCTCCAGAGCGATGCCCTGCGGATCGAACACCCACACCGGGCCCCGCTCGGCGCGCACGTCGCGAGTCGCGTCCACGACGTCGCGCTTGTTCGACGTGACGAGAGCGGCCCCAGGTGCGTCGAGGATCGCCGGCACGGCCCGCGACGTCGTCTTACCGGTGCGCGGCCCCCAAATGTCGATGTGCATGTCCTCCCAGGACGCGAACAGCGGTTTGCCGCTGAACAGGTGCGTGCCGATGGGGACACCGGCGCTGTCAGCGACACCGAGGCGCTGCGCCGTCGCACGGGCCGACTTCTCGCTCAGGGCCTCTACGTCCCGACCGATACCCATGTACCGGGAGGCAGAGTCGACGCGCGTGCGGTTCTTCTGCCCGCCGTGACGAAGCCACAAATACAACGCGACCAGGAGCAGCGCAGCGACGGCGAATCCGACCGCGATCCACGTCGACGCCGGCAGCCACTCGATCCGACCCCGGAACAGGTCGATAACGACCTTGAAGGGGTCCGAGGGGAGCGTGTCGGCGGTCCCCGCCCACTGATGGGCGAGAGTGACCGACGTCCACGCTCCCACGCCCAGAACGGCCGCGCCGCCCGCGATGACGAGGACGGCGAGGCTCTGACCGGACATGCCCGCGGGATCGCGGCGGCGGTTGTTGGGCTGGTTCATGCGACGGCCTCCTCAGCGTGTGCGCGGCGGCTGCGGCGGCCGACGCGCGACTGGTCGTGCCAGAGCTTGTTCGTGTCGCTCACCTGGAGCTCCACGGACGTCAGCTCGACGTTGACCGGGATGCCCGGGCGGCCACCGACCTTCACGAGGAACTTGCCGCGGCCGGGAGGCTCGGCCTCGCGTCCGGTCGCGGGGTCCCACTCAGGCGGGTCCTGCCAGCCGATGAGTAGTTCTTGCTCGGCGTTCGAGAACGGCACCGCGCTCGTGAGCTGCGGCATTTCTGCGGACGGCAGGCCGCCGCAGATGACCATGCCGGAGCGCTCGACGAAGCCCTTGGCCTTCATCCGGTCGTCCTCGCTGGGGAGGGCGAGCAGGTCGCTCATCGTGTGCGAAATCATCGCCATGCCGACGCCGCGCTGACGGTTCAGGCGCGTGAGTGCGTCGACGCGATCGACCATGCCGCGGCCGGCGCGCAGCGCCCGCCACAGCTCGTCGAGGATGACGAAGTAGTGGCGGCGCGGCTCCAGGCCCGCATCCGCCAGCGCGTTCGCGACGTTGACGGTTCCGAAGCCGGCGCTCCAGCAGGCGAGCAGGGTCGCCGCCTGGAGGTCCATGTCGGAGTCGTCGATCGCGCTGACGTCGTAGACCACGGGGCGGTCGCGCCGCATCGGGTTCGTCGTAGGGCGAGCGAACGTCTCCCCGAGGCGGCCGCCGCCGACGAGGCCGATCAGCGACGCCTCCAGGTGTTCGGTGATCGCCTTGTACTTCTCGTCGATGCCGCGATCCAGCGCGACCTCTCGGACCTCCTTCGGGCCGTCCTGGATGACTCGCAGGAGGTCGCCCAGCACGGGCACGCCGTCGTGGTGCTCGTCGAGCCACTTCAGCGCTCGGTCCAGGATCGTCTCTTCGCGGTCGGTCGGCGGCTGCTGCCTGATGATCGTCAGGAGGGCGGAGACGATCGTGTGCCGACGCCCGTGGGCGTCGGCCATGACCTGAGCTGCTTCCTTCTCGAAGCCCTCTTCGCGCAGCCGTGCGGCCGCCTCGACGGCCTCGCCAGGATCGAGAACGTTCAGATACCCGCGGCCGCGGCCGAGGGTGATGATCTGCCCGCCCATCGCATTGATGAGGTCGACGTAATCCGGCTTCAAGTCGCCCAGCACGAGGGGCATCACGCCGTAGCCGGCGAGGCCCGTGGCCATGCGGCGGATGATCGTCGACTTGCCAAGACCCGGCTTGCCGAGCACGAACACGGACGGGTTGCTGATGAGCTTCGCGCGCTGGAACCAGCTGATCGGGTCGCAGCACACGGTCGCGCCCGTGTAGATGTGTCGGCCGAGCGGGACGCCGACCATCGGCGTCCCGGTGCCGATCGCGAACGGCCACAGGCCGCAGACCTGGACCGTTGTGCCGCGCCACTCGTCGGGCTGCTGCACGTAGAAAGACTCACCGCGGCCGCGGCCGAGCCACCCGCGCAGGCCCGGTCGCTCGGGGCGAACGGCCGGTGCCTTCTTGGGGGCGTCGACCTTCGGCGCGCGGCGCTTCTTGGTGGTAGCCATAGCGACCTCCTACAGGTTGTTCCGCAGCTCGGCGGGAATCTTGATGTGCTTGGACAGGACGAGCCCCAGCGGGAGGGCGGCGGCAAACGCGCTGTCCTGCGAGCCGTAGACGGGCCGCAGACGCAGCCGCGCGGTCGCGCCGAGGTTATCGATCGCGGCGACGGCATCCGCTTCCTCAGCGGGCGTGCGCACCGTGGCGGTGACGAGCATCCCGAAGTTCACGAGGCCCGCACCGCTGGCCTCTTCTGCCGCTGTCGCCGCGGCCGCGCGCATCGACATGACGTCGCGCGCCTTCGCCTTGCTGTCGGCCGTGGCGCGGAACTCCGCGGCGCGCAGGTCGGCCTCGACCATCGCCGCGGCACGAGCCGGGGAGATAGGCCGGTACAGCAGAGTGATGCGCTTGCGCGCAATGTCGCGGTGCGGTGCCAGGAGGCGGCCGAGGACACCTGACTGGACGTTGCCGCGCGGTGCTCCGGTCATCGACCAGGTGATCGAATGCCCGGAGTCGTGACGGTAGCTCGCCCAATTCGCCTGAGCGGCGGACGGGCCGACGTCGTTCCAGTCCAGCTCGGGCGGCTGGCCAGCCGCGTGCGCCTCGTCGATGAGCACGGAGGCGGCCGGGTCGTATGCGATACGGATGACCTCGCAGAGCTGCTGCGCCGTCAGGGGGTGCGCAGCACCCGCCCCCGTCGCCTGGAGGGTCTGAGTCAGACCCGGCAGGCGCGATGCCAGCTCGCGCGCCATGTCGTCCGGCTTCCGGCGCTTACCTCCCTGTCGGGCGGCCGCGTTGAAGGTGATCGTCACATACGCGCGGACGATGCTGGAGCCGGCGGGGTAGCGGTCGACCGCCTCGATGAGCATTTCTCGAGCGAACGCGGGTGCGTTCTCGTCGAGGTTCGTCTCGACCTCGCGGCGCAGGCGGGTGCCGGAGTCGGGAGCCGTCTCGATCGTCACCGTGGCCGACTCGACGCCGGCCTCATCGGCCAGGTTCGCCAGCCAGTGGCCCCAGTCGGCCACCCACACGTCGATCTGCTCGCCGTCGACGAGCGATGCCCCGGCAGGCTCCGTGCCGATCACGACGCTGTAGTTCGCCGTCGACGGGTGGAACAGCAACGCGAACGGCCGATTGTAGGAGTCGCGGTGCTCGCTGAGGCGGATCGTCGATGCGAGGCCAGGGAGCTGGTTGGTTCCCCAGGGCGTGCGGCCCGTGGGACCGGAGCGGTACACGTTCGTGCCGCGTGACCGGGCGACCCACCACCCGGCCCGGTTGGAGATCCGCGACAGCGCGTTCTTCCCGTGGGAATCACGCACCATCAGCAGGACGAGCAGCAGCAGGATCACCACGGCGGTGATAGCCGCATCCAGCATGCCGCGCGTCATCAACACGAGGACGACGACGAGCATGCCGACGAGCAGCAGACCCGTCCCGACCGCGCCGAGCCCGAGAAGTCCGGCCGACGTCGGTCGACGCCAGTTTCCATATGTGCGAGCCTGTCGGCTCGACGTCTCAACGGTTGCCACTTGGACCCTCTCCTGTCGCCTGATCGCCTAGCTTCTGTGCAGCGCCCTTCGCTGCATCGCCTACCTGTTTGGCCGCACCGACCGCTGCGCCCGCAGCGGCCCCCCACGGGCCTGCGGCCGCGCCGGCAGATGCGCCAGCGGCAGCACCACCGCCCGCAGCGGCGGCTCCACCACCAGCGGCAGCAGCGCCACCACCAGCGGCGGCTCCACCGCCCGCAGCTCCACCACCGGCAGCGGCCCCCCGACCGGCAGCAGCAGCCCCGGCCTGGCCCTGCGAACCAGCCGAGCCAGCGGACCCGGCCGTGCCTGTCGAGCCGGTCGCGCCAGCCGTCGACGGGGAAGCGGTCGAGCCTCCGCCCGCACCGCCGCCGAGACGGCCGATCTGTGCTGCGCCACTCGGGACGGCAGCTACCCCGGCCGCGGCGAGCATGCCGCCTCCAGCGCCGCCTGCCATAGCCCCGACCATCGGCGTCACGAACCGCATGAGCGCCGGCAGCGCGACAAGCGCGAGCAGCATCATCATGAGGCCCGTGATGACCGAGATAAGGCCCGTGCCGTCGTCCTTGAAAACGTCGGTTCCGGCGAGCTGGAACGCGGCCGCGTAGATGATCGCCGCCGCGGGCTTGTAGAGGATGAAAGCGACCAGCCAGGCCACGTTCTTGTTGAACCATCCCTTGCCCGACTCACCGCTCATCGCGGCCGCGGCCGACAGCGGGAGGATGCCCGTGAGCACCACGAGCATGCCACCACGGGCGAGCATGAGGATGATCTGCACCACCGCGACGATGATCGCGATGACGCCGAGGATGATGACGAGCAGCGCGCCCAGACCAGGTGCGCCCGCCGTGCCGGTCGTGGTCAACACCAGCAGGTTGCTGATGTTGCGGCCGAAGCACGTGCTGTCGCCGCTGGCCAGGTTGCAGTCGGTCGAGCGGTCGATGATCCACACCGAGAACGCATCGGCCGCCGTCACCAGCAGGGCGACAATGCCGACGCCGGCCCCGGCGACGACAATGAGCCGCAGAAGCCCGAAGAACACGTCCTTACCGGGTTCCGCCCGCATCGTCACCGCCATGCGGATCGCACCGACGATCGTCGCGCCGACCGCGACCGCGAGCATGATCCACCAGAGCGAGCCCTGGAGGAATGCGACCGCGCCGCCAGCCCCGACAGGACCGCTCGGGAGCAGCCCCGCGACGAGGCCGGATGCGCCGCCAATCAGGATCACCGCGGCGAGGATGATGCCGAGCCGTCCTACGGCCAGCAGCCCCTCACCGCGGCGAACCTTCACGGTCGTGATCGAGGCCAGCGCGATTATCGCGATGATCGCGACCGCGTAGCCGATCCAGGTGATGTAGCCGAGCACCTGGAGGACCGGTGCAGAGAAACCGGCGTCCGCACCTGCCGCGGAGCCGCCGTCGCCGCCCGTGAGGACCGGTGTGCCAATGTTGACCCACATCGTCCCGAACGACGCGATGACCTTGCCGACGCCCTCAATGACGGCGTTCGCCATGTCCTCGATCGCGCCGCCGACGACAGAGTTCACCATGTCTTCGGCGCAGCCAACGGGGTCAAGAATTGAGCACATAGGTCGCTCACCCCTCCCAGTGGATGTAGCCGGCGAGATTCGGGAGCTGCGCAGGCCGTTCGGTCAGATCGGTTTCGGAGTAGTTCACCTTCCAGTCGCCGTCCTCCCAGATGAGGGGCATGACGATCGACAGGTAGCCGGTGTTCCCGTTTCCGGTCACCGTGACGCCGACGTCTACTCGAGCGGAGTCGCCGTCATAGCTCAGGAGGCGGAACGCCGTGACCTCGGCGCGGACTTCCGACGACACGTCCGTGGGCGGGGTGCTGAGCACCTGGTCACGGATCGGTCCCTTGGCGAGTGCAGACTCACGCCAAGGCTGGATGGTGTCGGGGTTCATCAAGTAGCCCACTCCGACAGACGCAGCCAGGGCCGCACCTTCGGGAGTACGTGCAAAGCACGTCTTGATGCCGGCGTCCGTCGTGTCGGCAGGGCCGAACTCATCGGACACCGGGAACGGTGTCGTGCCGGCGTAGTCCCAGGTCGTCGCGGGTGCCGTGTCGAGCGTGCCGCTCATCTCCACCAGGTCGAGGCCGCAGATAGACGAACCGCCCGCAGCCCCCTCCGAGGGGGCCGGGGCGGACGTCGACGACTCGGACGGCTGCGGAGCCGGCTCGGGGTCATCCGAGGACGAAACCGAGCTGACGATCCAGACCACCACGGCGGCAACGATGAGCAGGCCCACCACCACCGCCGCGGCGATCCAGCCGGGGCGGCGGAACGGACTCTGCTGAGTCGTCTCGTCGTCGAGGGACATGGGTTAACCGCCCATCAGCGCCGAGACGATACCGGCGCCGCCACCGATCAGGATGACGCCACCGAGAATCCAACCGAGCGCGCCGGCGTGCTCGCCGCCCTCACCGCGGCGGCTGTTGAAGAACATGCGGATCGCGACAATGACGATCGCGACGCCTGCGAGGGCGAAGCCGATCCACTTGACCCAGGAGATAACGGTCGTGAAGCCGCCAGTGCCGGGAGGCTGCACGGGGCCCGGGTCCGGAATCTGGGCCGGAAGCAGTGCCGCTGCCGTGAGCAGGGTGTCAATCAGAGGCATTGGCCTCATCCTTTCTGTTGGGTGTTCGCGAGTGCGGTCAGCTCGTCGACGACGCGACGGACCTCACGCGGGGCGGCGGCCGAGTCGACTTCGCTCGTTCGCCACGTATCGATCCACGGCACCGTCCAGGTGCGCGCGTACCCGCCCGCGACGACCTGCAAGCGGTCGCGCAACGGGCGGGGAAGTCTGCCAGGGGCATCGGCCATGATGACGAGGCCGAGCAGGTCGACGCCGGGGACCAGGCGCGACGCCCACTGCTGCGCGGCCACCTGAGCGGCCGCCAGGCCCCTCAGATTCGACCGAGCGACCACAACAGCGCGGACGACCCCACCGGCTTGCTGCGGCCAGTGGTGATCCGTCACGGTCGCGCCCGGGATCAGCGCGGCCAGTGTGGACTCCCCCGCGCCGCCGTGTGCACCAACGATCCACAGAGGCGACCAATGCCCGACGTTTCGGAACGGCAGGCGGTCGGCGGCTTCGGGTGCGGGCACGCCGAGCTGCGGCGCAGTCGGACCAGTCGGAATCGCTGACCGCTCGATCAGCGGCTCAACCGGCGTCGGCTCCGCAGCTGGGCGACTGACCCAGGGATTCCCTTCGCTCATCGTTATGACCCCCCCGATAATGAATTGTGGTCTCCCCCCCACACTAACCCATCTAGCACGATTGGAGCAAGATGAATATGTTTAGGTGTGTCCCCCCAACACCGAACTGTCTACCCATGTTTAGTACGATCTGTTATAGTCTGGTGGCATGCGAACAAGAGAGCACCGTGTGATGGGCGGCCCCCATGACGCGCTCGATGCCCTCTTCGCGAATCTCCCGGAGACGCTGACGGTCAAGGAGGTATCCGCCCTCGTGCGCAAGACCCCGCAAGGTGTCTACAGCATGCTCAAAGCCGGGAAGATCCCCGGCTACGAGGTCGCAGGCGGGTGGATCATCATTCGCGATGAGCTGAAAGAACAGATGCGGCGGGGGTCGAGCCGGGAGCAGCAGACAACGGAGGACTGATTCATGCAACGAGTGTGGCCGGCGATCACGGCCGTAGCGCTAGTAGCGCTGACGGCCGTTGGATGCACGAACGCCAGCGATTATCCGAACACATACCCGACAGAATCTTCTTCTCCGTCGGTCACACCCAGCATGCCGAACCCTTCCGGCCTCCCGACCGTGCCGCCCGGATACGTCGACGAGGACACGGGGCAGACCATTGCCCCGGTCCCCGTCGCCACCTGGAGCGACGCAGACCGATCCGCAGCGATCGAGGCGGCGGACGCGGCTATGGCCGCGTTCGCCCGTCCCTCGCTCGACCAGGACACCTGGTGGAAGGAGCTTTCCCCGCTCCTGACTCCCCAGGCCCGCACCGACTACGCATACGTGCAAGCGTCCGTTGTGCCCGCCAGCCGCGTCACCGGCAGCGGCACGATCACCGATGACACCAGCGCCATGGTCGTGCACGTCGACGTGCCGACCGACGTCGGCCCCTACACGCTCATCCTCACCCGCCTCGACGGCGCGAGCCCCTGGCTCGTCTCCCGCATCACCCCGCCCGAGGGGGTGAACTGATGAGCGACAACGGCAAGAAGCTCACGCCTATCGTCGCGATCCTCGTGCCGGCGCTTCTGCTCGGCGGCATCCTCTCGATCCCCCTCTTCGCGGTCGCCGCGCTCGCATGCAACCCCGAGAGCGGCCCGGGAACCAGCGTCAGCATCGACCCCGATTCCGTGCCGAACATCGACGTTGGCGGCTACGGGCACGATCAGCTCGTGAACGCGGCGCACATCATCAAGGCCGGCGCGGACAAGGGCCTGGGCGTGCGGGATCAGACCATCGGCGTCATGACGGCGATGGGTGAATCCTCGCTCGTCAACATCGACTACGGCGACTGGGAGACGAACGGCGTCCGCAACCCGGACGGCTCCCCCACGACCTCGATCGGCCTGTTCCAGCAGCAGGACGGCTGGGGCACGCCCGCCGAGCGGATGGACCCCTACATCACGTCAACGAAGTTCTTCGACGCGATGGTGAAGAAGGTTCCCGATCCCGAGCGTCAGACGATCGCGCCGACCCTCGTCGCGCACCGCACGCAGGTCAACTCGAACCCGTACCACTACGAGAAGTACTGGGATACGGCCGTGCAGATCGTCGAGGCCCTGGCAGGCGTCGACACCGGGCTCACCGAAGGCACCGGCAGCCAAGTCTGCAACGGCGAAAGCCTCGTGCCCGGGACCGTCAACAAGGACGGCTGGGCCGCCCCGGCGCGCGGACCAATCAGCAGCGACTTCGGCCCCCGCGATCCGGTCATGACGCCCAACGGCCCCAGCAGCTCGTTCCACCGCGGGACAGACCTCGCCCCCGGCTGCGACGAGCCCATTTGGGCCGCACAGACCGGGACCGTCGTCGCCACCGGATTCGGCGTCGGCTACGGCAGCAACGGCACCATCATCATCGACCACGGCGGCGGTGTCACGACCGTCTACCTCCACATGTACGCAGACGGAATCCTCGTCAAGGAAGGCGACAAGGTCACCGGAGGCCAGCAGATCGGCAAAGTCGGCAACAGCGGCCAGTCCCACGGATGCCACCTGCATTTTGAAACCCACGTGAACGGCGAAGCCGTCGACCCCGAGCCGTTCATGGCCGAGGTCGGGATCACACTCGGATAGGAGACACGGATGACTAGCGAAGCAGCAAACTTCCCCCGCATCGAAGCCCTCACCCACGAAGACGGAACCGGTGCGCTCATCGTGCAGGGACGCCGACACGATGTGACCACCCCCGACGTGCACCAGACCCGCGCCCAGCTCATGCAGCTCGCCGCGGACCAGGCCCGCGCGCTCGGGCGACCCGTGAAAGTAACGACAGGCGGCGTCGAGCCGACCTATCACCTGATCGTTGACGAGCACGCCCAGGTGAGCGAGGACACCAACCCGCCCACGGCGACCACTACTCGAGGTGCGGCCCGCGCTGCGGCCGCCCAGGACGTCATCACCGACGTCCCCGCTCCCACGGAAGCTGCGCCGCCTGCAGTCGCACCGTCGCCCGCTCCTGCAGTCGCCGCCGAACCGGCTCCTGCAGTCGATGTGCCGCCGCGGCCGCCGCTGCCCACACCGACCGCAGCGCCGGCCCCCACGGTCGCACCAGAGGCCACAGGAGCGGCCGCCTGGACGACAGAGGCTCCCGTGACCCGTCGCGAGGTGCGCACGTCGTTCCTCACCCAGGAGCAGATCGAGAAGCCCGCTACGACGGGCATTCGCGGGGCGCTCACCCGTGCCGGCATCCGCATGGCTCCCAGCGACGCAGAGCGCGCCGTGCGCGCCGACGAGCGCGCCGTGAGCCAGCACTGGCCTGGCCCCCGCACCATCGCCGTCGTCAACGGCAAGGGTGGCGCCGGCAAGACGCCCGCGACCATCCTCCTGAGCGCGACTTTCGCCCGGTACGGCGGCGCAGGCGTTCTCGCATGGGACAACAACCAGACCCGTGGCACGCTCGGCTGGCGCACCGAACAGGGTCCGCACGCCAGCACGCTGCTCGACCTCCTGCCCCACGCCGAACGGCTGCTCGGCACGGGCGCACAGGCGGCCGACCTCGCCCACTTCGTGCACCACCAGACCAGCGACCGCTTCGACGTGCTGCGCTCCAATCCCACCGCCCGGGCAAACGAACAGCGCATCACGCCGACCGACGTCGACGCGATCCACGCCGTCGCCGCGAAGTACTACCGGCTCATCTTCATCGACAGCGGGAACGATGAGAGCGACCCGATGTGGCTGCGCATGATCGACCTGGCAGACCAGCTCGTCGTCTCCACAACGACCCGAGACGATCACGCGGAAGCCGGCGCACTGCTCCTGGAGGACCTGGCTACGCGTGACGCACGCTCCGCCCGTCTCGCGCGGGATGCCGTCACGGTCATCACCCAGGCCGATCCCAAGGCCACCCGTGCCGACATGCAGCACGTCGCCAACGGGTACAGCGCCCTCACTCGCGCCGCGGTGATGATCCCGCACGATCCTGCCCTCGTCGACGGCCAGATCACCTACGAGAGCCTGCGGCCCGCCACGCAGCGCGCATGGCTCGCCGCGGGCGCTGCCGTCGCCGGAGGCCTCAACGGAGCGCCGCGCGAATGACCGAAGCTCAGAAGGTCGGGACGTGGCCCCGCATCCAGGTCGAGATTCGATCCGAGGCCCAGCACGTCACTGCGGTGCTCCGCATCAACGGCGCACCGCAGGGCTGCGCCTCTCCGACCGTGGAGGGCATGCGGGCCGGCATCATCGCGCGCTGCGCCGCCCTCGCAGACACTCTCTCGCGACCCGTCGCGGTCGACGTCGACGAGGCCGGACAGCGCTACCGCATCGCCGTGCGGCCCAGCGGCGTCGTCCAGCCGATCGACGCGGGCAACACGATCGCGGATGCCTCCCGGCTGACCCCCGTCAACGGCCCGTGCCGACAGTGCCAGCAGCTCGTCGTCGTCACCGCCGCCACGTGCGGCGCATGCGGCATCGAACAGCCGTTGCGCGTGGAGCTCAGCGACACTCCCCCACGCTCACCCGTTTCTCCGCCCCCGGCGACTCAGGCCACCGTGCCCGCCGCGGTTGCCCCGGGATACCGCCGCACAGCTGCGCCGCTCCCCGAGGTCGACGAGCACACCGTGTTCGTCCGCGCACCGCGGCCGCAGCTCATCGTGCAGCTCGACAGCGGCGAGACGATCACGACGCCGGCTCCGGCCGTTCTCGGCCGCAACCCCGACGCGATCGACGGGCACACTCCCGTGAAGCTCCCCAGCCCCGGCCGCGAAGTCTCGCGCACCCACGCACTCGTCGACGTCGACGACGCCGGCAGGCTCACCGTCACCGACCACGGCTCCAGCAACGGCACATACGTCGACGGCCAAGCCCTGTCGCCCCACACGCCGACGATCATCGCCGCCAGCGCACGTCTCCAGCTCGGAGACACCACCGTGCAGCTCCAGAGCCGCACCGGCCGCGAACAACCCTCAACCCGAGGTTGACCCCCCGGCGTGTCACTCTGACGTTAACCATTGGCATAGAACTACGCTCGCTCACATGGCCCCTCGTCGACGTCCTCGCGGCTCACTGGTAGACCCAGTGCCGCTCGGCTACGTCGTCGAGCGCAGCGCGAAAGAACGGCTTGACCGCCTTGCGGATCAAGCAGCTGTCTCGTCGGCCGTGATGTTCGAGCACATCATCGAGCACCTGGAGCTGACCAGTCGCGGCCTGCCCGTGACGTGGCCAGAGCAGGAGCTTCACGACGGGGAGCTGCCTATCGACGCCGCTTAACGAGATGAGGCCCGCCAGGGGCGGGCCTCGAAACTCGAAGTGCCTCATCTGAGAAGTTTGGCGACTGGACCAGATGAAGGCGATGTGAGGAAGAACCGGCCGGGAGCCGGGGCTTCGTTGTACCTACCCATGCCAGGAAGGTGACTTCATCATAACGCCCAACGCTGCCTATTTCCACGCGCAATCGGCTCCGACACGCCGCGACGTGTCCCCCAAACGGCCGACAGGCCCCGATGCGCCCGCACACCGCCGGCTGACCCTCGATCGGCCACCGGCCCCACGGGGAGGCCGCGGCCCGCGCAGCCGCGGCCGCGGACTCATGCTGACGCCCCCGGAGGGCGTCTACGCCGCCGTGCCGGTCTGCCGGCCCTCCGACTGGCTGCACGCCGTGGAGTTCGCTCTGACCATCCCCAGCGTGGAGGCCCTACGCCGCCGTCTGCGCGTCGCAGGGCCCAGCACGGTACTCTCAGCCGCCCGACAGTGGGCGGCTGCCGCAGACCGCACCACGGGCCGCGACGTGGCCGTTTCGCACGCCACCGTCGCGGAGCGCATCGGATACGCCGAAGCCACCGTGAAGCGCATCATGCGCTTCCTCTCCCGGGTCGGCCTCGTCGTCGAGTGCGCCCGCGGTCGCAATCGCCTCTCCCTCGACGAGCTGGCCGAGGCCCGCGCGCTCGGCGCAGAGCACCAGCGCGCGGCCGCCTCCACACGAGCGCTCACGATCCCTCACTCTGTGGACGGCACCCCCCTACCCCTCTCGGGACCAGTTAACGAAACCTCTCCCGTTACAGAGAACTCACCAAAGCGCGCCCGAGGCGCGCGAAAGGCCGGCGCTCCGCGCCGACCGGCTATGACAGGAGTGGTTGAAACGGCTGAGGCCCAGCCTCGTTGGCCGTTCGCGGTCCAGCAGTTCGCCGCTCAGCTCGTCGACCGGCTGCCCCGGCTCCTGCGGACCCCTCGCGCGCAGCCGCAGCGCGTCTACGTGCGAACACCGGACGGCCGCAGCGACGCGGTGTGGATCGGCGGCCGCCACATCGGCCAGGTGTGCGACGCGATCGCCAGGCATCGCCTCGTCGAGCGCGGCTGGACCGCACACCAGGTCCTCGAACACGTCGACCGCTACCGGGCCGGCATGCGGGCCGACGTCGAGCCGGCCGAGCAGCGCGACCCGCTCGCCTGGCTGTTCTGGCTCATCGGCCAGACGATCGCCGTCGACGAGCTGGCACCCCGCGCTCGAGCAGAAGCCGATCGTGAGCGGCACCGTGTCGAGTCCGCAGCTCGACGCGCTGCGGACGCCGAGCTGCGCGAGCGCATCGCGGCCCAACAGCCCGAAATCGACGCGATCCTGGCGCAAATGCACCGCGAGTTCCCGCGCACCCCGAAGGTGCGCCGGCCCAAAGCCTGACCCGCCCCACACCGAGCGGCCACCTGACCACCTGTGGACGACCCGAGCTGCCGCAGGGCTCCACTCGCCCACAAGGATGGACAGCTGCCCTCAACACCAGGGGGGACGGCCTGCCGGCCGCAGATCCTTCGCGCCCTGCGGGGCGCCGTTTTTTACCGTGAAGCCTGCGGCAGTCTACGGTCGGCCACGCTCCGCGCAAGCCCCGCGAGCGGGGCCGGCTCCCCCGAGACTTTCCGGCACGCGGTCGCTGCGCTCCCTCACATCGCACCGGAAACTCTCTCCCCCACCGCACTCCGTGTTGACGCTGCGCACGTCCTCCCTGACCGGCACATTCGTGCCTTCACGGCAAAAAAACGTGGAGGGGAAAGGGATGAACATGACCACCACGACCACGCCCGGAACCATCGAGCACATCGACCCCCAGACCATCGACGTGGCCACGAACGTGCGCACCGAAGCGACCCTCGGGAAGGAGTTCGTCGACAGCATCCGTGCAAACGGCGTCCTCCAGCCCGTCGTCGCCTACCGCGACAGCGAGGGAGTGCACGTCCGCTACGGCCAGCGCCGCACCCTCGCCGCCCAAATGGTCGGCCTCGCGACGATGCCCGTCTACGTCGTCGACGTCGACGACACGGACACCGCCCAGCGCATCATCGAGCAGCTGGTCGAGAACGACCAGCGCGAAGCACTTGGAGAGGGCGACCGACTCGACGCCTGGCGGCAGTTGGAGTTGGAAGGACTCAGCGCCACGCAGATCGCGAAGCGCACCGGCACCAAGCGCGACACGATCAAGACCGGCCTGACCGTCGCCTCCAGCGACACCGGGACCCGGCTCGTCGCGGAGGTCGGACTGACCCTCGACCAGGCCGCGACGCTGATCGAGTTCGAGGACGACCCACAGGCCGTCGCTGACCTCACCGAGATTGCCGGGAGCCAGCCCGACTACTTCCCCGTCGCCGTCCAGCGCGCGCGCAACGAGCGAGCCGCCGCCGTGCTCCGCGAGCAGGTGGAGGCGGAAGTAGCGGCTAAGGGGCACCGCATCCTGTCGTCCTCCCCGGGCTGGGAGGATGCCACCCCCTACCGTCTGCACCAGGTGACCGACGAAGGCGGGAACAGGATCACCAGCGACTACGTGGAGGGCAAGCCCGGGATCGCGGCGCACGTCCGCGCGTGGGACGCCGAGCAGTTCGAGGTGACGTACTACGTCGAGGACCTCGACGCGGCAGGGCTCATCCTCCGCCCCGGTGCCACCAGCGGCGCGGCCAAAGGCCCGATGACCGACGAGCAGAAGGCCGAGCGCAAGACGCTCATCGCCAACAACAAGGAATGGGACGCCGCTGAGTCGGTTCGCCGCGAGTGGGTCGCGACGTTCCTGGCCCGCAAGACCATGCCGAAGGACGCGATGAGCGTGGTCGCAACGCTCCTGGCCACCGGAGGCTACGACCTCGGCCAGTCCATCGGACACGGCAACAGCCAGGCGCAGGAATTCCTCGGCATTGAGCGCGGCTACGGCGACAAGATCGCCGAATACCTCACCGCGCACCCGACCCGCGCCGCGCACGTCGCCGTCGCGATCGTCCTCGGCGGCATCGAGCAGCAGACCAGCCGCGACACCTGGCGCTCCCCCCGCCCCGAGAAGGCGGCGTACTTCCAGACGCTCCAGGCCTGGGGATACCCGCTGTCGCCCGTCGAGAAGATCGCCGCAATGCTCCCCGACGAGAGCTAATAGAGGCAATATCCCCATAAGAGCCAGCCGCCCCGCGCCACAGCGCGGGGCAATGCTGTGCCGCCACGGAGGCCGGCCCAGCAACCGGGCCGCCGACAGAGGTCGGCCCGGACTGAAACGACGGCGCTGCGCGCCGACTGTTCACGAGCGCGCATACGCGCGTCGTTTTTTGGCCTTGAAGCCTGCGGCAGTCTACGGTCGGCCACCCTCCACGCAAGCCCCGCTGCGCGGGGCCGGCTCCCCCGAGATTTTCGGGCGCGCGGTCGCTGCGCTCCCTCTCATCGCACCCGAAATTCTCTCCGCCACCGCCCTCCGGGTTGTCGCTCCAGGCGGCACTCCCTGACCGGCACTACGTGCCTTCAAGGCAAAAAAACGAGGTGGAGAGAGGAACCAAGCATGCTGAGCATCACGCACACGCACGAGGCCGGAACGATCATCGAGGGCACCGCCAAGGGTGACGGGTCCGCCGCGATCTTGAAGGCGAACCGGTGGCGCTGGGGTCGGAGCATCGGCGCATGGTACGTCCCGAACAGCCGCGACCGTCTCCCCCAGCATCACGTCATCACCCGCACCGCCGCAGCCCTGGAGGCGGCAGGGTTCGAGCTGGCATCGCTGGAAATCGACCTCACGACCCGCAGCACCGCAGAGGTAGAAGCCGGGAAGATCGCCCGTCAGGCTGACCGCGTGGCCGCGCTCGACGCCAAGGCCGACCGGAAGGCCACGAACTCGGATGCCGCATGGAACAAGCACCTGAGCGACGTCGCACGCCTGCCCGAGGGCGGCGAGCCGATCAAGGTCGGCCACCACTCCGAAGGCCGCCACCGCCGCGCGATCGACAAGGCGCACAACAGCATGCGCCGCAGCATCGACGCCCACATCGACGCCGAGGAAGCCGCCCGCCGCGCCGAGGCCGCCGCACACACCACGGATGCCCGCTACAACCCCGTGACCGTCGCCAACCGCATCGAGAAGATCGGCGCGGACATTCGGCGCACCGAGCGCCGGATCATCGCGGACGTGTACGACCGGGAGACGGGATACCGCCCCGCCACGGACGAGCAGAAGGCCAAGCGAGCAGCCGCCTACGCGCCGCAGCTCGACGAGCTGCGCGACCAGCTCGCCTACTGGGAACAGGTGCGCGCCGACCAGATCGCCACGGGACGCGCGACCGGATACAGCCGCGACAACATCGCCAAGGGCGACGCGGTGAAGGTCCGCGGCTACTGGCACAAAGTCGCCCGGGTGAACGCCAAGACGGTCAGCGTCGAAACCGCCTACAGCTGGACCGATCGCGTCGCCTACGCCGAGATTCAGGACCACCGCCCCGCCGAGCAGATCACCAAGAACTAATAGAGGCATAAGGGATAAGGGAGATACGACCATGAACACGACCACCGCCACCCCCGCCGCTCAGACCGTCGAGCCAGGAACACCGCTGCACTGGTTCCTGGAGGTCTGGAGCGGCGACGCCGCCGCAGACATCGCCAAGGCGCTCACCTGCACCGAGGCCGACGCCCTCGCCGGTCTGCTGCGCTCCTGCGGCCGCACCGCGGCCGCGCTCGAATGGATCAACGCCCACGCACGGAGCGACGAGGAAGGCGACGCGCACTACCGCACGCCCGCCGAGACGCTGCGCGCCGAGTTCGACGAGCTCGCGGCATCCGTCCCCGGCCTCGACCTCTGCGAAGAGGACCCCGAGACGTTCGGATACGGGCACCTGGTGTTCTACAAGCAGAACGAGGACGCCCGAATCGGGTTCACCGAAATCTGCGACCGGCCCAGCGACGACCTCGAGCGCGAAGTCACCGGATACGAGTGGCGCGCCGACCGGCGCGACGCAGACGGCGTGACCGCGGTCACCGCATCCGGCAGCGCCACCCTCGACGACCTCGACACCATCACCGCAGCTGCGTGGACGTGGGCGACCCAATAGGCCGCCCCAGCCGTGCCCTCCGGGGCACGGCGCGAGGGGAGCAACCCCCTCACACTCCCCCGGCGCCGCTGCGCGTCGGTGTGCGCTCCCCTACGGGTCGCCGGCATTCATCGGGCTGCGGGCATCGTTCCTGACGCTCCATCATTGCCGCCGCGGT
>NZ_JBSHLZ010000014.1:0-46067 GCF_053644835.1 Microbacterium sp. NPDC055357 | reverse complement strand
GAGGAGGTCGCGATTCCCGAACTCACTGCGGCATAATCACAACAGCTGATCCCGCACGGTGTCGAGATTCTCCACCACTCAGCGGGACGTCACCCGACCGTGGCGCGATATCTCTCTCAAGTCGCCCGAACGACGGGTCCCGTCACGATGTCTGCTCGTGTGGCGAGCGGGTTTCGAACCGCTTTACAGCACTACCGGGACTGAATACGAAGGACAACTGGCGGGTGGCGGGGCGAGCGGCGGATTCAGACGACACGAAGTTCCGGTGCTCAGTCTTCGCCGGCAAGTGGTACGGGGAAGGCCACTCCGCTCCCCAACGGTTCGATTCCAGCAACACAAAGGTCCTGCTGCACCGCCTATGGCGGCACATCAGGACCTGGAGGGGATGACGGGAATCGAACCCGCGCTATCAGCTTGGGAAGCTGAAGTTCTGCCATTGAACTACATCCCCCTGCACCCGGAGGTGCCCGGCCAGCATAACAAAGCAGCGTGAGGTGCGGCATCCGGAGCCTCTAGGCTGGTCGCGTGCTGCTCTCCGACCGTGACATCAAGCTCGAGCTTGAATCCGGCCGTATCGGCCTGGATCCGTACGAGCCCGGAATGGTCCAGCCGTCGAGTGTCGACGTGCGCCTGGACCGGTACTTCCGGCTGTTCGACAACCACAAGTACCCGTTCATCGACCCGGCGGAAGACCAGCCCGAGCTGACGCACCTCATCGAGACGACACCCGACGAGGCGTTCATCCTGCACCCGGGAGAATTCGTGCTCGGGTCGACGTTCGAGCAGGTGTCCCTGCCCGACGACGTCGCAGCGCGGCTCGAGGGCAAGTCCTCGCTCGGGCGGCTCGGCCTGCTGACGCACTCCACAGCCGGGTTCATCGACCCCGGATTCTCGGGGCACGTCACCCTCGAGCTGTCCAACGTCGCGACGCTGCCGATCAAGCTGTGGCCCGGCATGAAGATCGGGCAGCTGTGCTTCTTCCGGCTGTCGTCGCCGACCGAGAACCCCTACGGCACGGGGCCGTACAGCAACCGCTACCAGGGGCAGCGCGGCCCCACGGCATCCCGATCGTTCTTCAACTTCCACCGCTCGGACGTCGCCACGACCGACGCCGGATCCCGCGGCGCCTGATCGGTCACACTCTGGGCAGGCGCGGCCCGCATCGATAGCGTGGGTCGCGTGACGAGCCAGCCCGCGCCCCTATCCGGTCCGACCGAAGAGACGGCGCGCCGGTTCCGCCCGGCGCCGTGGGTCATCTGGCCCGCCGCCGTCATCGTGGTCGTCTTCAGTGCGTTCGCGATCATCTTTCCGGATGCCGCCGAGTCGGCCTTCGGCGCGATCCAGACCACCGTCGTGAACACGTTCAGCTGGTACTACGTGCTGATCACGGCGTTCTTCGTCGCCTTCGCGCTCTTCCTCGGCTTCAGCCGGTTCGGCGACATCAAACTCGGACGCGACGATGACGAACCCGAGTTCTCTATGCTCGCGTGGTTCTCGCTGCTGTTCGCGGCCGGCATGGGCATCGGCCTCGTCTTCTACGGCGTGAGCGAGCCGCTCAGCCACTTCGTCGATCCGAAGCCGGGGGTCGAGGGAACCCCCGCGCAGCTCGCACAGTCGGCGCTGACGCAGACCTACCTGCACTGGGGTGTGCAGGCGTGGGCCATCTACGTCGTCGTCGGGCTCGCCCTCGCGTACGCGATCCACCGCCGAGGACGCCCCCTGTCGATCCGCTACGCGCTCGAGCCGATCCTCGGCGCCAAGGTCAAGGGCGGGTGGGGGCACCTCATCGACACGGTCGCCCTCGTCGGCACGCTGTTCGGCGTCGCGACATCGCTCGGCCTCGGTGTGCTGCAGATCGGCGCGGGCCTCAATGCCGCGGGGCTCATCGACGAGCCCGACCTCATCGTGCAGATCGCGATCATCACGGTCATCACGGCGGCGGTGCTGTTCTCGGTGCTGTCGGGCGTCGCGCGCGGTATGAAATGGCTGTCGTCCTTCAACCTCGTGCTGGCCGGGCTCGTGCTGCTGTTCGTGCTCTTCGCCGGCGAGACGACGTACCTTCTGCGCGAATGGGTGCAGTCGATCGGGGCCTACATCCAGAACTTCGTCGGGCTCAGCTTCTCGGTGAGCGCGTTCCAAGGGGCCGCGGGTCAGGAGTGGCAGGCGACGTGGACGGCGTTCTACTGGGGATGGTGGATCTCGTGGGCGCCCTTCGTCGGCGTCTTCATCGCGCGGGTCAGCCGCGGCCGCACGGTGCGTCAGTTCGTCCTGGGCGTCCTGCTCGTGCCGACCCTCGTCGGCATCCTGTGGTTCGCGGTCCTCGGCGGATCGGCGATCAAGGTCGAGATGGACAACCCCGGCTCGCTCACGACCGACGGTGCGGTCGACGTCGAGGCGGCGCTGTTCGAACTGTTCACGTTCCTGCCGGGCACTCCGCTGCTCACGATCGGCGCCATCATCCTGATCGCGATCTTCTTCGTGACCTCGGCGGATTCCGGTGCACTCGTCATGGGCATGATCGCGACCGGCGGCAATCCCGAGCCCTCGCGCCCCGTGCGCACGTTCTTCACGCTCGCGACGGCCGTGCTCGCGCTCGCGCTGCTCATCGCGGGTGGGCTCCTCGCCCTGCAGACGGCGGCGATCCTCATCGCGCTGCCGTTCAGCGTCGTCATGCTGCTGATCTGCTGGGCGACGATCGTCGCCTTCCAACGGGAGAGACGGTTCTACGAGCGCACGCGGCGGCGCCTGTTCGTCGAGCAGATCGGCGCGCACTACGGCCTCGAGGTCGAAGAGCCCAACGAAAGCGGCGTGCGACTGCCGTCGTGGCTGCGGCCGCGCGGGCGGGGCGGGGCGGACTGACGGCCCGCGCTGCCGTCTCCCGGTGACGCACGTCCAGGAAACGACAGCGGATGCCGCGGCTACGTCGCCGACGCGTCGCGGCCGCGCACGAACCCGGCGTCGAAGCCGCGCTCGTAGGCGTGTGAGTTCACAGGAACCCGGCGAGGCCGAGCAGATCGTCGCCGCCCTCGCGCAGCTGCGCGGCGGGCGCCCGGGGCGCCCGCCCGGACCCGGGTTCGGGCAAGGTCCGTTCGGCTCGAGGGCGCAGCATCCGGAACATGCCGGGCACCGCGGCGGCCATCACGCCGGTCACGGCCGCGGGCACGGACCGATGGGGCGGTTCGCGGCCCGCTTCCGGCTGCTCGAAGCGCTCGCGGCGACGCCGACGGCCCTCTCTGTGAGCGAGCTCGCCGAGCGCATCGGCGTCGACCAGCCGCGCGCGAGCCGGCTCGTGCAGGCCGCCGTGGCCGAGGGTCATGTGCGTCGCGAGGCGAATCCCGACGATGCGCGGCGCACCGACATCGTGCTGACGGATGCGGGGCGCTCCCTCGTCGCGCAGGCGCGCAGTGCGCGCGTGGATGCCGCCGAGACCGCCTCGCCGACTTCACGCCCGACGAGCGTGCACAGCTCGCGGCGGCCTGGCCGCGCTGACGCGGCGGCGTCCGCTACTCGATGACGGCCTGCTTCGCCCTGACCGGCAGCATGAGCAGCAGGCCCGCCAGCAGCACGAGCACGATGCCGAGGATGCCCAGACGCGTGTCGCCGGAGATGCCGACGAAGAGCGCGAACAGGCCGGGGGCGAGGAAGGACACGGCGCGCCCCGTCGTCGCATAGAGACCGAAGATCTCACCCTCGCGGCCGACGGGGGTGATGCGGGCGAGGAACGAGCGGCTCGCGGACTGGATCGGCCCGACGAAGGCGCACAGCACGAGCCCGGCGATCCAGAAGCCGATCTGCGCCGTGCCGATGAAGAGCACGACGCTGCCGGCGACGACGAGTCCGACGAGCGAGACCATGATGACGACCTTCGGGCCGAAGCGGTCGTCGAAGCGTCCGGCCAGGATCGTGAAGATGCCGGCGACGACGTTGGCGGCGACGGCGAAGTAGAGCACCTGCGACGACGAGAAGCCGAAGACCTGGGCCGCGATGATCGCGCCGAAGGTGAAGACGCCGGCCAGGCCGTCGCGGAAGACGGCGCTCGCGAGCAGGAACATCAGCACCTGGCGGTTGCCGTGCCAGAGCTTGGTGATCGTCCCCCACAGCACGGCGTAGGAGCGGAAGAAGCCGACGCGCACCTGGCGCTCGCGAACGGGGACCTCGGGCACCCGCAGCAGCACGGGGATCGCGAAGACCCCGAACCACACCGCCGACGCGACGATCGCCAGGCGGATGTTCATGCCGTTCTCGGTCGTGATGCCGAGGGGGCCGGGGCTGTCGACGAGGCCGATGAAGAGCACGAGCAGAAGCACGAGCAGCGCGATGCCGCCGACATAGCCCATGCCCCAGCCGAAGCCCGACACGCGGCCCATGTTCTGCTTCGTCGACACCTGCACGAGCATGGCGTTGTAGTTGACGCCGGCGAACTCGAAGAAGACGTTGCCGATCGCGAGGAGCGTCGCCCCGAGCACGAGGAACGCCGGCGACCCCTCGACGAAGAACATCGCGGCCATCGCGGCGACGACGAGCATCGTGTTGACTCCGAGCCACAGTTTGCGCCGGCCCGTGCCGTCGGAGCGCTGGCCCATGACCGGGGCGAGCGCCGCGATCAGGATGCCGGCGATCATGAGCGCGATCCCCACGAGCGAGGCGTTGTCGGCGAGGGCGCGCACGAGCGCGGGATCCTTGGCGTCGCCGCCCGCCGCGTCGAGGACGGACTGGTCGACGAAGAGGGTCGAGGCGAGGTAGGTCGAGAAGACGAAGGTCGTGACGACGGCGTTGAAGGCGGCCGAGCCCCAGTCCCACAGCGCCCAGGCCAGCACGCCGCGCTTGCGCGTGGCGTCGGCCGCGCCGATCGTCGCCGCGGCGACCTCGGATTCGGGAGCGGGCTGATCCGGAAGCGACATGCCCGTCACGCTACCGCCCTCTACCCGCGAGACTGCATCCGCACGGCGAGACCGAGGGTAATACCCGCAGTCTCGACCTGTCGTTGCAGTCTCGCGGTCTAGCGGGGTTGAGTCGAGGGGTGTCAAGTTTGAGTTGACAGTCACGGTGGGGCGGCAGTAGGGTTGAGTCAGTTAGGCTCAACCTCGCTCGGATGGGCCGACCACCAACTTCACCGACCAATGACCTCGGGTGGCTGCTGCCACCCAGACAGAAGGAGAAACGCACATGGCACGAGCTGTGGGAATCGACCTCGGCACGACGAACTCCGTCGTCAGCGTCCTCGAGGGCGGCGAGCCGAAGGTCATCGCGAACGCCGAGGGCTTCCGCACGACGCCCTCCGTCGTCGCCTACACCAAGGACGGCGAGGTGCTCGTCGGCGAGACCGCGAAGCGCCAGGCCGTCACCAACGTCGACCGCACGGTCGCCTCGGTCAAGCGCCACATGGGCACCGACTGGGGCTTCGATGTCGACGGCAAGAAGTGGACGCCGCAGGAGATCTCTGCGCGCATCCTCCAGAAGCTCAAGCGCGACGCCGAGGAGTACCTCGGCGACACGGTGACGGATGCCGTCATCACGGTGCCGGCGTACTTCAACGACGCCGAGCGTCAGGCGACGAAGGAAGCCGGCGAGATCGCGGGCCTCAACGTGCTGCGCATCATCAACGAGCCGACCGCCGCCGCGCTGGCCTACGGGCTCGACCGCGGCAAGGAGGACGAGCTCATCCTCGTCTTCGACCTCGGTGGCGGAACGTTCGACGTCTCGCTGCTCGAAGTGGGCAAGGACGACGACTTCTCGACGATCCAGGTCCGCTCGACCTCGGGCGACAACCGCCTCGGCGGCGACGACTGGGACCAGCGCCTCGTCGACTACCTCATCAAGCAGTTCAAGGACACGACGGGCGTCGACGTCTCGGGCGACAAGATCGCGCTGCAGCGTCTGAAGGAAGCGGCGGAGCAGGCGAAGAAGGAGCTGTCGAGCTCGACGTCCACGAGCATCAACCTGCCGTACCTGTCGCTCACCGACAGCGGCCCGGTGTCGCTGAGCGAGACGATCACGCGCGCCAAGTTCGAGGACCTCACGAAGGACCTGCTCGACCGCACCAAGAAGCCCTTCGAGGACGTCATCCGCGAAGCCGGCATCAAGGTCTCCGAGATCGATCACATCGTCCTCGTGGGCGGATCGACGCGTATGCCCGCCGTCGCGGAGCTGGTCAAGAAGGAGACGGGCAAGGACGCCAACAAGGGCGTCAACCCCGATGAGGTCGTCGCCGTGGGCGCCGCGCTCCAGGCCGGTGTCCTCAAGGGTGAGCGCAAGGACGTCCTGCTCATCGACGTGACACCCCTGAGTCTCGGCATCGAGACCAAGGGCGGCATCATGACCAAGCTCATCGAGCGCAACACGGCCATCCCGACCAAGCGCAGCGAGACCTTCACGACCGCCGACGACAACCAGCCGTCGGTCGCGATCCAGGTCTTCCAGGGCGAACGCGAGTTCACCCGCGACAACAAGCCGCTGGGCACGTTCGAGCTGACCGGCATCGCGCCGGCTCCGCGCGGCGTCCCGCAGGTCGAGGTCACCTTCGACATCGACGCGAACGGCATCGTGCACGTGTCGGCCAAGGACAAGGGCACCGGCAAGGAGCAGTCGATGACGATCACGGGCGGCTCGTCGCTGCCCAAGGACGACATCGAGCGCATGGTGCGCGAGGCCGAGGAGCACGCCGCCGAGGACAAGAAGCGCCGCGAGGGCGCCGAGACCCGCAACCAGGCCGAGACCCTCGCCTACCAGATCGAGAAGCTCATCTCGGAGAACGAGGACAAGATCCCCGCCGACGTGAAGGAATCGGTCCAGGCCGACGTCAACGAGCTGAAGTCCGCCATCGCGGGCGACGACGACGACAAGGTCAAGGAAGCGTTCGACAAGCTCAGCCAGAGCCAGACGAAGCTCGGTGAGGCGATCTACTCGCAGGACCAGGCCGCTGCGGCCGACGGCGCCGCCGAAGAGGCGGCTGAGGAGACGAGCGGTGCCGAAGAGGATGTCATCGACGCCGAAGTCGTCGACGACGAAGAAGACAAGAAGTAGGGGACATGACGGATAAGGACTTCGACAACGACGAGGTCCGTCCGGACGGCGAGGGGTCGGAGGCACACGTCTCCGACCCCGCGTCGCACCAGGACGACCTGACGGTCGATGACATCCTCGGCGCGGACCAGACCGACGATGCGCTCACGGGCGACGACGCGGTGGACCTCCCGCCCGAGGCGGCGGCCTACCTCGCCGACCTCAAGCGGCTGACGGCGGAGTACGCCAACTACCGGCGGCGTACCGAGGAACAGCGCCAGCTCGAGATCGAGCGGGCCAGGGGTGAGGCTGCCAAGAGCCTGCTGCCCGTGCTCGACGATCTCGACCGGGCCGAGAAGCACGGCGATCTCGAAGAGGGCTCGGCCTTCACCGTGATCGCCGAGAAGGTGCGCGGCGCGGTGGCCAAGCTCGGCGTGACCGCCTACGGTGCGGCCGGCGACGTCTTCGACCCGCAGCAGCACGAGGCGATCTTCCAGGTTCCGACGCCGGGTCAGACCGCGCCGACGATCGTCGATGTCGCCGAGGTGGGCTACCGCCTGGGCGATGTCGAGCTGCGTCCTGCGAAGGTCGTGGTCGCCGTCCCGGCGGACCCCTCGACGAGCTCAGGGACCTGAGTTCAGATGGCCAGTCAGGACTGGTTCGACAAGGACTTCTACCAGGTCCTCGGGGTTTCCAAAGACGTCTCCGACGCCGACCTGAAGAAGACGTACCGCAAGCTCGCGCGCAAGTATCACCCCGATTCCAATCAGGGGGATGCCGCGGCCGAAGCGAAGTTCAAAGAGGTCAGCGAAGCGTATGCGGTGCTGTCCGACACGGCCCAGCGCGAAGAGTACGACCAGATCCGCGCCATGGGCTCGGGCGCCCGCTTCACGGCGGGCGGCCAGGGCGCCGGCGGGTTCGAAGACGTGTTCTCGCAGTTCGGACAGGGTCGCGGCGGCGGCAGGTACGCCTCCGCCGCCGACTTCGATGACATCTTCTCGATGTTCGGGCAGCAGGGCGCTGGTTTCGGCTCGGGGCGTTTCGGGCAGTCGACGGGCGGGTACCGCGGCTACGGCGGCCCCTCGAAGGGGGCCGATGTCACGGCCCGCACGACGATCGACTTCCTCACCGCGACGAAGGGCGAGACCATCTCGCTGCAGGGCGAAGACGGCAAGCCGTTCAAGGTGAGGATCCCCGCGGGGGTCTCCGACGGGCAGAAGATCCGGCTCCGCGGACGCGGACGCCCCTCGCCCGACGGCGGCGAGAGCGGCGACATCGTCGTGCAGGTCGCCGTGCGAGCGCACCCCGTCTTCGAGCGCGACGGACTCAATCTGCGCGTCAAGGTGCCGGTGACCTTCACCGAGGCGGCTCTCGGCGCGACGATCGAGGTGCCCACGCTCGGCGGCGACCCCGTCAAGCTGCGCGTCGCCCCGGGAACGCCCTCGGGTCGCGTGCTGCGGGTGAAAGGTCGCGGCGTCGAGACCTCGAAGGGCAAGGGCGACCTGCTCGCCGAAGTCCAGGTCGCCGTGCCGGCGCACCTCGACGATGCCGCCCGCGAGGCGCTCGAGCGGTTCCAGTCGCTCGAACCGAAGGAGAACCCGCGCGCGGACATGATGGCGAAGGCGCGCGGTTGACATGAGTCACGATGAGATCGACGCCGAGGCACCGATCTTCGCGATCGCGGTGGCCGCCGAGCTGTCCGGCATGCACCCGCAGACGCTCCGGCAGTACGACCGGCTCGGCCTCGTCGTCGCCGCGCGCACGCAGGGTGGTTCGCGGCGGTACTCGCTGCGCCACGTCGAGCAGCTGCGCGAAGTGGCTCGCATGTCGGCAGAGGGCATCGGACTCCCCGCGATCATGCGGATCCTCGATCTCGAGAGTCGCGTGCGCGAGCTCCACACGCGCGTGCGCGACCTCGAGGACCGCGCGCGCGCGGCAGCCGAGTCCCGGCCCGGTGCACGCGTCTTCGCGGCCGGGACGACCGGCGCCGTCGTGTCGCTGCGCCGCGGCACACGCGCGCGGCGCGCGACCGACATCGTCGTCTGGCGGCCGCGGCACCCCGGCCCCGCTTCCGCAGACGACGCCGAAGACTGACCCGCATGAGCGACTATCTCCCCGGGGAGACCGCCGCGACGCACCGCTGGTCGGACGCGATGTACTGGCCGCTCACGGTGTCGGCCCTCGTCTTCCTCGTGACGTTCACGATCCACGTCATCGGGGACGTCCGCGGCACGGCGGCGCTGGTCACGACGACGATCATCGGCGTGACGTGGTTCGTCTTCATCGTCGACTTCCTCGCGCGGCTCGCGCTGTCGCGCCCGCGCGGGGCGTGGTTGCGCGCGCACCTCGCATCGCTGGCCATGGCGATCATGCCGCCGCTGCGTCCCGTCCGCCTGCTCGACACCTTCACGCGGCTCGCGGCCTTCCGCCACTCCGCCGGCGCGACGCTGCGCGCTCGCCTGCTCATCTACGGCGGCGGGTCGGCGCTGCTGCTCGTCTGGTACATCTCGCTCGTCGTGCTGCAGGTCGAGCGGCATGCGCCGGGCGCATCGATCACGACCTTCGGCGACGCGGTCTGGTGGGCGTTCTGCACCATCACCACGGTGGGATACGGCGACTATGCGCCCGTGACCGTTCCAGGCCGGATCGCGGCGGTCGTGCTCATGGGCGGCGGCGTCGTGCTCGTCGGGCTGATCGTCGCGACGATCTCGTCGGCGGTCGTCGAACGGGCGACGCGCGCGAAGACCACGCACGACAGCCACCTGCCGCATCCGCATCTCCATCATCGTGATGCTCATCGCAGCGACGGTGGCAGCACCGCGTGACGGATGCCGCATGAGCGATCACGGCGCCGTGGTCGGAGCCGGAAAACGCACGGATTCGCTCAGGGCGTACGGATGGGACTTCATCCGTGTCGGTGGCAGGTCGTAGCCTGTAGTGCGCTATCGGGGGCTCGCCTGCGGCATCCGCTCGCCCCGTCGCATCGTTCCGCTCTCTCACATCCGGAGAACACGTGCTCGGCAGACTCCTCATCCGCTACCTGAAGCGATACCGCTGGCTGCTGCTCGGCGTGCTCGTCTTCCAGTTCGCCGCGGCGATGGCCTCGCTCTTCCTGCCGCGCCTCAACGCGAACATCATCGACGAGGGCGTCGCGAGAGGCGACACCGCCTACATCTGGTCGACCGGGACGCTCATGCTCGCGATCTCGCTCGGGCAGATCGTCGCCTCGATCATCGCGACGTACTTCGCCGCGCGTGCGGCGATGGCGACGGGCCGAGACATCCGCCGCGACGTCTACGAGAAGGTGAGCGGCTTCTCGGAACGCGAGGTGTCGCGGTTCGGGCCCGGCTCGCTCATCACCCGCAACACGAACGACGTGCAGCAGGTGCAGATGCTCGCGATGATGGGCGCGACGATGCTCGTGAGCGCGCCCCTGCTGGCGATCGGCGGCGTCATCATGGCGTTGCAGCAGGATGTCGGGCTGAGCTGGCTCATCGGCGTGTCGGTGCCCGTCCTGCTCGTCCTCGTCGCGCTGATCATCAGCCGCATGGTGCCGCTGTTCCGCGCGTTCCAGTTCAAGCTCGACGCCGTCAACCGCATCATGCGGGAGCAGCTCACCGGAGTGCGGGTCGTGCGCGCGTTCGTGCGCGAAGACATCGAGGCGAAGCGGTTCCGCGGGGCGAACACCGACATCATGGTGGTCGGCCGCAAGGTCGGCTCGCTGTTCGTGCTGATGTTCCCGCTCGCGATGCTCGTGCTCAACGTCACGGTCGTCGGGGTCATCTGGTTCGGCGGAATCCAGGTCGATGCCGGCGAGGTCGAGATCGGCACGCTCTTCGCGTTCATGCAGTACGTCGGACAGATTCTCATGGGTGTGCTCATGGCCACCTTCATGACGATCATGATCCCCCGCGCCGCCGTCTCGGCAGAGCGCATCGGCGAAGTCCTCGCGAGCGAATCGACGCTGACGCGCGCCGAGAACCCCGTGAGCGTCTTCGACGCGCCCGGAACGGTGCAGTTCGACGGGGTCGAGTTCAGCTACCCCGGCGCCGAGGCGCCCGTCCTGCAGGGCATCAGCTTCGGTGCGGCGCGCGGTGAGACGGTCGCCATCGTCGGTTCGACGGGCGCGGGCAAGACGACGCTGGTCTCGCTCATCCCGCGGCTCTTCGATGTCACCGGCGGTGCCGTCCGCGTCGGCGGCGCGGACGTGCGCGAGGCCGACCTCGATCGGCTGTGGAAGACGATCGGTCTCGTGCCGCAGCGGCCCTTCCTGTTCACGGGCACGGTCGCCTCGAATCTGCGTTTCGGCCGCGAGGAGGCCACCGACGCCGAGCTGTGGCACGCGCTCGAGATCGCGCAGGGCAAGGACTTCGTCGAAGAGATGGACGGGCAGCTCGACGCCCGCATCGCGCAGGGCGGCACGAACGTCTCGGGCGGTCAGCGACAGCGCCTGGCCATCGCCCGGGCCATCGTGCATCAGCCCGACATCCTCGTCTTCGACGATTCCTTCTCGGCGCTCGACCTCACGACCGACGCACGATTGCGCCAGGCGCTCTGGCACGAGCTGCCGGAGGTGACGAAGATCGTCGTCGCGCAGCGCGTCTCGACGATCACCGAAGCCGATCGCATCGTCGTGCTCGAAGACGGGCAGATGGTGGGGCTCGGCACGCACGACGAGCTGCTCGCCACGAACAAGACCTACCGCGAGATCGTCGAATCGCAGCTGGGGGTGGAAGCATGAGCGCGCCCGACGTGCTGACCGAAGAAGAGCGCCTCGAGCTCGAACTCGCCGAGCAGGCGCGCCAGACCTCCGGCGACTGGGATGCCGTCGCCCCCGGCAAGGCCGCGAACTTCGGCAAGAGCTTCGCGCGCCTCATCGGGCTGCTGCGTCCGCATGCCGTCGCCTTCACGCTGGTGTCGTTCCTCGGCGCCGTCGGCGTCGTCCTCGCCGTCATCGCACCCAAGGTCCTCGGCGAGGCGACCAACCTCATCTTCGAGGGCTTCGTGTCGCTTTCGCTCGCGGGGCAGTTCCCCGTCGGCACCCCGCAGGCCGACGTCGTCGCCGCGCTCGATGCCGCCGGTCAGGGCGACATCGCGAACATGGTGCGCGCGATGGACGACTTCGCCGTCGGCGCGGGGGTCGACTTCGACAGCCTGCGGATGGTCATCGTCGGCGTGCTGGCGATCTACGTGGCCTCGTCGCTGCTGAACTGGGTGCAGGGCTATGTCATCAACGTGATCATGGTGCGCACGATGTGGCGCCTGCGCGAGTCGGTCGAGGCGAAGATCAACCGTCTTCCGCTGTCGTACTTCGACAAGGTGCAGCGCGGCGAGCTGATCTCCCGCGTCACGAACGACATCGACAACATCACCCAGACGATGCAGCAGTCGCTGTCGACCGTCGTGACCTCGGTCCTGACGGTCATCGGTGTGCTCTTCATGATGTTCACCATCTCGTGGCAGCTGGCTCTCGTCGCTCTGGTCTCGCTCCCGCTCATGGCGGTCATCTTCGGAATCATCGGACCCAAGTCGCAGAAGGCGTTCGGAATCCAGTGGCGCAAGGTCGGGCGCCTGAACGCGCGCGTCGAAGAGTCGTTCTCTGGTCACGCGCTCGTCAAGGTCTTCGGTCGTGAGAAGGACTCGCGCGAGAAGTTCCAGGAAGAGAACGAGGAGCTCTTCGAGGCGGCCTTCAAGGCGCAGTTCCTGTCGGGCATGATCATGCCCGGCATGATGTTCATCGGGAACCTCACGTATGTCGGAATCGCTGTCCTCGGCGGTCTCATGGTCGCCAGCGGGCAGTTGCGCCTCGGCGACGTGCAGGCCTTCATCCAGTACTCGCAGCAGTTCACCCAGCCGCTGTCGGAGCTGGGTGGCATGGCCGCCGTCATCCAGTCGGGCACCGCCTCGGCCGAGCGTGTCTTCGAGCTGCTGGACGCCGAAGAAGAAGAGCCCGACGCCCCCGACGCCCCGGAGCCGGTCGACGGCGAGGGCGTCATCGAGTTCGAGAACGTGAAGTTCTCGTATACCCCCGACCGGCCCCTGATCACCGACCTGTCGTTCCGCGTCGAACCGGGCCAGACCGTCGCGATCGTGGGTCCGACCGGTGCCGGAAAGACGACGCTGGTCAACCTCATCATGCGGTTCTACGAGCTCGACGGCGGGCGCATTCTGCTCGACGGGCAGGACATCAGCGACCTCACCCGCGACGACGTGCGCTCCCGCACCGGCATGGTGCTGCAGGACCCGTGGCTGTTCGCCGGCACGATCCGCGAGAACATCCGCTACGGACGCGAGTCGGCAACCGATGACGAGATCGTCGAAGCCGCCATCGCCACGCGCGTCGACCGCTTCGTGCACTCGCTCCCGGACGGTTACGACACGGTGCTCGACGAAGACGCGTCCAACGTCTCGGCGGGCGAGAAGCAGCTCATCACGATCGCCCGGGCGTTCGTGGCACAGCCGTCGGTGCTCATCCTCGACGAGGCGACCTCGTCGGTGGACACCCGCACCGAGCTGCTCCTGCAGCACGCGATGGCGGCGCTGCGCGAAGGGCGCACGTCGTTCGTGATCGCCCACCGTCTCTCGACGATCCGCGATGCCGACCTCATCCTGGTGATGGAGCACGGCGACATCGTCGAGAAGGGAACGCACGACGAACTGATCGCGGCCGAGGGTGCGTACTGGCGGCTCTACCAGTCGCAGTTCGAGCAGGCCGCGCAGGATCCGGACGCCGAAGAGGCGCTTCTCGACGCGACGCGCACGGGCGCCGTGCCCGTGATCGACGGGCAGGGGTGATCAGACCGGATCGATGCGCAGCACGCCGGGGCGCTCGCCGACCGTGAGGTCGTCGATGACGCGCAGGCTCCGCGCCAGGTCGTCGACCGAGCCGATGACGGTGCCGAAACGCTCACGGTCGGCGAACACCGCGGTCACGGTCACGAAGTGCGTGCCCGTGTCCCACGTATAGGTCGCGAACGGCGGGGTGCGCGGATCCGCGGGCAGCGGCATCGCGAGCTTCTCTCCGGCGCCGAGATACGTTCCACGGAACGTCTCGGTGTCGTCGTACTCCATCGGCATCATGGCCCGCGCCGCGCGCAGCTGCGCCGTCGCCGCCTGCACCTGCGCCATCACGACGACCAGTTGCGGATCCGCTTTCCACACCCACACCAGCACGCGGCCTGCCGCCTTGCGCATGAGGAACGGGGCGGCCTGACTCATAGCCCACGCCGCGACCCCGCCGCCGGGTCGCTCGGAGGCCCCCATCGCGCGGTTGGCCTGGGCCAGCAGCATCCGGATCGCGGCTTTGCGGTGTCGTCGCCCCCGCCAGCCGAGGGACTCGGTGACGGGGACCCACAGGGTCACGTCGGCGTCGGCCTGCAGTCGGGGCATGAATCCAGCGTAGGCGTGTTCCCGGGGACGAAGCAGGCCCTCGGGTTACAGTGGGACCGGCGCGCGACCTCCCCACGGCGTGCCGCTCCGCACTATAGACAGGCCGCTCTCTTCGTGACCGAACCCGCGACGCCCGACGACCACGCCGCCGCCGCACGGCCCCTGACCGTTCTCATCGGTGCCGACACCTTCCTGCCGCACGTCAACGGTGCCGCTCGCTTCGCCGAGCGTCTGGCGGCGGGTCTGGTCGATCGCGGCCATGACGTGCACGTCATGGCGCCCAGCGCCGGCCACCGCAACCACGGCACGTTCCGGGAGGTCATCGAGGGCCGGGAGATGACGGTGCACCGCCTGCCCGCGTGGCGCTGGCCTCCGCACGACTGGCTGACGTTCGTGCTGCCGTGGATGTCGAAGCACTACGCGCGCCGCGTGCTCGACGAGGTGCGCCCCGATGTCGTGCACATCCAGTCGCACATCGTGATCGGCCGCGGGCTCGCGCGCGAAGCCCGCAAGCGCGGCATCCCCGTCGTCGCGACCAACCATGTCATGGCCGAGAACATCGTCGATTTCACGACGCTGCCTCCCGTGCTCGACAAGGTCGTCGTGAAGCTCGCGTGGAACGACGCCAGACGCACGTTCGACATGACGCGCGCCGTCACGACGCCGACCCGTCGTGCGGCGGACTTCCTCGAGAAGACGATCGACATCCGGGGGGTCGTTCCCATCAGCTGCGGTCTGGATGCCCGCAACTACACGGCTGATCTCACGCCCCGCGACGCGCATCGCATCGTGTTCGTCGGCCGGCTCACGACCGAGAAGCAGATCGACGTCGTGCTGCGGGCCATCACGAAGCTCGATCCCGCGCTGGAGGTCACCTTCGACATCGTCGGCAACGGCGATCAGCGTCGGAACCTCGACCAGCTCACGCGCGAGCTCGGGCTCACCGACCGGGTCACGTTCCACGGCTACACGACCGATGAGGAGCTGCGCGGCCTGCTCACCCGTGCGAGCGTCTTCGCGATCGCGTCGATCGCCGAGCTGCAGTCGATCGCGACGATGGAGGCCATGGCATCCGGCTTGCCGATCGTCGCCGCGGACGCCGTCGCGCTGCCGCACCTCGTGCACGACGGCGAGAACGGCTACCTCTTCGAGCCGGGAGACGTCGACGACCTCGCCGCCAAGCTCACGACCGTGCTGACGCAGTCTCCCGAAGAGCGCCTGCGCATGCAGCAGGCGTCGCTCGACGGCGTGAAGATCCACGACATGCAGCGCACTCTCGACACGTTCGAGGCGCTGTACCGCGACGAGCCCCTGCCGGAGTGACGCGCTCGTGCACGTCGTGATGTTCGGCGATCAGCACGTCGAGACCCTCGGCGGAGCACAGGTGTCGATGCGCCTGCAGCGGCGGTTCCTCGAGAAGGCCGGACACACCGTGACGGTGGTCGCTCCCGCGATGCACGGGCCGCGTGCGCGAGCGACGCCCTTCGACACCGGCTACGTCGATCTGCCGTCGATCCCCATCACGGTGGACCGGGAGTACTCCATGGCGTGGCCCGGACGGCGGACCGATCGCCGAGTGGATGCCGCGTTCGCGGGTCGTCCTCCCGTCGATGTCGTGCACGTGCAGGCCGATTTCTGGGGTGCGTTCATCGGGTATCGCTTCGCCCAGCGCCACTGTCTTCCGGTCGTGCACACGATGCACAACCGGGTCGACGTCGGCATCGAGGCGACGGCGCCCCTCCCCGGGCTGGTGCTGGGTGCGCTCAACGCGTGGAGCAGGCGGGCCCTCGGTGTGCCGACGCCCGGACGTGACGGGTGGGCGTACTTGCGGCGGCTGGCGGCGGGTGCCCAGGCGGTCACGGCCCCGTCGCACCACTTCGCCGAGCGGCTCGAGCGGCACGGCGTCTTCGCCGACGTCGACGTCGTGTGGAACGGCATCGACGACGACCTTCTCGACGGTGTGCTCGCCGCGACGGCGCCCGAACGCGAGCCCGGGCCGCCGCGGTTCGTGTGGCTCGGACGCATGAGCCCCGAGAAGCGGCTCCTGCCGTTCCTCGAGGCCCTCGGTCGGGCGGACGTGCACGCCGAGGTCGAGATCATCGGCGGCGGCGGTCAACTGGGCGCTGCCCGCCGCCTCGTCGACAGGCTGGCGCCGGCAGCATCCGTCGTCTTCTCGGGCCCGATGCCGTACGCCCGGACGCTGCGCCGGATCCAGGCCGCCGACGCAGTCGTGCAGACCTCGATCGGCTTCGAGACGCAGGGCATGACGATCTTCGAGGCCGCGTCGCTCGGCACGCCGGCGGTCGTGAGCGACCCCGACCTCGCGCGCGAGCTCGGAACCGGGTTCTGGGCCGTCGGGGGCGACGTCGACGCACCGCCCGCGGTCGCGGACGCCTCGGTCGGCGCGCTGGCGGCGGCTCTGCGGCAGGCCGCGGGCGACATCGCGGCGGGATCGGCCGTGCAGCCCGACCCCGGTATCCGCGAGCGCTTCCGCCAGTCGTCGCGCACCGCGGCGATGGTCGAGGTCTACGACCGCGTGCGCGCCTGACCGGTTCAGGGCAGACGGCGAGGATCAGTCGGCACCTGGCGATAGCCGTCGTGCGCGACGACCGTGACCGTGCCGATGATCGCCAACGTCGTGACGGTGATGATGGCAGCGAGAAGGATCATGGCAGGAAACCTACGCTTGCGCTCGAACTGCCGCGAGTGGCAGGATGGGCACCTGTCGCACGAATACTGCCACTTGGGAGCGCCATGAAGACCGTCGCCGTCATCGTCCAGCCGGGCTTCGCGCCCTTCGAGTTCGGTCTCGCGTGCGAGGCCTTCGGGCTCGACCGCTCCGAGGACGGCATCCCGAACTTCGACTTCCGCATCGTGACGCCCGATCCCGGCATCGTGGTGTCGAAGATCGGGTTCTCGATCAACGTCGATCTGGATCTCGCGTTCGCATACGAGGCCGACCTCGTGGTCGTCTCGCCGACCCCCCGCGCCTCCTGGCGTCACACCGATGAGCGCGTGCTCGATGTCGTGCGCCATGCGGTCGCCCGGGATGCGTGGGTGCTGAGCGTGTGCAGCGGCTCGTTCATCCTCGGCGCGGCCGGCGTGCTCGACGGGCGCAGAGCGACGACCCACTGGATGTATGCCGACGCCATGGCTCGGATGTATCCCGCTGTCGACGTCGATCCCGACGTGCTCTACGTGCAGGACGGCCGCATCATCACGAGCGCCGGCACCGCCGCGGGGATCGACGCATGCCTGCACCTGCTGCGGCAGGAGATCGGCGCGGAACTGGCGAACAAGATCGCGCGGCGCATGGTCGTGCCGCCGCAGCGCGACGGCGGGCAGGCGCAGTTCATCGATCGGCCGCTGCCCGCGACGACGTCGCTGTCGCTCGCGCCCGTGAGCGATTGGATGCTCGACAATCTGCGACTCGACCTGACGGTCGATCAGCTCGCCGCGAGGGCGCACATGTCGCCGCGCACGTTCGCGCGGAGGTTCAAGGCGGACTTCGGGGCGACTCCCGCCGCCTGGCTCGCCCGGCAGCGGATCATGCACGCGCAGCGGCTGCTCGAGACGACGGAGCTGGGCCTTGACCGCATCGCCGACGAGAGCGGATTCGGTTCGGCCGCCGTCCTGCGGCAGAACTTCGCTCGTGTGCTCGGCACGACCCCGACCGCCTATCGCGATCGATTCAGCTGCACGCGCCAGATGGCGGATGCCGCGATGCTCGACCCCGTCGCCTGACCCTCTTGCCGCCACGAAGGCTCCTGCGCTAAACTTGAGTCAACACGGCTCAACCTTGAGTCGCTCAGACTTCAGGAGCACGAATGAACGCACAGCCCCAGCCCGGGCAGGAGGAGCAGCAGAGCGCCCTCGAACAGTTCGGGATCAACCTCACCGACCGCGCCCGTCAGGGCAAGCTCGACCCCGTCATCGGGCGGGACAGCGAGATCCGCCGCGTCAGCCAGGTGCTGACCCGGCGCACCAAGAACAACCCCGTCCTCATCGGTGAGCCCGGCGTCGGCAAGACCGCCGTCGTCGAAGGTCTCGCCCAGCGCATCGTCGCGGGCGACGTCGCCGAGTCGCTGAAGGGCAAGGAGCTCATCAGCCTCGACATGTCCGCCCTCGTCGCCGGGGCGATGTACCGCGGTCAGTTCGAAGAGCGCCTCAAGAGCGTCCTCAAAGAGATCACCGAGTCCGAAGGACAGGTCATCACCTTCATCGACGAGCTGCACGTGCTGATGGGCGCGGGCGGCGGCGAAGGATCGGTCGCGGCATCCAACATGCTCAAGCCGATGCTCGCGCGCGGTGAGCTGCGACTCATCGGCGCCACGACGCTCAACGAGTACCGCGAATTCATCGAGAAGGATGCCGCGCTGGAGCGCCGCTTCCAGCAGGTCTACGTCGGCGAACCCAGCGTCGAGGACACGATCGCGATCCTGCGCGGGCTCAAGGAGCGCTATGAGGCGCACCACAAGGTCGCGATCGCCGACGGCGCGCTCGTGGCCGCGGCATCCCTGTCGAATCGCTACATCCCGTCGCGGCAGCTGCCCGACAAGGCGATCGACCTCATCGACGAAGCCGCCTCGCGGCTGCGCATGGAGATCGACTCGGCCCCCCTCGTGATCGACGAGCTGCGCCGGCATGTCGACCGGCTCAAGCTCGAGGAGATGGCGCTCAAGCGCGAGAAGGACGACGCGTCGAAGGAGCGTCTCGCGACGCTGCGCGCAACGCTCGCGACCGAGCAGGAGCGCCTCGGCGAGCTGCAGAACCGGTGGGAGCAGGAGCGCGCATCGCTCAACCTCGTCGGCGATCTGAAGACCCAGCTGGATGCTGCGCGCATCGAGGCCGACCGCGCACAGCGCGAGGGCAATCTCGAGCGGGCGTCGCGGCTGCTCTACGCCGACATCCCCGCGCTCGAGCGCAAGCTCATCGACGCCGAGAAGGCCGAGAGCAGCGACGACCGGATGGTCGGCGACCAGGTGACCGAAGAGGACATCGCGAAGGTCATCGCGGCGTGGACGGGCATCCCGGTCGGGCGCCTGCTGCAGGGCGAGACCGAGAAGCTGCTGCACCTCGAGCGTGAGCTGGGCAAACGGCTCATCGGGCAGAAGGACGCCGTCAAGACCGTCGCCGACGCCGTGCGCCGATCGCGCGCCGGCATCAGCGACCCGCAGCGACCGACCGGATCGTTCCTGTTCCTCGGGCCCACGGGCGTCGGCAAGACGGAGCTCGCCAAGGCGCTGGCCGAGTTCCTCTTCGACGACGAGCACGCCATGGTGCGCATCGACATGTCGGAGTACGGCGAGAAGCACTCGGTCTCGCGGCTCGTCGGCGCCCCTCCGGGGTACGTCGGCTACGAGCAGGGCGGCCAGCTGACCGAGGCGGTGCGCCGGCGTCCGTACTCGGTCGTGCTGCTCGACGAGGTCGAGAAGGCCCACCCCGAAGTCTTCGACGTGCTGCTGCAGGTCATGGACGACGGGCGCCTGACCGACGGCCAGGGCCGGACGGTCGACTTCACGAACGTCATCCTGATCCTGACGTCGAACCTCGGCTCGCCCATCCTGATCGATCCCGCCCTGACGACCGAGCAGAAGCGCGACCAGGTCCTGGCGCTGGTGCGTCAGGCGTTCCGCCCGGAGTTCGTCAACCGGCTCGATGACACCGTCGTGTTCCACGCGCTCACCGAGGACGATCTCGCGCAGATCGTCGAGCTCTCGGTCGACGCGCTGCAGCGGCGCCTCAAGGACCGCCGACTGACGCTCGCCGTGACGCCGGATGCGCGCGCGTGGCTCGCCGAGCGCGGGTACGACCCGCTCTTCGGAGCGCGGCCGCTGCGCCGGCTCATCCAGTCCGAGATCCAGGACCGTCTCGCGATGGCGATCCTCGGCGGCGGCGCCCGCGACGGGGACACCGTCCGAGTCGACGTCGCCGCCGACGGCTCCGCGCTCGTGCTGACGAGCACCGAGCCGTCGCGGGCGCCCGAGGACATCGTCGACGCCGAGCTGGTCGAGGACTGACCTCGACCTCCGGCCCCGGCCCGTGCCCCTGACCGCGAGCTCCGGCCCCGGCCCGTGACCCCTGACCGCGAGACTGCATCGGCACGCCGAGACAGCGGGTAGACCCCGACGTCTCGCGGTGCCGATGCAGTCTCGCGGGAGCCGATACGGTCGGGGGATGCATATCGCACCCTCCGGCCGTTTCGTGTTCGTCGCGCAGTGGATACTCGCGCTCCTCCTGCCCCTGTTCGTCGTCATCGGGCGCGGCCTCGTCGGCTCGCCGCTGGGCTGGATGATGGTGATCGGCATCTGGTTCGGCCTCTTCGGGATCGTCGCGCTGTACGTGCCGCCCGTGCTGACCCTGTTCGACCGCGAGGTGCGCGCCGCGAAGGCGACGCGCGTGGTGTATTCGGCGGCGACATGGGTGCTGTGGGTCGCGCTCGTCGTGTTCGCCCTCACGCTCGTCGACGGCGGAGATGACGGTGAACCGGGCTCGGCCCTCACGGTGTGGACGGGCGACGCCGTGTCGGACGACGCCTCGAACCTCATCGCTCTCATCGCCGCCCTCGTCGGCTTCGTGGCACTGGTGGCCGCGCTCGCCTTCGCTATCGCCGGCATCATCCGCGGCCGCCGCCAGACCCGCTGACCGCTCGTTCTTGACCGGGCCTGTGACCGGGCCTGTGACCGGGCCTGTGACCGCGAGACCGCAACGGCACGCCGAGACTGCGGGTGAACCCCACGGTCTCGGCCTCCCGTTGCAGTCTCGCGGGTAAGCGCGGGCGCGCGGGTGAGGGCGGGGCTCGCGGGGTGGGCGCCGGGGGCGTGAGAGTATCGAGCGTGGGCGTCGTGCGAGGACTGTGGGGATCGTCCCACCCCGGGCCGACGCTCGTCGTGAGCGCCCTCGCGCTCGCCCTCGGGCTCGCCGTCTCGCTCGACCCGTGGCGCCTCGCGCTGCTGACGCTCGCGGTGTTCGCAGGGCAGCTGTCGATCGGCATCTCCAACGACGCGCTCGACGCGGCCCGTGATCGCGCCGTCGGCCGCACCGACAAGCCCCTCGCCCGCGGCGACGTGAGCCTTCGAGCCGCGTGGGTCGCGGCATCCGGCACCCTCGTCATCGCCCTGGTGCTGTCCGCAGCTCTCGACTGGCGGATGCTGGCAGCTCACGCTCTCCTGCTCGGCTCGGGCTGGTCGTACAACGCCGGCCTCAAAGCGACCGCCGTCTCGGTCGTGCCGTTCATCGTGAGCTTCGGCGTCTTCCCCTCGCTCGCGCCGCTCTCGGCGCCCGAGCCGACCTTCGCCGCGGGATGGGCGTGGATCGCCGGAGCCGCCTTCGGCGTCGCCGTTCACCTCACGAACGTGCTGCCCGACCTCGACGACGACGCGCGCACGGGCGTGCGGGGCCTGCCGCACCGGATCGGCCCGCGCTGGTCGGCCGTCCTCGCAGCCGTGGCCGTGAGCGGGGGAGCCGCCGCCGTGCTGCTCGGCCCGGCGGCGGGAGATCCGGCCGCCGTCGCACCGCTGTCGTGGGTGTTCTTCGCGGGAGTGCTCGTCGTCGCGGCCGCGACGGTGCTCCGCGCGCTCGTGCGGCCGCCGGCGCGCATCCTCTTCCGCCTCGTCATGCTCGCGGCGCTCCTGCTCGCGGCGCAGCTCGTCGCTTCGGGGTCGGCGCTGTCGGGCTGAGCGGCTCAGCCGAAAGACCGCGCGTCGCGGTCCAAGCCCATCGCGTACGTCCGCGCGAGCACGGGGCGCACCGGGGGCGCGAGCATCGCGCGCACTCCGCCGCGCCGCACGGCGTCGGCGCGGCCGAGCGACCTGCCGACGGCGGTGTTCGCGGCGGCGAGCCGCGCGGCGGTGCGAGCGGATGCCACGCGCCGGCGCTCCCACCGGGCGAGGCCGGCGTCGGGTGCGATGCCCGCGTGCATCCACTCCGCGAGGAGCGGCGCGAGCGTCGCCGCGTCGAGGAAGCCGAGATTCATGCCCTGACCGCCGATGGGGCTCACTTCGTGCGCGGCGTCGCCGATGACGAGCACCCGTCCGTTGCGCAGCCGCGGCGCGACGAACCGCCGCACGCCGAATCCCGTCGCCGCGGTGATGTCCGTCGTGTCGAGCCCGCGCGCCGCCACCGCGGCCCGCAGGCGCGCGAGACGGGCTGCGGGCTCGGGGTCGGCGTCGGCGGCGTCCGACGCGACGAAGCGGCGCCGCCCACCGGGCAGCGGGAACGACTCCAGCACTCCGCCCGCGTCGAGGTGCACGACGGCGATATCCGGCGGACCGGGGGCCGCGGCATCCGCCATCACGTACCGGTCGGGGTACGCGTGCACGCGCGCGGCGCTCTGCCGGAAGACGAGGTCGCGACCGCCGGCACCCGTCGCCACCACGACGATCCGCGGTTCGCGCTCGACGGTGCGGCCGTCGACGCTCGAGCGCACGAGCACCCGGTCACCGCGGGGGAGCACCGCGGTCACGCGAGAACCGCGTACCGGGGCCGGGGTTCGCGCCGCGAGTGCGGCCTCGGTCGCCGACTGCGGAAGCGTCGCGACGAAGGGGAAGCGCGCCGGGATCCGATCGAAGCGCACGACGCCGAGGAGGCGATCACCCGAGCGAGCCTCGCCGCGCTTCACCCGTGTCGCGTCGCCGAGGAGACGCTCGGTGACACCGCCGGCCTCGAGCGCGGCCAGCGCGGGGGGATGCACCCCGATGGCCCGCGAACCGGACGACGCCGAAGCCCGCTGTTCGAGCACCTCGACGTCGACGCCGCGTCGGGTGAGTTCGCCCGCGAGCAGCAGGCCGACGGGACCGGCTCCCACGACGACGACGTCAGCCACGCCCGTCACCGACCGCGAGCAGCCGGAACGCGGCGGGCGACTCGACCTGCCACGGCGCGCCCAGTGCACTCTGCAGCTCGGACCGGGTGTAGCTGCGCCGGATCGAGCGCAGCCCGTCGGTGCGCAGGAACGTGCCCGGCGCGAGCGGCGTGATGCCGACGGCGAAGAGACCGTAGGCGCGGCGACTGCGCGCGATGTCGGCGTGCAGGACGATCCCCGACGACAGGGCGAGCGAGTCGTCCGCGAACCGCTGCAGCTCGTCGTCGGAGAGGTGGTGCAGCACGTGGTTGGAGACGACGGCGTCGAAGCGCTCTCCCGCGCGACGCAGATCGCCGGAGGTCGCCCGCACGTGCGCGATGCCGGGTGCGGCGCGGGATGCCGCGATCGCCCGCGCGTCGGGATCGGCGCCGACCCATTCGACGCTCAGCCCGTCGGCGCGGGCCAGCCCCGCGAGGCGGCCGAGCAGGTCGCCGCCGCCCGATCCGAGGTCGAGGACCCGGGCGGGCCGGTCGAGCGCGCGAAGCGCTGGCCGGAGCCGGTCGCGATACACCCGCCCCCAGCCGGAGACGAGCCGGTTCACGATCCCGAAGCGCGCGTAGGTCGCGGCGAGCCGTCGCGGGTCGCACGCCGGGTCGTCCATGAGCTCGCGGACGTCGCGGTCCCGCCGACGGAGGTCGACCACCGTCACCCGGCCACCGTCTCGAGGTCGCGCATCGCGGTCACCGGCGGGGTATCGACACGCGCCGCGTGCCGCACGAGCCGGGCAGCCTCGACCGTGAGTCCGGGGCCGAACGCCATCGCGCCGATGCGCGCGCCGTCGGCGGTGTCCCGTGACCACAGCTCATCGAGGACGAACAGGATCGTCGAGCTCGACATGTTGCCGTAGCGGCGCAGCACGTCGCGCGAGGCCCGCAGCGCGTCAGGCGGCGCGCCGAGCGCCTCTTCGACGCGATCGAGGATGCTGCGCCCGCCCGGATGCACCGCCCACGCGTCGATGCCGTCCGCGGCCAGCAGGGTGGGCAGCGACGAGTGCGCGTGCGCCCCGACGAGGCGGGGAACCTGCGCCGTCAGCGTCATCTCGAACCCGGTGTCGCCGATGGTCCACTGCATCTCCTTCTCGCCGTCGGGGAGCAGCTGGGTCTGGAAGCCGTCGAGCTCGAGGCGTTCGGCGGCCTCGTATGCCGGGTCGGCCGTCACGATCGCGGCAGCGGCGCCGTCGGCGAAGACCGAAGCCGCGACGATCTGCTCGGGGTCGGACGAGCTGCGCAGGTGCAGCGAGCACAGCTCGGCGGTCGCGACGAGCACGATCGCCGCGGGGTCGCTCGCCGCGATGTGCCCCGCGAGGCGCAGCGCGGGAAGCGCGGCGGCACAGCCGATGAAGCCGAGGTGGTAGCGCTGCACCCCCGGGTCGAGCGACAGGTCGCGCACGAGCTCGATGTCGGGTCCCGGCGCATACAGGCCCGTGCACGAGACCGTCACGACGTGCGTGATGCGGCGGGCGCTGAGGCCCGCGCGCGTGATCGCGGAGGCGGATGCCGCGGCGAAGAGCGCGGGCGCGCTCCGGCGGTACTCGTCGTTGCGTGCACCCGTCGGCGGAGCGAGCAGTGCGCCGTCCGCGGCCACGACGGGCAGTCCGCTCGCGGGTTCGCCCGCGAGATCGGGCAGCACGGTGTGACGCGTGTCGATCGCGGAGGCGCCGAACGCGGCATGGATGAGCCGCCGCGCGCGACGGTCGAGGCCGGGTTGGCTCGCGAACAGATCGCGCACGGCATCCTGCGCGAGAAGGGTCCGCGGGACCGCGGTGCCGATGGACAGGATGCTGGGAAGCATGGTTCAGGATATGCCGGATGCCGTCCTCGGCGCGCTCCCTGGCGCATGCCGGGGAAGGCGTCTATTGTGCCGCGCGTCGATTCCTCGACCGGATGCGGCGATCCGCGTAGCGTGGCGGGTATGACGATCGCGACCGCAGACCTTTACGACGACCGCGGCGACGAGCTCGACTCGCTCCCGCTGCAGTTCCAGGACCTCGGCGGGCGCGCGGCGTTCGACGGCCCCGTGCGCACGATCCGCTGCCACCGTGACAACGCCCTGGTCAAGGAGCTCCTGGCGACACCCGGTGACGGTGCCGTCCTCGTGATCGACGGGGCCGGCTCGCTCGAATCGGCGCTCGTCGGCGACCTCATCGCGGCATCCGCGGTCGAGAACGGGTGGTCGGGGCTCATCGTGCACGGCGCGATCCGCGACCGTGAAGCGCTCGCGGGCCTCGATCTCGGCGTCAAGGCGCTCGGCTCCAATCCGCGCAAGAGCGCCAAGGTCGGCGTCGGCGAGGTCGACGTGCACGTCACGGTGGGCGGCGTCGTCTTCGCCCCCGGCAAGCACGTCTGGGCCGACGCCGACGGCGTCCTCGTCGAGAAGTAGCCCCTCGACACGGGGTGGAAACGGGCGGATGCTGTCAGCATGACCGGATTCACGACAGACGGCGCCTTCAGCGGCTTCTCCGTCGACGACATCGATGCGGCCCGCTCGTTCTACCGCGACACTCTCGGTCTGGACGTGCGCGACAACGAGATGGGATTCCTCGAGCTGCGGCTCGGCTCGGGCGGCAGCATCCTCGTCTATGCGAAGCCGAACCACACGCCGGCGAGCTTCACGATCCTGAACTTCCCCGTCGGTGACATCGAGTCGGCCGTCGACGCGCTCATCGCGAAGGGCGTGCAGACGAAGATCTACGGCGACGACGAGTTCCCCTCCGATGCCAAGGGCATCGTCCGCGGGGAGGGCGGGCCGCCGATCGCCTGGTTCCGCGACCCGGCCGGCAACGTCCTGGCCGTGCTCGAGGACTAGCCCCTCTGACGGCGAGACTGCAACGGCACGCCGAGACTGCGGGTGATACCCACGGTCTCGGCGGGCCGTTGCAGTCTCGGGGTCAAAGGGTCAGCCGCGCAGGGCCTCGGTGAGCTTGACGCGGGCGCCCATGCGCAGGAGCGAGTTCTGGTAGATCTTCGCCCCCACGAGGATCGCCGCGATGCAGGTCACGAGCAGGATCGCGAGCGAGAGCAGCGGCTCCCACCACTCGGCCCAGCCCAGGAACATCCGCATGGGCATGCCGATCGGCGCCGAGAACGGCACGTACGACATGACCGACAACACGATGGGGTTGTTCCAGAAGAAGATCACCAGGAAGTACGGCGCCATGATCAGGAACATCAGCGGCGTCGTGGTCGAGCCGATGTCCTCCTGACGCGACACCATCGCCGCGGCCGCGGCGAACAGCGCGGCGAGCAGGATGAACCCGAAGAGGAAGAAGATCGCGAACCAGGCGATCGGTGCTCCGAGCCCCTGCAGCAACTCGGTCTGCCCCGTGATCGTCAGTCCTACGACCGCGATCGCCGCCAGGATCAGCAGCTGCGCCATCGCGAGGATCGTGTTTCCGATGACCTTGCCCGCCAGAAGCGCGCGCACGGGGATCGCCGAGATGAGCAGTTCGACTACGCGCGTCTGCTTCTCTTCGACGACCGACTGCGCGATCGTCGCCCCGAACAGCTGCGCCGAGAACAGGAAGATGACCCCGAAGCCGATCGCCGCGATGTAGCCGAGGAAGTTGGGTGCGTTCTCGGGGTCGAGCAGCTCGACAGGCGGCGGCACCGACAGTCCGAGCAGCAGCGTCGACGACACGTCGTTCTCGGCGATCACGACGAACCCGACGGGGGACGACGCATCGCCCACGAGGGCGACGTCGACATCGCCGGCGCGCACGAGGTCTTCCGCCGCGGCGCGGTCGGCGACCTCGGTCACCTCCAGCCCCGTCGTCGGGGGCAGGTGCGGCTGCGCGTCGGCGGTCACGGCGACGGGCGTGCCCCCACCGCTGCTCGCCGCGAAGCCGGCCCACAGCACGCCCGCGAGCGCGATCGCGAACAGGATCGCGAACGAGATGATGAACGACTTGCTGCGCACCTTCGAGCCGATCTCACGCTCGGCGACGAGCCACGTGCTCTGCGCGAAGCTGGGTGCGGTGACGGCCGCCGTGCGGCGGGTGGGTGTCTGCGTGGTCACTGGATGACCTCCTTGAAGATCTGGGCGAGAGACGGATGCTGCGGGGCGAAGCTCGCGACATCGCCCTCGGCGACGGCGCGGCGCAGGACCCGCTGGGCGGTCTCATCGGAGTCGGCGTCGAACACGGCGTACCCGCCGTCGAAGTCGAGCACCTCGACGCCCGGCTCGTCGCGCAGCCACCCCGCGTCGCCGGCCGAGACCAGCTCGAAGCGGCGCGTGGAGTGCTCGGCGCGCAGCGCGTCGCGGGCGCCGGACGCACGGATCGCGCCGCCGGCGATGATGACGAGGTCGTCGCACAGGCGCTCGACGACGTCGAGCTGGTGCGACGAGAAGAGCACCGACGCTCCCGCCGCGGCGCGCTGCTGCAGCACGTTCGCGACGACGTCGACCGCGAGCGGGTCCAGGCCCGAGAAGGGCTCGTCGAGGATCAGCACCTTCGGGTCGTGCACGAGCGCCGCCGCGATCTGGGCGCGCTGCTGGTTGCCCAGCGAAAGCGTCTCGACGTTGTCTTCGAGGCGCTCGCCGAGCCCCAGCTCTTCGAGCAGGGCGCGCGCGCGGGCCGCGGCATCCGTCTTCGAGAAGCCGTGCAGGCGCGCGAGGTACACGATGTGCTCGAGCACCTTCATCTTCGGATATAGCCCGCGCTCTTCGGGCATGTAGCCGAACGAGCGACGATCGGATGCCGTCAGCTCGGCGCCGTCGAGAGACACGGTGCCGTCGTCCTTCGCGAGGACTCCGAGGATGATGCGCATCGTCGTCGTCTTGCCGGCGCCGTTCCCGCCGACGAATCCCGTGAGCCGGCCTGGGCGCACGTCGAACGTGATGTCGTCGAGCACACGGCGTGTGCCGTAGCTCTTGGTGATGCCGCTGAGGCTCAGCATGATCCGCCTTTCGATCGTCGAACGACATCAACGCTACGGATCGGTCGCGGCGGCGACCTCCCCCGGCGGGTGGGTCTTGCCGCTCCCCCCGAAGGAGGAGCGGGCGAAATTCTTCATGCGCGGGAATAGAACGAGGTCGATGTCTGGTTGGCTGTCTGTGGAACGTCCACGGTGGTCCCCGCCGGGGACGCCTTTCTTTTTTCACGGAGGAATCCCGCTATGACCGATCGGACCATCGGCTACATCGTCGGCAGCATCTCGTCGACCTCGATCAACCGTCGCCTCGCCAAGGCGCTGGAGCGTCTCGCTCCCGAGGGCACGACGCTCGTCGAGATCCCGATCGCGGATCTGCCCTTCTACTCACCCGACCACGACGCGGACTACCCGCAGGTCGCGCTGGACTTCAAGAAGGCGATCGACGAGGTCGACGGTGTCATCATCGTCACGCCCGAATACAGCCGCTCGATCCCCGGCGTGCTCAAGAACGCCCTCGACTGGGCCGCGCGCCCCTGGGGTCAGGCCTCGTTCGACGGCAAGCCGGCCGCCGTCATCGGCACGTCCGGCGGCGGCATCGCGACCGCCGCGGCGCAGCAGCACCTGAAGGCCATCCTGAGCCACTACAACGCTCCGACCCTCGGCCAGCCCGAGGGTTACGTGCAGTCGCTCCCCGGCCTGTTCACCGAGGACGGCGAGGTCACCAACGACCAGACCGCCGAGTTCCTCGTGAGCTACCTCGAGGCGTTCAACGCCCTCGTCGACCGCTACGCGCGCGTCGCCGTCGCCGCCTGAGCGCGTCGGCACTGACTGGTTGATTGGCCGCGAGACCGCATCCGCGCGCCGAGACTGCGGGGTTCACCCGCTGTTTCGGCCGTCGGATGCAGTCTCGCGGCCAGTGGTCTTCGGGGCGGGTTCAGGTGAGGCCGTGGCGGTGGGCGTAGACGACGGCGGCGACCCGGTCGCGGGCGCCGAGCTTCTGCAGCACGTTCGACACGTGCGTCTTGACGGTCGCCTCGCCGATGTAGAGCCGTGCGGCGATCTCGGCGTTGCTCATCGCCTGCGCGACGAGCCGCAGCACCTCGCCTTCGCGTTCGGTCAACCCCTCCGCATGCACCTCGGGCTCCGGCGCCGCGGCGGCAGCCGGATCGGCCGCCGACGCGAAGCGCTCGATCACCCGCTTCGTCACCTCGGGGGCGAGCAGCGCATCGCCGGCGGCGGCCACCCGCACGGCTGAGACGAGCTCCTCGGGCCCCGCGTTCTTCAGAAGGAACCCGCTCGACCCGGCGCTCAGCGCCGCGAACAGGTAGTCGTCGCGGTCGAACGTCGTCACGATCACGACGGCGGCGTCGACGGCGGCATCCGCGACGATGCGCCGCGTCGCCTCGAGGCCGTCCATCGTGGGCATCTGCACGTCCATGCAGATCACATCAGGACGAAGAGCGGATGCCGCGGCCACAGCTTCGACGCCGTCTGCGGCCTCACCGACGACCCGGATGTCGCCGGCTGCTTCGAGGATCATCCGGAACCCCGCGCGCATGACGGCGTGGTCATCGACGAGCAGCACGCCGATCACGAGACGGCCCCGGTCGGCAGGTGCGCCCGCACGAGGAACCCGCCACGGCTGCGGGGACCGTACTCGAGCGTGCCGCCCGACGCGGCCGCACGCTCGCGCATGCCGACGAGTCCGAGGCCCGGCGCGATGAGGGCCGACCCCCGCCCCGTGTTGGCGACTTCGAGTTCGACCGTGTCCGGGCTGTAGCGCAGGCGCACGTCGGCGGTGGCATCCGGTCCGGCGTGACGGCGGACGTTCGTGAGCGCTTCCTGCGCGATGCGGTAGACGTTCACCTGCGTCACGTCGGGAAGCGCGACGGCGTCGCCGACGACCGTGAGGGTCGTGGGCAGGCCGTTCTCGTTCGCGTGCACCACGAGGTCGGCGAGCGCGTCGAGGCTCAGCGTCGAGGCGTCGGGGGTGTCGCCGGGTGACGTGCGCAGCGTCTCGAGCAGGTGGCGCAGTTCGCCGAGCGCCGAGCGGGCGGACTCCTCGACGGTGACGAGGGCCGCGCGCGTGGCATCCGGATCGCGGTCGAGAACGGCCCGCGCGGCTCCTGCCTGCACGCCCATCGCCGACACGTGGTGCGCGACGACGTCGTGCAGTTCGCGCGCGATGCGCACGCGGTCGAGCGCGACGGCCTGCGCCGCGGTGACTTCGCGCTCGGCTTCGAGTTCGCGCGTGCGCTCCTCGAGCGCGGCGCGTTCCCTCGCCGCGGCGTACGCGCGATCGCCCATGTAGTACGCGCCGCCGAAGAACGCGGCGTTGATGAGCAGCTGCATGAGCATGAAGGCGACGAACGGCGAGAACAGTCCCACGCGCGACAGGCCCTCGTCGGCGGGGGCCGTCGCGGCCTGGAACATCGTCACGAGCAGCCACACGAACATCGCGACGATGACGACGACGCGCACGATCGTCGCCCGGCGCCGGTTCTCGACCCAGGCGCCGACGGTGTACATCGCGATGAAGATGGCGACGTTGCCCACGTAGAGCTCGGGGATCTGCACCGTGACACCGACGAAGAACGCGGCCGCGACGACGAGCACCACGATCTCGGGAAAGCGCCGGCGCAGCGCCAGGGGCGCCGCCAGCGCCAGGGCGTAGAGGAGGCCCCACGCGAGGGGCGGCGAGTCTGTTCCGTAGACCCCGGCCACCGAGCCGAGGGCCGTGCTGAGGATGCCGGCGACGAGCAGCGCGGCGGCCAGCCACGCATCCGTGCGAAGGTCGCCCGGCGACAGGGGCGGGCGCACGCCGGTGGACGCTTCGGGTGTGGCCATGCGTCCACGCTACGCGGCAGCGGAGGCCGCGGCCTCCCCCGCGAGAGGGATCCGGGCGATGGGCGACCCGCAGCCCGCACGCACCTCATCGTCGATCAGCTGGTCCCGCCCGGGGATGCCGCGCTGCTCGAGCGATTCGCCGCGTCGTTCCGGATCTAGAAGATCATCGGCCGATCGTCGTCGTCGGGACCGGTGAGGTCGAGATCGACCACGACGGGGACGTGATCCGACGGGGCCTGACCCTTGCGCTCATCGCGGTGAATCGCCGCACCGGCGACGGCGTCGGCGAAGGCGTGCGAGCCGAGGATGAAGTCGATCCGCATGCCCTGATTGCGGGGGAACCGCAGCTGCTTGTAGTCCCAGTAGGTGAAGCCCGTCGGCACGAGCGGACGCACGACGTCCTGCACGCCGGCGGCCTCGATCGCCGCGAACGCCTCGCGTTCGTGAGCGGAGACGTGCGTCGAGAACCCCTGCACGATCTCGGGGACGCCGTTGTCGGCGTCGGTCGGGGCGATGTTGAAGTCGCCGGTGAGGGCGAGCGCGAGGTCGGGGTTCCGTGCCAGCGCGTCGCGCGTGTATCCGGCGAGCTGGGCGAGCCAGTCGAGCTTGTAGTAGTAGTGCGGGTCGCCGAGCGCACGCCCGTTGGGCACGTACAGGCTCCACACCTCGACACCGCTGATGGTCGCGCCGAGCGCGCGCGCCTCGTGCGGTGCATCCGGACCCTCGTAGCCCTTCTCGAAGCCGGGCATGCCGGGGAACGATGTGCGCACGTCCTCGATCGGCTCGCGGCTCGCGATCGCGACCCCGTTCCACTGCGAGAACCCGTGCGCCTCGACGTGGAATCCGGCGTCTTCGAAGGCCGCGAACGGGAACTGCTCGACCTTGCACTTGATCTCCTGCATCGCGAGGACATCGATATGCTCGCGCACCGCGAAGTCGACGATCCGGTCGACGCGGGCGCGGATGGAGTTCACGTTCCAGGTGGCCAGGCGCATGGGTTCCAGCCTAAGACGAGTGGTTCCCTAGACTCTCATCCATGACCGTCGCGTCCACACCCGAACTCGAAGCCGACCGCCAGTACCTCATCGCCCTCATCGAGGACGAGGCGGTCTTCCACGGCGACTTCACGCTCTCGAGCGGCAAGCAGGCGACGTATTACGTCGACATGCGCAAGCTCACCCTCGACCACCGCGCGGCGCCGGCGATCGGTCGCATCATGCTCGATCTCATCCGCGATGTGGACGGGGTCGTCGCGATCGGCGGGCTGACCCTGGGTGCAGACCCGATCGCGAACGCCGTCATGCACGAATCCGTCCGCACCCCCCGCCCGCTCGACGCGTTCGTCGTGCGCAAGGAGCCCAAGGACCACGGCCGGGGTCGGCAGGTCGAGGGCGCGGATGTCGTGGGCAAGCGCGTCGTCGTCGTCGAGGACACCTCGACGACGGGTCAGTCCGCGCTCGCGGCCGTCGAGGCGCTGCGCCGAGAGGGCGCCGAGCCCGTCGCCGTCGCCGTCATCGTCGACCGCAAGACCGGCGCCCAGGCCGCGATCGAAGCCGAAGGGCTGACGTGGCTCGCCGCCGTCGACCTCGACGACCTGGGGCTCGAGCCGCAGTAGCGCGGCATAGCACACCGAGATGACGCGTCGCGAAGACGCGCGTTAGCCGGCGCGCAACCGCGCGGGCACGACCGGTTCACCGAGCGCCTCCACGATCGAGAGGCCCGGGATCGATCGATCCTTCGGCATACCCGTGATTCCCCCGAAGGAGCACTCCGTGTCCCGCATTTCCCAGAGGACGTGGCCCGGAGGCATCGCGGCAGCGGTCGCAGCGCTCGCGCTGACCGTCGCCGTCGTGCCCTCGCCCGTCCACGCCGCGCCACTCGAGCCGGTCTACGTCGATGGCATGAACCTCGACTCCGGCGGCACCGCCGTCATCAACGATCTGCAGCGCACCGACGTCGCTCCGGGACTCGTGCACGTGGCCTACGAGCGCCTCGACGCGACCGGCTGGCAGCAGGTCGACATCCTGCGGGCCGAGCTGAGCGAGGACACCGTGCGGGTCGGCTACCTCACGCCCGAGACCGTGTCGGGCCCCGGCGCCACCGTCACCGAGCTCGTCGACGGCTCCGGCGCGATCGCGGGCGTCAACCTCGACCGGTTCGACATCAACAACTCCAACGCCGCCGCGGGGTGGGGCGTGAGCGGCGGAGAGCTGATCAAGAGCGGCAATCCGGATGCCTCGGCGTCGATCGTCATCGACGAGAACGGCCTCGGCTCGCTCGCGAACCTGCTGCTGGTCGGCGCGGCCGGGTTCGGCGAGCAGAGCGTCGCGATCCGCGGCATCAACACCTTCGCGCTCGACGGCGGCGTCGGCCTGTACACGTCGCAGTGGGGCGCCTTCTCGCGCGCCCGCGCCCTCAACGGCGCGGCGGGCGTCGAGGTGCTCATCGGCGCCGACGACACGGTGCTGTCGGTCTCGGAGGCTCCGGCGGCGGGCACGCTCGAGCCCGGCGTCCGCGCTCTCGTCACGAAGGCCGACGGGCCAGAGGCCGCGGTCCTGCGTTCCCTCGAGCCGGGTGACGCCGCCGACATCGCGTACTCGATCGACGCCGGTGCACTCGACGTGCGCGAAGCCGGCGGTGCGTGGCACCGGATCCTGCGCGACGGTGTCGTCGTCGACGCGGGCAACCCCGACCTGCACCCGCGCACCATGGTGGGCTTCAGCCAGGACGGTGCGACGGCGTACTTCGTGCAGCTGGACGGCCGCAGCGCGATCGCGCGCGGCATGACACTGACAGAGCAGGGCCGGTTCATGAAGGACCTCGGCGCGCACGACGCGACCAACGCCGACGGCGGCGGCTCGAGCCAGATGAACGTGCGCGACTCCGGACAGCGGACGTCGCGCATCGTCAACACGCCGTCCGACGGCTTCGAGCGTCACGACGGCGACGGCCTGGGGTTCTTCCTCGCGCAGCCGAGCTCCGGCGTACTCGCCGGGTACCGGCTCGAGCCGGCGCTCGCCGGCGTGGGCGGCCTGCGGGTGTTCCCCGGTCTCTCGCGCACGCTGAGCGCCCACGGACACGACGAGGCGGGCACGGCGGTCGCCGCGTCCGTCGGGGAGTGGGCCTCGGCCGATTCCGCGATCGCGACCGTCGCGGACGGCGTCGTGCATGGCGTGAGCCCCGGCGAGACCACCGTCACGGCGCGGACGGGTGCGGCGGACGGCTCCGCCGAAGCTCAGGTGCTCGGTGACCTCGACCGGATCACGACCGACCTGACGACCATCAACCTCGAGGCGAAGGACGCGACGGCCGTCGTCACCCTCACCGGTCACGACCCGCAGGGCTTCGCCGCGCCGATCGAGGCGCGCGATGTCACGGTGGTCAACCCCGCGCCCGAGACGTTCTCGGTCGAACCGACCGCCGACGGCCGCTTCCAGGTGACCGCGATCGGCGACGTCGGAACCACGACGCTCGCGTTCGAGGTCGCCGGCGAGCGCACCGAGGTCGCCGTCGCGGTGCCGCTCGAAGTGCGCCTCATCGACGACTTCAGCACGATCGAGGGCTGGACGACCGCGCACGACCGTGCGCCGACGGGCGGCATCGCGCCGGGCGAAGGCCACGACGGCGACCCCAGCATCCGGATCGACTACGACTTCACGGAGTCGACGGGCACGCGCGGTCGCTACGCCGTCGCCCCGGGCGCCGTGACCGGCGGCTCCGGCGGCATCGACATCCCCGGCATCCCCCAGAAGCTGTCGGTGTGGATCAAGGGCGACGGCAACGGCTCGCTGCTGCGGCTGCAGGTCATGCAGGCCAACGGCGTGCGCAACTGGATCGACGGCCCCGGCGGATCGCAGTCGCTGCACGCGACGTGGACCGGCTGGGAGCGTGTCGACTTCCTCGTGCCCGAGACGTTCGCCTTCCCGCTCAAGCTCGAGCGCATCCGCGTGCTCGAGACGGTCGCCGCCAAGCAGTACACGGGTTCGCTCGAGTTCTCGAAGATCTACGCCTACCTGCCCCCCGAGGGCACGCAGTCGCCTGCGCTCGGGCGCGCAGAGGATCCGATCGTCGTCGACGCCGGTGAGACGGATGACGACGCGCTCCGCGTCGCCGTCGTCTCGGACGCGCAGTTCGTCGCCCGCGATCCCGACAGCGGCGCCGTGCAGGGGGCGCGCGACGCGCTGCGCGAAATCGTCGCGGCCGAGCCCGACGTCATGCTCCTCAACGGCGACTTCGTCGACGAGGCATCCGCGGCCGACTTCGAGCTGGCGAAGCGGATCCTCGACGAGGAGCTCGCGGACGTCGACTTCCCCTGGTTCTACCTGCCGGGCAACCACGAGATCATGGGCGCGTCCATCGACAACTTCCGTGCGGCGTTCGGCGAGACGAACCGCACGGTCGACATCGACGGCACGCGGCTCATCATGCTGAACTCCGCCAGCGGCAAGCTCGCCACCGAGTTCGCCCAGGTGCAGATGCTGCGTCAGCAGCTGGATGCCGCGGCATCCGACTCCGCCGTCACGGGCGTGCTCGTCGTCTCGCACATGCCGACGAACGACCCGCTGCCGACCAAGGGCAGCCAGCTGAGCGATCGGAACGAGGCGGCCCTCGTGGATGACTGGATCCAGCAGTTCCGCGCCGAGTCCGGCAAGTCCGCGGCGTACATCGCCGGCCACGTCGGCGCATTCCACGCGTCGAGCGTCGACGGTGTCCCGTACGTCGTCAACGGGAACTCGGGCAAGAGCCCGGCCTCCACGCCCGCCGACGGCGGGTTCACCGGCTGGACGATGCTGGGCATCGACCCGGATCAGGGCACCTGGCGCGACGCGACCGACGCCTGGCTCGAGGTCGAGACGAAGCCGCGCGTGGACGAGGGCGGACTCACCGTCGATGCACCCGGCACGCTCGGCCTCGGCGGGGCTGCGGAGATCTCGGCCGAGTTCGCGCAGGACGAGGGTGCGCGCACCGTGCCCGTGGCCTGGCCGGTCTCGAGCCGGTGGGGTGGCGAGGGCGTTCACATCGGCGCGGCCGAGGATGCGCCGGCCGGAACGATCGTCGCCGTCGATCCCCGTGACGGCACGGTCTCGGCGCTCGCCGTCGGCGACGCGCAGATCGCGGTCACCGTCAACGGCGAGACCGCGACGGCGCAGATCGAGGTCGTCGCGGATCTGGACGTGTCGGTGTCGGCCGTGACACGCACGCTCGGCGGCAGGCAGTACGTGTCGGTGTCGGTCACCAACGACGAGGCCGCTCCTCTCGATGTGACCGTCGGCTCGGCCTTCGGAGGCAAGACGTTCTCGAACGTGGCACCGGGCAAGACCGTCTCGGTCTCGCTCAACTCGCGCTCGGCCTTCGTGGCCGCGGGCGAGGTCGAGGTGACGGTGACCGGCGAGGTCGACGGGGCTCCCGTCACGGTGACCAAGACGGCTGCCTACCCGGCGGCGCCGACCGAGTAGCCGGACGAACGATGGCCCCCGGGAGACGCGCAGTTCCCGCGATCTCCGGGGGTCATCGTTCGTCGTGCGCGATCGGCGCCCGGTCAGTCCTCGTCGTCGTCGCGGCCGTGCCACCACTGCCAGACGAAGGCGATGAGCGTGCCCAGCAGCACGATGCCCGTCGTCGCGAACAGCAGCGTCTGCTCGAACTCGTTCATCACGGGGCGCTCACAGGTTCTCGGGCAGTTCGGATTCGACGGGTTCGACCGGCAGCAGGTCGGCCACCGAGCCGAGCACCTCATCGGGGCGGAAGGGGAAACGCTGGATCGCGAGCGGGTCGCTGATCCCGGTCAGCACGAGCACGGTGTGCAGGCCCGCCTCGATGCCGGCGACGACGTCGGTGTCCATCCGGTCGCCGATCATGCCGGTCGTCTCGGAGTGCGCGCCGATCTGGTTCAGCGCCGAGCGGAACATCATCGGGTTCGGTTTGCCGACGACGTAGGGCTCCATGCCCGTGGCCTTCGTGATGAGTGCGGAGATCGCTCCGGTCGCCGGCAGGACTCCGTCGATCGAGGGGCCCGTGGCATCCGGATTCGTCGCGATGAATCGCGACCCTGCGCCGATCAGCCTGATCGCCTTCGTGATCGCCTCGAACGAGTAGTGGCGGGTCTCGCCGACGACGACGTAGTCGGGGGCGGTCTCGGTCATGATGAATCCGACCTCGTGCAGCGCTGTCGTCAGGCCCGCCTCGCCGATGACGAACGCCGTGCCGCCGGGCATCTGGCTGCGCAGGAAGTCCGCCGTCGCGAGCGCCGACGTCCAGATCGAGGCCTCGGGGACGACGAGGCCGGACGCACGCAGGCGGGCGGAGAGGTCGCGGGGAGTGAAGATCGAGTTGTTCGTCAGCACGAGGAACGGCGTGCCCGTGTCGCGCCAATGCTCGAGCAGCTCGGCGGCCCCCGGGATGGGCGTGTTCTCGTGGACGAGGACGCCGTCCATGTCGGTCAGCCAGCATTCGATGTCGGCGCGGGTCCGCATGCGCCGAGCCTATCCCGGGTGAATGCCCGCCGACCGCGCGTCCGGCCCCGCCGGCCGTGCACGCGGCGTAGGGTCGGACACGTGCCGTCTTGGAGCCTTCCCGATCTGACCGGCCGCACGTATCTCGTCACGGGGGCCAACGCGGGCCTCGGCTATTTCTCGTCCGAACATCTCGTGCGGGCGGGCGCCCGTGTCCTGATGACAGGCCGGAGCCCGAACCGGCTCGCCGCGGCGCGGACGGCGCTGCGCCGTCGCATCCCGGATCTCACGCCCGACCGTGTCGAGACGATGCTCCTCGACACGAGCAACTACGGTTCGGTGCGCGCCGCGGCGGCGAGCGTGCGGGGGCGCGGCCGGCTGGACGGCGTGCTGCTCAACGCCGGCATCGTGCACCCTCCGACCCGCCGCGAGACGACCGCCGACGGCCACGAACGCGTTCTGGCGACGAACGTGCTCGGTCACTTCGCGCTCGGTGGCGCGCTGCTGTCGACGCTCGCCGCTTCTGCGGGGCGCATGGTGTGGGTCGGCAGCATCTCGACGTCGCTGTGGCCCTACAACCCCGTCGACCCGCACCTCGTCGAGGGGTACACGGCATGGCGCGCGTACGTGCAGTCCAAGGTCGCGACCACGTCGCTCGGGCTCGAAGCCGATCGCCGCCTGCGCGAGGCGGGCGTGCCCGTCGCGAGCGTCGTCGCCCATCCCGGGTACTCGACGAGCGGGCGCACGCCGGGCATCGGCGGCGTCAACGAACCGACCCGGACGACGCGATTCGTCGACAATCTGCAGACGCCGATCACGCAGTCGAAAGAGGCCGGCGCGCAGGCGCTCGTGCACGCACTGGCCGGCGAGGGCGTCGAGGGCGGCTCGTTCTGGGGTCCGCGGTACGTGCTGCACGGCACGCCGCGGCGTGCACGGCCGTCGCGCCTGGGTCGCGATCCCGAGCTCGGCGCCCGGCTGTGGTCGGTCGCCGAGGACGCGACGGGGGTGCGCTGGTCGTTCGAGCGGGCCGCTCAGAGCGCGCGCTGAACGGGATCAGTCGCTCAGCCAGACCGCATCGCCGGCGCCCGGAGGAAGCGCGACCTCGCCGTGCGCGAAGCGCAGCGTCACGGCGTCGACGACCGTGACCGGCATGCCGACCGTGACACCGGCGGACTCGACGGCGCGCAGCAGCTCGGAGTCGCGGTCGCTCACGCGCAGCACGTGCCCGGCATGTCCCGGTGCCGCATCGGACAGCAGGACGAACGGCGTCCTCTGGACGCGACCCTCGGCGTCGGGGATCGCGTCTCCGTGCGGATCGAACCGCGGTCGGCCGAGACGCTGGTCGATGCGCTCGAGGAGGCGGTCGCTCACGGCGTGCTCGAGGATCTCGGCCTCGTCGTGGACTTCGTCCCACGCGTAGCTGAACTCCCGCACGAGCCATGTCTCGATGAGCCTGTGCCGGCGGATGGTCGCCGCGGCGCGCCGCGCGCCGTCGTCGGTGAGGGCGATGGGGCCGTAGGGCCGATGCGTGACGAGGCCCTGCGCCGCGAGCTTCTGCACCATCTCGGTCACACTCGAGGGCGCGAGTCCCAGCTCGGCCGCCAGCTGCGACGGCGTGATGCGGGCGTCCTGCCACTCGGTGTGGTTGTAGATCGTCTTGAGATAGTCGTCGACGACGGGAGAGGCCACGGATTCAGAGTACCCGGCGGCGTGCGCAGACGGCCGCGGGTAGCCTGGGCCGGTGACCGAGCCGACCGTCCCCGCCGAGCCCGAGCCGTCGCACGGTGTCGGGCCGTGGCCGGGCGAGTGGCCCGACGACCCCCGCTACGACCGCGACCTGCTCGCGAACGGCGACCGACGCAACGTGGTCGACGAGTACCGGTACTGGACGATGGATGCCATCGTCGCCGACCTCGACACGCGGCGCCACGCGTTCCACGTCGCGATCGAGAACTGGCAGCACGACATGAACATCGGGTCGATCGTGCGCAGCGCGAACGCGTTCCTCGCCGCCGAGGTGCACATCGTCGGCAAGCGCCGCTGGAACCGCCGCGGCGCGATGGTGACCGACCGGTACCAGCACGTCCGGCATCACGAAGACATCGCCGCGTTCGCCGCATGGGCCGCCGGCGAGGGCATTCCCGTCATCGCGATCGACAACGTCGAGGGGTCGGCGCCCCTGCCCGACGCCGATCTGCCCGAGCGGTGCGTTCTGCTGTTCGGCCAGGAGGGGCCGGGACTGTCGGCGGAGGCCGTGGCCGCGGCATCCGGCGTCGTCGAGATCGCGCAGTACGGCTCGACGCGCTCGATCAACGCGAGCGCGGCGGCCGCCGTCGTCATGTACGAGTGGTGCCGCCGCTGGGCGTGATCGCGATCACGAACCGGCCGTGAGCCACGCGGGCCCGCGCACGCGCCAGCCGAGGGTCGCGAGCCGCGCGAGCATGTAGACGCCGAAGAACGCGCCCGCGAGCCACGCGAGCCCGGCCGCGCCGGTCGGGTGCAGCACGGCGATCAGCACGAGCGCGGGCAGGAAGGGCACGAGGTTCAGCACGCCCGCGATCGCGAGGTACTTCGCATCGCCCGCTCCGATGAGCACGCCGTCGAGCACGAACACGATGCCGCAGACCGGCTGCGCGACGGCGAGCACGAGGAGCGCCGGCATGACGAGGACGGCGACGGCGGGGTCGCCGGTGAAGATGAGCCCCATGACGCCCGACAGCGCCGCCACGACCGCCCCGACCAGCACGCCGAACCATGCGCCCCACGCGAGGGTGCGCGCGAGCACCCGCCGCACATACGGTTCGTCGCCCATGCCCAGCCCCTTGCCGATCAGGGCCTGAGCCGCGATCGCGAGGGCATCCAGCGCGAACGCCGTGGTCGAGAAGAGCGTGAAGGCGACCTGCCATCCCGCGAGCTCGGCGGTGCCGAGACCCGTCGCGACCCCCACGGTCGCCAGCAGCGCGGCGCGCAGCGACACCGTCCGCAGGAACAGCCACCCGCCCGAGCGGGCCGAGCCGCGCACTCCGGCGCGCTGCGGACGAACGGATGCCGCGTGCCGACGCGCGACGCGACCCACGACGACGGCGAACGCGGCGACCATTCCCCACTGCGCTGCGACGGTGCCGGCGGCCGACCCGGCGATGCCCCACCCGAAGCCGTAGATGAAGAGCCAGTTCAGCAGGGCGTTCGCCGCGAAGCCGACGCCCGCGATCCACAGCGGCGTCACGGTGTCCTGCAGCCCGCGCAGCAGCCCCGTGGCGGCGAACACGATGAGCATGGCGGGCAGCCCCCACATCGACAGCCCGAGGTAGATCTGCGCCTGCTCGGCGACGTCGGCGGTCGCGCCGAAGAGCGAGACGAGCAGGGGCGTCGCGAACCACCCCGCGATGGCGAGCACGGCGCCCAGACCGAGCGCGAGCCACATCCCGTCGATACCGACCGAGACGGCCTTGCCGGGGTCGCCCGCGCCGAAGCGGCGCGCGACGGCCGGCGTCGTCGCGTAGGCGAGGAACACCATGAGCCCCACGATCGTCTGCAGGACGGCGGCGGCGATGCCCAGTCCCGCGAGGGGCACGATGCCCAGGTGTCCGACCATGGCGGCATCGACGATGAGGAACAGGGGCTCGGCGACGAGGGCGCCGAGGGCGGGGACCGCGAGGCGCAGGATGTCGCGGTTCAGCGCACTCGTGGGGGGCATGTTCCGATGCTATGAGCGAACACCGGCCGAGCCTGACGGCGCACCGCTCGCCTATCCTGGTTCGCATGACCGAAGCTCTCCCGTCCGGTATCGCGCTCGACGAACTCAGCGCGGACATCCGCCCCCAGGACGACCTGTTCCGTCACGTCAACGGCGCGTGGATCGACCGCACCGACATCCCCGAGGACAAAGCGCGCTGGGGGTCGTTCCACCTCATCGCCGAGCAGGCCGAGAAGGACGTCCACGCGATCGTCGAAGAGTCGCAGGATGCCGCCGAGGGCACCGAGGCTCGCAAGATCGGCGACCTCTACACGAGCTTCATGGACGTCGACCGCATCGCCGCGCTCGGTGCGGAGCCGCTTCGCGACCAGCTCGCCGAGGTCGACCGCATCGACTCGATCCCCGCGCTGCTCCGTGTCGTCGGCGAGCTCGAGCGTGACGGCGTCGCGGGGCTGTTCCACCTCTACATCGAGCCCGATCCGGGCGATCCGCAGCGCTACATCCCGTTCTTCCTGCAGGGCGGACTGTCGCTGCCCGACGAGAGCTACTACCGACTCGACAGCTTCGCTGAGACGCGCACCGCGTTCCGCGCCCACGTGCACCGCATCCTCGAGCTCGCGGGGGTCGCCGACCCCGAGGCATCCGCGGATCGCATCGTCGCGCTCGAGACCGAGCTCGCGACGCACCACTGGGACAACGTCAAGAGCCGCGACGCCGTCGCGACCTACAACCTCAAGACGTGGGGCGACGTGCAGGCGCTCATCGGCGTCGACCTGACGCCGTGGCGCGAGGGCGTCGCGCCGGCGCACGAAGACGCGTTCGGCGAGATCAACGTGTATCAGCCGAGCTTCCTCGAAGGTCTCGGGGGTCTGCTCACCGAAGAGCGGCTCGAGGATTGGAAGGCCTGGCTGCGGTTCGCCGTCGTGCACGGAGCGGCGTCGTTCCTGTCCGACGAGTTCGTCGATGAGAACTTCTCGTTCTACGGCACGCAGTTGACGGGTGTTCCCGTCAACCGCGAACGGTGGAAGCGCGGTGTCGGCCTCGCCGAAGCGGCGATGGGGGAGGCGATCGGGCGCGTGTATGTCGAGCGTCACTTCCCGCCCGCCGCGAAGGTGGCGATGGACGATCTCGTCGCGAATCTCGTCGAGGCCTACCGGCAGTCGATCACGGGTCTGGAGTGGATGAGCCCGGAGACCCGCGAGCGGGCACTGGCGAAGCTCGACGCCTTCACTCCCAAGATCGGCTATCCCGTGAAGTGGAAGGGCTACGACGCCCTCGAGATCGACGCGGGCGATCTCGTCGGGAACGTCCGCCGGGCACACGTGCACGAGCACGACCGTCAGCTCGGCAAGGTCGGCCAGCCGATCGACCGCGACGAGTGGTACATGACGCCGCAGACCGTCAACGCGTACTACAACCCGCTCATGAACGAGATCGTCTTCCCGGCGGCCATCCTGCAGTATCCGTTCTTCGACGCCGAGCGCGACGCGGCCGCGAACTACGGCGGCATCGGAGCCGTCATCGGGCACGAGATCGGACACGGCTTCGACGACCAGGGCAGCCGCTTCGATGGCGACGGCTCGTTGCGCGACTGGTGGACGGATCAGGACCGTGCCGCGTTCGAGCAGCGCACGGCGTCGCTCATCGCGCAGTACGACGAGCTCACGCCCGCGGGCATCTCGGGGGACTACAAGGTCAACGGCGCCCTCACGATCGGCGAGAACATCGGCGACCTCGGCGGGCTGGGCATCGCCCTCAAGGCGTATGCGCTGTCGCTCGGCACGGATTCGGCCGGTGAGCCCGTCGAGGCGCCTGAGATCGACGGTCTCACGGGCGTCCAGCGCGTGCTGCTGTCATGGGCGCAGATCTGGCAGCAGAAGGGCCGGGATGCCGAGACGATCCGGCTGCTCACGATCGACCCGCACTCGCCGAACGAGTTCCGGTGCAATCAGATCGTGCGCAACGTCGACGCGTTCTACGACGCCTTCGGCGTGACCGCAGCGGATGCCCTGTGGCTCGACGAGGACGAGCGCGTCACGATCTGGTGAGGGTGGCGGCATCCGCCACGCGTGCTTCGACGGAAGCGCGCTTAAGAGCACATTGATGCGGAGACAATGTCACTCATCGCCACCTAGAGTGACATTGTGGATACATCAATGTTCGTCAAGGATGCACCGGGCACGCTGGTGCCGATCTCGGGAACGGACTCGATTCTGGGTCCATGGGAGCATCGCGCGTTCCTTCCCGATCCACTCGGGGAGCAGATGCCCTCGATGCAATCCGCGACTTATATGGCGGTCGCAGACGCGCGCGCGGCATTGGCCGCTCTGGACAGTACAGCGCGACAGCTCCCCAACCCGACGCTCCTGCGCTTGCCGACGCTGCGTCGTGAAGCGCAGAGCACGACCGCTCTCGAGGGCACGTACGCGCCGCTCGCCGAAGTGCTGACAGCGGACGAAGACGATCCGGCGACGGCGGAGCTCGTCGAGGTTCTGAACTATGTCCGGATGGCGAACCTCGGCTTCGCGAGGGTCGCCGATGGCCAGTCGCTGACGCTTCCCTTGCTGAGTGAACTGCAGGGGATCCTCATGCGCGGGACTGCGTTGCATGAGGTATCCGGACGTGTGCGTGACGGGCAGGTCGTCATCGGTCGGCGTGCAGACGCGGATCCCTTCGGCTTCCCCGTACACGCGGCGAGATTCGTTCCCGCCCCGGCGGGGTTCGCTCTGGAGACCGGCGTTCGCGATCTCATCGATTGGATGAGGGTCGATCACTCTGCACGGATCGATCCCGTCGTAGCCGCAGCGATGTCGCACTACCAATTCGAGACGCTCCACCCTTTCCGGGACGGGAACGGCCGGCTCGGACGCTTCCTCATCGTGCTTCACCTGCAGCTGACCGGCGTTCTCAGCGAGCCGACGCTCACGGTGTCACCGTGGTTCGAGGCCAGGCGCACCGAGTACTACGACCGGCTGCTCGGAGTGAGCACGAGAGGGGACTGGGATGCCTTCGTGCGATTCTTCGCACGGGGACTGCAGAGTGCTGCAGACCAGACCCGTCAGCAGATGGTCGCGCTTGTCGCGGTGCAGGCGGAGTTGAAGGATCGCGTGCGCGCGTCGAGCCTCAGAGCGGACAGCGCGCACTTGCTCGTCGACTTGGCCGTCGCCAATCCGTCGTTCACCGTCCGCAAGGTCGAGGCTGAGCTCGGCCTTTCGTACGGGCGAGCGAACCGGCTCGTCGGTCAGCTCGTCGATCTCGGCATTCTGCGTTCTGTCGATCCGGACGCTTACAACAGGCGCTTCTTCGCGCCACGCGTGCTCGATGTGCTCACGCAGAACGAGCCGGCGTCCGGCTGGCGCCAGGCCTAGGCTGCAGCGCCGTTGGCAGAGCGTCTCGACTCGCTTGCTCGCTCAACCTTCACGCGTCAGAAGACGATCGTGTGGTTCCCGTGGCGGATGACGCGGTCCTGCGCGTGCCACAGCACGGCACGTGACAGCACCTGACGCTCGACGTCGGCGCCGCGGCGCGCGAGTTCGGCGACGCCGTCGGCGTGGGTCACCCGCACGGTGTCCTGGTCGATGATCGGCCCCTCGTCGAGGTCGTCGGTGACGTAGTGGCTCGTCGCGCCGATGAGCTTGACGCCGCGCTCCTTGGCCTTCTTGTACGGCTCGGCGCCGATGAAGGCGGGCAGGAAGGAGTGGTGGATGTTGATGACGGGCACGCCGACCTGCGCGAGGAAGTCGCTCGAGAGGATCTGCATGTAGCGCGCGAGCACGATGAAGTCGACGTTGCCGACGAGGAGCTTGAGGATCTCGGCTTCGGACGCGCTCTTGTCCGGACCGGGGGTCGAGGGCACGTGGAAGAACGGCACGCCGAACGAGCGCACGTCGTCTGCCGCGGTGGTGTGGTTCGAGATGACCATCGGGATCGAGACGGGCAGGTCGCCGCGGCGGTGCCGCCACAGCAGGTCGAGCAAGCAGTGGTCCTGCTTCGAGGCGAGGATCGCCATGCGCTTGGGCGCGGACTGGTCGGTGAGCGACCACTCCAGGTCGAACCCGCCGAGCGTTGTCGCGAGGTCGGCCTTGATCTCGGGCAGGGCGGCGTCGAGTCCTGGCCGGTGGAACACGACGCGCTGGAAGTACGCGCCCCCCGTCGGGTCATCGGAGTACTGGTCGAAGGCGACGATGTTGCCGCGGTTGCGCGTGATGAGCGCCGAGACGGCGGCGACGATCCCCGGCTGGTCGCTGCCGTGCACGATGAGGCAGGCGTGTTCGGGAAGGAGCTGCGGTGAGGACGGCGCGGACATCCCTCGATTCTGCCGTGAGTTGACGGATGCCGCGGCCACGGGCACGTGCCGGCGGAGTTCAGACGCTCGCCGAAGCGACGGGATCCGCGGACACCTCGATCTGCTGGAGCCGGCCGGTCCCGCCTCGAGCGCGCATCCGCGACGCCGGCACGTGCCGGCGGTCGCATCAGGTCGAACATCTATTCAGATTACCGTCTTCCTTATGTCGTATCTTTGTACTATACTCGGGGGTATGGCGGAGGACCCGTATCCCGAAGAACCGGCACCGGTGCGCCTGCCCGCCGAGCAGGTTCTGACTCATCTTCTGGATGCTGCGTTGGCCGACCATATGGACGCGAATCGTCGTCTGGCGCTTCGTGCGGGTCGTATCGTCGAGGCGATCGATACCGCGGTGCGCCACCCGTACGTGTACACGTCGGTCGAGGGCCGGGCGGGATCGAATCTGGCCGAGCGTGCCGTGATCGTCGATATCGCGTTGCGGTTGCAGCTGTCCGAGCGGACAGTGCACGATGTGGCACGGCTGGTCCGTGACGCGCGTACCCGACTGCCGATGCTGTGGCAGCGTGCCGAAGAGGGCTTCCTCTCGCTCTCGCTCGTGGAGTCCGCCGTCACCGGCGCCGCCCGACTGCTCCCCCCGTTC
>NZ_JBSHLZ010000013.1:0-55556 GCF_053644835.1 Microbacterium sp. NPDC055357 | reverse complement strand
GCGGCGGGGCCGGGGCCGCGCCCGGCCGCGGAGCCGGAGCCGGCGCCGCCCCGGGCACCGTCGTCCAAGCGCGGAGCGTCGGCGGCGGAGCCGACCCAGGCGATGCGGCCGTCCTCGATCAGGACGGCGGCGTCGTGCATCGTGCCGTACGGGTCGCCGTCGGAGACGACGTTGGTCGTGAGCTCGCCGATGTTCGTGATGAGGGTCGTGGTCACGGCATCCGCTTTCCTTCAGAGTCCGCCGGCATCACAGCATCGGCACGTTCAGGCCGCGCTCCCGGGCGACCTCGGCGGCCCGATCGTACCCCGCGTCGACGTGGCGCATGACGCCCGTGCCGGGGTCGTTCACGAGCACGCGGGCGAGCTTCTCGGCGGCGAGCGGCGTGCCGTCGGCGACCGTGACCTGTCCCGCGTGGATCGAGCGGCCGATGCCGACGCCACCGCCGTGGTGGATCGAGACCCACGATGCGCCCGACGCCGTGTTGAGCAGGGCGTTGAGCAGCGGCCAGTCGGCGATCGCGTCCGACCCGTCGGCCATCGCTTCGGTCTCGCGGTAGGGCGAGGCGACCGAGCCCGAGTCGAGGTGGTCGCGTCCGATCACGATGGGCGCGGACAGCTCACCCGAGGCGACCATCTCGTTGAACTTCAGGCCCGCGAGGTGACGCTCCTGGTAGCCGAGCCAGCAGATGCGTGCCGGAAGCCCCTCGAAGTGCACGGCGTTGCCGGCCTTGTCGAGCCAGCGCACGAGCCCCGCATCGTCGGGGAAGAGCACCTTGACGGCCTCGTCGGTCTTGCGGATGTCTTCGGGATCGCCCGAGAGCGCGACCCAGCGGAAGGGTCCACGCCCCTCGGCGAACTGCGGACGGATGTACGCCGGCACGAACCCGGGGAACGCGAAGGCGTTCTCGAACCCGCCGAGTTTCGCCTCGGCCCGGATCGAGTTGCCGTAGTCGAACACCTCGGCGCCGGCATCCTGGAAGCCCACCATCGCGGCGACCTGCGCCGCCATCGACTCGCGGGCGCGCTCGGTGAAGCCCTCGGGGTCACGCTCGGCCTCGGCGCGCCACCGGTCGAACGCGACCCCGACCGGCAGGTACGCCAGCGGGTCGTGCGCGCTCGTCTGATCGGTGACGATGTCGATCGGGATGCCGCGGGCCAGAAGCTCGGGGAACACCTCGGCGGCGTTGCCCACGACACCGACAGAAAGTGCCTCGCCGGCGTCTTTGGCAGCGAGGACGCGTGCGACCGCCGCGTCGAGGTCGGTCGAGTACTCGTCGAGGTAGCCGTGCTCGACCCGGCGCGCGAGGCGCGACTCGTCGACGTCGACGATCAGCACGGCGCCGCCGTTGAGCGTGACGGCGAGCGGCTGCGCGCCGCCCATTCCGCCGCATCCGCCCGTCAGAGTGAGGGTGCCGTTGAGGTCGTCGCGGCCCAGAGACCGGGCGACGGCGGCGAACGTCTCATACGTGCCCTGCAGGATGCCCTGCGTGCCGATGTAGATCCACGACCCCGCCGTCATCTGGCCGTACATCGTCAGGCCGAGCTCTTCGAGCTTGCGGAACTCGGGCCACGTCGCCCAGTCCCCCACGAGGTTCGAGTTGGCGATGAGCACGCGCGGCGCCCACTCGTGCGTGCGGAAGACGCCGACGGGCTTGCCGGACTGCACGAGCAGCGTCTCGTCGGGCTCGAGCTCGTCGAGGGTGCGCACGATCGCGTCGTACGCCTCCCACGAGCGCGCGGCCTTGCCCGTGCCGCCGTAGACGACGAGGTCTTCCGGGTGCTCGGCGACCTCGGGATCGAGGTTGTTCATGAGCATGCGCTTGGCGGCTTCGGCGCCCCAGCTCTTGGCGGTGCGCTCGGCGCCGCGCGCGGCGCGGACGGTGCGTGCTTCAGGGGTGGTCATGGCGTGCTCCTCGGTCGGTTCGGTCGAGAACGGGTGTTCTGGCTCAGGACGCCGAGGCATCCTGTTCTGGGTGCGGGGATCCGGATGCCGCCGCGGCGACGGCGCCGGAGATGACGAGGGCGGCCGCGGTCTCGATGTCCGGCGAGAGGAAGCGGTCGGGTCCAGGGCCGTCGATGCCCGCCTCGCGGAGGAGACGGCGGACCGCGCCGGTCGCGGGACCGGGCTGCAGCGGTGCCCGCAGGTCCAGCGCCCGCGTCGCGGTGATGACCTCGATCGCCAGCACCCGCGCGAGCCCGTCGACGGCCCGGCGCAGCTTGCGCGCGGCAGCCCACCCCATCGAGACGTGGTCCTCCTGCATCGCCGACGAGGGGATCGAGTCGACGGATGCCGGCACGGCGAGGCGCTTCAGCTCGGAGACGATCCCCGCCGCGGCGTACTGCGCGATCATGAGCCCCGAATCGACGCCGACCTCGTCGGCGAGGAACGGCGGGAGCCCCTGGCTGCGGGCCGGATCGAGGGCGCGGTCGGTGCGGCGCTCCGAGATCGAGGCGACGTCGGCGACGGCGATCGCGAGGAAATCGAGCACGTACCCGACCGGCGCGCCGTGGAAGTTGCCGTTCGATTCGAGCCGACCGTCGAGGGTCACGACGGGGTTGTCCACGGCAGAGGCGAGCTCCCGCGACGCGACGAGTGCCGCGTGATCGGCCGTATCGCGCGCGGCGCCGTGCACCTGCGGCGAGCAGCGCAGCGAGTAGGCGTCCTGCACGCGCGTGCACTGCGCGGGGTCCTTGTGCGATGCGACGATCGGGGAATCGCGCAGGAAGCGGCGCAGCCGAGCGGCGGATTCCGCCTGCCCGTGCTGCGGACGCAGCGCCATCAGGTCGGCGGCGAAGACGGCGTCGGTGCCCAGCTGCGACTCGATCGAGGCGGCAGCGGCGACGTCGGCCGTGTCCAGCAGCATCCGGATGTCGTGCAGCGCGAGCAGCAGCATCCCGAGCATGCCGTCGGTGCCGTTGATGAGGGCCAGTCCCTCTTTCTCCTGCAGCTCGAGCGGCGCGATGCCCGCCGCGGCGAGCGCGGCGCCGGCGGGAGCGATCTCGCCGTCGACGCGCACCTCGCCCTCGCCGATCGCCGCGAGGGCGACGTGCGAGAGGGGCGCGAGGTCTCCCGAGCAGCCGAGCGAACCGTACTCCCGCACGACGGGCGTGATCCCGGCGTTCAGCATGGCGGCGTAGGTCTCGACGACGACGGGCCGCACACCCGTGCGTCCACTCGCGAGGGTCTGCAGACGCAGCAGCTGCAGGGCGCGCACGACCTCGGTCTCGACCTCGTCGCCGGTTCCCGCGGCGTGCGAGCGGATGAGGCTCAGCTGCAGCTGACGGCGCCGCTCGGGCGCGATGAAGGTCGTCGCGAGCGCGCCGAATCCTGTCGACACGCCGTAGTGCGGCTCGGGGTCGTCGGCGAGTCCCTCGACGAGAGCACGAGATGCCGCGACCCGCCGCATCGCTTCGGGATCGAGTTCGACGGGCGCACCGTGCCGTGCGACGGCGACGACGTCCTCGGGCTGCAGGGGCGCGGCACCGACGACGACGGCGAGGGCAGGAGTGGTCATGGCTCGATTCCACACGCTCGGCATGGTGCGCCGCGCCCGGCTCTGGCATCCTGTGTCTGAGATGCCAGACAACCCCTCCCCGCGCGCAGTACCGGCGCCTCGCCCGGAGCCTCAGCGCGCGCGGCCCCAAGTCCCGGCCGCCGACCAGACGCTGCGGATCCTCGCGCACCTCACGAAGCAGCGCGGTCCGGTTCCCGCCGCGACGATCGCGACGGCGCTCGATCTGCCGCGATCGACCGTCTACCACCTGCTCGCGACGCTGCAGGAGCACGCGTTCGTCGTGCACCTGCCCGAAGAGCGGCGCTGGGGTCTCGGGATCGCGGCGTTCGAGCTCGCCGGCGGCTATGCGCGCCAGGAGCCGCTCGCCCGCGTGGGGCGCCCCGTCCTGGCCGACCTCGTGGATCGCGCGCACGAGAGCGCGCACCTCGCCGTCATGCACGGGCGCGACGTGCTCTACATCGTCGAGGAGCGCGCGCCGCGCCGCCCGGCGCTCGTGACCGACGTCGGCGTGCGCCTTCCCGCCCACCTCACCGCGACAGGGCGCGCGATGCTCGCGGCGCTCCCGCGCGAACAGGTGCGAGCGCTGTATCCGGATGCCGCGGCCTTCGCCGACCGCACGGGTCGGGGTCCGCGACGGCCGGGCGAACTGCGCGACGTGCTGCGCGAAGCCCGCGAGCGCGGCTGGGCGACCGAGGACGGCGAGGTCACACTCGGCCTGCGGTCGATCGGGGTCGTCGTGCGCGACCACGGCGGATGGCCGGCCGCCGCGATCGCCGTCACCTGGCCGGCCGATGCCGCCGCGCCTGACCCGGCCCTCGCGGCCAACGCGGCGCGAGAGCTCGAGCGCCGCATCGGCCGCGTCGGTTAGCGCGCGCCTGCACGGCATGCAAGCCCCTGGGCGGGACCGGCGGCCGTGTCTACCGTCGGAGTATGACGCCCGAAGAGACCCCAGACCAGACCGGACTCCTCGCTCTCATGGACCACCGCGACGAGGTGTGCGTCACGATCGCACTCGCGTCGTCGCCGAGTCCGCGCGATCATGAGCGGATCCGGATCGCCCTGCGCGACGCGATCGATGAGGCGGAACGGCGGATGCACGAGCGCGAGGTCGCGGCCGGTACGCGCAACGCCGTGCTCGAGACGCTGCGCGCACTGCTCACCGACGACGAGTTCTGGGGCGCGCAGTCCGACGGCCTCGTCGTGCTCGCCTCGCCCGGACGCACCGCCGCCTATCGCCTGCCCTCGCACGTGCGCGACATCGTCGCGGTGGCCGACCGGTTCCAGGCGGCGCCGCTGCTGCGTGCGGCGACCGACGATGACGACGTGTACGTGCTGCAGCTCGCGGAGGGCCTGGCCCGCCTGACGCGCATCGGCGCCGACCGCCGCGTGGTCGAACAGCCCCTGTCCCTGCCCGACGACCACGAGTCGGTGCTCGAGCAGGCCGAGAACGACGGTCGGTTCGACATGCGGCGCGCACAGGGAGCGAAGGGCGACCGCATCGAGCATGAGCGGTACTGCCGCGTCGTGCAGGACGAAGTGGCGCGCATCGTGCCCGACGGCGCGTGCTTCGTACTCGCGGCGTCGTCGGATCTCGCCCCGGCGTACCGCGCCGTCAGCACGCAGGCCGGCCTCACCGATGACGGTATCGACGCTCACCCCGGGTCGCTCGACGACCGGGCGCTCGCCGATGCCGCGCGGAGCATCGTCGAGGACGCTCAGGCCCGCGCGACGAGCGCGTGGAAGGAGCGGTTCGGCACGCTGCGCGCGCAGGGCCTCGCCACGAGCCGCCTCGTCGAGGTCGCCGCGGCGGCGGCCGAGGCCGCGATCGATGAACTGCGCTTCGACCGAGAGGCCGACGCGACCGGCACGATCGACGAGTTCGGCCAGGTCGAGCGGGAAGCAGACGCCACGCCGCTCGTCGACGAGATCGCCGCCCGCGTGCTGCACAGCGGAGGGCGCGTTCGCGCCGTCCGGCGACGCGACCTCGTCGACGGCTCCCCCGTCGCCGCGACGCTGCGCTTTCCGGTGACCGTTCCGCGGTGAGGTGTCGCGTACTCAGGACGAATGGGCGTCACCGGCCTGACACCGGCAAAAAAGCCCATTCCATCCTGAGAAGTGGACGCCTTCTCAGTCGACCTTCGCGACGCGCCCGCCCGTGAGCGCGACAAGCTCGTCGTACGTCAGCGGGAAGACGGTGTGCGGCGTGCCGCCCGCGGCCCAGATCTCGGGGAACGCGGCGAGGTCCTCGTCGACGATCGTCGTGAGGGGCGCCGGATGCCCCGTCGGCGCGACGCCGCCGATCGCCTGACCGGTGGCATCCCTCACCTGCTGAGCCGTCGCCCGCACGATGCTCTCGCGGCCGAGCCGCTCGGCGAGCGCGGCCGTGTCGACGCGGTGGGCGCCGCTCGTCATGACGAGCAGGGGCTCTTCGTCCGACCAGAACACGAGGCTGTTGGCGATCGCGCCCACCTCGACGCCCAGGGCGGCGGCGGCCAGCGGAGCGGTCGAGGCGGCGTCGGGCAGAACGACGATCTCGCCGTCGATGCCGGCCGCGCGCAGGGCCTCGTGGACGAGTCGACTTCGGGGATGCAGGTGCTCGGTCACCACCCCAGCCTAGGCCCCGCCGCTCGCACACTGCCCACTCCGCGCGGGCGCGCCGCGCGCCGCGCTTGTCGATGTGCTGAACTCGGCGCGGCTCGGTTGAACGATCCGCACATCGGTGGTGCAATGGTCGCGGATGCCGCAAAGCTGCGGCGATCACCAGCGCACTGCCCACAAGGCCCGCCGAAAGAAGAACGCGATGACGCACACCCTGCCCCTGCCCGATTTCACGCACGAGCGCGTGGAGGTGACCACGGGGCGACGCAGCGGTCTTTTCATCGCCGTCGCGCTGCACTCGTCCGTGCTCGGCTCGGCGCTGGGCGGCGCGCGCCTGTGGACCTACCCGCACTGGAGCGACGCGCTCGGCGACGCGCTGCGCCTCTCCGCTGCGATGACGCTCAAGAACGCCGCGGCCGGTCTGGACTCGGGCGGCGGCAAGTCGGTCATCGCGCTTCCCGAAGGCGTCGTGCTCGACGCGGAGCGTCGCCGTGCGGCCTTCCTCGACCTCGGCGACGCCGTCGAGACGATGCAGGGCCTCTATCGCACGGCCGAGGACGTCGGGTCGACGACCGAGGACATGCTCGTCGTCAGCGAGCGCACGGCCCACGTCGTCGGTCTGCCCGAGGCGGGCGGCGGCTCGGGTGAGCCGGCCGGCCCCACGAGCCTCGGTGTGTACGAGTCGCTGCGGGCGACGCTCGAGCGCGTCACGGGCAGTGCGGATGTCTCGGGCCGCAGGATCACGATCTCGGGCCTCGGCCAGGTCGGCAGCCGTCTGGCGGTGCGTCTGGCCGCCGAGGGCGCGGTGCTCACCGTCACCGACGTGAACCCCGCCAAGCAGAACCTCGCGGGCGAGCTCGGTGCGCAGTGGATGGCCCCGGGCGAAGAGCACCACGTCGCATCGGACGTCTTCGTGCCGGCCGGCATCGGCGGCCTCCTCACCGACGAGGTCATCGACGCGCTCGACACGAAGGCCGTGTGCGGCCCCGCCAACAACCCGCTCGCGCGCCGCGAAGGCGCCGACCGGCTCGCCGCGCGCGGCATCCTCTATGCCCCCGACTTCGTCGTGAACGCCGGCGGTGTCATCTACCTCGACCTCGAGGCCAAGCAGGTGGGCACGCGCGCCGAGATCATGGACCGCGTCTCCGCGATCGGCGACAGCGTCCGCCGCATCTTCGACGAGGCCGAGAGCCGCGGCATCACGCCCCTCGCCGCCGCCGAGGCCCTCGCCGCCGAACGGCTCGCCGCCGGCCGCGTGGCCGCCGACGTGCACTGACCCTCCCCCGCCGCAGCCGACTTTCGCCCTGTGTCGGCGACACGCCGTCGCGCGCCGACATAAGGCGCAAGTCGGCGCCGGGGGGCGGCGGCAGGTCGACGGAATCGACCGCTCACCGCGCGAGGCCTCAAGTGCGCGCTGCCCCCGCGCCCGCTCCCCCGTACTTCGCTTGCGCCTTGTGTCGGCGACACGCCGTCGCGCCCCGACACAAGGCGCAAGTCGACGTGAGCGGCGCGAGCGGCGCGGGCGCGCGCACCGAGTCGGCGCGGAGGCCCGGCCCGGGGCGGCACGGGCCCGCACCCCGCCCCCGCCCCAGAGTTGTTTTCGGTGCGCCGAAGTTCTAGGTTTTCGGTATGCCGAAAACTCGCCGCGCGTCGTGGATCGCGACGATCGCCGCGCTCGGGGTCCTCACCGGCTGCACCTCCACGGTCGACCTGACCGATGACCGGCCCGTCGCCCTCACGACGTTCACCGTGCTCGCCGACATCGCGCAGAACGTCGCCGGCGACCACATCCGCGTCGAGTCGATCACGAAGCCGGGCGCCGAGGTGCACGGCTACGAGCCGACCCCGCGCGATGTCGCGAAGGCATCCGAGGCCGACCTCATCCTCGACAACGGCTTGAACCTCGAGGCCTGGTTCGCTCGGTTCGTGGAATCCGCCGAGGTCCCCCACGTCGTCGTGAGCGAGTTCGTCGACGTCATCGACATCACCGACGACGCCTATACCGGCACGCCGAACCCGCACGCGTGGATGAGTCCGCTCAACGCGCAGATCTACGTCGACGCGATCGTTCCGGCGTTCGCCGAGCTCGACCCCGAGCACGCCGACGAGTTCGCGGCGAACGCCGAGGCGTACAAGGCCGAGCTGCAGGCGGTGCACGACGAGCTCGTCGACACGCTGGGCGGCCTTCCCGAAGAGCACCGCGCGCTCGTCACGTGCGAGGGCGCGTTCTCGTACCTCGCGCGCGACGCGGGACTCACCGAGCAGTACATCTGGCCCGTCAACGCCGAGCAGCAGGCGACGCCGCAGCAGATCGCCGCGACGATCGAGTTCGTCCGCGACAACGACGTGCCCGCCGTCTTCTGCGAGTCGACCGTGTCGGATGCGCCGATGCAGCGCGTCGTCGAGGCGACCGACGCCGCGTTCGGCGGAACCCTCTATGTCGACTCGCTGTCCGAACCCGACGGCCCCGTGCCCACCTACCTCGACCTGCTGCGCCACGACACCCGCACGATCATCGACGGACTCACGGGCCGGCGGTCATGACGATCGACGTGCAGGGTGTCTCGGTGCGCTACGGCGACGTCCTCGCCCTCGACGATGTCTCGCTCGAGATCGAGCCGGGGCACGTGACGGGCCTCATCGGAACCAACGGATCGGGCAAGTCCACCCTCTTCAAGACGATCATGGGGATGCTGCACCCCGACCGGGGGCGCGTGCTCCTGGACGATGCCGATCCGGCCATCGCTCGGCGCCGCGGTGCTCTCGGGTACGTGCCGCAGACCGAGGACATCGACCCGGCCTTCCCGATCTCGGTGCGCGAGGTGGTCGTGATGGGCCGGTATCGGAACATGGGCCTCGCCCGCCGACCGCGCCGGGCGGATCGCGCCGCCGTCGAGGCGGCTCTCGCGCGGGTCGAGCTCACCGACCTCGCGGATCGGCAGATCGGGCGCCTGTCGGGCGGGCAGCGCAAGCGCGCGTTCGTCGCACGCGGAATCGCTCAGGATGCCGGCATCCTGCTGCTCGATGAGCCGTTCGCCGGCGTGGACCGACGCTCCGAGGCGCTCATCGTGCGACTGCTCACCGATCTCGCGCGCGAGGGGCGCACCGTGCTGGTGTCGACGCACGACCTCGCGGGGCTGGCGCGGCTGGCCGATGACGCGGTCCTGCTGCAGCGACGTGTGCTCGCGCACGGACCCGTCGCCGACGTGCTGACCCCGGAGAATCTCGCCTTGGCGTTCGGCGCGGATGTCCGAGACGAGGAGCAGCCGTGATCGACATCCTGCTCGAGCCGTTGCAGTACGACTTCATGGTGCGCGCGCTCGTCACGACGGTCATCGCCGCCGTCGTGTGCGGGCTGTTGTCGTGCTGGCTCGTGCTCGTCGGCTGGTCGCTCATGGGCGACGCCGTGTCGCACGCGGTGCTGCCGGGCGTCGTGATCGCCTATGTCGTCGGCGCGCCGTTCGCGATCGGGGCGCTCGTCTTCGGTTTTCTGGCGGTGGGACTCATCGGTGCGATCCGCGGCACGACTCGGGTGAAAGAGGATGCTGCGATCGGCATCGTCTTCACGACGCTCTTCGCGCTGGGGCTCGTGCTCATCTCGGTCACCCCCAGCCAGACCGATCTCAACCACATCATCTTCGGCAACATCCTCGGCGTGAGCGCCGCCGATCTGGCCCAGATCGGCATCCTCGCCGCCGTCGCACTGGCGATCCTGCTCGTCAAGCGCCGCGACCTGACGCTCTACGCCTTCGACGCGACGCACGCCTTCGCGATCGGGCTGAACCCCCGATTGCTCGGCGCACTGCTGCTCGGCCTGATCGCGCTCACCTCGGTCGTCGCTCTCCAGGTCGTCGGGGTGATCCTCGTCGTCGCGATGCTCATCATCCCCGGCGCGACGGCCTACCTGCTCACCGACCGCTTCAGCCGGATGCTGCTGCTCGCGCCCCTGCTGTCGGCGGCAAGCGCCGTCATCGGCATCTACCTGAGCTACTGGATGGATGCCGCATCGGGCGGCCTCGTCGTGCTCGTACAGGGCGCCGTCTTCGGCCTCGTCTGGATCTTCAGCCCGCGGCACGGCCTGGTGTCGCAACTGCGGCGTTGAGCACGGCCGGGCATGACGCCCGCACGGGACAAGGCTGTTGGGCAGATCGCCCACTTCCTCTCGCGGCACCGCGATCTACTCTCTCACTGTCGCTGCACCTCCCGTGCGGCGCTGGGAAGGAGACCCCGTGCTGAGGCTAGGAATCGATGTCGGCGGGACGAACACCGACGCCGTGCTCATCGACGGCACCCGTGTGCTCGGCGCCGCGAAGGCGTCCACGAGCGCCGACGTCACAACCGGCATCGTGCAGGCGTTCGCGGGCATCGAACGCGAGACCAAGGTCGACCCCGGCGCCATCGCGGGCGTCATGATCGGCACAACGCACTTCATCAACGCCCTCATCGAGGCGGATCGCCTCGCACCGACCGCCGCAATCCGGTTCGCGCTGCCGGCGACCAGTTCGCTGCCGCCGCTCATCGGCTGGCCCGACCGTCTCATCGCGGCACTGCAGGGACGCAGCTATCTCTGCCACGGCGGCCACGAGTACGACGGGTCCGAACTGTCGCCGTTCGACGAAGATGAGTTCATGCGCGCGCTCGACGATGCACATACCGCCGGAATCCGGTCGTTCGCCATCTCGTCGGTGTTCTCGCCCGTCAACGCCGAGTTCGAACAGCGCGCCGCGCAGATCATCGGCGAGCAGCTTCCGGATGCCGCCGTCAGCCTGTCGCACGAGATCGGGCGCATGGGCATCCTCGGCCGCGAGAACGCCACCATCATCAACGCCTCGCTTCGCGAACTCGCCGAGCAGGTCACGACGGGTCTGCGTCGCACCGTCGATGAAGCGGGGATCACGGCGTCCGTGTTCCTGAGCCAGAACGATGGCACGCTCATGGATATCGACTACGCCCGCCGGTACCCCGTCGCAACGTTCGCGTCGGGACCGACGAACTCGATGCGCGGCGCTGCCTTCCTCTCCGACGTGCAGGACTGCGTCGTCGTGGACGTCGGTGGCACAACGACCGACGTCGGGATGCTGCAGAACGGCTTCCCGCGCGAAGCGACGACCGACGTCGCAGTGGCGGGCGTCCAGACGAACTTCCGCATGCCCGATGTCCTGTCGGTCGGAATCGGTGGCGGATCGCTCGTCCTGGACGACCACGACGGAGTCCGCGTCGGCCCGCAGAGCGTGGGGCACCGGCTCACGAGCGAAGCGCTCGTGTTCGGCGGCACGCGCCTCACGGCGTCGGACATCGCGGTGGCGCACGGCACCGTCGCGTTCGGCGACAGCGCCCAGGTGAGCGGCCTCGATCGTGCGCTCGTCGCGGCGACGCTCGACCGCATCGCGCGAGACGTCAACGATGTCGTCGACCGCATGAAGGTGTCGTCGGCCGCCGTGCCCGTCGTCGCCGTTGGCGGTGGCAGCTTCCTCGTGCCGGATGCGATGCCCGCGGCTTCCGCGGTCCACCGCCCCGAGCACTACGCCGTCGCGAACGCGATCGGCGCGGCGATCGCCGAGATCGGCGGCGAAGTCGATCGCGTCTTCAGCGTCACGTCGGCGACTCGCCAGGGCGTTCTCGACGACGCACGCCAAGAGGCCGTCGACCGCGCGGTGGCCGCCGGAGCCGACCCGTCGAGCGTTCGCGTCGTCGACGTCGAAGAGGTGCCGTTGGCCTACCTGCCGGGCAATGCGGCGCGCATCCGCGTCAAGGCAGTCGGAACACTGACCCTCGGAGGTGCGGGCAATGCGTGAGATCAACGTCGACAATCTGGCCGATATGGCGCGTGGCGCCGCGATCCTCGGGACGGGCGGTGGTGGCGACCCGTACGTCGGGATGCTGCTCGCCGAGCAGGCGATCAAGAAACATGGTCCCGTCACGCTGCTGTCCGTCGACGAGGTCGATGACGACGCGACGATCGTCCCAACCGCGTTCATGGGCGCGCCCACAGTCATGCTCGAGAAGATGCCCTCGGGCTCTGAGATGGTCACGTCGCTCCGCGCGATCGAAGGAGTGATCGGCCGGCCCGCGACCCACACCGTCTCGCTCGAAGCCGGCGGTCTGAACTCGATGATCCCGTTCGTCGCCGCCGCCGAGCTCGGGATTCCCCTCGTCGACGCCGACGGGATGGGACGCGCCTACCCCGAGCTGCAGATGCTGCTGCCGACGCTGGGCGGCATCACCGCCAGCCCCATGGCCATGGCAGACGAACGTGGGAACGCCGTCGCCTTCGACACGATCGACAACGCGTGGGCGGAACGGCTAGCTCGTTCGGTCGTCACCGACATGGGATGCAGCGGCGGGATGAGCCTCTACGTGCTCACGGGACGACAGCTCAAAGACCACATGGTGCGCGACACTCTCACGCTCTGCGAGGAGATCGGCCGTGCTGTGCGCGAAGCCCGCGAGTCGCACGTCGATCCGGTTCTCGCCGCCGTCGATTCCCTCAATGGACGACTGCTCTTCCGCGGCAAGCTGACGGACGTCGAGCGGACGACCGTCGGAGGATTCAACCGAGGTCTGGCTCGCGTGGAAGGCACGGGCACTGACGCCGACACGACGCTCGAGGTCGATTTCCAGAATGAGAACCTCGTGGCGCGACGCGGCGACGAAGTGCTCGCGAGCGTGCCGGACCTGATCTCCATCCTGGACACCGAGAGCGGCGAGGCCGTGACGACCGAGAGGCTCCGCTACGGACTGCGGGTGAGCGTCATCGCGTCGCCGTGCGATCCCCGCTGGCGCTCTCCCGAGGGCCTGGCTCTGGCAGGCCCCGAGTACTTCGGCTACTCGCACGCGTACCAGCCCATCTGACGCGACGCCTCGTGCCTGGGATCATGGGCTCGTGACCAGTGACGCCTTCGGCCCTGCCGATGCCGCCGACCTCGCCGCCGGAGCGCAATTGCTCGCTTCCGGCGGCGGGGGCGAGGTGGCGACCGCTGAACTCCTGCTGACGAGCACCCTCGCCGCCGCCGCTCACGACGGGCGCGGACTGACGGTCGTCGCCGCGAAAGACCTCGCACCCGACGATCTCATCGTCCACGTGGGCATCGCCGGTTCACCGGATGTGTTCGCTGAGCGACTGATCGACCCCCGCGACGTCGCCGCGGCGGTTCGAATGATGGAGCGCCGCCTCCAGCGCCGTGTCGCGGCTATCGGCGTGATCGAGATCGGCGGCCTGAACGCGCTCCTGGCCCCTATCAGTGCGATCACGATGGACCTGCCCCTTATCGACGGCGACATCATGGGCCGTGCCTTCCCCTTCATCGAGCAGACGACTCTCGCCCGTGCCGGGCATCGCCCTGACCCGCTCGTGCTGACCTCGCCGTCCGGCGACGTCGCCGTGTACGAGGGACGGACCCCCGCTGCCCGGCAGCGGCTTCTTCTTAGCGGCATCGCAGCGATGGGAGGACTGGCTGCCGTCGCGATGTACCCGGTCACCGCCTCCCAGCTGTCGGCAGATGGGATCAGCGGCTCGGTGACGGCCGCTCGATCGTACGGGCGTCGCTACCGAGAGCACATCGCCACGGATCGCAGCGGCGACCTCGATGCCATCGCGCTAGCCATCGGCGCCCACTCGATCGGGCGGGCGCGTATTGACGAAGTCATCGCCCGTAACGGTCCGGACATCGGCAGCGCGTCCCTGCACGACGTCACTGACGGGTCGATCCTGCGCCTGGACTATCTCGAGGAGTATGTCCTCGTCTCGTCAGACGGCGTCGCCGTGGCGGCCGCTCCCAATGTCATCATCGCGATCGATCACACGACGTTCCGCCCGCTCCTTTCACACGAGCTGCGAACGGGCAACACCGTGCTTCTGATGAGCCTGCCTGCTCTGCACGAGTGGGGCGACACAACCGCAGATCTCGTCGGCCCTGGAGCTTACGGTATCCATTTCGAGGAGACTCGCCGATGACAACCATCGCGGAACTGGTCGCCGATCCCCTGCTCGCTGGCACCACGGTCGTCGCGGGAGAGAGCGGCGTCATGCGGTCCGTGGATGACGTCCGCCCGTATGCGGCGACCCGCGAACTGCGCGCGCCCGACAGCGCCTCGCACGCGGTACTCGTGTGCGATGAAGCGGACGTGACACCCGCGTATCGGATCGATGCTCTCGTGCGCCGCGCGGATCACCTCGGCGCAGCCGCGATCCTCGTCGTCTCCGCACAGGGACAGCCGTTGCTATCCGGTGTGCGGCTCGCCGACCGCTTGGGCATTCCTATCCTGTGGATCACCCGTGCGGACCCGTTCGCGCTCACGGTGGAGCTCGCCATCCGTCTTCGCACACCTCACATCGCGCGCGCACAGGCGGCACTCCGCGCGCCCGCGGTGCTCGCCGGCGCGCACGATCCAGCCACCATCGCGGCCCGCGCAACCACGCTGTGCGAAGCCGTCGTCGTCCTACTCACGTCCGATGGCAGCCTCATCGCGGGCGATTCCGGCACAGTGGATGCTCCAGCGATCCGTTTCGACCTGGCTGTCGCGCAGCGCACCGAGACCGCTGTCGCCCAGCCCGTCGTGCTGCCGGACATGACGCACTCCAGCGCGTGGATCATCGCCGATGTGCGGGGCACCGACGACGTCCGCAAGGGCGTCGTCACCGACATCCTCACGCTCGTCGAGCCGTATGTGCGCGCTTGGCTCGTCGGTGAGGCCGCACGACTCGACCGCGATGCCGTGTTCCTCGCGCATCTGCTGAGCTCGGTGCTGCACGAAGCCGACGATCCCGGTCGCGAAGTCATCGAGAAGGCGGCGAGCGTCGGCTGGCGACTGCAGGACTGGCACACCGGGATCTACGTCGTCGCCGACGACCCGCGCGCCCCGTCGGATCGCGACACGATCGCCGCCGCCCTGCGCCGCGAACTCGCCGAGCAGGGCATCGTGACGAGCGGGATCGCGGATCACGCCGGCGGGTGGGCCCTGTGGAAGTCGGAGCCGTCGGAGCCGTCGATCGATCAAGGCCGGGGCGTCGTCCGCGCCCTGCGGCTCGCTCTCGCATCGCTCCCTCGGGACTGGGGTCTCGTCGCCGGGGTCGGCCGCACTCATCACGGTGCGGTGGGGCTGCGAGAGACCCTCGGCGAGGCCCGCAACGCGGCGTACCTCGCGCGCAGCCGGGACTTCCGTCCATCCGTAGATCATTCCGACGAACTGGGTGTGGCGCAGCTGCTGGCGACGCTTCAGCAATCGGATGTGACGCGCGCCTTTGCGGAATCCGCGCTCGCCCCGATCAGCGATCCCGCGAGCAGCCACCTGCTCGCAACCCTCACGGCTTATCTGCAGAACGGCGGATCCGTCGTGTTCACGGCGCAAGCGCTCAACGTGCACAGGAACACGGTGACAGCGCGCCTACAGCAGCTGAGGGAGCGGCTGGGCGTCGACCTCGACGACTCCAGCCTGCGGCTCGCGCTGCAGATGGCGGTACGTGCGGTGCACAGCAGTCCGGCCACTCCGCTCCCGGAGGCGTGACTGAGCGGGTGCACGCCGCACAGCTGTTCGCGCGCGGTGTGCATACGGCCCATCCTCTGCGCGCCGAGCGCGGCATAGGTTCTGAGCACGACAGTGTCCGCCACCCAATGAAGGAGCAATCATGCACCTGCGCGTCATCCTCCCCGTCATCGGAGAGTCCCTCCTCGACCACGTCCGCACCGAGGCGGAAGCGTGGGCGCTTCCGACGACGACGATCTCGGTCGTCGCCCTCGAACGTGGCACCGCGAGCATCGAGTCCGAGTACGACGAGGCGCTCTCGGCTCCCGGCATCCTGGACCGCATCGAAGAGTGCGTGACGGACGGCGTCGACGGAGTCTTCATCACCTGTTTCGGAGATCCCGGGGTCCACGCCGCACGCGAGATCATCGACGCGCCGGTCGTGGGCGGATTCGAACCCGCTGTCCTCACCGCCATGAGCCTCGGCGAGCGCATCAGCATCGTCACGGTGCTGCCCAACGTGCTCCCGATGCTCCGAGGGATCGCGCGTCGCTACGGCGTCGACAACCGCATCGGCGCGATCCGCGTCGTCGACATCCCCGTTCTGGGACTCGAGGAGGACAACAGCCTGCTCGTCGACCGCCTCGAAGAGCAGGCGGCGGCCGTCATCGAGAGCGACGCGGCGGATGTCATCATCCTCGGCTGCACCGGCATGCTCGGCGTCGCCGACGAGCTCGAGCGACGCCTGGCCGCACGCGGACTCGCCGCGCCCGTCGTCGACCCCACGGGCGCGGCGATCACGTGGCTGGAGAGCTCGGTCCGCATGGGACTGACGCCGAGTCGCCGCACGTACATGGCGCCGCCCGCCAAGGCACGCCAGCTGTGACACAGCCTTCGTCGATGCGCGTCGATCCGGCTCATGCCGGGCCGGCGCGCATCGGTCTGTGGGTCACGATGCTGCGCCCATTCGGACTCGAGATCGCTGCGGCTGCTCGGCCGGACTGGATCGGCATCGATCTGCAGCACGGCGACATCGCCCTCGCCGATCTCGCCGACATGGTGCGTGCGTGCGAGCGACATGCGATCCCGGTGGCCGTGCGTGCCGGGGGGCACGACCCCGCAGCACTCGGCCGGATCATCGACACCGGGGCGGACGCGGTCATCGTGCCGGCCGTCGAATCCGCCGCGCAGACCGAGGCAATCGTGCGCGCCACCCGCGTGCCTCCGCGGGGTGCGCGCAGCACCGGCATCGCGCGACGCGGTCTCGTCGCGGCATCCATCGCGGAACCGCTCGTTCTGCCGATGATCGAGACGGCGGAAGGCCTCGAGAACGTCGACGCGATCCTCGACGTGGACGGGATCGACGGCGTCTTCGTCGGGCCGTACGACCTGAGTCTGTCCATGCGAGCTGCGTCGCCCACGGCTGCGCCGGTCGTCGACGCCATCCGGCACGTCTTGGAAGCGGCCCGCACGCGCGGGCTCACGAACGGAATCTACAGCGGCGATCCCGAGCTCACGTCACGGATGGGCGACGTCGATCTGCTCGCCGCCGGCAGCGACGTCGACGCCCTGCGTCACGGACTGATGACGGTGATGCCCCGCGGCTGACCGCGGGACATCGCCTTCGCCATTCAGGACCGACGTGACCTCGACCAGGCGTCGAGGCCCACCGCGATCAGAAGGATCGCACCCTGCACGATCTGCTGGATCGTCGTGTTGACATTGAGCAACGCGAATCCGTTGCCGATCATGGCGTAGAGGATCAGGCCGAACGCGGTGCGCCACATCGCGCCCTCACCGCCGAAGATACTCGTGCCGCCGACAACGACGACGGCGATCACCATGAGCGGGATGCTCGCACCGACATCGGCCTGCCCCGCGCCGATCTTGCTCGCGGCGAGAACCCCGGCGATCGACGCGGCGAGGCCCGAGAGAACGAACACGCTCGTGTGCACGAGGCGCACGTGGATGCCCGACAGACGCGCCGCCTCGGGGCCTCCGCCCACAGCGTAAACCCGTCGACCGTAAACCGTGCGCGAGAGCACGAACCACGCGATGAGGAAGACCGCGATGAGCGCGATCCCGGGGAGCGTGAGTCCCAGCAGCATCCCCTGCCCGAGAGCAGTGAACCCCGGAACAGACACGCTCACCAGCACTCCTCCGGAAACGGCCACGGCGACACCACCCAGCATGAGCGAGGTGGCGAGCGTCGCGATGAAGGGATTAATGTTGATGAACGCGACGGCGATGCCGTTGACGAGTCCCACGAGCACTCCCGTGGCGAGGCCGGCGATGAAGCCGAACCCGACCGATTCCGTCGCGTTCGTGACGGTCGCCGCGATCACCCCGGACAGGGCGAACGTCGCTCCGACCGACAGGTCGAACATGCGGCTGATGAGCACGAAGGTTCCGGCACACGCGATGATGCCCACCGTCGCCCACTGATCGAGCAGGTTCGACATGTTGATCGGCGAGAGGAAGACGGGCGACGACACCGCCATATAGACGAAGAGGATCGCGCAGATAACGACGATCACGTTGTGCGTCAGGAAGCGGCGAAGGTGGTGCAGCGGCCCCGCGGGCGTCGCCACCGTGTTGGTACTTGTCGTCGGTTCGTGTGTGACAGTCATTGTCTTCTCCTCGCTCATGCGGCGGAATCCTCTTCGCGGGCGAAGGCGGCGCCCATGATGGCGGCTTCGGTCATCTGGTCGCTTTCGAGACGAGCGGTGATGCGACCGCGGCTCATGACGACGATGCGATGCGAGAGCCCGATCACTTCCTCCATCTCGCTCGAGATGAGCAGAACGGCGACACCGGATGCCGCAAGGTCGACGATCAGCTGATAGATGGCCTGCTTCGCGCCGACGTCGACGCCGCGCGTGGGCTCGTCGACGATGAGGATGCGCGGACCGGTCATGAGCCACTTGCCGAACAGGACCTTCTGCTGATTGCCGCCGGACAGTCGCGCGACCGACACACCCTGCTTCTTGAGCCGGATGTCGAGTCTGCGGACCATCTCGGCGGCCGCGCGAGCGACTTTGCGGGTGCGCACGATTCCGGCGACCTGATCGCGTTCGATTGTCGCCATCGTGAGGTTCTCTTCGACCGGAAGCGAGAGCACCAGTCCCTGGTCGCGGCGGGATTCCGGCACCATCGCGATGCCGAGCGACGTGGCGCGGCGTGGCGAGCGCGGACGCCCCGGCCGGCCGTGCACGACGACCTCCCCGCTGTCGACCGGATCCGCACCGAAGACAGCGCGCGCGACCTCCGACCTGCCCGCACCGACAAGACCCGCCAGTCCGACGATCTCGCCCGGACGCACCTCGAGATCGATGTCGTCGAAGACACCGGAACGGCTGAGACCCGTGACGGACAGCGCCGGTGCAGCAGCCGTCATCACGATCTGCTTGGCGGGGAAGACCGACGTGAGCGGGCGACCGAGCATCGACTGGATGAGCGATTCGCGTGTCTCGTCCGCCGTCGTCGCCGTGCGCACGATCCTGCCGTCGCGCAGCACCGTGACGCGGTCGGATATCGCGAGCACCTCTTCGAGGTGGTGCGAGATGAAGACGATTGTCGCGCCGTGCGCCCGCAGGTCGCGCATGGCGTCGAAGAGCAGAGCGGCGTCACTCGGCCCGAGCGCGGCGGTCGGTTCATCCAGGATGATGACGCGCGATTCGCGGGCCAGTGCGCGGAGGATCTCCACCTTCTGCTGGCTGCTGAACGGCAGAGACCCGACGCGCGCTCGGGGCGGGATGCCGAAGCCGATCCGATCATCGAGTTCGGCGTAGCGGCGGTCGAGCTCCGTCCCGCGCAGCACACCGCCGAGATGCGGTTCCTGACCGAGGAAGACGTTCTCGCGAACGGTCAGGGCGGGCACGAGAGCGACTTCCTGCGCGATGAGGCTGATGCCCGCGGCGAGCGCAGCGGCGGGTGTGTTGAACACGACCCGCGCCCCGTCGACCGCGATGTCGCCGTCGTCCGGAGCGAGCGCACCCGCGATGATCGAGCACAGCGTCGACTTTCCGGCGCCGTTCTCGCCGACAAGCGCGTGGATCTCGCCGGGGCGGAACGCGATGTCGACGTCGGCGAGTGCCGCCTGACCGCCGAACCTCTTCGTGACGCCCGTGAGAGAGACGATGTCCGCAATCGCGGTATCAGTGTTCGACATGGTTCCTCATCCTCGAGAAGCGGCACGGCCGCGGGAGCAGGGCTCTCCTCCCGCGGCCGCCCCGGATCATCCGGCTGTCCACTCCGCAGTGAACGACTTACCGGCGTCGGTCCCGAGCGTCTCGCGGGTGGCGATCGGCCCGATGGGCGAGTTCTCGCGCACATCGACGGCTGTCTCCACCGTCTCGCCGTTCATCGCGGCGACGGCGAGCATGATTCCTTCATAGCCCTCCGTGAACGGAAGGGCGAGGGGAGCCGCGAAGACCGCCCCATCGCGGATGCCTTCGATGTCCTCTTCCGTGCCGCCGTTGCTCACGACGATGACCTCGCCCGTGCGACCCGCCTGCTCGATCGCCTGCAGGGCACCCGCGATCGGCTGACCTGAGGCCGCCGAGATGACGTTCAGGTCAGGGTTCGCCGTGAGGATGTTCTGGGTCGTCGCGAGGCCCGCGGCCTGGTCGAAACCGCCGGGCTGCTCGGACACGAGCTCGACCGAGGCGGCCTTGGCCAGCGCTTCCTTGACCGCTGCGGTGCGCAGCTGATCCGTGGCCTGCGCGGCATCGCCCGGCATGTACGCGACCTTGCAGGGGTCGGTGTCGCCGCATGCCTCGACCATGAGCTCACCGATCTCGGTGCCCATCGTCGGCAGGTTGACGCCCACCGTGATGAGGCCGTCGACGGATGACTGCAGCGTCGTGAGGTCGGTCCCGATCGTCGTCATGAGAGACACTACCTGGACACCCTGATCGATCGCCTGCGTCGCGACGGGCACAAGCGCGGCGGGGTTGAGCGGGTTGATCACGAAGATGTCGTAGCCGCCCTTCGTGAGCGCGTCCTGGATCTGGCCGACCTGCGTCGTGGAATCGAATGCCGCGTCGAACATGGTGACCGTTCCGCCGAGCTCCTCCGCCGCGGCCTCGACGCCGCGCAGGTTCGCTGCCGTATAGGTGTTCGTGGCGACCGGGCTGAAGAAGGCGATCGATAGACCGTCGTCGTCCGCCGGTCCGTTTGCGTCCGGTGAGGCGCTGTTCGCGCATCCGCCGAGGAGCATCATTCCCGCGAGGAGGACGGCCGGGGCCGCCAGCAGCTTTCGGTTCATGCGGATACCTTCCCTAGAGGGCTCGGGTGATGTGCGCCAACGCTAAGCCGCACTCCCCTGCACGTCATTGGGCCGCATGTCCGCGTGGCGCCGGGTGTGCTGTGCACGGTGCACAGTGGCGCGCGGCTGCGGACGTCACCCGGCCGACGCCCGTCGATTCGATACCCCGCGATCGGATCGACACACTATGTGCGCACGTCGCGTTTGGACTGGATCACCGACTAGCAATTCGGCAGGAGACTGCGATTCGAGAAAGCAGAAAAACCCCCGGCTAACCGGGGGTTTTTCGATCGGTGGACCTGAGGGGATTCGAACCCCTGACCTCTTCATTGCGAACGAAGCGCGCTACCAACTGCGCCACAGGCCCGTGAACCCCAGCAAGATTATCACGCTGAGAAGTCGTGATCGAACGCGCTACTGACCGGATGCGCGACGCAGGAGCACGTCGCGCACGTGCGCTTCGATCTCGGCGTCGTCGACGTATCCCATGCGCGAGAAGTCCGCGGATGCCGCGCGCTGCGGTCGTGCCGTCTCGATCGACGTCGGGCGCTGCGCCTCGGCACGCCGCCGGATCGCCTCGTCGACGGCGGCCAGACGAAGGGCCTCACGGGCGTCTTCGGCGTCGAGCACGGCGGCGGCGCGGGAACCGGCCGACGCGGTGAGGGGCCGGGGAAGCTCGCGCGGAGCCCATTCACGGCGGGTCTGCTCGAGTTCGACGTCCTGCATGTGCACGGCGACGCGCTCACCCGCGTCCTGCGCGGTGCGTGTGACGGCTCGGGCGCCGACCCGCGCCATGCGCTGCAGCACGAGGCCGGCCACGATGGTCGCGGCGAGCCCGGCCCACAGCAGCAGCTGCGCACCGGTGGACACGATCGTCCACACGCCCCACCCCGCGATTCCGAGCCCGGCGACACCGAGCGTCATCGCGGTCAGCCGCACGCGGCGGCGCGCGCGGGCGCGTCGGGCTTCGGGGCTGAGTCGCGCGGCGGCGCGCTCGTCACGCGCACGCTCGAGTTCGATGCGCGCTTCTTCGAGGGCGACCTGCTCGCGCTCGGCGAGCGCGCGGCGGGCGAGCTTCTGCTGCGCGAGCGCCGTGCGTGCGGTGAGTTCGAGCCGCACCTCTTCGGGCGTTTCGCTCGTCTCGGCGAGCACGCGGAGGGCCTGATTGAGGCGCACGGCGTTACGCTCGGACGCGTCGTACTGCCGCCGGCTGTGCCAGCTGGGCAAGAGGTACACGAGCCACAGCAGCGCCGCGACCAACACGATCACGCCGCCGCCCAGCACCTGCCCACCCATGGCGTCCACGGTAAGCGACGCGGGCCGCGCGCCCCGGCATCCCCTCGCGTGTCTCCCCAACCCCACACCCGCGAGACTGCAACCGCGCGCCGAGACTGCGGGTGGACCCCACGGTCTCGGCGCGCCGTTGCAGTCTCGCGGTCAAGAAGAGCGGATGCCGCAGCCTCGAGCCGCCGCCTCGGCGAACGCGTCCGAGCGCCGCGCAGCGACGCGGCGGCGGGCGGGCGGGTCAGGCGTGCAGGCGGTCGGCGGGCGGGACGGTCGCGGCGTCGGCGGGAGCACGGCCGGACACCCAGCGGCGGAGCACGCCCTCGGGCACCTCTTCACGCACGAGCGCGAAGGCGTAGTGGTCGCGCCAGTCGCCGTCGATGTGGATGTACCGGCGTCGCAGACCCTCGTAGCGGAAGCCCAGCTTCTCGACGACGCGCAGACTCGCCCGATTCTCGGGACGGATGCAGATCTCCATGCGGTGCAGCGCCAGGTCGGTGAAGCACACGTCCGTGGCCAAAGCCACCGACGTCGGCGTGATGTCCAGACCGGCGAAGCGCTCGCTCACCCAGTAGCCGATCGTCGAGGTCGCGAGTGAGCCGCGCGCGATCCCCCACACGTTCAGCTGCCCCGCGATCTCACCGTCGTACTCCATGACGAAAGGCACACCGGCGCCGTCGCGATACTGCTGCAGCAGCCGGCGGATTCCGAGCCGCATGTCGAACGACACGGCGCCGTCGGGGTTCGTGGCCTCCCACGGGCGCAGCCACGACCGGTTGCTCAGCAGCTCGTGCTGCAGCGTGCGCGCGTCGCGCTGGCGGATGAGCCGGATCGAGATCGGTCCGTGGGCTCGTGGAGTCGTGAGATCCATCCGACTCCTTCTACCCGGCGGCGATCAGAGTGTCGCCGCGAAGTCCTTGATCCACGGACGCAGCTCGGGACCGAGATCCTCGCGGTCGGCCGCGAGCTGCACGATGGCCTTGATGTAATCCAGCCTATCCCCGGTGTCGTACCGGCGACCGCGGAACACGACCCCGTACACGCCGGGCCCGTCCGGGTCGGCCGCGAGCTCCTGCAGCGCGTCGGTGAGCTGGATCTCGCCGCCCTTGCCCGGCTCGGTGCGCTCGAGGATGTCGAACACCGACGGAGCGAGCACGTACCGCCCGATGACGGCGAGGTTCGAGGGCGCATCTTCGCGCGGAGGCTTTTCGACCAGGCCCGTCACACGCACGACATCGTCGTCGTCGGTGTGCTCGACGGCCGCGGCACCGTACATGTGGATGCTGTCGGGATCGACCTCCATGAGCGCGATGATCGCGGCGCCCGTGCGCTCGTGCTCGGCGAGCATGCGCGTCAGCAGCTCGTCTCGCTCGTCGATGAGGTCGTCGCCGAGCAGCACGGCGAACGGCGCATCGCCGACGTGGGCGCGGGCACGCAGCACGGCGTGGCCGAGCCCCTTGGGCTCGCCCTGCCGCACGAAGTGGATGTCGGCGAGGTCGCTCGACTCGAGCACGCGGCGCAGGCGCTCGTCGTCGCCCTTGTCCTTGAGCTTGACCTCGAGCTCGGGCACCGAGTCGAAGTGGTTCGAGATCGCGTTCTTGTTGCGCCCGATGATCACGAGGATGTCGTCGATGCCGGCACCGGCGGCCTCTTCGACGACGTACTGGATCGCCGGCTTGTCGACGACGGGCAGCATCTCTTTCGGCATCGCCTTCGTGGCGGGGAGGAAACGCGTCCCCAGCCCGGCGGCGGGAATGACGGCCTTGAAGGTCTTCTGCGACATGCCCGCTACTCTACCGGCGCCTCCGACATCGCCCCGGCCCCTACCGCTGCGCGAGCAGGTGTGCAAGCTTCGACCGCTCCGCCGCGACTCTCAGCCACACGCCGGCGGCGAGGAACATGTCCGCCGGCACCTGCACGTCCAGCCCCGTGCGCGCTTCGATCTGCGCCGTCCGGTAGTGCAGCGTCGTCCGGTGGATCCGCAGCTGCTCCACGACGTCGGCCAGAGTTCCGTCGGAGTGCAGGAACGCGCCGATCGTGTCGAACGCGAACCCGTCCCGGTCCAGCAGCAGCGTCTTGAGTGCTTCGACCGCCGGCGATTCTCGCACGCTGAGCGGGGTGCACAGGGCGGCGAGGTCGCTCTGCATCGTCTCGGCCTGACTGACCGGCGTCCGCCGGTGCAGATGCCGCGTCACAAAGGCCGTGAGCGCCGCCTCGACATACAGACGACGGATGCCGGGAAGCTCGCCGACGCCCGCGAGCCCGATGCCGCGGGGCCCGGGCGGTATCGCCCGCCCGGCGTGCGCGATCAGCTCGGCAGCATCCCGCTCCGCCTCATCGGGATCGGCGTAGCTGCCGCCGTAGACGGCGACGTCGAGGCCGTCGAGCCGTGTCAGGCACGCGATCGACAGACGTCCGCTCGCGATCCCGCGGGGCAGCCGCTCGATCACCCGGCGTGAGGCGGCGGAAGCCCGTCGGTCGTCGAGGCTCGCGAGCACGAAGAATCCCGTCCCCGCGTCGGTGAGCCACGAGGTGATGTCATCGAGCGCGCTCTCCTGACCGGTCAGCAGGCGGCGCACGCTCTCGCTCGACGCGCTCAGCGCGGGCGGCATCCCGCGGCGGTGTCTCTGGGCGAGCAGGTCGGCGAAGACGGCGCAGTAGTCGTGGATCGTGGCGTGCGGCAGGTCGACTCCGCGATCGATGAACCAGAGGATGGCGATGACGCGATCGTTCGCCCGGATCGGGTAGCCGATCCGCCCCACCACCATGAGCTCGGGGGCGGCGGGAACCCGCACGGGCGACGGCTTCGTGCCGTCGACGAGACCGCGCACGTACGGTGCGAAGAAGTCGCGGTACTCCGGGAGCACTTCGCGTTCCAGGACGAGCTTGAGGCGGTAGCCGTCCTCGTCGCCGTAGTGCCGGCTGAACGCGATGATGTGGCCGTCGGGGTCATCGATCGCGACGGACTGCGCCGTGCTCGCGGCGAGCCGGTCCACGAGAACCTGGACTTCGTCCTTCAGCCGACCCTGCACGCCGTCCTCCTCCTGACACCGGTGCATCCATCGTCCCTCACCAACGACGATCAGGGCGCCGCACCGGTGGGTGCAGCGCCCTGATCTCGGCGTCGGTGGTCCGCTACGCGCGCTCGTCGGCGGGGTACCGCGCGTAGGGCACGTCGTACACGTCGATGCCCTTCTTCCGGGCCCGCGCGTTGCGGATCTGCCGCACGACGATGCACACGAGGAGGATGAGCGTCAGGTAGCCGGCGATCGGGTAGAGCAGGTTCACGAGGTTCGCGAACGGCACCTGCGCGAGCAGCACCGCGACGACCGTGCCGATGAGGGCGAGGATGCGCGCACGCGTGCTCTTGTCGTTGCTCTCGATGCGGTTGACGGCGACCCACAGCAGCGGCACGGCCGTCGTGTAGATCCCGGCGAACAGCACGATCGAGAAGATCAGCCCGGAGCCCGCGAACACCTGGTCGGCGATCCACAGCATCGGGATCTGCTGGTCGTACACCTCGCCGATGTTGGCGAGCAGGCCGAAGGCGACGATCGCGACGGCGATCACGAAGGTCAGCGCGCCGACGAATCCGCTGACGGCGGCCTCCCGGTCGTTGCGCGCCTTACGGCCGATGCCCGCGAGGAACGGCACGAGCATGAGCAGGCCGATGCCCGGGAAGATGAAGCCCGAGATCGCCCAGTTCGGTGCGGCCTGCAGCACGTCGATGTCGGCGAGGGTCTCGTTCGAATCCGCGATGCCGCCGGGGTTCATCACGATGCCGATGATGCCGACGATGATCGCCAGCGCGACGATGACCGGGCCGAGCTTCGACACGATCGAGACGAGCCCGTCGAGTCCGAGCATGACCGTGAGCAGTGTCGCGATCGCCATCGCGAAGATGCCGATCTGCACGTTCCAGCCGAAGTGCTGCTCGAGTGCCGCACCGGCGCCCGAGAGCATGACGGCGTACATGCAGAAGAAGAAGGCCGGCGCGAAGATGCCGAAGAACTTGCCGAGGTACTTGCCGCAGTAGTACTCGAAGATCTCGTTGGTGGACTTCAGACGCAGGTTGCGCCCGTCGCGCAGCGCGACGATGGTGAAATACGCGTACAGGGCGAGCGTGATGATCAGCGCACCCGTCGCGCCGGCGGCGCCGAACGACGAGAAGTACTGCATCGATTCCTGGCCCGTGGCGAAGCCCGAGCCGATCAGGTACGCCACGATCGCGCCCATGAAGGTCACGACCGTGCCGACGCGCACGCGGCGCGAGGTCTTTCTGGTGTTCACCGGGTCACCTCTCACACGTCGTGACGTAGCGGCGAATCGCCGCGGCATCCATACCGTCCAGGCCCAGCTCTTCCAAGCCGAGCCCGTCCGCGAACCAATCGGTCTCGTGGATGACGTTGTACACCGCGAGGATCGACGCGGTCAGTGGCATGTCGACTCCGAACACGCCGGCGATCGCGACCCACGGAACGAGTCCATAGGGGGCGTCCTCGGTGAGGTATCGATTGTGGATGCTGTTGGGCCCGGAGATCGGCGTCAGCGCGATCTCGCCGTGCAGAGCCTTGTACAGATCCTGCCAGGTGTAATCCTCCTGCAGGCCGCTGAAGTCCTCGACCGGTCGCAGGTGGTAGCCCAGCGCCGCGCCCAGCGACTTGCGTTCGCGGTCCAGCTGCACGTTGACCTTCATCGACGACGGCGTGACGCCGTGCTCGTAGAGGAAGAACTCGCGCGTGGGCGATTCGATGTGGCTGACGTTGAGCAGGCACGGCCCCGTGTGCACCGTGGGGTTGACGATGCTCAGGCCGCACTCGAGCACATCGTCGTAGAGCCGCGTGAAGGGGAAGAGGTCCTCGCGCACCTGGTCGAACAGCTCGGGACCCTTGCTGGCCGGCAGGAACGCGATGTTGATGTCGTTGTAGCCGTGCAGGGCGACCGAGGCCGGTCCGCTCAGCCGCACGTCGTAGGGCAGGTTGTTGGCGTCGGCGATGACGGGGCAGTCCTCGCCCTCGAGCGCCTTGCGGAACTCCAGCGCCGCGAAGGCGCCGGGGAACGACACGAGGATCTGGTCGCGGTTCACCCGACCCTTCAGCAGCTGGGCGTATGCGGCGTGCGCGAACGCGGGGGTCACGACGAGGATGTAGTCGGCTCCCGACACGGCCTCGTCGATGTCAGAGGTGACGACGTCCAGGAGCACGTCCTCGTTGAGGACGGACGTGACCTTGACCGTTCGGGTCGCGAAGAGCTGCTCGAGACGGCCGGCGAACTCCGGCATCTCGAACATGCGGACCTCGTGTCCGCGAAGCTTCATGTCTGCGGCCATCATGTGGGCGCCGTTTCCGCCGCCCAGCACCGCTACGCGCTTGTTCATCGGTCTCTCCTCCTTGAAAGAGTCTCGGTATGCCATCGGGGGCTCGCACGAGCCGGACGCCGACGGGATCGATCTCGGGTATCGCGCCCATCCTTCCGACTTCGACCCGCCGTGCCATCGGGGAAAGGATGGAAGTCCCGCGAGGGGTCGTCCGACAAACCGAGCAGAGTATGCACCTCCGAACTGGGCGTCATACGGCTCCGGCCGGTGCACGACACACCGCGATTAGACTCTGGGCATGGCCCCCGACCTCGTCGACGCGAAGCGCGCTCTGCGCGCCGACTTGCGCGAGCGCCGCCAACTGCTCTCGGACGGTGCACGGGATGCCGCGGCGAAGGGCATCAGCGAACAGCTCGACGCCCTCGTGGCCGAGCTCGGCGCCACGAGCCTGTCGTGCTTCCTGTCGACGACGACCGAGCCGGGAACCCGTGAGTTCGTCGACGCGGCTGTGGCCCGCGGCATCCGGGTTCTGCTGCCCATCACGCGCGCCGATGGCCTGCTCGACTGGTCGGTCGCCGCGGCTGACGGCGACATCGCCGAGGGGCTGTTCGGCATGCCGGAGCCGGTCGGCGAAGTGCTGGGGCCGATCGCCGTCAACGACGTCGACCTCATGATCATCCCGGCCGCGGCGGTCGCCCGCGACGGGATGCGGCTGGGCTGGGGCCGCGGATACTTCGACAAGACGCTCGGCTCGATGGAGCGGCGTCCTCCCGTCTACGCCGTCGTGTACGACTCCGAAGTGCTCGACGAGGTTCCCTTCGACGAGCTGGACCAACCCGTCTCCGGCATCGTGACGCCCACCCGTACCCTGACCCTGTCGCCCGAGCGACGCTGAGATCCCACCCGAGAGCAGCCCATGCCGACCTACGCTTATGCCTGCAAGCAGTGCAGCCACCGCTTCGACGCCGTCCAGTCCTTCGCCGACCCCACGCTCACCGAATGCCCCGAGTGCGGCGGCGCGCTGCGCAAGGAGTACGGCTCGATCGGCGTGACCTTCAACGGCTCCGGTTTCTACCGCACCGACTCGCGGGCCGGCGGCGGAAGCTCGTCGGGCAATTCCGGTGACTCCGGCTCGTCTTCTGGCACCGCGTCGTCGTCTTCGGCATCATCGAAGCCGGAGGCGAAATCCTCCCCCGCATCGACGGGTTCATAACCGGCGGAAGTCGGCGACACCAAGGGGGACCCTGTGATCAAGGGCTTCAAAGACTTCATCATGCGGGGCAATGTCATCGACCTTGCCGTCGCCGTCGTCATCGGAGCGGCGTTCACCGCGGTCGTCACCGCGATCGTCGACAGCATCATCACGCCGCTCATCTCGATCTTCTGGAAGCCGCAGGAGGACGGCGCGATCGGATTCCCCGTGCCCGACCTCTACGGCGGCACCGTCACGTTCCCGGTCGGCGGCCTGATCAATGCGCTCATCAGCTTCCTCGCGGTCGCGATCGTCGTCTACTTCGTGTTCGTCTTCCCGATGAACAAGTGGAAAGAGATCCAGGCGGCCAAGGCCGGCGTCGTCGAAGAGCCGCCCGCACCCACCGAGACCGAGCTCCTCATCCAGATCCGCGACCTTCTCGAGCGCCAGACCGGCGTCCAGGTCTCGTCGACCCCTCCCGCCGGCGACGCCCCGCGTCCCTGACCCCGCGGGCGCGCCCGTTGAGGGCGCGCCTGCGTTGAGGTCGCGCCCGCGTTGAGGTCGCGCCCCCTCTGTCGACTTGCGCCTAATGCGCGTCGCCCCCGGCGTGTCCCCCGCACAAGCCGCAAGTCAACTCACGCGGACGGCGCCCCGGCGCCCTGCCGCCCCGCCGCAGCGCGCCCCGCCCATCGTCGACTTGCGGCTAATGCGCGCCGCACCCGGCGTGTCCCCCGCACAAGGCGCAAGTCAACGCACGGCGAAGCCGGAGCCGCGCCGCCACGCCGCCGCGCCGCAGCGCGCCCCGCCCATCATCGACTTGCGGCTAATGCGCGCCGCACCCGGCGTGTCCCCCGCACAAGGCGCAAGTCAACGCACGGCGAAGCCGGAGCCGCGCCGCCGCGCCGCCGCGCCGCCGCGCCGCGCGCCCCCGCGCGCCCCCGCGCGGCCACGCGTCGCGTCAGTAGTGCGGGGGGACGTCCTGGCGCATGCGCTCGTCGTTCGGGCCTGACGACGAACCGGATGCCGCGGCATCCGGTTCGTCCTCCGCCAGGGGTTCGTCCGTGGCCCCGGCGACGGGCGTGAGCCTCACCCGGCGAGAACCGGGCACCCGCACGAGCTTCTGCCGGTCGTCGTCAGTCGACATCGATGGGCTGCGTCTGCTGCTCTGCCCGCGGCGCTTCGGGCCCCACGCCGAGCAGTTCGGCGATGCGGGTCGCGACGGCGCGCGGGTCGCTGTACAGGTCGAACGAGTGCACGCGCACGTAGTGCCAGCCCAGGCGCCGCAGGATCTGGGGTCGCAGGCGCAGCGCTTCGCGCAGCGACTCGCCGATCGTCTCGGGGTCGCTCTCGGCGACGACCGCCTTGCCCTTGAACTGCGCGACGAGCGGCAGCGTGCCGCGGTAGTGCACGTCGACGGCGACCCCGAGGCTGCGCAGCTCGCGGGCGAGCGCGAGGGTGAGCGGGTCGGCGAGGTCTTCGAGGCGGGCGTCGCGCGAGCGCGCGGCGATCCCCCCGAGGATCCCCATCAGCGTCGCGGCGCCGTGCTCGAGCCGTCCGTCGTCGAAGGACGAGGGCCGGATCGACGACACGATCACCATCGAGCGGCGCGCGCGGGTCATGCCGACCGTGAGCAGGCGCTCGCCGTCGGGGGTCGACAGGTCGCCGAAGTCGCTGAGCACGCGGCCGTGCTTGGTGAGCCCGAACCCGAGCGAGAAGACGACGCGGTCGCGGCTCTCGGCCACCGATTCCTCGAGGGTCAGCACGGCGAACGGCTCGGCGGTGTCGCGCGAGACGAAGTCGGCGACGTCGGAGCGTCCCGCGAAGGCCCGTTCGACCGCGGCGCGCACCCGCTCGGCGTGCTTGGCGCTGGCGGTCACGACCATGAGCGACTCGCTGCCGCGGTTGACGGCGTGCTCGACGACGAGGGTGACGACGCGCGCGACCTCGGCGTCGGGGCTCTCGACGGCGCCGCTCACGGGATCGGGCGCGCCCGTGCCGCCTTCGACGTAGTCGACGCTCAAGCTGCCGCGACCGAGATACGACCCGGCCCACGGGTACGACACGATCTCGCCGCCGTAGAACGCTGCGTTGACGAGCTCGGCGAGGTCTTCTCCGCCGGCGCGGTAGCTGCGGGTGAGGGTCTCGACGGGCACGATGTCGGCGAAGCGCTCGAACAGGCTCGTGTCGTCGAAGGGAACCTCGGGTTCGTCGTCGGCGGGCGGCCCGACGACCGCGGCGACGCCGAACGGCGTGGGCTTCTGCGTCACGGGGTCGCCGAACACGACGACCTGCCGTGCGCGGCGCAGCGCCGGTGCCGCTTCGGCGACGCAGAGCGCACCGGCATCCGCGATGATGACGACGTCGAAGCCGAACGCGTCGGGGATCGAGGGCACGTCGTAGGGCGACGAGAGCCAGACGGGCGCGAGGGTGCGCAGCAGGGTCGGAGCGGCCGCGAAGAGCTGCGACGGGGTCGCCTTGCCGTCCTTCAGCAGACGCTTGAGCGCCGTCGCCTCGCCGGCTTCATCGACGATCCCGATGCGCCACTGCGTCGCGAGCTGCGCGGCCAGCAGCGGACCGGATGCCGCGGCATGCGCTTCGTCGACGAGCCGGAAGTCGCGCTCCAGCCGGTCGACGACGGCCGTGTTCGCCCCGAGCAGGCCGCGGTCGTTGCGCAGCAGGTGCTCGAGCGCCGACTGCCACCACGCGTACTCGAGCTCGGGTCCGACGAGGTCTTCGGGCACGTGGCGCACCGACAGTTCGGACAGGAGCGGCTCGAGACCGAGCTGCGACAGCTCGGTGCGCAGCGTCGCGCGCTCGACGAGGTTGTCGAAGACGTCGGACTCGGCGGCCAGGCCGGCGACGGTGCGCACGAGCTCGGCGACGGGCAGGGTCGCCAGGCGGTCCGCTTCGGAGCGGCCCAGCGTGCGATCGAGCTCGGCCAGTTCGGCGTCGACGCGCTGCCATGCGACCTGCACGTCGCCGAGGCCCAGCGGCACTTCGGGCGCGACGCCCGCTTCGACGAGCCGCTGCCACTCGGTGCGCTGCTGCTGGATGCGCAGGAGCGCCTCGTGCATGTCCGCGATGTGCACGCCCGGACGGATGTACTCCTTCGACAGCCGGCGCAGGCGTCGCCGGTTCGCCCCCGTCATGGTGGGGGCGTCGCGCCGCGGCCCGTGCGCCTGGATCAGTTCGCCCAGCGGACGCTCGAACACCGTCAGGCTGAACCGGTCGAGCGAATCGCGGATCCCCTGCAGCAGTCGCAGATAGACGCCGAGCTCGGCGATCGTGCGGAAGGGGCGCATCCGCGTCTGCGCGATGAGCTCGTAGCCGCGCTCGAGCAGTGCGGGCAGGTCCTGCCGGTGCAGGCGCGACGCGAGCCCGTGGGCGTTGCGGGCTTCCTCGGTCGTCTCGAACGAGACGCCGTACCAGGGCGAGTCGTCGGGTCCGAAGCGGAATTCGCCCAGCCGCGCGGCGGCGGCGAGCTTCGCGGCGGCCTCGGCGCGCACGGGAGCGAGCCGCTGCAGGGCTCCGATGTCGAAGCGCGCCGTCGTCGCCGGCGCGGGTTCGCGCGCCGTGAGCTCGGCGAGGGTGCGCAGGATGTCGAGGACCGACACCGAAAGAGTCGGATGCTGCGACGTGACGGCGCCGCGATAGTCGCGCAGCACGCCGCGCAGCCGCACGAGCGCGTCGTCGATGTCGGACACCTTGGGCGGCTCGGCCTTCTCGTTGCGGCCGATCGCGCGGATGAGGTCGCGCTGCACGTGCCGCGGCGACACGGCGAGCCCGGGCAGCCCGACGCCGCTGAGGCGGTGACGCACGCCCTCGAGCGTCGAGCGGCGAGCGCTCACGACGAGCACGCGCTTGCCGTCTTTCACGAGCTGGCCGACGGCGTTGATGACGGTCTGCGTGCCGCCCGTGCCGGGCAGCGTGTGCACGACGAGCGACTGCCCCGCCGCGATCTTCTCGAGCACGCGCTCCTGCTCGGCGTCGGCATCGAGCAGCAGCGTGTCGGATGCCGGGGGTCGCTCATCGGGGTTCGTCCGCGTCGGCACGGTGACGCGCGTCGCGAGCCGCTCGCGATCGCCCGGGTGACCGGCGAGCGCATTCAGTACGGGGTGGTCGAGGTTCGCAGCATCCGTCGCCATCGCCGCGCCCACGTCGCCGAAGCTCGACACGACGAGCCGCGGATGCACCGTGAACGAGGCGATGTCGCGCGTGATGGCGCGCAGGTGGTCGATGACCGGCTGCGGCTTGAAGACGCCCTCGTCGTAGGCGAGCGCGGCGAGCGCGGTGGCGTCGATCTCGATGCCGAAGTGCGTGCGCAGGGCGCGGGCGAGCTCGGGGTTCAGCGTGATGGGGCCGTGCAGCTTGACCTCGAAGTCCGCCTGGTGGCGCCGGATCGCGAGGGGACGCAGCAGCACGGGGGCGGTGCAGACGAGGCCGGCGATGCGCCACGATGCGAGACCGACGGCGAGGTGCACGGTGTCGAGCCCGCGGGTCGTGCGCAGCTCGACGCTCTTGGCGGTGATGCGCTCGGCGGCCAGGCGCGCATTGCGCAGCGCGACCTCGTCGCGGAAGAGGTTGGACAGCAGCGTCGACCGGCCGGTCAGGAACTGCGGGAGGCTGCTCGGGTGGGCCTGCGTGATCTCGATGCCGGCGTCGTCCCGGTCCGTGTAGTGCAGCAGCGTGGAGCGTCCGCCGAGCTGGGCGGCTTCGCGGCGCAGTCGCTCGCGTTCGGGGTCGGCGATGTGCGCCACCTCGACGCCGGGATCGGACAGCCCGAGGTCTGCCGGAGTCACCGTCGCGCCCTCCGAGTCCTCGTCACCGATCACGGTGTTGCCATTCGATCGCCACACGACAGCCACATTAGGTGCCCCCTGCCCGCGGTGCTTGCATCCGCGCCGGGTTTCACGGTATTAGGAGCACCCGTTCCTCCCCATCGTGCATCGACGATCCGCATTCCCCCGCTCGTCGCTTCCCGCGCCGCGGCACGCTCGGGCGCGTCAGGATGGTCCCCATGACCGCTCCGACGCCGCGCTTCCTCGTCCATCCCTCTCCCGTCGGCGACATCCTCATCGTGGCCGAGGGCGAGCGCATCGTGTCGCTCGCGCCCTTCGACGCGCCTCTCGGCGTCGAGCTCGAGCAGCTGTCGCGACGACTGGGCGCGGTTCCCGAGCCCGAGACGACGGATGCCGCGGTGACGGCCGCCGCGCAGCTCGACGAGTACTTCGCGGGCGAGCGCCGCCAGTTCACCGTCGACCTCGAGTGGCGGCTCGTGCGCGGATTCCGGCGCGACGCGCTCGAGGCGGCCTGCGAGGTCCCCTACGGCGAGACGGCCAGCTACGGAGAAGTCGCCATCATGGCCGGGCGCCCCGGGGCCGCGCGCGCGGTCGGAACGGCGTGCGCGACGACGCCGTTCTCGATCGTCGTGCCCGCGCACCGCGTCGTGCGCGCCGACGGTTCGCTCGGTCAGTACGGGCGCCACCCCGCCCTCAAGAGGTACCTCATCGACATGGAGCACGCGGCACTCGCCGGCCGCACCGGCAGCCGGGGCGCGAGCGTGTAGGCCGTTCGCGCCCCGGCTGCGCCTCGGCTGCACCCCGGCTGCACCCCGGCTGCGTCTCTCGGGGGCGCAGGATGTGGGCGGGTTCGGGGCCGGGAGGCGGCATCGGCCCGGTGGTATCGTCGTCGCTACGAAAGCGGCGGCGTCGCCGCACCCGGAAGCAGGTAGGCGGTGGGAGCAGCTCCGACGACCCTCGAGGTCGATGCGCAGCTCGTCGCACGCGCCGTCGACCAATTGACCCGGCGCACCCGGTTCCCGGTCGCGTTCGGTGGTTTCGAGCGCGACGGCGCCGTGCACATCTCCGCGATCGCGGGAGCGCGCACGCGCCACCTCGAGGGCCTCGTCGTGCAGGCCGGTCGGGGTCTCGGCGGTCGCGCCCTCGTCGAGCGGCGCCCGCGGCTCGCCCTGGACTACCGGTCGTCGCGCGTCATCACGCACGACTACGACCGGGCTGTGCTCGGTGAGGGGATCGCGACGCTCTTCGCGGTCCCCGTGCTCGTCGGCGGTCGCGCCCGCGGCGTGCTGTATTGCGGGTCGTGGTCCGAGTCCCCCGTGGGCGATGTCGTCACCGGTCCCGCATTCGACATCGCGAGCGACCTCGCCACCGAGCTGCGCGTGCGCGACGAGGTCGAGCGCCGCCTCGCCGCGGCCATGCCTCCGACGTCGGCGGGGTCGCTGAGCGGCTCGGCGAGAGAAGAGCTGCGGCAGAGCTATGTCGAGCTGCGCACGATCGCCTCGTCGGTGAGCGACTCGGCGCTGCGCGGGCGGCTCGAGCACGTCGAGCGGCGCCTGGCCGCCCTGTCGGCCGAGACCGCGGACACCCCGGCTGAACCGGACGTGCGACTCTCGCGCCGTGAGACCGACGTTCTCGCGTGCGCCGCGGTGGGTTCGCGCAATGCCGAGATCGCCGTCATCCTCGGCCTCAAAGAAGTCACCGTCAAGTCGTATCTGCAATCGGCGATGGCGAAACTCGATGTCTCGAGTCGGCACGCCGCGGTCGTGAAGGCGCGACGCGCGGGAATTCTTCCTTGAGCAGCAGATGCCGCGCATCAGAAATGCGCATTTCGTTCTGCGGATCGAGGGAATGACTATCACCTGAATTGTGGTGTCGAAATAATCGAATAGTCACGGGAGCGATATAGGCGTATTGTGCTTCCATGGCTCGCAGAATTGTGCATCAACTCGTCGACGATCTGGACGGCACCGTCCTCGAAGTGGGTGAAGGTGAAACGGTGCTCTTCTCGCTCGACGGCGTCGCGTATGAGATCGACGTGAGCGCCGAGAACGCACGGTCCCTGCGCGATTCCCTCGAGCGTTTCGTGGCGGCCGGCCGCCGCATCTCCGCTTCGCGGGGCACGACGACCACGGGCGGCAACGCCACCCGCACGCGCCGCCGCTCGGGGCAGAGCGATTACAGCGGCATCCGCGCCTGGGCGAAAGACAACGGATTCCGGATCTCGGATCGTGGCCGAGTTCCGGCGTCGGTCATCGAGGCCTACGAGGCGGCCCACTGACCCGTCGACAACTCCGGAAGACAGCGACTCCCGACGGCTTCACGCCGTCGGGAGTCGCTTTTGTCCGGAGTTGTCGACACCCCGGCGCGGTCAGAAGTCGCGGAGGATGTCCTCCACGCGGTCCTTCGCGTCACCGAAGAGCATCTGCGCGTTCTCGCGGAAGAACAGCGGGTTCTGCACGCCGGCGTAACCCGACGCCATCGATCGCTTGAACACGATGACGTTCTCGGCCTCCCACGCGCGCACGACGGGCATGCCGGCGATCGGTGAACCCGGGTCCTCGGCGGCGGCGGGGTTGACGGTGTCGTTCGCGCCGATCACGAGCACGACGTCGGTGCGCGCGAGGTCGTCGTTGATCTCGTCCATCTCGAGGACGATGTCGTACGGCACCTTCGCTTCGGCCAGGAGCACGTTCATGTGCCCGGGCAGGCGTCCCGCGACGGGGTGGATGCCGAACTTCACGTCGACACCGCGTTCGCGCAGGCGATGGGCGAGGTCGGCGACGGGGTACTGCGCCTGCGCGACGGCCATGCCGTAGCCGGGCACGATGACCACCGACGACGCCCCCGCGAGCATGTCCGCGACCGACGCCGCGTCGATCTCGCGGTGCTCGCCGTGGTCCTCGTCGCCCGAGCTGGGCGCCTCGATACCGAAACCGCCGGCGATGACCGAGAAGAACGACCGGTTCATCGCCTTGCACATGATGTAGCTGAGGTAGGCACCCGAGGATCCGACGAGCGCACCGGTGACGATGAGCAGGTCGTTGTTGAGCAGGAAGCCCGCCGCGGCCGCCGCCCAGCCGGAGTAGCTGTTGAGCATCGACACGACCACGGGCATGTCGCCGCCGCCGATCGAGGCGACCAGGTGCCAGCCCAGGGCGAGGGCGAGGATCGTGACGACGACGAGCATCCACATCTCGGGCGAGATGACGTACCAGACGGTCAGCCCGGCGAAGACGACGAGAGCGCCGAGGTTGAGGATGTTCTTGCCCGGCAGCACGAGCGGCTTCGACGAGATGCGGCCCGACAGCTTCAGGAACGCGACGATCGACCCGGTGAAGGTGATGCCACCGATGAACACCCCGATGAACACCTCGGCGTGGTGGATGTCGCGCAGCGCCCCGGTGAGGCCCCCGTCATACAGTGCGCCGTTCCAGCCGACGAGCACGGCGGCGGCACCGACGAACGAATGCAGCAGCGCGATGAGCTCGGGCATGCCGGTCATCTCGACCACGCGTGCCCGCCACAGGCCGATCGCGGCGCCGATGACGATCGCGATGAGCATGATGACGAGGCCCGTCATCATCCCCTCGCTGGGCGACTGCGACATCAGCCAGATCGTCGCGACGAGCGCGATGGTCATGCCGACGATGCCGTAGGACACTCCCGCGCGGGACGTCTCGTGCTTGGACAGCCCCGCGAGGCTCAGGATGAACAGCAGCGCCGCGACGAGATACGCGGCGGTGGCGATCGCTTCCGGGTTCATCGGGCGTCCCCCTTCGAGAACATGCGCAGCATGCGTCTGGTCACGGCGAACCCGCCGAAGATGTTGATGCTGGCCACCAGCACGCCCACGCCGGCGAGGATCTGCACGACCAGGTCATCCGTGGTCAGCTGCAGCATCGCGCCGACGATGATGATGCCCGAGATCGCGTTCGTGACACTCATGAGCGGGGTGTGCAGCGCGTGCGCGACCTTGCCGATCACATAGAAACCGACGACGACCGCGAGGGCGAACACCGTCAGGTGCTGCGGCAGCGGCTGCGGCGCGAAAGCGGCGGCGAGGAACAGCAGCACAGCCGCAGCGGCGAACCCGATGATCTTCGGGGCCTTGCGCGCGGGTCCCGCCACGGGCGCGACCACGGCGGCGGGCTTCGCAGCCGGCGGCGCGGCGGAGACCTGCACCGGCGGCGGCGGCCACGTCTCGACACCGTCGCGCACCACGGTCACCGACCGCTGCACGATGTCCTCGAAATCCAGCGTGAGCTGACCGTCCTTGCCCGGAGTGAGCAGCGTCAGCAGGTTCACGAGGTTCGTGCCGTACAGCTGCGACGCCTGAGCGGCGAGCCGACCCGCGAGGTCGGTGTATCCGAGGATGATCACGCCGTTGGCGGTGACGACCCGCTCCCCCGCGACCGAGCCCTCGACATTGCCGCCCGACGATGCCGCCATGTCGACGATGACCGAGCCCGGCTTCATCGTCGCGACATCGGCCGCCGTGATCAGACGCGGCGCGGCGCGCCCCGGGATCTGCGCCGTCGTGATGATGATGTCGACATCGGCCGCCTGCTCGGAGTACATCTCCGCCGCACGCCGGTCGTACGCCTCGCTCGTCGCTTTCGCATAGCCGTCGGTGGACTGCTCGACCGCGACCTCGACCTTGAGGTACTCCCCGCCGATCGACTTGACCTGGTCGGCGACCTCCGGACGCGGGTCGGTCGCGCGCACGATCGCACCGAGACTGGATGCCGCACCCACGGCCGCCAACCCCGCGACACCGGCCCCGGCCACAAGCACCTTGGCCGGAGGCACCTTGCCCGCCGCCGTCACCTGCCCCGTGAAGAACCGGCCGAACTCGTTCGCCGCCTCGACAACGGCCCGGTAGCCGGCGATGTTCGCCATCGAGGACAGCACATCCATCGACTGGGCCCGCGAGATGCGCGGCACGGCGTCCATCGCGATCGCCGTGATCCCGCGCACCGCGAGCGCAGCCCGCAGCTCCGGCCGCAGCGCCGGACTCAGCAGACCCACGATCGTCGCGCCGTCAGAGAGCCGACCGATCTCCTCATCGGTCGGCGCGTCGACCTTCAAGACGATGGGCGCGGCCCACGCCGCCGCCGCGTCGACGACGTCGGCGCCGGCCTCGGCGAACGCGGAATCCGGGAACGACGACGCGGTTCCCGCCCCCGATTCGACCGAAACGTCGTAACCCAATTGGCGCAGCTTCACCACCGTCGCCGGCGTCGCGGCGACCCGGGCTTCCCCCGGACGCTCGGCGACTATGCCGATACGAGACATGCACAGCTCCTTCGCTCACGTGTGCACGCCGGAAAGGCAGCACATTTCCAGACTCTAATGGTCATCATGACCAGAACGCACATCGACGCCTCGAAAGGACGTAACATTCTCGCGGCGCCGGCGGGGACGCACCGCGAGATCAGGAGTTCCGGCCGGACGGGGCATCCTGCGGCAGATCCGCCTGTCCTCACCAGATCTCCCGATCTCCCGATCTGAGATAACCGAGTCCCGATCTGACACGGCCTAGAGCAGAGCGTCGATCCGCGCAACCCCAAGCCTCATCTGGGCGGAGTGTTTCCGTGCCGAGCCTTCAGCGCGTACCGTCTCGGTATGGGACTGTTCTTCCGCAGAGAACCACGAACCATCCGCCTCGAGGATGCATCGATCGAGCTCGAGGCCACACGCCAGCCGTGGAGCCTGTGGGCCGACGGCTTTGGCAAGCTCGCGATCCGGGCGCTGCAGGTGATCCTCGTCGTCGCGGTCGCCGCCGGCATCATCTTCGTCATCCAGACGCTGACGCTCGTGACCATCCCCCTCGTGATCGCGCTCATCCTCGCCTCGGCGTTCTCGCCCGTCATGCGGCTCATGCGGCGACGCGGCTTCCCTCCGCTGCTCGCGACGGTGCTGACCCTGCTGGCGATCGTCGTGATCCTGACACTCCTCGGCTGGCTCATCGTCTGGGCCGTGCGCGACCAGTGGGACGAGCTCTACGCGCAAGCGGAAGACGGCGTCCAGAGCCTGCTCGCCTGGATCAACACCTTGCCGTTCGATTTCCTCTCCGCCGACCAGATCGATGAGTGGCTCGCCGCTCTCGGCGACTTCGTCACGAGCGCGCAGTTCGGATCGGGCGCGATCGCCGGCATCGGCGCCGTCGCGAGCTTCGTCACGGGCCTCGTGCTGATGGTCGTGATCCTGTTCTTCTTCCTGAAGGACGGTCCGCGCATGTGGGAGTTCCTGCTGCGCCCCTTCCGCGGCGCGAACTACGCCCGCGCCCGCCGCATCGGCGACAAGACGGTGTCGGTGCTCGGGTCTTACGTGCGAGGAACAGCGACCGTCGCGGCCGTCGATGCCATCGGCATCCTGATCGGTTTGCTCATCTTGCAAGTGCCGCTGGCGATCCCGCTGGCCGTGCTGGTCTTTTTGCTCGCGTTCATCCCGATCGTCGGAGCCACGCTCGCCGGCATCCTCGCGGCCCTCGTCGCCCTCGTTGCGAACGACTGGGTGAACGCCCTCTTCGTCGTCGGTGTCGTCGTGCTCGTGAACCAGCTCGAGGGCAACTTCCTGCAGCCGGTGCTCATGGGCCGGTCGATGAAGCTGCACGCCTTCGTGATCTTGGTCGCCTTGACCGTCGGCACCGCGCTGGGCGGCATCGTGGGGGCCGTGCTCGCCGTGCCGATCGCCGCGGCCGTCTGGGGCGTCGTGCAGGTGTGGGATGGCCCCGACCTTCCGGCGCGCTGGGCTCGCCCGAAGCATCCGTTGCAAGCCTGACCTCGCTTGGTTTATTTGCCTCGAACTGCGCTGCGCGCTGACCACGCGCAGCAAAGTGAGTCAACTGAACCAGCCACCCCCGAGTTCACTTGCCTCAAAGTGCTCAAAGAGCACCGCTCGGCCAGCAAAGTGAGGCAAACGAAGGGATGCCGCGCACCCAACGCCTCCGCTGGCCCACCCCGCCCGGCTCCACCCCGCTGGCCCCAGCCCGCCCGGCCTCAGTCCTGCGTGCCCTCGCGCTCGGCGGTCGAGGGCTCGGCCGTGATCGCGCGACCCTCGGCGAGGTAGGCGAGGCGGTGCAGGGTTTCGCGGTTGCGCCAGTACAGCGGCACATCGAGCACGGGCGCCGGCACGAAGCGCCCGGGGCCCGAGACGGCCTCCTCGTGCATGCGCACGAGGCACCGCCCGGCGGAGTGCGCCTTCACGTCGATCACGACGCGGGCTTCGCCCAGCGGCCAGCCGCGTGCCCGCAGCACGGCGCGCCGCGGAGGGTCCCACTCGAGGCTCACGGTTGTGTCGTCGATGAGCGCGGGCCACACCCCGAACGAGTGATGCAACTCAGCGCCGGGTTGCGGCCACGTCGCGTCGACGTCGCGCATGCGCGAGGCGCCGACGACCCACGAGGGGTAGAGCCATCCGTTCGAGAGCACGTCGAAGACGTGCTCGGGTTCACAGCGCAGCATCCGGACGTTGGTCGACATGGTTCGACTCTGTCACCCGGCACGGCGCGGACGCACGGGGTTTTCCCCGCGCGCCATGTGGGCTATACGACCGACGCGCCGCACATGCCGCACTCGCCCTTCGCCGACACCTCGACGAAGCACGACGGGCACATCGCGCGCGGCTTCGGGTCCGCCGCGGGGGTGCGGCGCGGTGCGCTGGTGCGCTCGGGTCGGGATGCCGCACGGGCGCGAGCCGGCGCAGCGACAGGCTCCGGGCGGGCGACGACGGGAGCATGCGGCTGGCAGTAGAAGCGCACGAAACCGTCGTGATGACGTGGATGCCGGTGCTTGAACGCCCACAGCTCGGTGCGCTCACGGGGCTCCGACGACATGCCGCAGGTGAAGCAGCGCGTCGGCTCGCCGGGCACGAGATCGGCGACCAGCATCGGCGTCTCGAATGGAATGGACTGTCGCCAGTCCGCTGATGCGGCAACCTTCATGCGGTGAGCCTCGCTTTCCCCGCCATCAACGTTACGCGACGGCGACGACCTCGCGGGCCGCCCCCGCGGAAGCATTCGCGCGCATGCGATGTTGCGCCCTGTATGGACTATGGGCATCCGATCCGCTTCGGCACGTTCCTCACCCCTGTCGCGGGCGATCCGCAGCGTCCCGTGCAGCTCGCGCAGATGAGCGAGCATCTCGGCTTCGACCTCGTCACGTTCCAGGACCACCCGTATCAGCCGGCGTTCCTCGACACGTGGACGCTGCTGTCCTACGTCGCCGCTTCGACCTCGACGATCCACCTCGCGCCGAACGTGCTGAACCTGCCGATGCGACCGGCGCCGGTCACGGCGCGAGCCGCGGCATCCCTCGATCTGCTCTCGGGCGGTCGGTTCGCACTCGGTCTCGGCGCCGGCGGATTCTGGGATGCGATCGAGGCGATGGGCGCGCGCCGCTTGACCCCCGGCGAGGCCGTCGATGCGCTGGCCGAAGGCATCGGCGTGATCCGCGAACTGTGGGACACCGACACGCGCGGCGGGGTGCGCGGCGGCGAGTACTACCCCATGAAGGGCGCCAAGCGCGGGCCCGCACCCGCGCACCGCGTGCCGATCTGGATCGGCGCCTACAAACCCCGGATGCTGCGCCTCACCGGCCGCCTCGGCGACGGGTGGCTGCCCTCTCTCGGCTACATGAAGCCGGGTGACCTCGCCGCCGGAAACGCTCGCATCGACGATGCCGCGACGAGCGCCGGCCGGCGCCCCGACGAGGTCGTGCGCCTGCTCAACATCTCGGGGCGGGAGACCGCCGATCAGCTCGCGGCGCTCGCCCTCGAAGACGGTGTCTCGACGTTCATCGTCGGCAGCGACGACCCCGGCATGCTCGAACGGTTCTCGTCCGAGGTCGCCCCTGTCGTGCGTGACGCCGTCGCCGCCGAGCGGGCGTCTGCCACACCCTCGGCCCCGGCCCACCCCGGTCCCTGACCCTGCCGAACCGCCCCCTGAGCCCACCGAAGGGTCGCCCACTCCCCCACCCGGTCCCTGAGCCTGCCGAAGGGTCGGCCGCTCTACGCCGCCTCGTCCACCTGCCGCCGCAAGTACTTCGGGGCCTGCGAGTACCACGCCTCGGTGACGAGCTCGACGAAGTGCTCGGGGTCGATGCGGCTCATGCGGAACGCGACCTTCGGCTCGCTCCATCGCGTCGTCTCGCGCAGGAAGACATCGGGCGCCATCTCCTTCAACGCGAGGGCGTCGACCGGATCGGCGACTTTGACTCCGACGACGAGCTCGCGCCCGATGATCTCGCGCATGTCGGCGGGAATGCTCGGCCACGGGTGGCATGCCCACGCGAAAAGCTTGCCGCGCACGAACCACGCGGGCCCGCCCGTCGTCGCGCGCTCCTCGACGCCCGGCAAACGCGCCGTGACGGTGCGCAGTTCATCCAGATCGACCACGCGGCGACCCTACTCCTGGCCTCGGACACCCTTCGGCAGGCTCAGGGACCGTGGGTGGGGACGACCCTTCGGCAGGCTCAGGGACCGGAGTTCGGGACGACCCTTCGGCAGGCTCAGGGACCAGGGGGTGTGAGGAAGCGACCCTTCGGCGGGCTCAGGGACCGGGGTCGGATGGGCTCAGGGAGCCGGGGCCGACGGAGTCAGGTGGAGAGCGCCTGCGCGATGTCCGCCCACAGCTCTTCGGTCGGCTCGCAGCCGACCGACAGCCGTACGAACCCGTCGGGCACGTCGTCCCCCCAGCGCGCGCGCCGCTCGGCCGATGAGTGCACCCCGCCGAAACTCGTCGAGGGCACGATGAACTTCGCACGCTCGATGAAGCGATCAGCGGCATCCGCGTTCTCGAGCGTGATGCCGACGAGGCTGCCGAACCGCAGCATCTGCCGCTCGGCGACCTCGCGCTGCGGGTGCGACGCGAGCCCGGGGTACGCCACCGCACCGACCGCCGGATGCTCGGCCAGGCGCTCCGCGATCACCGCCGCACTCGTGCACATGCGATCGAACCGCACCTCGAGCGTCTCGAGTCCGCGGTGCACGATCCACGTTTCGAACGGACCGGGAATCCCGCCCGTGATCTTGCGCCAGTCGCGCACCCGTTCCATGACGCCGGTGTCGCGACTCGCGACGTGGCCGAGGAGCGCGTCGGAGTGCCCGTTCACCGCCTTCGTGTCGGATGCCACCACGACATCGGCGCCGAGATCCAGCGGCCGTTGACCGAGAGGCGTCATGGTCGTGTTGTCGACGACGAGCAGCCCGCCGGCCTCGCGCACGCGTCGCGCCATGTCGGCGATGTCGCAGACGTCCAGCGCCGGGTTCGACGGGGTCTCGAGGAACACGAGCCGCACGCCGGTCACATCGCGATCGGCGTAGTCGCGCGTCGCGCACAGTTCGACCTCGACGTCGATCGTCTTGAGGTAGTCGTCGGCGATCAGGCGCGTCGTGTAATAGCCGTCGCTCGGCAGCAGCACGCGATCGCCGGGGCGCAGGTGGGTCAGCAGCACGGCGGCGATGGCGGCCATCCCTGATGGGAAGATCGCCGTCTCGGCGCGCTCGAGCACCTGCAGGGCGTCTTCGAGCGCCGTCCACGTCGGCGAGCCCATCCGCCCGTACTGGTACGGCACACCCGCGGGGTCGCCCGGCAGCGCGAACGTGCTCGCCGAGACGAGCGGTGGCGCGAGCGGTTCACCCGGGCGCAGCGTCTGCGCGCGGTGGTGCAGCACTTCTGCGAACGATAGTTCGGCCGATGTATCCATTCGTTCACTCCTCCCCCGCCCGGCGCGGCGTCGCCGGACGCTTCAGGGTTTCACACCGCAGCCCCGCACGCCCACACCCCGGTCCCTGAGCCCGCCGAAGGGTCGCCTCGAACTCCACCGCCTGAGCACCCACCCCGCCCCCTGAGCCCGCCGAAGGATCGCCCCCGCCGAATCGCCCACCCGCAGCATCCCGTCGTACAGTCGACTGACCCTCCCCGCACACGAACGGAGCCCCCGGTGTCCTCACGGCCGACGCCATCACCCGCCTTCCAGCGCAACGCTCTGGCACCGGGGATCCTGGCCGCCATCGTCTGCATCGCCGGGATCGCGCTCGTCGACCAGGAGCTGTACCTCGTGGCGCGGTTCATCATCGCGATCCTCGCCGTGATCATCGGATGGTTCGCCGCCCAGGCACGTCAGTGGTGGTGGATCGTGCCGATGCTCGCGATCGCCGTCGTGTGGAATCCGCTCTACCCGATCGTCTTCGACGGCCCGTGGTGGATCGGCGCGAACATCGCCGCGACCGCGACGTTCCTCTCTGCCGGCGCGATGATCAAGACGCCGCGGCCGATGCCCTGACCGGGGTGCCGCTCCCTCAGTGAACGGGGAGCCCCCGAACCGTCAGCGCTCGAGCCCATCGACCAGGTGCCGGTTCCGCGCCGTGATCAGCCGGCGCAGGTACGGCACGAGCACCAGCCGCTCCGCAAGACGCCCGAAGATCGGCGACGCGATCGTCAGCGTGTCGATCATGGTCGTGCCGGCGGCATCCTGTTCGAACACGTGCTCGTGGCGGAACGCGCGGAACGGCCCGCGCACCTGCTCGTCGACGAACCGGTGTGGGCGATCGAGACTCGTGATGCGCGAGGTCATCGTGAACCAGATCCCGAAGTGCCGCGCCCGCCAGGTCACCGTCTCGCCCAGGCCGATCGCACCACTGGTCACGCCCGCGATCGCCGTCTCGCCCGACGCCGCCATCGAGGCCTGGTGCTCGTCGATGCTGAGCGAGATGTCGAAGAGCCGCTCCGCGGGCGCAGTCGAGCGGGTCACGATCGAGACGACGGATGCCACGGCTCGATCATCGCAGTCCTGCGCGGATCACCGTCGTGAGCGCGCCGCACCCCGTCGCGCAGGATCGACGCCACCGCGGCGAAAGTCAACCGCCTTGGCGGAAGCGGCGCGCAGGGGCAGAGTGGCGCATGTCCGAACACCGCCGCGGATGCTCTGGAGGGCGAGGAACATGAAGCGAAACGTCGTGTCGGCTGCAGGCGGCCTGCTGGTCGTGGGGCTTTTGGTGGCCGGGTGCGCCGGGCAGGCGGATGCCCCGGCGAGCACGCCGCCGCCGGCGACCACCGGCTCGACCGCGACGCAGGATCCGGCGCCGAGCCCGACGCCGGAATCGACCGGCACGTCGTCGACCGCCGGCGCCGTGGACGAACTGCGCGACGGCACGTGGCAGGTGGGTGACGCCGGTGAGGTCGAGTTCTCGCTGCAGAACGGCTCGCTCGCCCTGGTCGAGGTCCGCCCCGCCGACGGGTGGCAGCAGCGGATCAGCGACGAGGATTCCGACGAGATCGAGGTCTACTTCACGCGCGACAACACGAGGTGGAAGTTCGAGGTCGAGCTCGAGCGAGGCACCATGGAGATCTCCCAGGAGCTGAAGATCACGCGGGGCGCAGGCGGCACCTATCCGGTGGGCAGCGCCGCCGTGGTCGCCTTCGACACCGACGGTTCGACACTCACCCTCGGCAGCGTCGATGTCAGCGATGGCTGGGCCATCGTCAAGCAGGACGAAAGCGCCGACGACATCGAGCTCGACTTCCGCAATGACGGCACCAACGGCAGCGCGGAGTTCGAGGCCGAACTCGAAGACGGCGGCGTCGACATCGAGATCAGCCAGAAGCTCACCGGGCCGATCCCCGGGTGACGGCTCAGATCGCCATCGCGAGCACGCCGTAGCCCATCGCGATGAGGAACGACAGCACGGCCAGCACGAGCGACAGCGGCGCCATCGTGTAGCGCTCCGGTTTGCTGCGTGAGATGGCGTTGACCGCGATGCCGAGCACGAAGTAGACGAAGATCACCCACATCGCGATCTCGGAGAACGGCGCGGGGAACACATCGATCGCGCCGACCCGATCCCACGCGATGAGGGCGATCAGCGCATAGACGACGATCGACACGGCGCTGCCGATGCGCAGGCGCGCGGGCAAGACCTCGTGCTGTCCGCCCCACGCGAAGCGGCCGATCGGCGCCCCGAGGATGAGCGCGATCTGCAGCACGGCGAGCACCGCGAGGGCGACGGTGAGCACGAGCACGAAAGGCACGGGTCCACGGTAGCGGGGGCAGCCGACGACGGCGGGGTCGTATCAGTCCGGAACGCGGAATGCCAAATTTTTTCGCGCTCCCGCGCACTGCTTTTATTAGGACGTTTGCGATGTCTCCACGTCGCATCGCGTGGGGGCGCAACAACTGGGGCTATCACGCGCACGATTCGATCGGCTGATGCGTGACAGCACCGCCTGGAGGAGAGCTATGTCTTCGTCCCCGTCGTCTCCTTTGCGTTCGCGCGGTGTGCGCGCGTTGCTGCACCGCGTGCTCGCCGCACTCGGTGTCTTCGGTTTGGCACTCGTGTCGGTCGTCGCGCTGCCGAGCGCGGCACACGCTGCGCCGAACGCCGACATCACGGTCAGCAACATCACGATCGCGCCGGCCGGCGAGCAGGCGACGGTCGGTGACACGCTGACGGTATCCGGTGAGTGGGATGCCACGACGGCGAACCCGCACGCCGGGGATGTCTTCACGATCGGTCTGCCGCCCGAGTTCTCGTTCCCGCAGAGCGTGCCCTTCCCGCTCATGGGCACGGACGACAGCGGCGCCGCGGTCGTGTGGGGCAACTGCCTCACGGATCCGGCCACAGGCACGGCGACGTGCGTGCTGACCGACGCCGTGACCGAGGCTCCCGAGCTCGTGAAGGGCACGTGGCAGTTCGAGGTCCAGGCGGTGCGGGCAACGACCGAGGAGAAGGTCGTGTTCGACCTCAACGGCGCGCCCGTCTCGGTCGACCTGCCCGGCGGGGGCGGCATCGATGACGGCATCGACCTGCCCGGCGAGGTCTCGAAGTCCGGCGTGATGAACCAGAACAACTGGTCGATGACCTGGACCGTCAACATCCCCGGCGCCAACCTCGTGGCTGCTGGCGACGAGGTCGCCCACCTGACCGACACCCTCGGCGCGGGGCACGTGCTCTGCACGCCCACCGGGCTGAAGGTCGAGACGGTGCGCGGCGGCACGGTCGTCGATGTGACGAGCATCGCGACCCTCGACGGCGAACCCGGCGACGCGCAGTTCGGCCTCGCCCTCGCGGGCCCGTTCGACGCGAACGTCACCTACCGCGTGACCTACCGCACCTGCACGCCCGACGGGCAGATCGACCCGGCCGGCACGACGTACGACAACTCGGCGCAGATCGAGGGCTGGGGACAAGCCGGCATCGGGATCGGCGAGGTCGCCAACCTGCCCTGGCAGCAGTCGCTCACCAAGTCCGGAAACGTGCAGAACGGCACCGCGCGCAACAGCACGATCGCGTGGACGGTCGTCATCCCGGGTGACCAGCTCGTCGGCAAAAACGGCTTCACCCTGACCGAGACCCTCGGCGCCGGGCACGAGCTCTGCGCCGGCACGATCAGCGGCATCCAGATCACCGAGCGTTACGGTCCGAGCAGCCAGCTGCAGCGAAACATCACCGACCTGCTCACCGCGACGACGATCTCGTCGTCGGCGCAGGCCTTCCAGGTGCGGTTCGACATCGCGGGCGACCTCGAGTTCCGCGCATCCGATTACCGCTACATCCTCACCTACACGACCTGCGTCACGAGCGATGAGCTGCCCGAGGGCGGCACCGCGTACGCGAACCGGGTCGACGTCGACGGGCAGGCCACCGGCACCGAGGCGACCGTGCCGGCCCGCAGCCAGGGCAAGAGCGGCCGCATCAACACCTCCGCCGTGACGATCGACGGCGTGCAGCACATGCCGCAGACGACGCTCGACTGGTCGGTCACGATTCCGGGCGAGATGATCGAAGACCTCGGCGGCTACCTCACCCTGACCGACACGCTCGCCGCGTCGCACACGATCTGCCCCGCCGGCGATCCCTCAGCGGGCCTGGCCACGCGTCTCAACCTGCGCGTCGAGGCCCGTGACCAGATCCAGAACGGCGGTCTCGCCACCGCCAACCTGACCGGCGTCACCGCGCTGTCGGTCGACGGCAACGAGCTCACGCTCGACATCAAGGCCGTCAACCTGCCGATCCCGACCGGCACGAGCGACGGGTTCAGCCGCGAATACCAGTACGTCATCACCTACACGACGTGCACCGCCAGCGGGGGCATGGATGCACCGGGCACGAGGTACGACAACGCGGTGTCGGGTTCGGGCATCCAGTTCTCGACCAGCACGACCCAGAGCAATTCCGGCAGCGGCACGGGCCAGGGCGTGACCCGCGGCTCCGTCGCCATCGACAAGGCCCTCGCCGAAACCCCGGGCGCCGCGCTCATCCCGCGCGACGCGACCTTCACCGTGCACGTCAAGGAGATCGACCCCACCGGCACGGTGCAGAACGCGTACGACCTGCGGGTTCCGCTCGATGGTGCACCGGTGAGCGGCCTGAACGCCCGCGGCACCGGGTGGACGGTCGAGCTCACCGAGCCCACGTTCCCGACGATCTCGGGCGTCGTCTTCGGTGACCCGGTGTTCGCCGAGGCGCCCGGCGTCACGGTGAGCCCCGACGGCAAGACCGCGATCGCGACGATCGCGCCGCGCACCAACGTCTCGGTCGCCCTGACCAACGAGGCGCTGCTCGGTTCGGTGAGCATCGTCAAGGCGCTGAACGGCGGCGCGGCGGATCTCGTCGACGCCGGCCGCACCTATCGCGTCACCGCGTCGATCGACACCAGCACGCTCGGCGCGAACGTTCCCGCCCAGCCCGACCGCATCCTCGACCTGACCGTCGGCGAGCCGGTCGTGCTCGAGAACCTGCCGATCGGCGCGACGGTCACGTTCACCGAGGCACGCCCCACCGACGACGACACCCTGACGTGGTCCGCGCCCGTGTTCAGCCCGGAGAGCGTCACCGTGACGCCCGCGCACGCCACCGAAGCGGCATCCGTCACCCTCACCAACACCGTCGAGCGCACGGTGGGCACGTTCTCGCTCGTGAAGACGGTCACCGGCGACCAGGCCGACAACCCGGCCGTGCCGGACTCGGTGCGGGTCATCGCCACGTGGACGGAAGAGGGCGCGCTCCGCGCCAAGACGCTGACCCTCCCCACCGACGGCACCCCCGTGCCGTTCGGCACGAACCTCCTGATCGGCACCGTGGTGAAGCTCACCGAGGTACCGCTCACCGACGGCTCCAGCATCGCCTGGGGCGCACCGGTGTGGTCCGGAACCGGCGTGACCGTGGCCGGGAGTTCCGCGACCGTGACCATCGGGCGTGACGCCGACGCCACGGTGACGCTCGAGAACCACGCCGCGACCTCGACGGCGGGCATCAGCCTGCTCAAGGGCATCGCCGGTGAAGCGGCGGGCGAAGTCGACCCGACGACCGAGTTCCCGGTCATCGCGACCTGGACCGGCGCCGACGGCGTCGAGGAGTCCCGCGAGCTGACCATCAACGCCGTCGAGCCGACCGAGCTGGGGGTGGTTCTTCCCGCCGGCACCGTCGTGACGATCACCGAGCAGACCCGTCCCGGCATCGACACGGTCGTGTGGGGCAGCATCACCATCTCGGGCGATGCGGTCGAAGACGCCGGCGATGGGTCTGCCACGGTGACCGTGTCCGGCCAGCAGAACGACGTCACGCTCGTGACGGTCGTCAACGAGGCCACGTGGGCCCCCGGAACGTTCTCGCTCGCGAAGAGCGTCGCCGGTGTCCTCCTCGAAGACGCCGACGTGCCCGACGCCGTCACGGTCGTCGCGACGTGGGTCGACGGCGAGGGCGCCCAGTCCGCCGAGATCTCGGTGCCCACCGACGGCACGGTCGCGCAGTTCCCGCGGCAGCTCGCGTACGGCACCGAGGTGTCGCTGACCGAGGTCGCTCTGCCCGGCAGCGCACGCTTCACGTGGGCGGATGCCGCGTGGAGTGGCGAGCGCGTCGCCGTCGGCGACGATGGCAGCGTCGTCGTGACGATCGGCGCGGCCGATGTCGCCGAGGTCTCGCTCGTCAACACCGCCGTGGCCTCGCTCGGCAGCGTCACGCTGACCAAGTCGCTGACCGGTGACGGCGCGAGCGCCTCGACCGGCACGGCGTTCCCCGTGACGCTGACCTGGACCGACCTGCTCGGCGAGGAGCAGTCGCGCGACATCGAGCTGGTGTCGGATCAGCCCGTCGTCGTCGCCGACCTGCCGCTGGGCACCGAGGTGCGCGCCGAAGAGCGGACGACGGGCCTCGCGGACCGCGTCCGCTGGGTCGGTGCCGACTGGGCGGCAGACGGCGAGAACGTCACGGTGAGCACGGAGGACGGCAGTGCCGTCGCCGTCATCACGGTGACCGGCGAACCGGGGGCGACGGCGGCACTCACCCTCACGAACGACCTCGCCTTCGACGCCGAGCTGCCCATGACCGGCTCGCAGGGAGTCGCGGTCTGGACGATCGCCGCGGCGTTCGCCGCGATCCTCGCGGGCGCCGCGCTGATGTGGCGGCGACGCCGCGCGTAAACGCATCGGGCGGCGACGGTGCATGTCGCCGCCCGCGTGAGCGCCGCCGGTGGTCCGGTCCCTGAGCCTGCCGAAGGGTCGCCCTCGAGCCCGGGCCGGTCCCTGAGCCTGCCGAAGGGTCGCGGTCCCCGAGCCCGCCGAAGGGCGTATCACCACCCCGCATCCCTCCTCTTCCTTGACGACGGCGTTCGCGCCGCAAGCACGAGGAGGAGTCATGGCTGCACGCAGCGTGACCATCAAGGTCCAGAACGATTTCGATACCGCTCTCGTGTTCGATCATGAGAGCCTGCAGCACGGCATCTGGGGCTCCCCACCCCCGCCGCGGATCGAGGCCGGCACGACGGCGCAGTGGGTCGCCGAGTCCGACGGCGTCGCGACGGGAACCGAGGGCACAGTCTGGTACCGGCTCGACATTCCGGGCACGACCGGTCTCGTGCGCCTGCACTGGGACAACCCCTACATCGGCAGCAACAACTTCGATCAGTCCGGTCCCGACGTGCTGACCGTGGCGCGCACCGGCAGCGGCTCAGGCAACGACGCGACAGCCCACTGGGTCGTCGCCGACGCGTCGACGACGGGTGACGGCATCCCTGATTCGTGGAAGACCTCCGGCGCCACGATCGATCCGGGCGACGGGTCGGGTCCGCAGTTCGTCGACCTGCCGGCGATGGGGGCGACGGTCGGCAAGCCCGACATCTTCGTGCACCTCGACTGGATGGATGACGCCACCCACTCGCACCGCCCGAGCGATGCCGCGATCCGGCTTGTGATCGACGCGTTCGCCAACGCGCCCTACATCGCGCGCAATGGGGCGGTCGGCATCAACCTGCACGTCGATGCCGGGCCCACCAGCATTCTGAATCCGACGAACGGTGCGACGTGGGGCTCGCTCAGCCGGGCGGCGTCGGTGGGGCACGTCACGCAGCTGGGCACGACGAGTCCGGATGCCGCGGGCAACATCAACTACGACTGGACCGACTTCGACAAGCTCAAGGCCCGCGCCGGCGGGCATCTGACCTCGGGTCGTGGCCCGATCTTCCGCTACGCCGTCGCATGCCACCAGATCGGCTCGGTCGGCAACAGCGGCGTCGCCCGCCACACCCCCGGGTCGGACTTCATCGTGAGCCTCGGCACGTTCGCGCCGCCGATCACCGACCTGAATGTGGCCGGCACGTTCATGCACGAGCTCGGTCACGCGCTCGGTCTCGATCACGGCGGCAGCGACGGGGTGAACAACAAGGCGAACTACCCGAGCGTCATGAACTACCTCTGGCAGATGTCGGGCATCCGCCGGGGTGGCGCGTTCGTCATCGACTTCTCGAGCGTCGCGCTCGCGATCCTCAACGAGGTCGCGCTCAACGAGACCGTCGGTCTCGGGCCCGGTTCCGCCGGATACGGCACGTCGCGCTGGCTTCCGGCGGCGGGTGCGACACCGGCGGGGTTCGTGCAGGTGGCGGATGCTGCCGCCCCGATCGACTGGGACGGTGACGGCCTCACCACCAACATCAACCTGTCGATGGACACCAACAACGACGGCTCGCAGACGTCGCTCGAGCCGTGCAACGACTGGCAGATCCTGCGGTTGCGCGGCGGGGCGATCGGCTCGGGTGGGTACGCACCGCCGACCGTCTCGGTGCTGCAGCCCGAGCTCACCCCGCAGCTGCAGGCACGGATCCTGCCGCCCGACACGACTCCCCCGTCGACGACCGCGAGCGTCTCTCCCCCGCCGAACGGGGCGGGCTGGAACCGCACGCCCGTCGCCGTGCAGCTCACCGCGACCGATGACATCTCGGGCGTCGCGCGCACGGAGTATCGCGTCGACGGCGTCGGACCGATGACCTACTCCTCCCCCATCGCCCTTCCGAGCGAGGGCAGACACCGCGTTTCGTTCAACTCGATCGACCGGTCGCAGAACGTCGAGCCCGAGCAGCGGTTCGCGGTCGACATCGACCTGACGGCGCCCGAGGTCGATATCTTCTACGATCCCGACCTCGATGACATCCTCGTGCACGGCCGCGACGCCCTGTCCGGTGTGCCGGCGGGACCGATCGCCCCGACATCGCGCGTCGACACCGAATGGACGCCGTTCGGCTCGGACACCGCCGAGCTGCGCGTCTACGAGGTGCGCGATCGCGCCGACAACACCACGACGCTGTATCTGAAGGTGCGGTGCTCGCCGTTCGCGTACGAGGCGAGCGTGCTCGCGCTCGTGTACGACGACTACCGCCGGGCGGGGCGACGGGAGCAGCAGGTCGGGCGTATGGTCTCGCCGGACGGCGGAAGCGACGAGCCGCGCCCCCGCAGCGAGCGCAACACGATGGTCTTCGAGCGTCTCGTCGGCCGCAATGCCGCCCATGCGCTGCTCGGCGTGCGTCAACTCGTCGCGATCGGCGACGGCGCCTCGCGCCGCGTTGTGAAGGCGCGCTGGGATGCCCTCGACGACTACTCCATCGTCGTGCACGAGTCCGGCACCGGCTCCTGCGCCCCCTGCTCCCCGCTCCCTGAGCACCACCCACCGGTCCCTGATCCCGCCGAAGGGCCGCCCGCACACTCAACCCCGGTCCCTGAGCCCGCCGAAGGGCCGCCCGCACACCGAATCACGGCCCCTGAACCCGCCGAAGGGTCGCGCGCGCACCGAACCCCGGTCCCTGAGCCTGCCGAAGGGTCGCAACTGCATTCTGCCGAAACAGCCGCCTCATCCCGCCCCCGCACCGACGACTGCGGTTTCGACGACCAACCCGCAACGGATGCTGCCGAGGAAAAGCCCGACCCCATCTCATGCGGCCCCGACAAGATCTCAGAGCGCGACGTCCGCGGTTACGTCACCTTGCATATCCGCAGCGACGACGGTCACCTCCACGTCGACGATTGAGCAGGTTCCGCAGTCCATCCGCGAGACGCTGTAGCATTCGGCGGTGGCGAAGAATGCGGCATTCATCGGACTCGCGGGTCCGTTCGGTTACGACTATCGCAATCCGGCACCGCGGGTGGATGAGCGCGACGGCAGCAGCCCCAACCCTGTTCTCGAGAACGTGCTGGGGCTGCTCCTCTGCTATGACGAACTCGTCTTTCTCGCGCCGCAGTTCTGCCCTGCGGACATGCGCGACCTGCCCTATGTCCGCTTCCTCACCGACGACCCATCGTCGATCGAAGCCGCCGTCGCCGCGCTCACCGAGTTCGATGCGGCAGATCAGGACGGGTGGATGGACGGCCCGAGCTTCGAGCTCTTCAGCGACATCTCGGCCGAGATGTGCGGGCCTGCCACCGGCGAATTCGCGATCGACAACCACACGCACAACCTGCATGTCGGACGAACCGAGGTGGTGGGAAATGGGATGCGGCTCGACAACGCGCTGCGCGACCTGTGGGTCGTGGCCGAGTTGGGCCTCAGCCACACCGACGTCATTTTCGGGTCGCCCGCTCAGGAAGCGCTGAACAAGGAACTCGAGCGCGAGCTCGCCGACAGCCAGTACTTCAGCACGACGAAGCGCTCAGCGGCGACGCAGCTCGCGGCGCTGCAGGTGCCCAATGTCCTCGGTCCGTCCGGTTCCTACCACGAGGGCCTCGAGACCATCCGGGATCGCCGTGATGTCGCCGAGTTCCGGCAGTACCTGCTCGCCATCGATGCCCCGGTCGCCGACGGGATCAGCCTCGCGAAGGAGATCTCGCAGGCTGCGTTCGCCACGGTCGATGAGCTGTCCGAGCGGTATCTGAAGGATCCGCACGTCTTCCGGTCGCTCGGCGTCCCCGCCGTCCAGGGAGCGCTGGATACCGTGGTTCCGGGGGCTGGCAGCGCGGTGGCCTATGCGGCGGAAGCGCCGTTCCAGATCGGAGACCGCCGGTTCAACAACGCGAGCAAGTGGGCGCCGTTTGTGGTGGCGCTGAATCGGCCGGCGCTGTGATGCCGGCGCACGGCGCAGCTCACACTCAAGGTAGAGAAGCGCCATGATCGAGCGAAGTCGCTCATGCGGCATCCGTATTGTGATGACGCGCTAGTCAGAGATCTAGGAAGTCGCCCAGCCAGGTGCGTACTGCTCTCAGACAGTCGATCGACACTTCGCCGGCTACCCTCGTAAGTCGATCCCGCGACAGCGTCCGGGGCTGCTCGGTCATGACCCACGATGGCCGGTCCAGCCCGCTCGACCCATCCACGCGAACGTGGTTCGGCCATCCGCGGTCGATGGTCGTGATCGGCAACACGATGACGAGTGTCGTCACGGCATCCAAGTATCCCGCGGACGCAACGACCAGAACCGGGCGATGACCACCTTGCTCTCTGCCGCGGACGGGCTCGAGTGCCGCCCAGGCTACGACCCCCGGGGCGAGGTCGGCGGTCGTCACGAAGCGTCGGCCAGTTCGGTGCGCTCCCAGTCTTCCGTCTCAGCCGAGTACGACTCTGCATCCTCGCTCGTAGACGCGTCGATCGAGGACTTCAGCAAGTGGAGACGCCATCGCCTGTCCTCGGCATCTGCGAGATGCGCGAGGTGCGCCCCGAGCGTGCGCCCGTCACGGGCGGCTTGCTCCTTGAGCCGGTCGCGGAGTTCGCCGCTGACTTTGATGGTCGTGGTCATACTCGGAGTATACCGACCAGCGAGGACGCATACCTGGGACTGCTGCACGGTGAGGTGACAGTTCCTAGTCACGCCGCCAGTGCGACGGTCGTGTTCATGATGGTCTCGAACTCGATGGGGGTCAACCGTC
>NZ_JBSHLZ010000012.1:0-68319 GCF_053644835.1 Microbacterium sp. NPDC055357 | reverse complement strand
CGACCCGATACGACAAGCACGCCATCGTCTACCGCGCCGCGGTCCTCATCCAAGCCGTCATCGCCTGGACCCGACAATTATCAGACACGCCCTAGCTCTAGAGTCGCGGCATGAGTCGCCCGCTCCCTGAACGCTCCGGATTCGCGATCGCCCTGGCCGTCGGTTCAGCCATTACATGCATTGGCAGCGCGATTTACGTCGTGATGCTCGCCATCAAGCTGGCGGAGTCCGGCTCGGCAGACGGATCGGACATCTTCGGCATCGTCATCTTCGCCCTGCTCGCGATCATCATGGGCGCCCATGCGATCATCTGGTCCCGAACTGCTCCCCAGAATCGAGCTTCCTCACGAGGCGAGCCGGTGACGCCCGAGTGATTCGTCGCGTGAAAGACCTAGTGCGCGCTGATACGGCCGCCCGGGTCGCACGCAACTAGCCGCAAGCGACCCGTTGGGAACTCGCGGCGACGAAGCGGCACGAGCCGCGCGTTCCACACATCGCGGAGGAGCCGAACGCGGTGCTCGCGAGTGCGATGGATACCCCCTCGGGCGACGCTTTTCGGCGCACCTGTTGGCACGCGGGTGGCGCGACCGGAGCTGCCAGAGGCAGTGGAGAGGCGCAAACTCCCACGAGTTTCCGAGGGAGATGGAATGGAGTGGCTGATGGGAATCGTCCCCACCGCCCTCCGCGGCGGGGGCCCACCCGCAAGCGACCCGCTTCCTACGGCACCCACGCAAAAGCTCCGCCGCACCGCCTACGGCGGCACGTCGGAGCTTTGGAGGGGCTGACGGGAATCGAACCCGCATCATTAGTTTGGAAGACTAAGGCTTTACCACTAAGCTACAGCCCCGCTGCCGGCGGAATCCCGCCAGCTGTCGCGACGGCAAGCCGCGACGTCGACCAGTCTAACGGAATCGATCGGCCGCTCATGACACGCGGAAGGAGCGAACCGCGAGGGTCGGCTAGACTTCTCAGGGCCGTTTCGTGTCCGCATACGTGCGCGACCTGCCCGGGGCGTAGCTCAGCTTGGTAGAGCGCCCGCTTTGGGAGCGGGAGGTCGCAGGTTCAAATCCTGTCGCCCCGACGTCACGACCCCGCTCGGGGATCCGAGACCCCAGACCTTCATCCGCCGCGGCCGAGTGCGGTCCAAACGAGGAGAACGAACAGGCATGGTCAACAGCACCGTCGAGAAGCTCAGCCCCACCCGGGTCAAGCTCAACATCACGGTCAGCCCGGACGAGCTCAAGCCGAGCATCGCGCACGCGTATGAGCACATCGCGAAGGACGTCCAGATTCCGGGATTCCGCAAGGGCAAGGTCCCCGCGCCGATCATCGACCAGCGCATCGGACGCGTTGCGGTGCTCGAGCACGCGGTGAGCGACGGGCTCGACGGCTTCTTCCGTGACGCCGTCGCCGCGAACGAGCTGCGCGTCATCGGACGCCCGAACGCCGAGGTCGCCGAGTGGCCGAACGAGAAGGACTTCTCGGGTGACCTCGAGGTCACGATCGAGGTCGACGTGCGCCCCGAATTCGAGCTGCCCGCCTTCGACACCATCACCGTCGAGGTCGACGCCGTCGAGACCGACGAGGCAGCCATCGACGAGGAGCTCGACCGTCTGCGGGGCCGGTTCGGCACCCTCATCGCGGTCGACCGCCCCGCCGCGACCGGTGACTTCGTCGAGCTGGACCTGGTCGCCACGATCGGCGACACCGAGATCGACCGCGCCGAGGGCGTGTCGTACGAGGTCGGATCGGGCGAGCTGCTCGAGGGCATCGACGAGGCCGTCGACTCCCTCACCGCCGGTGAGGACACGACCTTCCGCTCGAAGCTCGTCGGAGGAGACCACGCCGGTGAAGAGGCCGAGGTCTCGGTCACGGTCACGGCGGTCAAGGAGCGCGAGCTGCCCGACGCGGACGACGACTTCGCCCAGATGGCGAGCGAGTTCGACACGATCGCCGAGCTGCGCGAGAGCCTCGCCGAGCGCGTCGGTCAGCAGTCGGTCTTCGCGCAGGGCGCGGCCGCTCGCGACAAGTTCATCGAGAAGCTGATCACCGAGATCGACATCCCCGTTCCCGCTCAGCTCATCGAGGACGAGGTGCACAACCACCTCGAGGGCGAGAATCGTCTCGACGACGACGTGCACCGCGCCGAGGTCGCCGAGGCGAGCGAGAAGCAGTTCAAGACGCAGATGCTGCTGGACAAGCTCGCCGAAGAGTCCGACGTGCAGGTCTCGCAGGAAGAGCTCACGCAGTACCTCATCCAGTCGGCTTCGCAGTACGGCATGGCGCCGCAGGAGTTCGTCAACGCCCTGCAGGAGGGCAACCAGCTGCCCGCCATGGTCGGCGAGGTCGCCCGCAACAAGGCGCTCGCTGTCGCTCTCGGCAAGGTCACCGTCGTCGACACGAACGGCAAGCCCGTCGACCTGACCGGTTTCGTCGCCGTCGAGGACGAGCCGGCTGCTGAGGAAGACGTCGTCGAAGAGGCGCAGGAGATCGCGGATGCCGCAGCCGACGCTGACGAGGTGATCGAGGCCGAAGAGGCCGAGAAGCCCGCGAAGAAGGCGGCGGCCAAGAAGGCACCGGCCAAGAAGAAGGCCGCTGACAAGGAGTAAGTCGCGTTCACGACACGAAGGGTGGATGCTGCGGCATCCACCCTTCGTCTTTGCCCAGGGCGAACACGCGCGGGTCGCCGGCGGCGCGCCGGTAGATTCGATGCGACGACCACGGAATCAGGAGTGTCACATGGCCGAACCACTTGTCGCGACGAGCGTCTTCGACAGGCTGCTGAAGGACCGCATCATCTGGCTGGGGTCGGAGGTGCGCGATGAGAACGCCAACGAGATCTGTGCGAAGATCCTGCTGCTCGCCGCCGAGGACTCCGAGAAGGACATCTACCTCTACATCAACTCGCCGGGCGGCTCGATCACCGCCGGTATGGCGATCTACGACACGATGCAGTTCGTGCCCAACGACATCGTGACGGTGGGCATCGGAATGGCGGCGTCGATGGGCCAGCTGCTGCTGACCGCCGGCACGAAGGGCAAGCGCTACATCACGCCCAACGCCCGCGTCCTGCTGCACCAGCCGCACGGCGGCTTCGGCGGAACGGCGAGCGACATCCAGACGCAGGCGCAGCTGATCCTCGACATGAAGAAGCGACTCGCCGAGATCACGGCGGCCCAGACCGGCAAGACGGTCGAGCAGATCAACGCCGACGGCGACCGCGACCGCTGGTTCCGTGCCGACGAAGCGCTCGAGTACGGCTTCGTCGACCACATCCGCGAATCGGCCACCGACGTCATCGGCGGCGGCGGAACCGCGAACTGACCCGGCTGACGGCGAAAGAGAGAAACCGAATGCACACCCCGACTGTCGGCATCCCGCAGGGACTTCACATGCCCAGCAGCCGCTACGTCCTGCCTCAGTTCGAAGAGCGCACGGCCTACGGCTACAAGCGTCAAGACCCGTACAACAAGCTCTTCGAGGACCGCGTCATCTTCCTCGGCGTGCAGGTCGACGATGCGTCGGCCGACGATGTCATGGCGCAGCTGCTCGTGCTCGAGTCGCAGGATCCTGACCGCGACATCATCATGTACATCAACTCGCCCGGTGGGTCGTTCACGGCCATGACGGCGATCTACGACACGATGCAGTACGTCTCGCCGCAGATCCAGACCGTCGTGCTGGGTCAGGCCGCCTCCGCCGCGGCCGTGCTGCTCGCCGCGGGTGCACCCGGCAAGCGGCTCGCGCTGCCGAACGCGCGCATCCTGATCCACCAGCCTGCGATGGGTGAGGCGGGGCACGGCCAGGCCTCGGACATCGAGATCCAGGCGCAGGAGATCATGCGCATGCGGACGTGGCTCGAGGCGACGCTCGCGCACCACTCGAACAAGCCCGTTGAAGAGGTGCACAAGGACATCGATCGCGACAAGATCCTTTCGGCCGAAGAGGCTCTCACGTACGGCCTCGTCGACCAGGTGCTCACGACTCGCAAGCGCGGTCAGGCCGCCATCACGAGCTAGGGGATGCCACGCAGCCCCGCCGTCCGGAAGATTCGGGCGGCGGGGCTGCGTCGTCGGTGCGGGCTTCCATTTGCCGCGTAGCAATCCCGCGTCATGTCCTACCTTGCGGTTAGGCTCGGAGAACGGCCGGAATCGGTCCGACAGAGGAGGAGCGTCATGGCACGCATCGGTGAGAGCGCCGACCTGTTCAAGTGCTCTTTCTGCGGAAAGAGCCAGAAACAGGTGCAGCAGCTCATCGCGGGCCCCGGCGTCTACATCTGCGACGAGTGCGTCGAGCTGTGCAACGAGATCATCGAAGAGCGCATGGCGGAGTCCTCGTCGGGCGTCGTGTCCGACTTCGATCTGCCGAAGCCCCGCGAGATCTTCGACTTCCTCGAGGAGTACGTCGTCGGGCAGGAAGACGCCAAGCGCGCTCTGTCCGTCGCGGTCTACAACCACTACAAGCGCGTGCGGGCCCACGGCACGCTGCAGTCCGCAGAGCAGCGCGCCGAAGAGATCGAGATCGCCAAGAGCAACATCCTGCTCCTCGGTCCGACCGGCTGCGGCAAGACCTACCTCGCGCAGACGCTCGCGAAGCGCCTGAATGTTCCGTTCGCGGTCGCCGATGCGACGGCTCTCACCGAGGCCGGCTATGTCGGTGAAGACGTGGAGAACATCCTGCTCAAGCTGCTGCAGGCGGCCGACTTCGACACGAAGCGCGCCGAGACGGGCATCATCTACATCGACGAGGTCGACAAGATCGCGCGCAAGGCCGAGAACCCCTCGATCACGCGCGATGTGTCGGGGGAGGGCGTCCAGCAGGCGCTGCTGAAGATCCTCGAGGGCACCGTCGCGTCCGTGCCGCCGCAGGGCGGGCGCAAGCACCCGCACCAGGAGTTCATCCAGATCGACACGACGAACGTGCTCTTCATCGTCGCGGGCGCATTCGCCGGGCTCGAAGAGATCATCTCGGCGCGCGTCGGCAAGCACGGTGTCGGCTTCGGTGCCCCGCTGCACAACAAGGGCGACGACCTCACGCTGTTCAGCGAGGTCCAGCCCGAGGATCTGCACAAGTTCGGGCTCATCCCCGAGTTCATCGGGCGGCTCCCCGTCGTGGCATCCGTCACCCCGTTGGATCGAGCGGCGCTCATGGAGATCCTCACCGAGCCCAAGAACGCGCTCGTCAAGCAGTATCAGCGCATGTTCGAACTCGACGACGCGACCCTCGAGTTCGATGTCGAGGCGCTCGAGGCGATCGCCGACCTCGCCGTAGCACGTAAGACGGGCGCACGCGGACTCCGTGCGATCCTCGAGGACGTGCTCGGTCCGATCATGTTCGAGATCCCCTCGACCGACGACATCGACAAGGTCGTCATCACGCGCGCCGCCGTCGAAGACGGAGCGACCCCCACGCTCGTGCTGCGAGAGAAGCGCAAGAGCGCCTGACCCACGGGTGTCGCCACGTCAAGCGGTGAGACCGCGCCGTTCGAGCAACGGCTCGATCCGCGCATCGCGGCCACGGAAGTCGCGATACGCCTCGAGCGGGTCCTTCGAACCGCCGACGCCCAGCAGGCGCTCACGGAACCGGTCGCCGTTGGCGCGGGTGAGGCCGCCGTTCTCGCGGAACCACTCGACGGTGTCGGCGTCGAGCACTTCGCTCCAGATGTACGAGTAGTACCCGGCGCTGTATCCGCCCGCGAAGATGTGCGCGAAGTACGCGGAGGAGTACCGCGGGGGGATCTCCGGCAGGCCGAGTCCGATGTCGGCGAGAGCGGCCTGCTCGAAGGCGGAGATGTCACCGATCTCGGCGGCCTGCTCGGGCGTGAGCGAGTGCCAGGCCTGATCGATCCAGGCTGCCGCGAGGTACTCGCTCGTCGCGAAGCCCTGGTTGAACGTGCCCGAGGTCGTGAGCTTGTCGACCGCATCGGCGGGCAACGGCTCGTCGGTGTCGATGTGCCGCGCGTAGGACGCCAGGATCTGGGGCCAGTAGATCCACATCTCGTTGACCTGGCTGGGGAACTCGACGAAGTCGCGGAAGACGTTCGTTCCCGCGAAGTGCGGATAGGTGACCGTCGCGAACAGCCCGTGCAGTGCGTGACCGAACTCGTGGAAGAGGGTCGTCACCTCGTCGAGGGTGAGCAGCGTGGGCTCGCCGGGCGACGGCTGCGACACATTGAGGTTGTTCACGACGATGGGCGCCGTGCCGCGCAAGCGGGACTGGAGCACGATCGAGTTCATCCACGCACCGCCGCGCTTGGTGTCGCGCGTATAGAGGTCGAGGACATACAGCCCGAGCACCGAGCCGTCGGTGTCGTGCACCTCGAACACCCGTGCCTCGGGATGGTAGGTGCGCACGTCGGGGCGCTCCACGAAGGTGACGCCGTACAGCTCGGTGGCCGCGCGGAAGACGCCCTCGTGCAGCACGCGCTCCGCTTCGAACCACGGGCGCAGAGCCGCCGTGTCGAGGTCGTACCGTGCGGCTCGCACGCGCTCGGTATAGAACGCCCAGTCGTGCGCTTCCAGAGCGAACGGCTCGGGCCCGTCGTCGATGATCGCCTGCAGGTCGGCGCGCTCCCGCCTCGCGTTGCGTGCGGCGGGGATCGCGAGGCTCCGCAGCAGCTCGTGCACGGCGGCGGGGGAGCCGGCGGTCTCGTCCGAGGTCACATACTCGGCGTGCGTCTCGAAGCCGAGCAGCCGGGCACGCTCGGCGCGCAGGGCGACGATCTCCCGGAGCACATCACTGTTGTCGTGCTCGTTGCCGCGGCATCCGCGCGCACGGGAGGCCTCCATGATCCGGCGCCGGGACTCGCGGTCGGTGAGCGAAGCGAGGTAGGGGTGACCCGTGAACAGGGGCAGCGTCACGACGTACGCACCCTCGAGCCCCCGATCGCGCGCGGTCCGCGCCGCGGCCGACAGCTCTCCTTCGCTCAGGCCCGCGAGCTCTTCTGCGTTGTCGAAGACGACGGCGAGGTCGTTGGTATCGGCGAGGAGATTCTTCTCGAAGATCGTCGTGAGCACCGACAGCCGCGTGTTGATCTCGGTGAGCCGAGCCTTCGCTTCGTTGTCGAGCCCCGCTCCGGCGCGCGACATCTCGCGGTAGCGCCGCTCGACGAGATAGCGCTGCTCGGGCGTGAGGTCGAGATCGTCCAGGTCGTCGTGCAGTGTGCTGATGCGCCAGAAGAGCTGGGCGTCGAGCTGGATCGCGTCCTGGTGGGCTGCCATGAGCGGAGCGAGCGTCTCTTCGATCTGCTGGATCTCGTCGGTGGCGTCGGCCGAGGAGACCGTGTAGAACGCGTGGGCGACGTCGGCGAGCAGTGCGCCACTGGATTCGAGCGCCACCAACGTGTTCTCGAAGGTCGGCATCGAGCGCACGCGTGTGATCGCGTCGATTTCGGCACGATGCGTCGCGAAGGCTTCCTCGAAGGCCGGGAGGTAGTGCTCGGGTCTGATCGCCCCGTAGTCGGGCAGGCCGAAGGGGAGCGAAGACGGCGAGAGCAGCGGATTGTCAGAGGCCATGCGCTCAACGATAGCCCGGACGCCGAGAATGCCCGCGAGTCTTTGCAAAGAGACACTTGCAAAGACCTCTTTGCATCACTACTCTCGAAACATGGTCGAGAAGATGAAGGATGCCGCACCGCACGAGCGCGTCGACCGCGTGCTCGACGTCGGTGCGTTGCGTGCCCTCGCTCACCCGCTGCGCGTGCGCATCTACGACATCCTCAGCCAGTTCGGCCCGCAGACGGCGAGCTCTTTGGCCGATCGACTGGGGGAGTCCAGCGGTGCCACGAGCTATCACTTGCGCGCCCTCGCCAAGCACGACCTCATCCGTGAGATCGAAGGACACGGCACGGGTCGCGAGCGGTGGTGGGAGCGCCCCCAGGGCTCGATCACGATGACGAACCCGAGCACCGTGAAGACGCCCGCCGGGCGTGCGGCGACCGAAGTCGTGGTGGGCGAGTTCTATCGTCAGCGCGAAGAGCAGCTGCGGGCGTACTTGCACGCGAGTCTTCGTGCCGACCCCGAGACGTGGAAGTCACTGCTCACGTCGACGACCGCGAACCTCACCGAAGCGCAGTTCACCGAACTCGCCGACAGCGTGCGGCAGCTCATCGATGAGACCGTCGAGAAGTACCGCGACCAGACCGGACCCGGCGTGCGGCTGTTCAGTATCCGCACCGACATCTTTCCCATCGACGAGGCAGATCCGTCATGACCACGATCCCCACACCCTGCTCCCACCTCGCTCCGACGCGCTTCGAGCGTCTCCTGCTCGGCCTCGCTGCGAGACTCGAAGGCGTCGCGAGCACGCGCGCGACACGACGCGCCGCACGTGGAGCCGCCCTCCCCGCGCAGATTGCCGCTCGTCGAGCCGCGCTCGCGCTGCAGATCGCCGCGAGTGACCGGCGCACCGACGCACAAGCGGCCAGCGGCATCGGGATGCTGCCGCGATGACGCCGTCCGATCGTTCCTGACCGTCGGGCGTGATCGTCAGGCGAACTCGTCGTCGGGATCGGACCTGACGACGGGCTCACCCGCCGCGTCCAGCGTCACGAAGACACCCGTGTCGAGTTCGGCGATGGGTCGCCCCTCGAGCCACGTGAGGGTCCAGCGGGGGCGCGGCTGGCCGAGGTCGTCGGCAGGGATCGCCTCGTCGACCGAGCGGATGCCGCGCACGAGCGCGTCGGGCACCGAACGCGGCGGTTCGTCACCCGAGGTCCAGCGTGTTCCGAGCTGCATCAGGCCTCCTCGGCAGGAACGAGCACGACGTCGCCCACGACGAGCTCATCGCCATCCGCGTAGGCGATCTCGCCGATGCGCCCGACGGCCTTGAGGTCGCCTTCGGCCGATCGGATCGCATCGAGGGATGCCGCGGGAGCGGCGATCGTCAGCTGCTCGACCGCCGTCTTCTGCGAGGCCTTCGCCTCGGTCTTCGCGCGGCGAACGCCGATCAGTGCGGCACTCACGGCCGCGAGCACGGCCGGGTCGCCGTCGATCCCGAGCGGCTGCGGCCACTCCGCGTTGTGCACGGACCCTTCGTTGAACCACGACCACGATTCCTCGGCGGCGAACGCGAGGACCGGGGCGAACAGACGCAGCAGCGTCGACAGCGCGATCCGCAAGGCGAGGGCGGCGGACGGCTGGCCCACGTCGGTCTGGTTGTAGGCGCGCTCCTTCACGAGCTCGAGGTAGTCGTCGCAGAACGTCCAGAAGAACGACTCGGTGAGTTCGAGCGCCCGCGCGTGGTCGTAGCCCTCGAACGCCTTCGTGGCCTCGCGGACGACGTCGTCCAGAGTCGCGAGCATCGACGCGTCGACCGCGTGCGTGATCTCAGCGCCCTCGGGCACGGGGAACGACAGCACGAACTTCGACGCGTTCAGCACCTTGATCGCCAGGCGACGCCCGATCTTGACCTGCGTCGGGTTCTGCGGATCGAAGGCGGCATCGGCGCCGAGCCGGCTCGACGCCGACCAGTAGCGCACCGCGTCGGTGCCATGCGAGTCGAGGATGTCGGCGGGCGTGACGACGTTGCCCTTCGACTTCGACATCTTCTTGCGGTCGGGGTCGACGATGAAGCCCGAGATCGCGGCATCCGTCCAGGGGGACCGACCGTCTTCCAGCGCACTGCGCAGCATCGTCGAGAACAGCCAGGTGCGGATGATGTCCTGGCCCTGCGGGCGCAGATCGAACGGGGCGACGAGGTTCCACAGCTCGTCGTCGCGCTGCCAGCCGCCCGCGAGCTGCGGTGTGAGCGACGAGGTCGCCCACGTGTCGAAGATGTCCTTCTCGGCGTCGAAGCCGCCCGCGACACCGCGCTGGTCCTCGCTGTAGCCCGGCGGCACGTCGATCGTGGGATCGACCGGCAGCGAGGCGAGATCGGGGGTCAGCACGCGATCGTAGTCCCGTTCGCCGTTCTCATCGAGGGCGTACCAGACCGGGATCGGCACGCCGAAGAAGCGCTGACGCGAGACGAGCCAGTCGCCCGTGAGCCCGCCGACCCAGTTCTCGTAGCGGACGCGCATGAAATCGGGATGCCACGCCATGCCGGCACCGAGAGCGATGAGCTTCTCGCGCAGCGCCTCGTCGCGGGCACCGTTTCGGACGTACCACTGGCGCGTCGAGACGATCTCGAGCGGGCGGTCGCCCTTCTCGAAGAACTTCACGGCGTGCGTGAACGGCTTGGGTTCGCCGTCGAGGTCGCCGGAGGCCCGCAGCAGGTCGACGATCGCCTTCTTGGCGCTGAACACGGTCTTGCCCGCGATCTCGGCGTAGGCCGCCTTGGCGGCATCCGTCACGATGACATCGGGTGCGTCGGCGATCACGCGGCCGTCTTTGCCGAGGATCGTGCGGTTGGGCAGATCCAGCTCGCGCCACCAGATGATGTCGGTGACATCGCCGAAGGTGCAGATCATGGCGATGCCCGAGCCCTTGTCCTTCTGGGCGAGCGGGTGCGCGAGGACGGGCACTTCGACATCGAACAGGGGCGTGCGCACGGTCGAGCCGAACAGCGGCTGGTACCGCTCGTCGTCGGGGTGCGCGACGAGCGCGACGCAGGCGGCGAGCAGCTCGGGACGGGTCGTCTCGATGTGCACGTCGCCCGAGCCGTCGGTCTTGTGGAACGCCACTCGGTGGTAGGCCGCGGGCTGGTCGCGGTCTTCGAGCTCGGCCTGTGCGATCGCGGAGCGGAAGTCGATGTCCCACAGCGTCGGCGCGAGAGCCTGGTACGCCTCGCCCCGCTCGATGTTGCGCAGGAAGGCGAGCTGGCTCGTGCGGATCGTGTCATCCGAGATCGTGCGGTAGGTCTGGGTCCAGTCGACGCTGAGGCCGAGCTGGCGGAACAGCGCCTCGAACTGCTTCTCATCTTCGAGCGTGAGGCTCTCGCACAGCTCGATGAAGTTGCGGCGGCTGATCGGCACCTGGTCGGCGGCCTTCGTGCTCTTGTTGGTGCCGCCCTGGAACGGGGGCGTGAATTCGTGGTCGTAGGGCAGCGACGGGTCGCAGCGCACGCCGTAATAGTTCTGCACGCGACGCTCGGTGGGCAGGCCGTTGTCGTCCCACCCCATCGGGTAGAACACCGTCTTGCCGCGCATGCGCTCGAAGCGCACCTTGACGTCGGTGTGGGTGTAGCTGAAGACGTGACCGATGTGCAGCGATCCGGATGCCGTCGGGGGAGGGGTGTCGACCGAGTACACGCCGTCGCGGCCCCGCTCAGCGGCACGGGCACGGTCGAACAGGTACGTGCCCCGCTCCTGCCACGCGGCATCCCATTTCGACTCGAGACCTTCGAGAGCGGGCTTGTCGGGGATCGTGGACATGTGAAGGTCTCCTCGCCGTATGTGCGGCACCGTGTGAGCGTGCCTGAGTGTGGGATGCCCGATGATTCTATCGAGCGCACGCTCGCGGGCGGACACCGCATAGTGAACCGGGTCCAAGAAGTGCGTTAGCGTATTCACGTCCCGACACCAGCGAGGTTTCCGCATGCTCACCCACCGCTCATCCGCCTCCCGCCTGCTGCGTGCGGCCGCGCTCACCGCCGCGGCTGCACTCGTTCTCAGCGCATGCGCATCGGGCGACGAGGCAGACACCGAAGACGCCGGCGGTGAGGTCGTCTGGGCCATCGAGGGCGCGAACCTGTCCGCAGGACACATGGACCCGCAGACCAGCCAGCTCGACGTCTCGGCGATGGTGCAGCGCGTCGTGCTGGACTCGCTCGTCTTCCAGAACGCGGACGGCTCCTTCTCACCGTGGCTCGCCGCGGACTGGGAGATTTCGGACGACGGGCTGCAGTACACCTTCGACCTGCGCGACGATGTCGTCTTCCACGATGGCGAGCCCTTCGACGCGGCGGCGGTCAAGGCCAACTTCGATCGCATCGTCGACCCCGACACCGCGTCCGCGCAAGCCGCGGCCATGCTCGGCGCGGATTTCTATGCCGGCACCGAGATCGTCGACGACCACACCGTGCGGGTTTCGTTCACACAGCCGTATGCACCCTTCCTCCAGGCCGCCAGCACGGCACAGCTCGGGTTCTACTCGCCGGCCGCGCTCGCTGCCGACGCGGAGCGGCTCGCGGCCGGCGGGCCCGACGTCACGATCGGGACGGGCCCCTTCGTGCTCACCGACTACACGCCCGATCAGGAGATCGTCTACGCGCGCAATGCCGACTACGCGTGGGGCCCCCACGGGCAGGGCGCACCGCAGATCGAGACGCTGCGGGTGAGCATCATGCCCGAGCCGGCCGTGCGCGCGGGTGTCATCGGCAGCGGCGAGGTCGACCTCGCGAGCCAGCTGCCGCCGAGCGTCATCGCCGATCTCCCCGACGAGCTCACGATCGACTCCGTCGAGCTGCCGGGCCTGCCGTATTCGCTCTACCTCAACGAGCAGTACGGCGTGTTCGCCGACGAGCGCGTCCGCCAGGCGTTCGCGCTGGGCATCGACATCGAGCCCGCGGTCGAACAGGTCTTCTTCGGGCAGTATCCGCGCGCGTGGAGCATCCTCGCCTCGACGACCCCGGGGTACGAGCCTGCCGTCGAGGGGACGTGGGCGTTCGATCCCGATGCGGCCGCCGAGCTGCTCGACGCGGCCGGCTGGACCGGACGCGACGCCGACGGCTACCGGACGAAGGACGACGTGCGGCTTTCGGCCCGCTGGATCGCCTGGACACCCGTGCCCGACGACCGCGCGGCGCTGGCGAACGCGATCCAGTCCGACCTGCGTGAGATCGGGTTCGAGCTCGTCCGCGACGTGCTGGAGCCGGGCGCCTACAACGAGCAGTACGGCCCGAAGACCTTCGACCTCACCGACTGGGGTTTCTCGGGAGTCGACCCCGATCTGCTGCGCAGCCATCTGCACACCGACGGCTTCCAGAACGCCTCCCAGGTGTCCGATCCCGCCATCGATGCGCTCCTGGACCGCGGCGTCGCGACGAGTGACGTCGACGAGCGCGCCGAGATCTACCGCGAGCTGCAGCGCTGGAACGCCGAGTACACCGCGATCGTGCCGCTGTACGTGCCGTCGTCCATCACGGCCGTCTCGCCGGCGATCAGCGGAATCGCATACGACCTCTACGGCCGGCCCCTGTTCTACGACGTCGCGCTGGAATGAGACCGGCGGGGCGCGTCCTCGCGCGGATCGGCGGTCTGCTCGCGGGGCTGATCGTCGTCCTGTGGGGCGCTGCGACCCTGGCGTTCGTCGCGATGCGGCTCATCCCCGGGGATCCGGTCGACGTCATGCTGGGTCCGCAGGCCCAGATCTCTGATGCCGTCAAGGACGGCATCCGTCGAGAGCTCGGTCTGGACCAGCCCCTCGCACAGCAGTACGCCCAGTACATGGGCCGGCTGCTGCGCGGAGACCTCGGGGAGTCCTATCAACTGCGGATGCCGGTGGCCGATGTCATCGGCAGGCAGCTGCTGCCCACCCTGCAACTCACCGGTCTCGCGCTCCTGATCGCACTCGTCCTCGCGCTCGTGGTCGCCATCACGGTGCGTCGCCGCGCCGCGCGCATCGTCGTGGCCGGTGTCGAACTGGTCATCCTGTCCTCTCCCGTGTTCTGGATCGGACTGGTCCTGCTCACGGTGTTCGCCTTCACGCTGGGCTGGTTCCCCGTCACGGGGTCGAGGAACGCGGCATCCCTCGTCCTGCCCGCCGTCACGCTCGCGCTGCCCACGGCCGCGCTGCTCGGACAGGTGCTGCGCGACGGAATCGAGGCTGCCGAGCGGCAGCCGTTCGCCGTCACGGTGCGCGCACGCGGTGCGAGCCCGAGCAGACTCCTGCTGCGGCACACGCTGCGGCACGGTGCCACGGGCGCCCTCACGCTCGCCGCCTATCTCGTCGGCACGCTGCTCGGCGGTGCGGTTCTGGTCGAGACGGTGTTCGGCCGGCCGGGGCTGGGCCGGGTCACCCTCGTGGCGATCACGGATCGCGACCTGCCCGTCATCGGCGGCATCATCCTGCTCAGCGCGCTCGTGTTCGTCGTGATCAACATCGTCGTCGAGCTGACGGCGGCGGTCATCGACCCGCGGCTGCGCCGACCGGCCATCGCCGATCACGCGAGGGGCGGTATGCCGTGAGCCGTCGTCAGGTCGTGGCACTCACCGCCGCGGGCGCCGTGCTCGCCGTCTTCATCGCGATGGCGATCGCGCCGTCGCTGTTCACGCCGTTCGACCCGCTGCAGACCGATGTGCGCGCCGCCCTCCTGCCGCCGAGCCCGGACCACGTCTTCGGCACCGACCAGAGCGGACGGGACATCTTCGCGAGAGTCGTCTACGGCGCGCGCTCGTCTCTCTCGATCGGCGCGATCGCCGTGGGCGTCGCGCTCATCGTCGGCCTCGTGGTCGGCACGGCGATCGGTGCGGCACCGCGCGTCGTCGATGCCGTTGCCGTACGCGCGCTCGACGTCGTCCTCGCCTTTCCCGAGTTCCTGATCGCGCTCGTCGTCGTCGCGGTCCTCGGGCCCGGTCCCGTCAACGTCGCCATCGGCGTCACGATCGCCGTCATCCCCGTCTACGTCCGGCTGGCCCGCGTACAGACGCGTACGCTCCTCGCGGCCGATCACGTCGAAGCCGCCGCGCTGCTCGGTGTGCGGCGCCCGGTCGCCATCTTCCGTCACGTCGTGCCCGGCGTGCTCGGCGCGCTCAGCGTGATCGCGACGATCGGGTTCGGCACGAGTATCCTCGCGGCGGCGGGGCTGAGCTTCCTCGGCCTCGGGCCGCTCGAGCCCACGCCGGAGTGGGGGCTCATGCTCTCGGGAGGGCGCAACGTGCTCGCTCAAGCCTGGTGGATCGCCGTCTTCCCGGGGCTCGCGATCACCCTCACGGTGATCTCGGCGACGATCGTCGGACGCACGCTGCGCGCCGCGGCGGAAGGACGCACCGCATGAGCGCCCTCGACCTGCGGAATCTGCGGATCTCGTTCGGCCCGAGCACGGTGGTCGACGGCATCGACCTGACCGTGGAGCCCGGGGAGTGCGTCGCCGTGGTCGGCGAGTCCGGCGCCGGTAAGTCGCTCACGGCGCTCGCCCTGCTCGGGTTGACACCGCCCGGTGCCCGTGTGGGCGCCGACCGTCTCGAGATCGACGGCGTCGACCTGCGCCGGGCGGGTGAGCGCGCGTGGCGCGAGGTGCGCGGCGACCGCATCGCGCTCGTCTCGCAGGACGCGCTCGTCTCGCTCGACCCGCTCGCCCGCATCGGCGCGGAGGTCGCGGAGCCGCTCGAGATCCACACGCGCCTCGACCGTCGCCAGCGCGCGCAGCGCGTGCACGAGCTGCTGCTGCGGGTCGGGATGCCGCATCCCGATCGCCGTGTGCGCCAGCGCCCGCGTGAGCTCTCCGGCGGTCTGCGTCAGCGTGCACTCATCGCCTCCGCCCTCGCCGCTGCGCCGCGCGTGCTCGTGGCGGACGAGCCGACGACGGCACTCGACGCGACCGTGCAGGCGCGCGTGCTGGGCCTGCTGCGTTCGCTGGTCGACGAGGGCGTCGGGCTGCTCCTGATCAGTCACGATCTCTCGGCCGTCGCGCGCGTCGCGGATCGGATCATCGTCATGCGAAACGGGCGGGTCGTCGAGACGGGTCCGGCAGCACGGGTGCTGCGTGCCCCCCAGCATCCCTACACGCGCGAACTCGTCGACGGCACGACCGTCCCGCCGGCCGAATCGCCCGCGGGGGGCCCTGTCGTGCTAGCGGCCGACGGACTGCACAAGAGCTTTCGCGGCTCGACCGCCGTCGACGATGTGACCTTCACGGTGCGTGCCGGGCGCTCCCTCGGCATCGTCGGCGAGTCGGGCGCCGGCAAGACCACCGTCGCGCGGCTGCTACTCGGCGTCGAGACGCCCGACCGCGGCACGGTGCGCTTCGACGACGCGCCATGGAACCCGGCCCGTGAGCAGCACCGCAGGCCTCGTCGCCCCCGCATCCAGCTCGTGCATCAGGACACGCGCGCCGCCTTCGATCCGCGCTGGACGATCGGCAGATCACTGCGCGAAGCGCTCGCGGCGGGCAGTGTTCCCGCGCACCGACACGCTGCACGGACGGCCGATCTGCTGCAGCTGGTCGAACTCGATCCCGAGCTGGCAGGGCGCCGTCCGGGGCAGCTCTCGGGCGGTCAGCGGCAGCGGGCGGCGATCGCCCGAGCCCTCGCGACCCAGCCCGATGTGCTCGTGCTCGACGAACCCGTCTCGGCGCTGGGTGTCTCGGTGCAGCGGCGCGTCCTCGAGCTGCTGGCGCGGTTGCGGCGCGAGCTGAGGCTGACGACGGTGCTCATCTCGCACGACCTCGCCGTCGTGCGAGGGCTGGCCGACGATGTCCTCGTGATGAAGGACGGCCGCGTCGTGGAGCGGGGGGTGACGACCGACGTCTTCGACCGGCCGCAGCATCCCTTCACGATCGAGCTCGTCGCGGCGTCGGCGCGGTCGGATAGAATCACCTGAGCAGCATCGATCCGGCCATCACCGGGGAGCTCTCGGAAGAACGGCGCGAGCCCGGTAGAACCGAGCGGGTCAGGCCCGTGACAGCCGCAGTGAGAGTGGCCGGCAACGGCAACGCGGGGTGGTACCGCGGTCCTTTCCGAAGGGTCGTCCTCGCAGGAACCGGCGACCACGACACCTGCGAGAGACCCATGACCTACCCCCGCCCTTCGGCAAGCTCCGACCCTTCGACGAGCTCAGGGACCGCGACAAGCTCAGGGACCGGCGGGAGTGCCTTCGGACCCGCAGCGGTCGTGCCCAGCCCGCGCTTTCCCGAGATCGAGCGCGACGTGCTCGCCTTCTGGAAGGACGACGACACCTTCCGCGCGTCGATCGAGAACCGTGAGGGCGCCGACGAGTGGGTCTTCTACGACGGGCCGCCGTTCGCCAACGGCCTGCCGCACTACGGCCACCTGCTGACCGGCTATGCCAAGGACCTCTTCCCGCGCTTCCAGACGATGCGGGGCAAGAAGGTCGATCGCGTCTTCGGCTGGGACACGCACGGCCTGCCGGCCGAGCTCGAGGCGATGAAGCAGCTCGGCATCACCGAGAAGGCCGAGATCGAGGCCATGGGCATCGACGTCTTCAACGACAAGGCGCGGTCATCGGTGCTCGCCTACACGCGTGACTGGGAGGACTACGTCACGCGTCAGGCCCGCTGGGTCGATTTCGAGCGCGGATACAAGACGCTCAACCCCTCGTACATGGAGTCCGTGCTCTGGGCCTTCAAGACGCTGCACGACAAGGGACTCGCCTATGAGGGGCACCGCGTGCTGCCGTACTGCTGGCGCGACGAGACCCCGCTGTCGGCGCACGAGCTGCGCATGGACGACGACGTCTACCAGATGCGCCAGGACCCGTCGGTCACCGTGACCTTCCCGCTCGTCGGCGCGAAGGCCGAAGCCCTGGGCCTCACGGGCGTGCGGGCGCTCGCGTGGACGACGACCCCCTGGACCCTGCCGACGAACCTCGCGCTCGTGGTCGGCCCCGACATCCGCTACGTCGTCGTGCCCGGCGGTCCCGCGGGCGCCGCCGACGTGCAGCCCGGTGACGAGCCGCTCGAGGCGACGGCGCACCGCTATCTGCTGGCCGAGCCGCTTCTCGCCGGTTACGCGAAGGACCTCGGCTACGACTCCGCTGAGGCGGCGCAGGACGCCGTCGTGCAGAGCGTCCTGGGCGCCGAGCTCGAGGACGTCGCCTACGACCGGCTCTTCGACTACTACGCGGATGCCGCCACCTGGGGCACCGAGCGCGCCTGGCGGATCCTCGTGGACGACTACGTCACGACCTCGGACGGCACGGGCATCGTGCACCAGGCACCGGCCTTCGGTGAGGATGACCAGCGGGTGACCGAGGCCGCCGGCATCCCGCTCATCATGAGCCTCGACGACGGCGGGCGCTTCCTCCCGCATGCGACGGATGTCGCCGGCGAGCTCTGGATGGACGCGAACACGCCGCTCGTGCGCCTGCTGCGTCAGAACGGGCGGCTGCTGCGCCTCGCGAGCTACGAGCACTCGTATCCGCACTGCTGGCGCTGCCGCAACCCTCTCATCTACCGTGCCGTGTCGAGCTGGTTCGTGCGCGTGACCGACATCAAGGACCGCATGCTCGCGAACAACGAGCAGATCACGTGGGTGCCCGAGAACGTCAAGCACGGTCAGTTCGGCAAGTGGCTCGAGGGTGCGCGCGACTGGTCGATCAGCCGCAACCGGTACTGGGGCTCACCCATTCCGGTGTGGAAGAGCGACGATGCGGCGTACCCGCGCGTCGACGTGTACGGCAGCCTCGATGACATGGAGCGCGACTTCGGCCGGCTCCCTCGTGACCCCGAGGGCAACGTGGATCTGCACCGGCCGTACATCGACGACCTGACCCGCCCGAACCCCGACGACCCGACAGGGCGGTCGACGATGCGCCGCATCGAAGACGTCTTCGACGTGTGGTTCGACTCCGGATCGATGCCCTACGCGCAGGTGCACTACCCGTTCGACAACCGCGAGTGGTTCGACTCGCACGCCCCGGCGGACTTCATCGTCGAATACATCGGCCAGACGCGCGGCTGGTTCTACGTCATGCACGTCCTGTCGACGGCACTGTTCGACCGCCCCGCGTTCACGGGGGTGTCGTGCCACGGCATCGTGCTGGGCAGCGACGGGTACAAGATGTCGAAGTCGCTCAAGAACTACCCTGACGTGTCCGAGGTCTTCGACCGCGACGGCTCCGACGCGATGCGCTGGTTCCTCATGTCCAGCTCCGTGCTGCGCGGCGGAAACCTCGTCGTCACCGAGGAGGGCATCCGCGCCGCCGTGCGGGAGTTCATGCTGCCGCTGTGGAGCACGTGGTACTTCTTCGCGACCTACGCCAACGCGGCGGCGCCGGGCGGATACGAAGCCACCTGGCGCACCGACTCGACGAACGTGCTCGACCGGTACATCCTGGCTCTCACGGGCGATCTCGTGCGCGGAGTCGCGGCTGATCTCGAGGGTCTCGATTCGACGTCGGCGGCGGCGAAGCTGCGCGACTTCGCCGAGGCGCTGACGAACTGGTACATCCGCCGCTCGCGCGACCGTTTCTGGGTGGGGGTCGACCCTTCGACAGGCTCAGGGACCGCGGGTGCAAGCTCAGGGACCGCGGGTGCAAGCTCAGGGACCGAGGGTGCAAGCTCAGGGACCGCGGGTGCAGGCTCAGGGACCGCGGGTGCAAGCTCAGGGACCGAGGCGTTCGACACGCTCTACACGGTGCTCGAGACGCTCACCCGCGTCGCGGCTCCGCTCATCCCGCTCGTGGCCGAGCAAGTGTGGCAAGGGCTGACCGGCGGACGCAGCGTCCACCTGCAGGACTGGCCCGATGCGGGCCTGTTCCCTCAGGCCGCCGACATCCGCAGCGCGATGGATGCGGTGCGCGAGGTCTCCAGCGTCGCGAACGCCCTCCGCAAGCGCGAGGGCAAGCGCGTTCGGCTACCGCTGCCGATGCTGACGGTCGTGGTGCAGGATGCCTCGGCCCTCGCGCAGTTCGAAGGGATCATCCGTGAAGAGCTCAATGTGAAGGCCGTGGAGCTTGTGGAGTTCCGCCCTGGCTCGTACGAGGAGTTCGGTGTCAAGGAGCGCCTCAAGATCAACGCACGCGCGGCCGGGCCGCGACTCGGCAAGCGCGTGCAGCAGGTCATCCAGGCCGCGAACGCGGGCAACTGGCGCTGGGTCGACGGACGCGGGTTCGTCGTCATTACGGCGGACGGCGAGATCGACCTGCTTTCGAGCGAGGCGGCGACGGACACCGACGCATCGGGACGGCCCGAAGGTGAGGCCCTCGGCATCCTTCAGTTGCAGGAGGGAAGCGGGTTCGTCATCCTCGACACGACGACGACGCCCGAGCTCGAGGCCGAGGGTCTCGCGCGCGACGTCATCCGCGCCGTGCAGGACACACGCAAGGCCGCCGGATTCGATGTCAGCGATCGCATCCGTCTACAGATGCTCTTCCAGGACGCCGCAGACGCAGACGCCGTCGCGGGAGCGTTCGACGTCGCCGACATCGCGGGGGAGACGCTCGCCCTCGACCACGCGCTGCTGCTCGAGGGCGAGGACGCGCACGTGCCGGCCGATGCCGCGATCGAGGTATGGCAGGCGGACGCGTTCGGCGCCGCGCCGGAGCATGTCGCATACGTGCGCACCGGTCAGTATGCGAACGCTGGCGGCTTCTGGGTCGCCGTGACGAGGATCGAGGCAGCCGAGTGAACGACCGTAACCGCGCCGACGCCGTCTACGAGTCGCTGCTGCAGCGACAGGGGGAGCAGTGGGTGCAGCCGCGCGTCGAGCGCACGGCTCGCGTCCTCGAGCTGCTCGACGATCCGCAAAAGACCTACCGGGTCGTGCACATCAGCGGCACGAACGGAAAGACCTCGACGGCGCGCGTCATCGAGAGCCTGCTGCGCGCGCACGGCCTGCGCACCGGCCTGTTCACGAGTCCGCACCTCGAGCGGTTCACCGAGCGGATCACGATCGACGGCGAGCCGATCTCGGATGCCGCGATCGCCGACGCGTGGGACGAGATCGAGCCGTTCGTGGATATCGTCGACGCCGAACTCGCCGCCGCCGGCGACGCGGCGCTGACCTTCTTCGAACTGCTCACCGTGCTCGCCTTCGTCGCCTTCTCGGACGCGCCGATCGACGTGCTCGTGCTCGAAGTGGGCATGGGCGGCGCGTGGGACTCGACCAACACGGCCGACGGCGACGTCGCCGTGTTCACCCCCATCGCCATCGATCACGCCGATCGTCTGGGCGAGACCATCACCGAGATCGCGACCGTCAAGGCGGGGATCATCAAGGACAGCGCGGCGGTCGTCTCGGCACGCCAGCAGCCCGCCGTCGAAGCCGTGCTCAAGGCCGTGGCCGAGGCACGGGGCGCCACGATCTCGTTCGAGGGAGACGACTTCGCGCTCGTTTCGCAGCGTCTCGCGGTGGGCGGGCAGCTCATCTCGGTGCGCGGCCTCGCGGGCGTCTACGAAGACGAGTACCTGCCGCTGTACGGCTCGCACCAGGGCTTCAACGCATCTCTCGCGATCGCCGCCGTCGAGTCGCTCCTGGGCGGTGCCACCCGTGCGATCTCGAGCGACGTGCTCGCCGAGGCCTTCGGTCAGACGACCTCACCCGGACGCCTGCACCTCGCCGGCACGCATCCGACGGTCCTGGTCGACGCGGCGCACAATCCGCACGGTGCACAGGCCCTCGCGACGGCTCTGCGCGAATCGTTCGACTTCGACGACTGGGGCGTCGTGCTGGGCGTGCTCGACGACAAGGACGCGGGCGGAATCGTCACCGCGCTCTCGGATGTCGCGACCCATGTCTTCGCGACCGCGCCGGCCTCGGAACGTGCGTCCGAACCCGACGCGATCGCCGACGTCGCCGAGGCGGCGGGACTGTCCGTGACGGTCCATGACGACCTCAGCGCGGCAGTGGAGGCGGCACGAGAGTGGGCCGCAGCATCCGATCGTCGTGCCGTCGTCGTGACGGGCTCGGTCGTGCTGGCCGGCGAAGCGCTCACGCTCGCCGAGATCGAGGACTGGAAGTCGGGTTGGACATCATGACGGGAACGCAGACACCCCAGCCGCGCCGCCGCCGCGGCGCCGCGGAATCTCTCGCGTCGATCGTGCTCGCCTTCGAGTCGGTCATCGCCTTCCTCGGCGGGCTCGTCATCTTCGGCCTGGACACGCTGCCCGACGGCATCGAACGGTGGTGGGGCGTCGTGGCGGGAACGACCCTGGCCGTTCTCATGATCCTGACGGGCCGTCTCGTGCGCTACCGGTGGGGGATCGCGATCGGCTGGATGCTTCAGCTCGTCGTCGCCCTCGGGGCGCTCCTCGAGCCCGTGCTCATCATCGTCGCGCTCATTTTCGGCGGCATGTACGGCTATGCCACCATCAAGGGAGCAGCTCTCGACCGGCGCAACGCCGCGATCGAGGCGCAGCAGCCCGACCAGGCCTGACAAACGGAATGGAAACACGCATGACCACGGAAGAGACCCTCGTCCTCATCAAGCCGGACGGCGTTGCCCGCGGGCTCACCGGGGCGATCCTCGCCCGCATCGAGGCGAAGGGCTACGCCCTCGTCGACATCCGCCTCGTCGAGCCCGACCGCGCCCGTCTCGAGCGGCACTACGCCGAGCACGAGGGCAAGCCCTTCTACGAGCCGCTCCTGGACTTCATGATGTCGGGTCCGTCGGTCGCGATCCGTGTCGCCGGCAACCGCGTCATCGAGGGCTTCCGCTCGCTCGCCGGCACGACCGACCCGACGACGGCAGCCCCGGGAACCGTCCGCGGCGACTTCGGCCGCGACTGGGGCCTCAAGGTGCAGCAGAACCTCGTGCACGGCTCGGACAGCCCCGACTCCGCCGCGAGGGAACTCAGCATCTGGTTTTGATACGAGACGGATCAATGCTGCGCAGCAGCATTGATGCGGCTCGTATCAAGATCGAGTAGCAGCGCGCATCTCGATACGCGCTTCGCGCTACTCGATGACCGGTCGGGGGCTTCGCGCTACTCGATGACCGGGGGTTTGCGGTCCGCGCTACTCGATGACCGGGGGTTTGCGGTCCGCGCCACTCGATGACCGGGGGTTTCGCGCTTCGCGCTACTCGATGACCGGGGGTTCGCGGATCAGAACAGCGAGTTCACGATGCTCACGACGGCATTCATCTCGATCTGCGCGAGCAGAAGCACGAGCGCATAGCTGAGGATCGTCGCGAGCGGCACCCACGCCATGAGCTTGTCCGCGGTCCGGCGCACGCCGGCCGGCACGGCGAGCACTCCCGAGCGCAGCACATGCAGCGTCACAACATAGAACGTCGGGATCGTGACGGCCCACGTGACCATGCACCACGGGCACAGGGTGTGCAGGTTCGGCGCGTAGATGCTCTGGCCGATGAGCCAGATGACGAAGCCGAAGGCGAACGCGGTGCCGGCCCAGAACAGCAGCCAGAACCATCGCGCGAAGCGTGCGCGGGCGAGGATCGCGACGCCGACGGCGATCGGTGCCACCCAGCAGGCGAGCCCCAGCAACGGGTTCGGAAAGCCGAAGATCCTGCCCTGCCACGCGTCGAGGTTGGCGCTGCACTGCACGAGCACCGAGATGTCGCAGGCGGCGGCTGCACCGGGATTGGCGAGGCCGTCGAGCTTCGCGAGGGTGAGCGAAAAGGCTGCCCACCACCCGATCGCGCCGGCGATGATGAGCCACACCGCGAGGACGGTCGGGCGCGTGTGGGTCTGAGACGGGGGCATGCCTCGGATTATCGCAAAGATGGCCTATGGGTGAGGCGTGGGCGGGCCATGAAAGTCTTCACACGTCGATGTGTGAGCATTCGGTCCGGGAAAGTGCGATAATGATGCGGATGCGCCGCGGCCGCGCCGCCACCGCATCATCGAAGACTTCAGGGCGATGACAGCCCTTCGCAGCCTGGGCGCACAGCCGGCTGCAGACCGAGTGAGTTCGCGGCACCGCAGGTGCGGCACCGCACGAGATTTCGCCGGGCGACGCGCGGTGTCGCCCCGCAGGGAGTACGCCAGTGATGGCTGATGACAGCACCTCAGAACACCCCGACGGCGACGAATCGAGCGCCCCGACGACGACGGAGACCGCTCCGCCTGACGTGACCGGCCTTCCGGTCGCACTCGAGGGGCCCGACATCGACGTGCCGACCGATGCCGAGCCGCCGCCCGCCGTCGTTGCGGCCGGTGACGACGCGGACCCCGCCAGCGAGGCGCCCACCGGCGACGCCGGCGCACCCGCGTCGGACGAGTCCGACGACGGGTCGGATTCGCCGGAGACCGGCGGCGCGGTCGCGGACGAGCCGGAGCAGTCCGGCCCCGTCACGGCCGTCTCGCTCGGCCTGCTGCCCGAGACCTTCGTCTCCGCGGTGTCGACGGCGCTGCACTTCTACGCGCCCGAGATCGTGCCTCTGCCGGCCCTGCCGGACGAGCGTCCGCACCACGACGACCAGTCGTCGTCGAGCTCCCGTCGGCGTGGGCGTCGCCGCGGGGGAGACCCGCGCGACGACGAGCAGGCCGAACACCCCGCGCCGCACCGTCAGCGTGCCGTCGAGCTCATCACCGAGCCTCAGCGCATCAAGGGTTCCACCCGTCTCGAAGCGAAGAAGCAGCGTCGTCGTGACGGCCGCGAAGCGGGTCGCCGCCGCGCGGTCGTGACCGAGGCCGAGTTCCTCGCCCGCCGCGAGGCGGTCGACCGCGAGATGATCGTGCGATCGAAGAACGGCCGCGTGCAGATCGCGGTGCTCGAGGACAACGTGCTCGTCGAGCACTATGTCGCGCGCAACCAGGACGCATCCCTCATCGGCAACGTCTACCTCGGTCGCGTGCAGAACGTGCTGCCGAGCATGGAAGCGGCATTCGTCGACATCGGTCGCGGACGCAACGCCGTGCTGTACTCGGGCGAGGTCGACTGGGATGCCGTCGAGACCGGCAACCAGCCGCGCCGTATCGAGCTCGCGCTCAAGAGCGGCGACAAGGTTCTCGTGCAGGTCACGAAGGACCCCGTGGGCCACAAGGGTGCACGCCTCACGAGCCAGATCTCGCTGCCCGGCCGCTACCTCGTGTACGTTCCCGGCGGCGCGATGAACGGCATCTCGCGCAAGCTGCCCGACACCGAGCGGGCCCGCCTGAAGAAGATCCTCAAGGAAGTCCTGCCGGAGTCCTCGGGCGTGATCGTGCGCACGGCGGCCGAGGGCGCGACCGAAGAGCAGCTCACCCGCGACGTGCAGCGCCTCACGAACCAGTGGGAGCACGTCTCACGGCAGATCGATTCGATCCAGGCGCCGGCCCTGCTGCATTCGGAGCCCGATCTGCTGGTGAAGATCGTCCGCGACGTCTTCAACGAGGACTTCACGCGCATGCTCATCCAGGGGGATGAGGCGTACGCGACGATCACGAAGTACCTCGAGTCGGTCGCGCCCGACCTGCTCGACCGTGTCGAGGCGTACGAAGACGATGTCGACCCGTTCGACGCGCACCGCATCACCGAGCAGATCGAGAAGGCTCTCGATCGCAAGGTCTGGCTGCCGTCGGGCGGATCTCTCGTCATCGACCGCACCGAGGCGATGACGGTCGTCGACGTCAACACCGGAAAGTTCGTCGGCTCGGGCGGCAACCTCGAAGAGACCGTCACGAAGAACAACCTCGAAGCCGCCGAAGAGATCGTCCGTCAGCTGCGCTTGCGCGACATCGGCGGCATCATCGTGATCGACTTCATCGACATGGTGCTCGAATCCAACCGCGACCTCGTCCTGCGCCGTCTCGTCGAGTGCCTGAGTCGCGACCGCACGAAGCACCAGGTGGCCGAGGTCACGTCGCTCGGCCTCGTGCAGATGACGCGCAAGAAGCTGGGCCTCGGACTGCTGGAGACTTTCAGCGAGGCGTGCGATGTGTGCGCCGGTCGCGGCGTCATCGTGCACCACGACCCCGTCGTCAAGCACCGCGGCACGACAGGCGGCGCATCGGGCGGACGTCGCTCGCGCGGCGGCTCGAACCCGCCGGCCGGCTCGAACGGCACGCATGTCATCACGGAAGGCGCGAAGTCCGCGCTCGCGCAGATCGCGGCGTCGACGATCCATCACCCCGACGAGCCGGCCGAACAGGCGCCGATCGCGGAGGCTCCCGTCGAGCGGCCGAAGAAGCAGCGCAAGAAGCGGCAGGACTCCGCCGCCAAGAACGCGGGCCCCGCAAAGAACGCCAACGCGTCCAAGACCGAGAAGGACCTTCTTCTCGATTCGGTTCTGAGTGCGCTTCCCGAGCCCAAGGCTCCGGGACAGGGACGGTCACGCCGTCGTGTCACGACGGCTGCGCTGACGGGGACTCCCGTCGCGCCGACGACAGCGCCCGCGAAGCCCGCGTCAGAGGACTGAGCCGTGTGTCACAGCCCGCGCCGCTCGCGGGCTGTGACACGCAGGCCCGACGCGATCAGGCGCCGCACCAGTTCGCGACCGCCGACGTGCTCGGCACCGGCGGCGACGAGCCGGGCATGGCTTTCGGCGGGCACGTCGTAGTGGTCGAGGTCGAATCCGCGGCGCGGGATGCCGTTCGCCGCGGCGAACTCGTGCAGTTCCGTCAGATCGGCGTCGCTCACCAGATGCGCCCACAGCCTCCCGTGAGCGGGCCAGACCGGGTCATCGAGGAGGATCGCCACGACGAGAGCCTAAGCGCGACAGGCCGAGAGGCCGCGCTTTTGCGGCAGATCGCGGCATCCGGTAAAGTATCCCTTTGGTGCGTCCCATGTCGCACGCCTCCCGGCGTGCTTCGACAGCTCGGCCGCGGCTCAGCAGTCCGCACCAAGACTTTCCAGTCTCAATCGGAGCATCGTGCTCCCAGACGAAATCAGGTGTGAAGTGGTTTACGCAGTTGTGCGAGCCGGTGGCCGGCAGGAGAAGGTGGAGGTCGGCACGATCGTCGTCCTCGACCGTCAGGCTGCCTCGATCGGCGACAAGATCGAACTTCCGGCCGTCCTCCTCGTCGACGGCGATGCCGTGACGAGCGACGCCGACAAGCTCGCCAAGGTCACGGTCACGGCCGAGGTTCTCGGTGAGCTTCGCGGACCGAAGATCGTCATCCAGAAGTTCAAGAACAAGACCGGCTACAAGAAGCGCCAGGGCCACCGTCAGGACCTCACGCGCGTCAAGATCACCGGCATCAAGTAAGTCCAGGAAGAGACGCAGAGATGGCACACAAAAAGGGCGCAAGCTCCACCCGCAACGGTCGTGACTCCAACGCACAGCGCCTCGGCGTGAAGCGCTTCGGCGGCCAGACCGTCAACGCCGGCGAGATCCTCGTCCGCCAGCGCGGCACGCACTTCCACCCCGGCGCAGGCGTCGGTCGCGGTGGTGACGACACGCTGTTCGCCCTCGAGGCAGGCGCGGTCCAGTTCGGTCAGAAGGGCGGCCGCAAGGTCGTCAACATCGTCGCCGCCGCAGCGGCGGAGTGACCTCGGCAGGTTTCGGCTACCGACGGTAGTAGACCTTCAGCGAAAAGGGGCGGGCTCTGGCTCGCCCCTTTTCGCATACCTCAGACAGATAGGAGACGCAGATGGTCACGTTCGTGGATCGAGTGACGCTGCACCTGCGCGCCGGCAAAGGCGGCAACGGCTGCGTCTCGGTACGTCGCGAGAAGTTCAAGCCACTGGCCGGACCCGACGGCGGCAACGGCGGTCAGGGCGGAGACATCGTCCTCGTCGCCGACCCGCAAGTCACGACGCTGCTGTCGTACCACCACTCGCCGCACCGTTCCGGTGGCAACGGCGGCTTCGGCATGGGCGACAACCGCTCCGGTGCCGCCGGCGAACCCGTCGAGCTGCTGGTCCCGGTCGGCACGGTCGTGAAGGATGCCACGGGCGAGCCGCTCGTCGACATGATCGAGCCGGGCATGCGCTTCGTCGTGGCCCCTGGTGGGCTCGGCGGCCTCGGCAATGCGGCACTGGCCTCGCCCAAGCGAAAGGCCCCCGGTTTCGCGCTGCTGGGCACCCCCGGCTGGGAGGGCGATGTCCAGCTCGAGCTCAAGACGGTCGCCGATGTGGCGCTCGTCGGCTTCCCGTCGGCGGGCAAGTCGAGCCTGATCGCCGCGGTATCGGCAGCGCGGCCCAAGATCGCGGACTACCCGTTCACGACGCTGCATCCCAATCTCGGTGTCGTGCAGGCGGGCGACATGCGCTACACCGTCGCCGACGTGCCCGGTCTCATCGAGGGGGCGAGCGAGGGCAAGGGCCTGGGCCTGGAGTTCCTGCGCCACGTCGAGCGCTGCACGGCGCTCGTGCACGTGCTGGACTGCGCGACGCTCGACCCCGGTCGTGACCCGCTCAGCGACCTCGACGTGATCCTCGAAGAACTCGCCGCGTATCCCGTGCCCGACGGGCAGACTCCGTTGCTCGATCGGCCTCAGCTCGTCGCTCTGAACAAGATCGACGTGCCCGAGGCCAGGGATCTGGCAGCGCTCGTGCGGCCCGAGCTCGAAGAGCGCGGCTTCCGCGTCTTCGACATCTCGACCGTCAGCCACGAGGGCCTGCGGCCGCTCACCTTCGCGCTCGGCGAGATCATCGCGCAGCACCGCGCCGAACTGGCCGCCGTGCCCGTCCCCGAGCGCATCGTGATCCGCCCCAAGGGCGCCGTCAAGGAGTTCGTCGTCCGCGTCGAAGGCGGCACGTACGGCAACGTCTACCGCATCCTGGGAGAGAAGCCCGTCAAGTGGGTGCAGCAGACCGACTTCCAGAACGAAGAGGCCGTCGGCTATCTCGCCGACCGACTCGATCGACTCGGTGTCGAAGACGAGCTCTTCCGCGCGGGTGCGACACCCGGTGCGACGGTCGTGATCGGCGAGGGCGACGGCGTCGTCTTCGACTGGCAGCCGTCGCTCAGTTCGGCCGCCGAGCTCATGACTGCCCCCCGCGGCATGGATCCGCGCCTCGACGACAACGCTCGGCGCACGACCGCTCAGCGTCGCGAGCGCTACCACGAGCGCATGGACGCGAAGGCGGCCGCCCGGGCCGAGCTCGACGCGGAACGGATCGCAGATCGGCAGCGTGACACCGGAGAAGCCGAATGACCGCACGCGATCGCGCGGACATCCCCGGTGCACGACGTGTCATCGTCAAGGTCGGCTCGTCGTCGATCAGCGGCGCGCACGCGTCACGCATCCAACCCCTCGTCGCCGCTCTCGCGAAAGCGCACGGCCGCGGCACCGAGGTCGTCCTCGTCTCGTCGGGTGCGATCGCGACCGGCATGCCGTTCCTCTCGATCGAGGAACGTCCGAGTGACCTCGCGACGCAGCAGGCGGCGGCCGCGGTCGGCCAGAACGTGCTGATCTATCGCTATCAGCAGGCGCTGCACCCGTTCGGCATCGTCGCGGGACAGGTGCTGCTCACGGCGGGAGACCTCGAGAACCCCACGCCGCGTTCGAATGCGCGCCGAGCCATGGAACGACTGCTCGGCCTGCGCATCCTGCCCGTCGTCAACGAGAACGACACGGTCGCCACGCAGGAGATCCGCTTCGGCGATAACGACCGGCTCGCGGCCCTGGTCGCCGACCTCATCGGAGCCGATGCGCTGGTGCTGCTCAGCGACATCGAATGCCTGTATACGCGCCCGCCCGACGAGCCCGGCGCCCGCCCGATCGACCGTGTCGCCTTCGGCGAGGACCTCGGCGGCTTCGAGTTCGGCTCCACCGTCGTCAACAGCGTCGGAACGGGCGGTGCGGCGACCAAGGTCTCGGCGGCACGCCGGGCCGCGGCATCCGGGATCGGCGTCCTCGTGACCCGCACCGATCTCGTCGACCGCGCCCTCGCGGGCGATGCGGTCGGCACCTGGTTCGACCCCAACCCCGACCCCGTCGCGCCCGTCGCCACGGGCCCCGTCCGCACGTCGATAGGCTGAGCGGATGACGACCACCGCCGCGACGGCGCGCGATCGGATGCTGCGCGCCAAAGACGCCTCACGCTCCATCGCGCTGCTGAGCGATGAGAGCAAGCGCGCGGCGCTGCTTGCGATCGCCGACGGCATCGACTCCGCGGCATCCACCGTCATCGCCGCCAACGCGCAGGACATCGAGCGCGGACGCGCCGGGGGACTGTCGACGGCACTGCAGGACCGCCTCACGCTCGATCAAGCCCGCGTCTCGGCGCTCGCGGACGCGGTGCGCGAGATCGCGGAGCTGCCCGACCCGGTGGGCAGGATCCTCGACGAGCGCACGCTGGCCAACGGCGTCGCGCTGACGAAGGTGACGGTGCCGTTCGGCGTCGTGGGCGCCATCTACGAGGCGCGCCCCAACGTCACGGTGGACATCGCCGCGCTCGCCCTGCGCTCGGGCAACGCCGTCGTCCTGCGCGGCGGCACCGCCGCTGAGCGCACGAACGCCGAACTCGTGCGGGTCATGCGCGCCGCGCTCGGCGAGCAGGGGCTCGACCCCGAGGCCATCCAGACCGTCGACGAGTTCGGCCGGGACGGCGCCCGCGACCTCATGCAGGCGCGCGGCCTCGTCGACGTGCTCGTGCCGCGCGGCAGCGCTCAGCTCATCGAGACCGTCGTGACCGAATCGACCGTGCCCGTCATCGAGACAGGAGCCGGCGTCGTCCACATCGTGCTCGATGCCTCGGCGCCCCTGGATTGGGCGCGCGACATCGTCGTGAACGCCAAGGTGCAGCGGCCGAGCGTGTGCAACGCGGTCGAGACGGTGCTCGTGCACCGCGCCGCCGCCGACCGCGTCGTGGCACCTCTCGTCGCCGCCCTGCGCGAGCACGGCGTCGTCGTGCACGGTGACGAGGAGGTCGGCGCACGGGCATCCGATGTCGTTCCGGCGGCGGACGAGGACTGGTCGACGGAGTACCTGAGTCTCGACGTCTCGATGCGGATCGTCGACGACCTCGACGCCGCGCTCGCGCACATCCGGCAGTATTCGACGCATCACACCGAGTCGATCATCACGACCGACGAGGCCAACGCGGAGCGCTTCCTCGCCGAGGTCGACTCCGCCGTCGTCATGGCCAACGCCTCGACGCGGTTCACCGACGGGGGCGAATTCGGCTTCGGCGCCGAGGTCGGCATCTCGACGCAGAAACTCCACGCACGCGGCCCCATGGGCCTCGCAGAACTGACGAGCTCGAAGTGGCTCGCGCGCGGCTCAGGACAAGTACGCGCCTGACCGCCTAAACTGGAGCCGCGCTGTGCCACAGGCGCGGAGACACCCTCGAAACGGAGCCGGAATGACCATCGCCACGCTGCTCGCCTTTGCCGCCGAAGAGGCGGACCACGGGAACGTGGCCCTCGAGACCGTCGGGTACGGCATCGTCTCGATCGTCGTCTTCGCCTCGCTCGGTCTGGTGACCCTCTCGTACCGCAACGTGGCGAACCGTCACTCCGCCAAGGCCGCCGCGTACGCGAAGGCGCACGCCGACGACGTCCAGCACGCAGGGCACGGACACGGCCACTGAGGCCGAAACCGCATGACGGTTGCGCGCCCCCCGCGGATCGGGGTCATGGGCGGGACGTTCGATCCCATCCACCACGGACACCTCGTCGCCGCGAGCGAGGTCGCGCAGTCATTCGATCTTGATGAGGTCGTCTTCGTTCCCACGGGACACCCGTGGCAGAAGGAAGGCGTCACGCACGGCGAGGACCGCTATCTGATGACCGTCATCGCGACGGCGTCGAATCCGCGCTTCACCGTGAGCCGCGTCGACATCGACCGCGACGGACCGACCTACACGATCGACACGCTGCGGGAGCTGCAGGCCGAGCGTCCCGGAGCCGAGCTCTTCTTCATCACCGGCGCCGACGCCATAGCGCAGATTCTCAGTTGGAGGGACCATGATGAACTGTGGGATCTCGCCCACTTCGTCGCGGTCTCCCGCCCCGGCCACGTCCTGACCACCGACGGACTCCCGACCGACGGCGTCAGTCAGCTCGAGATCCCGGCCCTCTCGATCTCGTCGACGGACTGCCGGGAACGCGTGCGGAGCGGGAATCCCGTGTGGTACCTCGTTCCCGACGGGGTCGTTCAATACATTGCAAAGCACCACCTGTACCGGAGCGAGGCATGAGCACACCCGAGCAGCCGAACACCCCTCCGCTGACCCGCAAGCAGCTGCGCGAAATGCGCAACACGGGGGCGACGCCCATCGTGACGACGGATGCTGCACCAGCGGAGCCCGCCGAATCGATTCCGGTCGCACCCGCACCGCTTCCGCGGCCCGCGGAGCCGGTCGCGGTGCCCGCGCCGCCCGTCGACGATTCGTCGGTCGACCTCGACGCCGTACCGCTGACCCGGCGCCAGGCGCGCCAGCAGGAGCGGATCCGCACGGCTTCGGTGCCCGTCATCACGCCCGAGCTCGCGGCCGCCCACGCGGCATCCATCGCTGCCGTTGCACCCATCTCGACCGTGCCGCAGAGCGACGAGCGCGCAGATGACGACGTCGACGCGCTGCGCAGCATGTTCGCGCCCGCCGACGAGCACGAGCCGGACGACGTCGTCGAGGCCGAGTCAGAGGTGGTCGTCGAGGCCGAATCGGAGGACGTCGTCGAGGCCGAATCGGAGGATGTCGTCGAGGCCGAGCCCGGCGATGGCACCGCTGACGACGTCGCATCCGACCTCGTCGCGTCCGAGGTGGACGACAGCGGCGATCTCACCGACGACTCGGTGGAGATCGACGACCAGATCGACGAAGTCGCACCCGCTGACGTCGCCGAGACCGACGTCGAAGCCGAGCCCGAAGCCGATGTCGAGGGCGCGCAGGCCGAAGCCAGCTCGCGTGAGGACACGACCGCCGAGCGCATCGTCAATCCTGCACTCGGCGCGGGTGTGATCGCCGGCGAACCCGTGCAGCTCGATCTTCCCCCGTCGTTCGATCAGCTTCTCGCGCGCGGAGCGACCGGCGCCGTGGGCACACCCAACGCCCTGATCCTGTCGCAGACGACGGGGGAGCTGCCCATGGTCGCGCCCGTCACCGCGACGGGTGACGTGCTCGTCACGGGCACCTTCACACTCCCCGAGGGCCTCGGCTCGACGGGGCATGCGCGCGGCACGACCGACGGCAAAGAGCTCGACGCCGTCCTTCTCGACGGCGAATTGCCGGCGCACTCGTCGCCGACGCCGATCGCCGCGAGCGCGGCCGTCAGCACCATCAAGCCTGCCGGCGAAGTCATCCGGCCGCCCGTACCCGAGAAGGGCAGCCGCCTCATGATGTGGCTCGCGATCACGGCGGGCGTGCTCTTCGCCGCCGTCGCCGGGCTCCTCATCGTCGCCGTCCTGACGGGGCTCCTGTGATGGCCGCGGGTGCGCAGTCGCACGAGATGCTCGCGGTCGCCGCTGCTGCGGCCGATGCGAAGGGAGGCGAGGACCTCGTCGCGATCGATGTGTCGCAGCCGCTCCCGCTCGTCGATGTCTTCCTCCTCGTGACCGGACGCAACGAGCGGAACGTCGCTGCGATCGCCGACGAGATCGAGGACAAGCTGCTCGAGGCCGGTCACAAGCGGCTGCGCCGCGAGGGCCGCCAGGAGTCCCGCTGGGTGCTGCTGGACTTCGGTGATCTCGTGGTGCACGTCTTCCACGAGCAGGAGCGCGTGTTCTACGGTCTGGAACGTCTGTGGAAGGACTGCCCGGTCGTTCCCGTCGCGCTGCCGAAGCCCCAAACGGGCGAGTGACGCGGTCAGAAGACACCTCCGCCGTGTAGTAGCATTGTCGAGTTGCCTGGAGCGATCGAGGCAGTGTCAGGGCCTGTGGCGCAGCTGGTAGCGCACCTGCATGGCATGCAGGGGGTCAGGGGTTCGAGTCCCCTCAGGTCCACCGAAATGAAGGCACCCCGAACGGGGTGCCTTCGTCGTTTACGGCAGTATCGCGCCACTACAGTGAGGACTGAAGCGCACGCGAAGGAGACGACATGAGCAGCACGATCGTGGTGGGTGTCACGGGGGCTCCGGCCGCTCGACGAGCCGTCGATTGGGCGGTCGCCCGGGCGGCAGCGCGTCAGCAGCGTGTCGAGCTCCTCGGCGTCGTCGGCGGTGCGGTCGGCGCAGTGGGCGAGGGCGCTGTGCTCGACGCGGCCACTGCCGCGACCCGCGAACTGCTCGAGGCTGAAAAGGCGCGGGTGGCGGCATCCGGTGTCGATGTCTCGACCCGCATCGAGGTCGGCGATCCCGTTGCGACCCTCGTCGAGGCGACGGCAGGGGCCGATCTGCTCGTGATCGGCAGCGACTACCGCGGTCCGGGTGACGGACCCGCACGCGGCGTGCACGGAATCCGTGTCGTCGCGGGATCCGCGTGCCCCGTCGCGGTCGTGCCCGACATCGATCCCGCAGAGCGGCGCGGCGTCGTGGTCGGCATCGACGGGTCGCCCGTCTCCGAGTCAGCCGTCGCATTCGCGGCTGCAGAGGCCGACCGGCTGGGCGAGCCGCTCATCGCCGTCTGCGCTTGGACGCCCCTCGCGTCGCCGCGCAACGCCCTCATGGTGCTGCCCGAGGAGTACCGCGCGAGCATGGAGCAGCTCGCGCGCGAGCGGCTCGCGCTCGCCCTCGCGGGTCTGCGCGGGCAGTACCCGGGACTCGAGATCGACGCGCGCGTGGCACAGGGTTTCCCCTCCGACGTCATCAACGACCTGGCCGCCGATGCGCAGATCGCCGTCGTCGGTTCCCGCGGCAGAGGCGCCCTGCGCCGCTTCCTGCTCGGCTCGATCAGCCACGAGGTTCTGCAGCGTCTGGCGACGGTGACCATCGTCGCTCGCTGACGGCAGTTGCACTTTCCCGCCAGGACATGAGAATGTGCTCATGTGGTCGCGTGGATGCGACCTCACCAGCAACGGCACTCCCTGCCCGACCCGAGCGGAGTCCACATGATCGTTCCCGACCTCGTCAACCAAGTCGCGCACGTGCTCAGGCGTCCGGCGGTGCTCGAAGACACGCGCCAGCGCATGATCGCCTTCAGCCCGCAGGATGACCGGATCGACCCGGTGCGCGAAGCGACGATCCTGCGACAGCAAGCAGGCTCCGACGTCAGCGATTGGCTGCGTCGCGTAGGGGCCTTCAAGACCGATCGCGCCGTGCACGTGCCCGCGAACGGTGACCTGGAGATGCTGCCGAGACTGCTCGTGCCGGTGCGCTCCGACGGCGAACGTCTCGGGCACTTGTGGTTCATCGAGGCGCCCGACCAGCTGACGGCGGACCAGGTGTCCGTGGCATCCGAATTCGCGACTCGCATCGGTCGCGCGTGGCGGCAGGCGGAGACGGCGATGCAGGACGGCTCTGCAGAGCGGGCGGACCGCTCGATGCGGCTGCTCACCGGCTCGACGAAGATGCGCACCCGCACGGCCCGCGAGATCGTCGGCCGTGGGCACACCTGGAATCAGGGGAGCGTGCGCGTCCTCGTGCTGGCGCTGCAGGGAACCGAGCGCAAGGCGGAACCCTCCGAGGCGCTGCGCAGAGAACTGCGGGCCTCCGCGCTCGGCGCGCTTCGCGCGGTCGGCGGCGCTGGGCTGCACGGATCGATCGGGCAGCAGGGGATCGTCATCCTGACCGGAGGGGCCGGGGCCGACGACGACGCCGTCCAGGAAGCCGCCGAGAGATTCCTCACGATCGCCGAATCGCGCCTGCCGGATGTTCCCGGAGCGGGTCAGGTCGTCGTCGGCACGGGCACGCCCGTCGAGACGCTCGTGCACGCGCGCGCGAGCTACCGCGAAGCGCGGCACGCCATCGAGCTCGGAGCGGCGTTCGGGTTGCAGGAGCGGGTGCTCGCGTGGCCGAAGCTCGGGATCTACCGGGTGCTGCACACGAGCGCACAGAACGGTCTGCGCGCCGAGGGACTGCAGCCCCGACTCGACGAACTGCGCACGCAGCGCGACGGCGCCGTGTTGCTGGAGACCCTGGACTGCTACCTCACGACGGGCGGCCAGGTCCAAGAGGCCGCCGCGAGACTGAACCTGCATCGCAGCTCGCTCTACCACCGGCTCGCCCGCATCGAGAAGGTGCTGCGCACCGACCTGCAGGACGGCGCGCAGCGGCTCAACCTGCACGCGTCGCTGCTGCTTCTGCGGCTGGAGTCCTCGCCGCTCTGACCCATCTCCCGCGAGACTGCAACGGCGGGCCGAGACTGCGGGGTCTACCCACGGTTTCGGCGCCCCGATGCGGTCTCGCGGTCTGGGGCGACATTTGTCGCGCGGAGTAGGGTCATCTTCGGACGGCCGCATGATGAGGTCGAGACCGTCACCACCTACCATTACCGAAGACTGGGCGCCGTTGTCGCGCGCGCCAGCGGATGCAGGAGTACCCACGTGAGAAACGTCGCCGCCCGGCTCGGGGCGATCGTCAGTACGCTCGTGCTCGGCCTGGGCCTTGCGGCCGTGTCAGCGCCGGCCGCCACCGCGGCGGACGACGTCACGACTTGGGCGGTCCAGCCCTCGTCCGCCGAGGGGCCGGACGGACGCGACGCCTTCGTCTACACGCTCTCTCCCGGCGAGACGGTGACCGACTACATCGGCGTCTCGAACCTGGGGACGACACCCCTCAACCTGCGGGTCTACGCGATGGATGCCGCCATGACGGCCGACGGCGCCTTCACGCTGCCGCCCGCGGACACCCCCTCGACCGATGTCGGCACCTGGGTCGGGTTCAACGGCGACGGCGTCTTCACCGTCGAGCCGGGGACGCGCATCGACGTGCCCTTCCGCCTGACGGTGTCACCCACGGCATCGCCCGGAGATCACGCGGGCGGGATCGTCGCGTCGGTCGTCGAACTCGCCGGCGGCGGCGACGGCGAGCAGCAGGTCGCGGTCGATCGCCGCGTCGGCGCACGCGTCTACGTCAACGTCCCGGGCGATCAGCTTCCGGCGGTGGACGTGTCGAACGTCTCGATCGCCTACTCGGCGTCGCCCATCTTCGCGTCGGGCCCGGCGACGGTCTCGTTCGACGTGACCAACGACGGCAACATGCGCGTGGGGGGCCCTGCCACGATCGAGATCACCGGCCCCTTCGGGCTGTCGCTCGATGCGGTCCACGAGATCGAGGTGCCCGAGATTCTGCCGGGCGCGACCGTGACCCTCAGCGCCGAGCTGGAGGATGTGCCGCCCGCACTCCTGCTCTTCGCGACGGTCACCCTCGAGCCCATGATGTCCGGCGCGGCAGCCGACGTCGATGGCGAGCATTCGGCGACCGGGATGGCCTGGGCCGTGCCGTGGCTGCTCATCGTCGCGCTCGTGATCGTCATCGCGATCATCGTGCTCGTCTGGCTGCGCGGCCGTCGTCTGCGCCAGCGCCTCGCTGCGGCAGAAGCGGCCGCAGCCGAAGCCACGGCGGCATCCGCTGCGCGCGAATCCGTGACCGAGCCGAGCGGCACCGCCGCCGGTCCGACGGAGGTCGCGCTCGAGCGCGACCTCCCCGAGTCCGATGAACCTGCTCGCTCCAGCTGACGCGAGCACACCCGCCTCTCACCCGATGAAAAGGAGAAGCAGTAACATGCAACATTCCACCAAGGCCACGGCGCGACGTCGCGCTCTGGCCGTAGGGATCGCGGTTCCCGCGGTCGCCTGCAGCCTGGTGTTGGCGGCCAACCCCGCGAACGCCGACACCGCGACGACGCCCACGTTCGTCGACGGGATGGCACAGGCGGTCTTCACGACCGACCGCAACGCCTGGATCCGCGAAGAAGCGTGGGTCGAGAGCGAGATCGACTCCGACGGAGACGGCAAGCTCGACCTCATCCACATCGACGTGACGCGCGTTCCCGAGACCGCCAATGGCCTCAAGGTTCCCGTCGTCTTCGAGATCAGCCCGTACTACGCCGGCGGCGGCGCCGTCGAGAACTGGTCCGTCGACCACGAGCTCGGCGCTCCTCCGACCTCGAAGCCGGGCTTCCCCGCGCCGCGGGAACCCCGCACCAGCCCGAAGATCTCCTCGAGCCACGAGGCGACCTGGGTTCCGCGCGGCTTCGCCGTCGTGCACGCCGAGGGCATGGGCTCCGGCTTCTCGGAAGGCTGCCCCACGACGGGCGGTGTCAACGAGACGCTCGCCGGCAAGGCCGTCGTCGACTGGCTGAACGGCCGGGCGAAGGGCTACACGAGCATGGACCGCTCGCAGCAGGTCACCGCTGACTGGACCACCGGCAGCGTCGGCATGATGGGCACCTCGTACAACGGAACGCTCCCGACCGCCGTCGCCACGACCGGTGTCGAAGGCCTCGACGCGATCGTCCCGATCGCGGCGATCTCGAACTGGTACGAGTACTACCGCTCGGACGGCGCCGTGCGCGCTCCCGGCGGCTACCAGGGTGAAGACGCCGACGTGCTCGCCGACTACGTGCACACGCGTCCCGACCAGGCCACCTGCCAGCCCGTCATCGACCAGATCCGCGCCGAACAGGACCGCGTCACGGGTGACTACAACGAGTTCTGGGACGAGCGGAACTACCTGAACGACGTCGACAAGATCAAGGCGGCGACGCTCGTGACGCACGGTCTGAACGACCGCAACGTCATGATGACGAACGCGTCCGACCTGTACACGGCGCTCAAGAAGACCAGCACGCCGCACCAGATCTACCTGCACCAGGGTGGTCACACCAGCACCCTGCCCGCGGACATCGTGAACCGCTGGTTCACCCGCTATCTGTTCAAGCACGAGAACGGCGTCGAGAGCATGCCGAAGGCGACGGTGCAGCGCGAGGATCGCGTCAACACGCCGTACGCCAACTGGCCCGACGTGGCCGCGGCCGACGTGACGCTGAACTTCCACGCGGCCGATGTCGCGAACGGTGTGGGAACGCTGGCCTTCGGCACGGAGCGCGACGCCGTCACCGAGACGATCATCGACGACGCATCGCTGCGCACGCAGGCGCTGGCTGCAGCCGCTGAGTCGCCGAACCGCCTCGTCTACCAGACGAACGCTCTGACGGACTCGGTCCGTTTCTCGGGCACGCCCCGCGTGTCGCTCGACATGGCGGTGGACCGCGAGAAGGCGAACCTCTCCGCCGCTCTCGTGGAGTACCCGGCGAACGGTGCACCGAAGATCATCACGCGCGGTTGGATGGACGTGCAGAACCGCGAGTCCGCTGCGCGCACCGACGCGATCGTGCCCGGTGAGTTCAACCAGTTCACCTTCGCGTTCGAGCCGCACGACTACGTGTTCCCGGCCGGATCGAAGATCGGCGTCGTCGTGACGTCGTCGGACAACGAGTTCACCGTGCGCCCCGCGCCCGGCACGAAGCTGACCGTCGACCCCTCGGGTTCGTCGCTCACGCTGCCGGTCGTCGGCGGTGCGCAGGAGCTGCTCGCCCGCCTCGGCGCCAGCGGACCCGGCACCGACCACCAGGTCATCACGACCGAGGTCGAGCAGGGCACGCTCTCGCTCACCGTCACCAGTGACGAGCCCGTCGTGCTCGAGTCGGTAGCCCTCACGGGTATCGACCAGACCACGACCGGCGCGCTGCACCCCGTCGACGTCCTCGATGCGCGCGGCACCGCCGCGGGCTGGGACCTGACGGCGCAGATGTCCGACTTCACGAGCGGAACCGGCAGCATCCTGGGTGAGAACCTCGGATGGACCCCGAACGCGCGTGCGGCGGACAGCGACCTGCCCACCGACGGCTCGCAGAACTCGGTCGTCACCCCGGGTGCACCGGCTGCTCCGGGAACCGGCATCGGCGACTCGGCGACGCTCTGCGCCTCCGCCGCAGGACACAGCGCGGGTTCGTTCACGTGCGGTGCTGACCTCGTGCTCGGCGTGCCGGGCTCGACCCGGGTCGGCACGTACTCGGGCGTTCTGACGCTGACGCTCATCTGAGCCATCGGACGGGTGGTGCGCGGCGGCGAGTCCGCCCGCACCACCCGTTCGTGTTTCCGGACCTTGCGTCGGCGGCGCGTCTGCATGAGCCTGGACATATGCCTCACCGCCGATCCGCCGTGCTCGTCGCGGTGATCGCGCTGGCTCTGGCCGCATCCGGGTGCACCGCCGACAGCCCCTCGCCGCGTCCGACATCCGCCCCTGCGGACACGCCGACTCCGGAGGCAACGATGGCGCCGGCCGGGGCCTGGCGCGTTGCCGATGAACCCGAAACGCTCACGGAGGGCCTTTCGGCGCCCTGGTCCGTCGCGCCGCTCCCCGGGGGCGGCGCTCTCATCTCGGAACGCGATTCGGGCACGATCCTCGAGCTCACGCCGACGGGCGATCTGCGCGAGGCGGGACAGGTGCCGGGGGTCGTCGCCGACGTCGAATCCGGCCTCCACGGGCTCGCCCTGCTCGAGGCCGACGACGCGACGTGGCTGTACGCCTACCACGGCACCGACGCCGACAACCGCGTGATCCGGATGCCACTGCTCGGCCCCGAAGGAGCACTCGAGCTCGGCGCGGGCGAGGTGATCCTCAGCGGCATCCCGCGCGCGACGACGCACAACGGGGGACGCCTGGCCTTCGGCCCGGACGGTTACCTCTACGTCACGACGGGTGACGCGCAGTACGGCGACGGCGCCCAGGACCCGGACTATCTCGGCGGCAAGATCCTGCGGGTGACGCCGGACGGACGGGCCGCGCCCGGCAATCCGTTCGACTCGGTCGTCTGGTCTTCCGGGCACCGCAACGTGCAGGGCATCGCGTGGGCCCCGGACGGCACGATGTGGGCGAGCGAGTTCGGTCAGAACACCTGGGACGAACTCAACCGCATCGAACCCGGAGGCAATTACGGGTGGCCACTCGTCGAGGGCGACAGCACCGACGCGGAGTTCATCGCCCCGGTCGCCGTCTGGGCCACCGCCGACGCGAGTCCGAGTGGCATCGCCGTCGTCGGCGAGACGGTGTTCATCGCGGGACTGCGCGGCGCGCGGCTGCTCTTCCACGATGCGACGACGGGCGAGACGGGCGTCGCACTGACCGGCCAGGGCCGCCTGCGCGACGTCGTCGCCGCGCCCGACGGCACCCTGTGGGTGCTCACGAACAACACCGACGGCCGCGGTCAGCCCGACGCCGGCGACGATCGGCTGCTGCGTCTCACGCTGGTCGAGAGATAGAGGCCGTCTGGGCGGATGAGCCGGCGCGCTTATGCTGGCCGGATGACTCGCCATCGCCCGCTCCTGGCCGCGCTGCTGTGCCTCGGTGCACTCGTGGCGCCGTCTGCTCCGGCGGTGGCAGACACGGGCGCTGAGAAGCCGCTGGTCGTCGTACGCGCGGCGACGCCCGAAGACGACGCGGCGCGTGCGGCTGCCCTGCGGGATTCGCTGTCGCTGCGTGAGCGGGCTGCGACGGTCGTGATGGGACATATCCCGACGACGGATGCCGCGGCGGTGAGCGCGTACGTCGCGTCGACGGGCGTCGGCGGCTTCATCCTGATGGGCTCGAACATTCCGGCCACCGAGGCCGAGCTGCAGAGTCTGACGGCGGCGATGACCGTCGATCCGGCGCTGCCGCCCCTGCTCGCGATCGATCAGGAGGGCGGAGACGTCACACGCCTGCCGTGGGATGACTTCGCCTCGGCCATCGTGCTTAAGGACCGTCCCGTCGACGAGGCGCGGGACGCCTTCGCGGGCCGCGCCGCACTCGTGCAGCGTGCGGGCATCGCGGTCAACTTCGGGATCGTCGCCGATGTCACGAGCGACCCGGGGATGTTCATCCACCGACGGGCGCTCGGCACGACGTCTGCCGCGGGCGCGGAGCGCGTCGCCGCGGCGGTCGAGGGCGAGCACGGCACCGTGCTCTCCACGCTCAAGCACTTCCCGGGGCACGGGGCGGCGCCCGGCGATTCGCACGCCGGCATCCCCTCGACCGACATGCCCGCCGACCTGTGGCGCGCGACGGCGGGGGAGCCGTTCGCCGCGGGAATCGACACGGGCGCCGAGCTGCTCATGTTCGGCCACCTCGCCTACACGGCCGTCGACGCTGCACCGGCGACCCTGTCGCCCGAGTGGCATCGCATCGCCCGCGAGGATCTCGGGTTCGACGGCGTCATCGTCACCGACGACCTCGGCATGCTGCAGGCCTCGGGAGACCCCGCCTACGCCGATCCCGTCGCGAACGCGGTGGCTGCTCTCGCCGCCGGGAACGACATGGTGCTCGCCGTCATGTTCTCGACGGCCGATTCGGCGACCCTCATCATCGACGGCATTGTGACGGCGGTGGAGTCGGGGGCGCTGCCCGCCTCGCGGCTGGACGACGCTGCCGCCCGCGTGCTCGAGCTGCGGTTGCAGCTCGCGGCAGACGGGCGGGGCCTGCTGCCGTGCACGGAGTGCGCACCGGCCGAGTGATCAGCCGGGCTCGACGACGTCGAGCAGGCGGGCGCGCAGTGCCTGCCCGCGCGCGGCGAACGCACGCTGCGCACGCACGTAGGTCGCCTTGCCCTCCGCCGTTTCGATCGGAACGGGCGAATACCCCCACGCCGCGAGGTCGTACGGTGAAGCCCGCATGTCGAGCGTGCGGATGTCGCGGGCGAGCTCGAACGCGTCGAGCAGCAGATCACCGGGCACGAGCGGCCCCAGCTTCACGGCCCACTTGTAGAGGTCCATGCCGGCGTGCAGGCAGCCGGGCTGCTCGAGGGCCGCCTGCGTCGCGCGCGTCGGCTGCTCGCGGTTGAGCGGTACCGCCGCGGGCGTGAAGAAGCGGAACGCGTCGGCGTGCGTGCACCGCAGCTCGGCCGCCTCGACGACGGCGTCGGTCTCGGCCTGCCCGAGCCGCAGAGGTTCGGGGTGGCGGTGCTCGCCCTGGCGGTAGACCATCGCCCACTCGTGCAATCCGAAGCAGCCGAAGCCCGCGGGGCGAGCCGCGGTCGCGCCGAGAATCGCGGCGATGCCGGCCAGGAGCGACCCCCGGTCGGCGCGGAACGCGGCCGAATCGACCGTCAGCGATCCCGGGTCGCCGCCCGCGGCGTACCAGCGCCACGTCGCGCGCGGCTCAGCCGCGGCATCCGCCAGCTCGATCCCCGCTCCGGGGTGCCACCGCCGCAGCACGGCCGGCTTGTACGAGTAGTACGTGAAGAGGAAGTCCTCGACGGGATGCCGCTCACCGCGGCGCGCGCGCTGCCGGTGCGCCGCCGTCAGCGCGTCGGCGCGCTCTTCGTGCCGCGTCTGGGCCGCACGCCACGCGTCGACGTCGAGGACGGTGCGGGATGCGGCGAGCGTGGACACCGTTCGAGGATAGGCGCCGCGGCTCAGGATGCCTCGTCGACCGGCTCGATGAGCGCGGGGGAGTCGTTGCGCACGTTGCCCACAGCGGTCGACACGACGTGGTCGTCGAGCGTCTCTGCGACGGCCGGTGCGGCGTCGATCGCGGCGTCGAGCACATCGCGGACGTTGTCGGTGTCGGTGTCGAGCCAGGCGTCGGCGTGGTCGGCGTCGACGAACAGCGGCATGCGGTCGTGGATCGACCCGAGCCGCCCGATCGAGTCGCGCGTCAGGATCGTGAAGCTCAGGAGCCACCGGCTCGGGTCGTCGTCGGCCTTCGCGGGGTCCTTCCACCACTCGTACAGACCCGCGAAGAAGAGCGGCGAACCGTCGGCGGGGTGGATGTAGTGCGGGACCTTCGCGCCGTCGGCGCTCTTCCACTCGAAATAGCCGGATGCCGGCACGACGGCTCGTCGTCGCTGCAGCGCCGTGCGGAACATGGGTTTGTCTTCGAGCTCTTCGGCACGTGCGTTGAACGCGCGGGAGCCGATCTTCGGATCCTTCGCCCACCCCGGCACGAGTCCCCAGCGGGCGGGCTCGAGCCGGCGCGTCGGCGGGTCGGTCTTGCTGGAGTCCAGCACGATCCCGACCGTGCTCGTCGGAGCGATGTTGTAGGACGGCGGCGGCAGGTCATCGCCCGCGACGTCGACGCGCAGGACGCCCACGAGCTCCGAACCGGCACTGGCCACGACGAATCGTCCGCACATGGCGCCAGCCTACGTCGGGGGGCAGACGTCGATGACGCCGACTTCTTCGAGTCTCTCGAGCAGTCCCGCGCCGTCGTTGTCTGCGACCCAGGGGATCCCGGCCGCGGAGTGGTCGTTGACGGCGGTGCGACCGCCCGCGAGAACCGCTTCCGCGGGGGTGAGCCGCCGGATGGCGACAGCGACGACGTTGCCGGGGTGCTCGCTCGTGAACGTCGTATACAGGTCATCGTCGTGCTGGCCGTCATCGCCGATGAGGAGCCACCGCACCTGGGGGAACTCCTGCGCGAGCCGGCGCAGGTTCGTCTCTTTGTGCGCCCTGCCGCTGCGGAACCACCGGTCGTGCGTGGGGCCCCAGTCGGTGAGCAGCATCGCCCCGGGCGGGAAGACATGGCGCCGCAGGAACCGGATCAGGGTCGGTGCGATGTTCCATGCCCCCGTCGACAGGTACACGACCGGCGCGCCGGGGTGATCGCGCACGACCCGCTCCAGCAGCACCGCCATGCCGGGAACCGGCTGGCGGGCGTGCTCGTTGACGACGAACGAGTTCCACGCCGCCACCAGGGGGCGCGGCAGCGCCGTCACCATGACGGTGTCGTCGACGTCGGAGACGACGCCGAAGCGCACGTCGGGTCCCACGATGAACACGCGCGTCTCGATGGGCTCGCTGCCCTCGACCGACATCGTGAAGGTCTGCCATCCCGGCTCGAGCGTCGCGGGCAGCCGGGTGTCGATGACTCCGCCGCGATCGGCGACGACCTCGTGGGTCACACCGGCGATCGTGACGCTCACCTGCGCGTAGCCCACGGGCACGGCGGCGAAGCTGCGCCAACCCCGCACACCGGCGTACTCGCCGGGGTTGCGCGGCTTGACGGGGGGGACGATGAGGACCCGACCGAGTACGCGGATCCAGCCGACGCCGCCGTACCCGGGGAACGGCGTGACGGTCGGCGTGAGGCCGCGTGCGCGCACACGGCGTTCGCGCCACGTGTGCAGACGGTGCTCGAGTCGGGCCAGCCACAGCACCTTCGTGGGCGCCGGGGCCTCGGAGTTCTCGGGCATCCCCTCAGTCTTTCACGTCGTCCGTGTCGATCCTGGACGGCTCGGCGTCGGCGTCGCTGTCGACCGACGGCGTCAGGTGGCGTCGTTCGGAGCGCACGATGATCCTCTTGACGAGCACGACGGCGAGCAGGAAGAGCACGATGATGCCGACGAAGATGTATGCGGCGAAGTGCAGCTGGTCCGCGAGAGCCCGGTAGCCTCCGGCGGCGGCGGCCGAAACCGAGATGTAGGCGGTCGACCAGATGATGCAGGCGGGGGTCGTCCAGGCGAGGAAGCGGCGATACGAGTACTCGCTCATGCCGACGGTGAGCGGCACGAGCGAGTGCAGGACGGGGAGGAATCGCGAAAGGAAGATCGCCGGACCGCCGCGGCGCTGTAGATAGCGCTCGGAACGATCCCAGTTGTCCCGGCCGATCCACCGGCCCACGCGCGAGTCGCGGATCTTCGGTCCCAGCAGCCGCCCGAGCCAGAACCCGATGCTCTCGCCGATGAGCGCTCCGATCACGACGACGACGACGAGGACGGCGCCCTCGGCGAAACCACCCACCGCGGTGCCGGCGACGATCACGATGGTGTCCCCGGGGACCACGAGGCCCACCAGCACGCTCGTCTCGAGCATGATCGCGATGCCGGCGATGACGGCACGCACGACGGGATCCACGCTCTGAACAGTGTCCAGCAGCCACGTCAGGATCTCGTTCACCCCACGAGCCTAAAGCGCACGCATCGTCCTAGCCTGGGAACATGACGCAGTCTCTCCCGCCGGTCGCCCTGCCGCGCTGGATGGACCCGTCGACGGCGTTCGCGTACTTCGCGCGGCGCCATACCGACGTGTTCTGGCTCGACGCCGGTCCCACCGCGGATTCGGGATGGAGCTGGGTCGGCGTCGGCGACCGTGAGACGGACGTGGAGCGCGTGCGTGCGGTCCGGTGCGGCGGGCCGGCCGAACCGCCGGTGGGCGGTCCGTTCCAGGGGGGCTGGGTCGGCTGGCTCGGCTACGAGGATGCCGCGGGCCGGGCCGGCGCGCCCGTCTCGGCCGATGACGGCACGACTCCGCCCGAGGCGTGGCTGCGCGTGCGTCGCTTCGTCGCGTTCGATCACACCGCGCGCCGCGCGTGGGTGTTCTCGCACGCGGGGGAGCGTGACGCGCTCGTCGCGGGTCTCCTCGGCGCCGCGCCCGCCCCGTCCCCTGCCGCGGCGCCCGACCTGGGGCCGGCACGCGTCCGTCACAGCCCGCGTGAGTACGCGCGCCTGATCCAGCGCTGCCGTGATGCGATCCGGGCGGGGGACGCCTACCAGCTCTGCCTCACGACGCGGTTCGATGTCGCAGCATCCGTCGATCCCGGCATGGTGTTCCGGCGACTGCGCGACGCGACGCCCGCACACCACGGCGGCCTCGTGCTCACCGGTGGGCACGCTCTCGCGAGCGCGAGCCCTGAACGCTTCCTCGAGGTGAGCGGGGGCCGCGTGCGTACGCGGCCCATCAAGGGCACGCGCCCCCGCGGCCTCGACGCCGCCACCGACGCGGCTCTCGCACGCGAGCTTCGTGAAAGCGAGAAGGAGCGAGCCGAGAACGTCATGATCGTCGACCTCATGCGAAACGACCTGTCTCGCGTCTGCGAACCGGGTTCGGTGGGCGTGGACGGTCTCCTCGAGGTGGAGTCGTACCCCGCCGTGCACCAGCTCGTCAGCGCCGTGTCGGGGCGACTGCGCGAGGACTCGACCGTGGGAGAGCTGCTCGCGGCGACCTTTCCCGCCGGCAGCATGACCGGTGCGCCGAAGCTGTCGGCCATGACGATCCTGCACGGGCTCGAGGGCGCGCCGCGCGGGGTCTTCTCGGGCGCCTTCGGCTGGGTCGGCGACGACGGGGCCCTCGACCTCGCGATGGTCATCCGGTCGGTCGTCGTGCATCCCGGCGGAGCGTACGTCGGGGCCGGCGGGGGCATCACGTGGCGGTCGGATGCCGCCGACGAGGTCGCCGAGGTGGGCATCAAAGCCCGCGGTCCGCTTGCCGCCCTCGGGGCGCATCTGCCGCACGGCTGGTGAAGCAGGGGTCGGCTAATCTGGAGGGTGGCGCTCCTGCGCTTCGCCCGGCATCCCATGATTGGTGTTTCTCCGTGAGTCAGACCCTGCCCCCCGACACCACGGCCGACAGCGGCGCCTACGACCCGCACGCCGTCCAGCGCAAGTGGCAGGCACGGTGGGAAGAGCAGGATCCGTTCCGCGCGGGCGGTGAAGAGGACACCCGGCCGCGCAAGTACGTGCTCGCGATGTTCCCCTACCCGTCGGGCGATCTGCACATGGGGCACGCCGAGAACTATCTCTACTCCGACATCGTCGCCCGCTCGTGGCGTCACCGCGGCTACAACGTGCTCAACCCCATCGGGTGGGACTCGTTCGGTCTGCCCGCCGAGAACGCCGCCATCAAGCGCGGCGCCGACCCGCGTGAGTGGACGTACGCCAACATCGCGCAGCAGCGGGCCGGGTTCCACGCCTACGGGGTGTCGTTCGACTGGAATCGCGTGCTGCACACGAGCGATCCCGACTACTACCGCTGGAACCAGTGGCTGTTCCAGCTGCTGCACGAGAAGGGCCTCGCGTACCGCAAGCAGAGCCCCGTCAACTGGTGCCCCAACGACCAGACCGTGCTCGCGAACGAGCAGGTCGTCGACGGCCGGTGCGAGCGCTGCGGCGCCGAGGTGGTCAAGAAGAAGCTGACGCAGTGGTACTTCAAGATCACCGACTACGCCGACCGCCTGCTCGATGACCTGAACCAGCTCGAAGGATTCTGGCCGCACAAGGTGCTGCAGATGCAGCGCAACTGGATCGGCCGCTCGGTGGGCACCGACATCGAGTTCGAGATCGAGGGGCGCGACGAGCGCGTCACGGTCTTCACGACGCGCCCCGACACGCTGCACGGCGCGACCTTCTTCGTCGTCGCCCCCGACAGCGACCTGGCCGCCGAGCTCGTCGCCGACGCCGATGCCGACGTGCGGTCGCGCTTCCAGGACTACCTCGCCACGGTGCAGAAGCAGACCGACATCGAGCGGCAGAGCACGGACCGCCCCAAGACCGGCGTCTTCCTCGGGCGCCACGCGATCAACCCCATCAACGGCGAGCGACTGCCGATCTGGGCCGCGGACTACGTCCTGGCCGATTACGGTCACGGCGCGGTCATGGCCGTGCCCGCGCACGACCAGCGCGATCTCGATTTCGCCCGCGCCTTCGACCTGCCGGTGCGCGTCGTCGTCGACACGACGGCCCCCGTCACGGGGTCGATCCCGGTCATCGAACTCGATGACGAGGGTGTCCCGATCGATCCCGGCACGGATGCGGCATCCCTCGAGGATCCGGCGCAGACCGGGGTCGCCCTGACGGGTGAGGGCCGCCTCATCAACTCCGGCTCGCTCGACGGCATGTCCAAGCGCAACGCCATCGCGCGCGTCACGGAAGAACTCGAGGCGAAGGGTCTCGGCCGCGCCACGAAGTCCTACCGTCTTCGTGACTGGCTCATCTCGCGTCAGCGGTTCTGGGGCACCCCGATCCCGATGGTCCACACGGCCGACGGTCGCATCGAGCCGGTTCCCGCCGACCAGCTGCCGCTCGTCCTGCCCGACGCGCACGGCCTGGATCTGTCCCCGAAAGGCACGTCCCCCCTCGGCGGCGCGACCGAGTGGATGCAGACCGTCGACCCCGTGACGGGCGAGCCGGCGCTGCGCGACCCGGACACGATGGACACGTTCGTCGACAGCTCGTGGTACTTCCTGCGCTTCCTCAACCCCGGCGACCCCGATCAGGCGTTCTCGCGCGACCAGGCGGACCGCTGGGCACCGGTGGACTTCTACATCGGCGGCGTCGAGCACGCGATCCTGCACCTGCTGTACGCCCGGTTCATCACGAAGGTGCTCTTCGACTTCGGCTATGTCGACTTCACCGAGCCGTTCTCGTCGCTCATCAACCAGGGCATGGTGATCCTGGGCGGCGCGAAGATGTCCAAGAGCAAGGGCAACCTCGTGCTGTTCTCGGACGAGCTCGAGGCGCACGGCGCCGATGCCTTGCGCGTCGCACTCGCCTTCGCGGGACCCGTCGAAGACGACAAGGACTGGGACGACGTCTCGACGACGGGAGCGGCGAAGTTCCTGGCGCGCGCGTGGCGCGTCGCGCACGACGTCACGAGCGCACCGGATGCCGTGTGGGCCGACGGCGACGCGGCGCTTCGCCGCGTCACCCACCGGCTGCTGTCGGATGCGCCGGGGCTCATCGAGCAGACGAAGTTCAACGTCGTCGTCGCGCGGCTCATGGAGCTCGTCAACGCGACGCGCAAGACGATCGATTCGGGCGCCGGCGCCGCCGACCCCGCTGTGCGGGAGGCCGCCGAGGCGACGGCCATGATCCTCGACCTGTTCGCGCCGCACACGGCCGAAGAGATGTGGGAGATGCTCGGCAACGATTCGTTCGTCGGCGTCGTGCCGTGGCGTCAGGCCGACCCGGCGCTGCTCGTCGAGGAGTCCGTCACCGCCATCGTGCAGATCGACGGCAAGGTGCGCGCGACGCTCGACGTGCCCGCGCGTATCTCCGGCGACGACCTCGAGGCGCTCGCCCGGGGAGACGAGCGGGTGCTGCGCTCGCTCGGCGATCGCGAGATCGTGCGCGCGATCGTGCGCGCACCGAAGGTCGTGAGCTTCAGCACGCGCTGACCGGCTCCTCCCCAGGCGGGTACGGCCCGCGGCAGCACACGGATCGGAATGCCCGTCGTCACGAGCGGCCTCGCCCGCCCTAGCGTGGCGGCGTGACCACGGCCGAGGATCCGCCCGCGACACGCCGCCGGCTCGGCGTGGGCGCCGCCGTCGTCCTCGTCATCGCGACGCTCGCCGTGACCGTCGGGATCGGCATCGTGCGCGGTGCCGTCGCGCCGGTCGAGTCCGTCGCGTTCGATGAGGTGACGGATGCACCCCGGGAGCGGGCCCCCGACCTCTACGCGCACGTTTCGGGGGCCGTCGTCGCACCCGGGCTCTACGTGCTGCACCCCGGCGCCCGGGTCGTCGACGCCATCGCGGCAGCGGGTGGGTTCGTCGACGGAGCGGCGCGCGACGCCGTCAATCTCGCGCGTCCACTCAGCGACGGCGAACAGGTGGTCGTCCCGAAAGAAGGGGATGAACCGGCATCTGCCGACATCGCACCGGTGACCGACGGCCGTGTCAATCTCAACGTGGCCGACGCGACGACGCTCGAGACGCTGCCGCGCGTCGGGCCGGCCATTGCGCAGCGCATCATCGAGTGGCGCGAGCAGCACGGGCGGTTCACGAGTGTCGACGACCTGCTCGCGGTGGCCGGGATCGGTGACAAGATGCTCGAGTCGCTGCGCGATCTGGTGACGGTCTGAGCGCGTAGGCTCGGATTCATGGCCCTCGGTGCGACGATCCACACGTTCGATGTGCAGCTCGCCGACGTCGACCGCGGAGTCTACGAGGACCTCATGCTCCGTGTCGCGCGGCATCCGTCCGAGACCGACGCCTTCATGATGACGCGCGTGCTCGCCTTCTGCCTCGAGCATGAAGAGGGCATCTCCTTCAGCGAGGGCGTCTCGGCGACGGACGAGCCGGCGGTGCTCGTGCGAGACCTCACGAACCGCGTGACGGCATGGATCGAGGTCGGCTCGCCCGACGCGGCGCGACTGCATCACGGCAGCAAGCTCGCCGACCGCACCGTCGTATATACGCACCGCGATCCCGCGAAGGTCATCGCGACGTGGTCGGGCAAGCGCATCCACCGATCGGCCGAGATTCCCGTGCGCAGCTTCGATTCGGGCTTCATCGATTCGGTCACGCCGGCGATCGAACGCCGCAACACCGCGACCCTCTCGGTGACCGAGGGCCATGTGTACCTCGAGCTCAACGGGCAGTCGTTCACCTCGACGATCCACGAGCACGCGATCCCCTGACACTCCAGCTCCTCCCCACCCGCGCAGTCACCGCACTTCTGCACGGATGACCGGCGTGGCCGCCGCGGCCCCGAGGCGCGTCACTAGCGTCAGGCCGTGGCGGATGACGGTCGGCTCAGACGGCGCCTGCGGCTGCTTCCCGCCGCCGGTGTCGCGTGGGCGACGGCGGCCTTCACGACCGCCGCCCCCGACAGGGCGACCGAGGTCGCGGGCGGTCTGTGGGCGACGGCGCTGACCCTCGTGCTCGTGCTGTCCGTCCGTCCACGAGCGGGGCGGCGGGACACGTTCCGAGGCGTGGCGGTCGTGCTCGTCGTGGCGCTCGCAGCCGGTGGTGCCGCGGCATCCCATGTCGCCCTCGCGCACGGCGCGCGCGCCGAGCTCGCGACACTCGCCGTCGACGGCGGCCGCTTCATCGAGGTGCGGGCGAACGTCATCGGCAAGGTCGAGCGCCGCGTCGACGGCACGCTCGCCTTCGATGCCCGGGCGAGCGCCGTGCGCATCGGGTCCGTCGAGCACTCCGTGACGGGCGAGATCGTCGTGCGCGTCGCTCCCGGCGATATCGAAGGAGACCGCGACGACCTCGATGTGGGAGCCGTCGTGGCGGCCCGCGGAACCGCGAGACCCGGCGATGCGGGCGAGCGTGCCGTGCTCGAGCTGCGGGCCGGGCAGGGGCTGACGGTCCTCACGCCGCCGCAGGGCATCCTCGCCGTGTCCGCGGGTCTGCGGCACGGGCTCGTGCGTGCCGTCGCCGGACTGCCCGAGCCGGGGGCAGGGCTCGTTCCCGGGCTGTCCGTCGGGGACACCTCCGCCGTGTCCGTCGAGCTCGACGCCGCGATGAAGCGTTCCGCGCTGTCCCACTTGACGGCGGTGTCCGGGGCGAACTGCGCACTCGTCGTGGGGATCGCCTTCTTCGCGGCCGCCGCGCTCGGCGCGCGACGTTCGGCGCGCGTCGTCGCGGGTCTGAGCGCACTCGCGGGCTTCGTGGTCCTCGTGACGCCCGAGCCGAGCGTCGTGCGCGCCGCGACGATGGCGGCGATCGCGATGGTCGGGCTCCTCCTGGGGCGCACCGGCGTGGGCGTCAGCGTGCTGAGCCTCGCCGTCACCGTCCTGCTGATCGCCGATCCGTGGCTCGCGCATTCGCTCGGCTTCGCACTGTCGGCGGCGGCGACGGGCTCGCTGCTCGTCTTCGCACGTCCACTCGCTGACGGGCTGGCGCGACGACTGCCGCGCGCACTGGCGCTCATGCTCGCCGTGCCGCTCGCGGCCCAGCTGGCGTGCGGACCTCTCCTCGTGCTCATCGAGCCGAGCGTGCCGCTGTACGGCGTGCTCGCCAATCTGCTCGCGGCGCCCGCGGCGCCGGCGGGAACCGTCGTCGGGCTCGCAGCGTGCCTCGCCGCGCCCCTGCCGTGGGTGCAGCAGGGGCTGGCGGCTGTCGCGTGGCTGCCGGCGGCGTGGGTCGCGGCGACCGCGCACACCGCGACCGCGCTGCCGGGCGATCTTCTGCCGTGGGTCGAGGGGCCGGCAGGGGCCGTTCTGCTCGGCGCGGTGGGCGCGGCGCTGGGCATCCTCATCGGGCTGCGCCCGGGCAGAGGCCGCAGGCGGGCAGTGCGGGCGGCATGCGGCGCACTGGTCGCGATCGTGATCGGGGTCGCGACGGGAAACGCCGCGGCGGGCACCGTCGCGGGCAGCTGGACTCTGCCCGGGGACTGGCGCGTGCTGGTGTGCGACGTGGGCCAGGGCGACGCGGTGCTCGTACGGTCGGGCGCCGCGATCGCGCTCATCGACACCGGCCCCGAACCCGAACGACTCGAGGCCTGTCTCGCCCGCGTCGGCGTCTCGCACATCGATCTGCTCGTGCTGACGCACTTCGATCTCGACCACGTCGGCGGTGTCGCCGCCGTGCGCGGACGCGTCGACGCGGTGCTGCACGGGCCTCCCGCGACCGCCGACGACGAGCGACTTCTCGCCGGACTGGCGCAGCACGGTGCCGACAGCGTCTTCGCGACGGCGGGCATGCAGGGGATGCTCGGCGCGGCGCGATGGCGCGTGCTGTGGCCGCGTGCGCACAGCCCGGCGTTCCCGCACGGGAACGATGCGAGCGTCGTGCTCGACATCGGCGGGGGAGACGTGCCACGGACCCTGCTGCTGGGCGACCTCTCCGCGGGGGCGCAGACCGGCCTCGCGGCATCCGGACAGCTCGATCCGCCGTACGCGCTCGTCAAGGTCGCGCATCACGGCAGCGCCGACCAGCACGTCGCTCTCTACGCCCGCGCCGACCCCGCCGTGGCACTCGTGACCGTCGGGGCAGAGAACCGGTACGGCCATCCGCGGCGGGAGATCCTCGACGCCCTCACGGTGTTGGGCGGGTCGATCGCGCGCACCGACACGCACGGCATGATCGCGCTGTCCGTGCGCGAGGGATCCCTGCGGATCTGGCGCGAGCGCGGCTGAAGCCTGTCGGTGCCGGTCGGTAGGCTGAAGTCATGGCTGCCGCACCCCGACGATCCTCCGCGTCGTCGGGTCGAGCATCGAAGTCGGTCATCCCGCAGGTGTCGTGGCGCGCACCGCAACCCGCGCCGATCGTGCTCGTCTCGGGCCCCGAAGAGGTGTGCGCCGAGCGGGCCATCGCGGGGGTCCGCGAGTTCCTCCGGGCCGAGGATCCGAGCCTCGAGGTGTCCGACCTCCGCGCCGACGACTACACGTCCGGCTCGCTGCTGGGCATGACCTCGCCCTCGCTCTTCGGCGAGCCGCGTCTCGTGCGGGTGTCGGGGGTCGAGAAATGCTCCGACGCCTTCCTGACCGAAGCCATCGCCTACCTCGCCGGCCCGCAGGATGGTGCGACGGTCGTGCTGCGGCACACCGGCGCGAGCGTGCGCGGCAAGAAGCTGCTCGACGCGATCCGCGCCGGCACCGGCGGCGGCATCGAGATCGCCTGCCCCGCGATCAAGCGCGACTCGGATCGGTTCGACTTCGCGGCCGGCGAGTTCGCCGCCGTCCGCAAGCGCATCGCTCCGACCGCGCTGCGCACCCTCGTGTCGGCCTTCGCCGACGATGTGACCGAGCTCGCCGCCGCCTGCCAGCAGCTGATCTCCGATGTGCCCGGCGACATCACGGACCAGGTCGTCGAGCGCTATTACGGCGGTCGCGTCGAGACCTCGGCGTTCGCCGTCGCCGACACGGCGATCGCCGGCCGCTACGGCGACGCGCTCGTCGCACTGCGCCACGCCCTCGCATCCGGCGCCGATCCCGTGCCGCTCGTCGCGGCCATCGCGTCGAAGCTGCGCACCATGGCGCGGGTCGCGGGCCACCGCGAGTCGTCGTCGGCGATGGCGGCGCGCCTGGGCCTGAAGGACTGGCAGGTCGATCGCGCGCGCCGCGACCTCACGGGGTGGAACGAAACGACGCTGGGCATGGCGATCCAGGCGGCCGCGCGGGCTGATCTCGAGGTCAAGGGCGGCTCGCGCGACCCGGTGTTCGCCCTCGAGCGGCTCATCACGGTCATCGCCACGCGCGCGCCCTTCGGCGCCTGACCAGCGGTCCCGCCCTGCCCCGCGGCATCCCCGGCAACACGAAAGGCCCGCCCCCGGAGGGACGGGCCTGTAGATCATGCGGCTCAGAGAGCGGCGACCTGCTTCGCGATGGCCGACTTGCGGTTCGCGGCCTGGTTCTCGTGGAGGACGCCCTTGCTGACGGCCTTGTCGAGCTTCTTCGTCGCCTGCTTGAGCGCCGTCTCGGCTGCGGCCTTGTCGCCCGTGGCGACGGCATCGCGCGTGTTGCGGATGACGGTCCGCAGCTCGCTCTTGACGGTCTTGTTGCGCTCGCGCGCCTTCTCGTTGGTCTTGTTGCGCTTGATCTGCGACTTGATGTTCGCCACGTTCGACGTCTTTCGTTCGGAGTGAATTCGATGGAAGTGCCGGGCGCCGGGAGAGGGCCGTCGCGTCGGCGGTCGTGAGGGCAGAACCCACACGCAAGCCAATCACCGACTCTATCAGTTCTCGTGCACTGCCTGATCCCGCACGTCGAGTGTCGCGATCGCGAGATCGAGCACGGCGTTGAAGACGCGCGGGCGCATGGCCGTCACGAGGTGCGACGTGCGCGGCACGACGACGAGCTCGGCGTGCGGGGCGATCCTCGTGAAGAGCCGTTCGTTGACCCGCAGCTGGTCGTACTGACCGTTCACGAACCACAGCGGCATGTCGATGCGCGAGAGAGCGGCGAGCAGATCCAGCACCGACAGACTGCGCAGCGCGACGTCCTGAGCATCGAAGGCGTAGCCGCCGGCGCCGAAGTCGGCACGCGTCTCGACGGGAAGCGTCGAGGCCAGCCAGCGATTGCTGAGCCACATCCCGCGATCGGGCAGCGCATCGAAGCGCCGCGCGAGGAACCGGTAGGCGGTGAGTCCCACACCCCGCGGAAGCGCCGTGCAGGATGCCGCGATGAAGCCCGCGACCGCAGGGCGCTGCTCCGCGCCCACGTAGGCCGTCGACAGCAGGCCGCCCATCGAGTGCCCCACGAGCAGCACGGGACCCCGGGTCGCGGCATCCGTCACGGCCGCGTCGATCGTGGCGAAGGCCTCGTCGAGGTCGAAGATCTCCGTCCGTCGCGCACCGTGACCGGGCAGGTCGACCGCCGTCGCGGCGTGACCGCGCTCTTCGAGATGGGCGACCTGAGCACGCCACATCGTGGCGGACGTGCGGATGCCGTGTACGAACACGACCTGGACCGCCATGGCCACAAGGCTAACCCCGCGCCCGCCGGGTAGGATCGACAGGATATGTCACCGCGCGCCCTGAAGCCTCTCGAGCCGTCCGCGACTCCGCCCGAGATGATCCGGAACTTCTGCATCATCGCTCACATCGACCACGGCAAGTCGACCCTCGCCGACCGGATGCTGCAGATCACGGGCGTCGTCGCCGACCGTGACATGCGCGCTCAGTACCTCGACCGGATGGACATCGAGCGCGAACGCGGCATCACGATCAAGTCGCAGGCCGTGCGCATGCCGTGGGCGCTCCAACAGGCGCAGGGACCGGACGCGACGTACGCGCTCAACATGATCGACACCCCCGGGCACGTCGACTTCACCTACGAGGTGTCGCGCAGTCTCGCGGCGTGCGAAGGCGCTGTCCTTCTCGTCGACGCCGCGCAGGGGATCGAGGCGCAGACCCTCGCGAACCTCTATCTCGCGCTCGAGAACGACCTGCACATCATCCCCGTCCTCAACAAGATCGACCTGCCCGCCGCCGACCCCGAGAAGTTCGCGGCCGAGCTCGCCGGCCTCATCGGCGGCGACCCCGAAGACGTCCTGCGCGTCAGCGGAAAGACGGGCTTGGGCGTCGAATCGCTGCTGGACCGCATCGTCGAGCAGATCCCGCCTCCGCGCGGTGACGCCGACGCGCCGGCACGCGCCATGATCTTCGACTCGGTCTACGACTCCTACCGCGGCGTCGTGACCTACGTCCGCATGGTCGACGGAAAGCTCGAGCCCCGCGAGCGCATCCAGATGATGTCGACGAGGGCGACCCACGAGCTGCTCGAGATCGGCGTGTCGAGCCCCGAGCCCGTGCCCTCGAGGGGACTCGGCGTCGGTGAGGTCGGCTACCTCATCACGGGTGTGAAGGACGTGCGCCAGTCCAAGGTCGGCGACACGATCACCAACCTGCGCAAGCCCGCCGCCGAGGCGCTGCCGGGCTACACCGACCCGAAGCCCATGGTCTTCTCGGGCGTCTACCCGATCGACGGCAGCGACTACGCCGAGTTGCGCGAAGCGCTCGACAAGCTCAAGCTCTCGGACGCGTCGCTGCAGTACGAGCCCGAGACCTCGGTCGCGCTGGGCTTCGGCTTCCGCTGCGGCTTCCTGGGACTGCTGCACCTCGAGATCATCACCGAGCGGCTGTCGCGCGAGTTCGGCCTCGACCTCATCACGACCGCGCCGTCGGTGACCTACGAGGTCACGACCGACACCGGCGAGACGGTGACCGTCACCAACCCGAGCGAATACCCCGACGGACGCGTCGCCGAGGTCACCGAGCCCGTCGTCAAGGTCGGCATCCTGCTGCCCAAGGACTACGTCGGCACTGTGATGGAACTCTGCCAGGGCCGCCGCGGCACGCTCCTGGGCATGGACTACCTGAGCGAGGATCGCGTCGAGCTGCGCTACGACATGCCGCTCGGCGAGATCGTCTTCGACTTCTTCGACCACCTCAAGAGCCGCACGCAGGGCTACGCGAGCCTCGACTACGAGCCGACCGGCTCGCAGACGGCCGATCTGGTCAAAGTCGACATCCTGCTGCAGGGCGAGAAGGTCGATGCGTTCAGCTCGATCGTGCACCGCGACAAGGCGTACGCGTACGGCACGCTCATGACGGAGCGGCTGCGCAAGCTGATCCCGCGTCAGCAGTTCGAAGTGCCGATCCAGGCTGCCATCGGCGCACGCATCATCGCGCGTGAGAACATCCGCGCGATCCGCAAGGACGTGCTGGCGAAGTGCTACGGCGGTGATATCAGCCGCAAGCGCAAACTGCTCGAGAAGCAGAAGGAAGGCAAGAAGCGCATGAAGATGGTGGGCCGCGTCGAAGTCCCGCAGGAGGCGTTCATCGCCGCGCTCTCCGGCGACACCGACGGCAAGAGCTCGAAGTAGGAGGCCTGCATGCGCCGCGGAACCTTCCGAGACGGAACCGTCGACTACGCCGCCGTCGGGGCGACGCAGGCCGCCGACCTCATGGGCTACCCGCCCGAGCGCAGCATCCCCGCCGAGGAGTCCTGGCGGATCGGGAGCGGTGAGGAGCGCTTTCGCAGCGCCGGCGAAGCGCTGCTCTCGTGGGGCGCCCAGCGCGGCGCGGGTTTCGCGCTGACCGACGTGCGCCCGGCAGCCGGACCGATGTACTCGGGCGTCGGATTCGACGCCGACGGCAACCCGGTCGCGCCGAGCCGCACCGATGCCGAGCAGCGCTTCGACGCCGACGGCACGCCGTACGTCTCCAGCGGCACGACCGTGCGACTGCACGGGCGTGCCGGGGGCCTGAACGGCGATGCCGAGCTGCGTGTCATCTTCGTCGTCGAGGAGCCGCGCCGCATCGGCTTCGCGCTGGGCACGGTCGGCGGATCGGTCGTGAGCGGCGAGGAGTCGTTCATGCTCGACTGGCGCGACAACGACGAGGTCTGGTTCACGGTTCGCGCGTTCGACGCGCCCGCAGCGCTGCTCTACCGCCTGCTGCCCGGCCTGACTCGACGTCGCCGCCGCGAGCTGTTCACGCGCTACCTGCGTGCCATCTCGCCGCTGTACACGACGCCCGCCTGACGATGGGCGCTGCACTTCCGCTCGGCGACCCTGCTCCGCCAGACGGGCGTCTTCCCGACGGCGTACTGGTCGATCCGGTCACCCCGTTCGGGGTCTACCTGCATGTGCCGTTCTGCATCGTGCGCTGCGGATACTGCGACTTCAACACCTACACGGCGACCGAGCTGCGCGGCACGCGACAGGACGAATACGCCGTCACCCTGCTGCGCGAAGTGGCCCTGGCCCGCGAAGTGCTCGCCGAGCGGGGCGACATCCGTCCCGCCGCCACGGTCTTCTTCGGCGGGGGCACACCGACGCTGCTGCCGCCCGGCGACCTCGGACGCATGCTGTCCGGCGTGCGCGACGGCTTCGGCCTCGCGCACGACGTCGAGGTCACCGTCGAGGGCAACCCCGACACCGTCACCGATGCGGTGGCCGCCGATCTGGCGGCATCCGGTGTCACGCGTCTGTCGATCGGCATGCAGTCCGCCGTGCCGCACGTGCTCGCGGCCCTGGATCGCACGCACGAACCGCGCAACGTCGCGACGGCCGTGACGGCGGCTCGTCGCGCGGGACTCGGGGTGAGCCTCGATGTCATCTACGGTGCACCGGGGGAGTCGCTCGAAGACTGGCAGCGCTCGCTCGATGCGGTGACGGCCCTCGAGCCCGACCACGTCTCGGCGTATGCCCTCATCATCGAAGACGGCACGAAGCTCGCGCGGCAGATCCGGCGCGGCGAGGTGCCGGCACCCGACGACGACCTGCAGGCCGACATGTACGAGCTCGCGGACCGCGTGCTCGCCGACGCCGGGTTCGGCTGGTACGAGATCTCGAACTGGTCGCGCACGGTCGCCGACCGGTCGCGCCACAACCTCGCCTACTGGACGGGCACCGACTGGTGGGGCTTCGGTCCCGGAGCGCACAGCCACATCGCCGGGACGCGCTTCTGGAACGTCAAGCACCCCGCCGCCTACGCGCAGCGGCTCGCGTCGGGTCAGTCACCCGCCGCCGGGCGCGAGACACCGGATGCCACCGCCCGGGCGCTCGAGAGCGTGCTGCTGCGCACGCGCATCCGAGAGGGGATGCCGGCGGCCGAGCTTCCGCCTGCGACGCGCGGCGCCGTGGCCGGTCTCATCGCCGACGGACTCGTCGAGGGTGCCGCCGCGATCGCGGGGCGGATCGTGCTCACCCTGCGCGGTCGCCTTCTCGCCGACGCGGTCGTGCGAGCCCTCACCTCATGACGGACTGTCGTGCGGGCATCCGCTAGAATTGGCACTCTCTTGCGGTGAGTGCCAGCAACGATATTTCGAAGGAGCCGCCCGTGGTCAGCGAACGAGGTCTGCAGGTGCTGCGGGCGATCGTGCAGGACTACGTCGACACCCACGAGCCCGTCGGCAGCAAGTCGATCGTCGAGCGGCACGCCTTCGGCGTGTCGGCCGCGACGATCCGCAACGACATGGCCCAGCTCGAAGACGAAGAGCTCATCGCCGCTCCGCACACGTCATCGGGCCGTGTGCCGACCGACAAGGGATACCGCGTCTTCGTCGACCACCTCGCCGAGCTGCGTCCGCTCAGCACGGCGCAGCGCTCGGCGATCTCGTCGTTCCTCGACGGCTCGGGCGACCTCGACGACGTGCTCTCCCGCACGGTGCGGGCGCTGACGAAGCTGACCGGCCAGGTCGCGATCGTGCAGTACCCGTCGTTCGCGCGAGCCAAGCTCACGCACGTCGAGCTCGTGCAGATCGGCGGCGGGCGCATGCTCGTCGTCGTGGTGACCGACACCGGCCGCGTCTCGCAGCGTCTGGCGTTCGTGGGCGACGACTACGACGAGGCCGAGCTCGGCGGCATCCGCGCCGAGATCGCGACCCTCGTCGTGGGGCGTCCTGTCCGCGACGGGCTGCAGCGCATCGCCGATGACGCCGCCGTGCGCGCGGCGAGCACCTCGTCGCGCGACGTGGCGATCAGTGCGATCGCCCGCACCGTCGCGGAAGAACTCGAAGAGTTCCGGCAGGATCGGCTCGTGATGGCCGGTTCGGCCAATCTCGCCCGTCGTGAGGCGGACTTCCGCGGCAGCATCTATCCGCTGCTGCAGGCCATCGAAGAGCAGGTGACGCTGCTCACCCTCATGAGCGAGATGGTCGCCGACGAGCACGGCCTCGCGGCGAGCATCGGGCGCGAGAACGAGGCCTTCGGCCTCACCGAGGCCTCGGTGCTCGCAAGCGACTACGACGCGACGGGTTCGCGCGCGCGCGTGGGGCTGCTCGGCCCGACGCGTATGGACTACTCCAACAACCTCGCCGCGGTGCGGGCGGTCGCCCGCTACCTCACGCGGCTGCTCGAAGAAGACGAAGCCGCCCGCTGACGCGGTGACGGCATGACACGACCCCGCGGCGAATCCGCGGACGGAAGGCGACAGTGGCTGACCACTACGAGGTCCTCGGCGTCGGACGCGACGCGACCCCCGACGAGATCAAGAAGGCGTACCGCCGCCTCGCTCGCGAACTGCACCCCGATGTCAATCCGGGGGACGACGCGTCGGAGCGCTTCAAAGAGGTGACGCACGCCTATGACGTGCTGAGCGATGCGGATCAGCGGGCGCGCTACGACATGGGCGGCGATTCCCCGCTCGGCGGCGCAGGCGGCTTCGGCGGGTTCGGCGACATCTTCGAGACGTTCTTCGGCGCGGCGGGCGGCGGGCGCAGCGGACGACCGCGTTCCCGGCGGGAGCGCGGTCAAGACGCGCTCGTGCGCGTCACGCTCGACCTGCAGGACGTCGTCTTCGGCGTCCACCGCGACATCGAAGTGGACACCGCCGTCCTGTGCGAGACGTGCGAGGGCTCGTGCTGCCAGCCCGGGACATCGCCCGTCACCTGCGACATCTGCCATGGCAGGGGCAACGTGGAGCGACAGGTGCGGAGTCTGCTCGGCAACGTCGTCACGATGCAGCCGTGCAACGTGTGCCAGGGCTACGGCACGACGATTCCCTACCCCTGCGCGACGTGTCAGGGCCAGGGTCGCGTGCGCTCTCGTCGGACGGTGTCTCTCGACATCCCGGCGGGTGTCGAGACGGGACTGCGCCTGCAGCTGCCCGGTTCCGGCGAGGTCGGACCGGCCGGCGGCCCGAACGGCGATCTGTACGTCGAGGTGAACGTCACGCCGCACGCCGTCTTCAGCCGGGACGGCGACGATCTGCTCGCGACGCTCGACGTGTCGATGCCCGACGCGATCCTCGGCACCACGACGACGATCGAGTCGCTCGACGGTCCGGTCGAGCTCGAGATCCGACCGGGCGTGCAGGCCGGCGATGTGCTGACGATCAAGGGCCGCGGGATCACGCCGCTGCGCAGCACGCAGCGCGGTGACCTGCGGGTGGGCGTGCACGTCGTCACCCCCACGCGCCTGGACGGCAAGGAGCGCGCGCTCATCGAGGACTTCGCGAAGCGCACGAAGGCGCCCGGTCCCAAGCTCACCGAGTTCCACCAGGGCCTCTTCTCGAAGCTGCGGGACCGTTTCCGGAACGGATGACGGATGCCGCTGCACTTTCTGCTCGACGAGGCCACCGACGCGCAGGCGGGTGACGAGGTCGCCCTGACCGGCGCGGAAGCCCACCATGCCGCGACCGTGCGACGCGTGCGCGTCGGCGAAGAGGTCACGGTCGGCGACGGTCGCGGGGCGTGGCTCACCGGCGAGTGCGTCTCGGTGACGCCGCGCGAAGTGGTCATGCGCGTGGACGCGCGCCGCGACATGCCGCCGCCCGTGCCGCGCGTCGTGCTCGTGCAGGCCCTCGCGAAGGGGGGCCGCGACGAGCTCGCCGTGCAGGCCGCGACCGAGCTGGGCGTCGACGCCATCGTGCCGTGGCAGGCTGCGCGCAGCGTGTCCCGGTGGGCGGAGGCAAAGGCCGAGAAGGGGCGCGCACGCTGGGCCACGATCGTGCGCGAAGCGGCGAAGCAGGCGCATCGTGCGTGGGTTCCCGAGATCGAGCCGCTCACGACCACGAAGCAGCTTGCCGGCCGCGCCGCGGCATCCGTCATGCTCGTGCTCGAGCCGTCCGCAACGGACCGCCTCACCGAGATCCTCGGCCCGCCGACGGGAGCGGATGCATCGGGCGAGCCGTGGCACGGCGGTGCGGACGTGCTGCTCGTCGTGGGCCCGGAGGGCGGTATCGCCCCCGACGAGCTCGACGCGCTGCGCGAGGCCGGTGCGCGCGCCGTGCGGCTCGGCAACACCGTGCTGCGAACCTCGACGGCAGGCCCCGCGGCTCTCGCCGCCGTGAGTGCGGCCCTCGGCCGCTGGTGACGCGTGCCGCTTAGACTGTCCGAATGAGCGAATCGTCGATCTTCGCGCGGATCCTCCGCGGCGAGATCCCCTCCGAGATCATCGCCGAGACCGAGAATGCCTTCGCGATCCGTGACATCGCGCCGCAGGCCCCGGTGCACCTTCTCGTGATCCCAAAGACCGAGGAGTACCGCAACGTCGTCGAGCTCGCCGCGGGCGATCCCGAGCTGCTCGCCGAGCTCGTCGGTCTCGCCAACTCCCTCGCCGCCGAGCACGCCGACGGCGACTTCCGGCTCATCTTCAACACGGGTCCGAATGCGGGACAGACGGTCTTCCACGTGCACGCGCACGTCCTCGGCGGCGGCCTGTCGGAGAAGAGCCTCGGTGGTTGACGACATCCCCGACGGCGCGACCGTCGAACGCGTGTACGTCGACGGCGTCGCGATGGTGCAGCTGCTCGGCCCGCAGGACCGCCTCCTGCGCGTCGTCGAGGCCGAACACCCCGACGTCGACGTGCTCGTGCGCGGGAACGAGATCACGCTCACGGGAGCACCCGACGTCGTCACGGCCGCGCGCGCGCTCGTCGACGAGCTGATCGAGATGACCAGGGCAGGGCAAGGTCTCGAACCCGCTGACGTCTCGTCGTCGAGCCGCATCCTGCGCACCGAGGGCGGACCCCGTCCGTCCGAAGTGCTCGGCGAAGCGATCCTCTCGTCGCGCGGCAAGGTCATCAGGCCCAAGACGCTCGGGCAGAAGGCGTATGTCGACGCGATGGACGAGAACACGATCGTGTTCGGCATCGGCCCTGCCGGTACGGGAAAGACCTACCTCGCGATGGCCAAGGCCGTCCAGGCGCTCCAGCGCAAAGAGGTCAGCCGCATCATCCTGAGCCGTCCGGCGATCGAAGCGGGGGAGCGTCTCGGCTTCCTGCCCGGAACGCTCACCGACAAGATCGACCCCTACCTGCGACCGCTGTACGACGCGCTCAACGAGATGATGGATCCCGAGCTCGTGCCCAAGCTCATGGCCAGCGGCACGATCGAGGTCGCGCCGCTCGCCTACATGCGAGGCAGAACCCTGAACGACTCGTTCGTCGTCCTCGACGAAGCGCAGAACACGACCCCCGAGCAGATGAAGATGTTCCTCACGCGCCTGGGGTTCGGAACCCGCATGGTCGTCACGGGCGACATCACCCAGATCGACCTGCCCGAGGGCGCGTCGGGGCTTCGCCTCGTCACGCGCGTCCTGGGGGACATCGACGACATCCACTTCGCGCAGCTGACCAGCGCCGACGTCGTGCGCCACACGCTGGTGGGGCGCATCGTCGACGCGTACACCGAGTACGACGAGCGGCGGCTGGCGGGCCGTCGCGAACGCGACGAGGCGTCCGAACTGGCCAATCGCGCCGAGCGACGCGCCGCACAGCGCCCCACGGGGCCCCGCGACCGATTCCCCAAGCGAGGACGCTCATGACGATCGAGATCGGCAACGAATCCGGCATGCCCGCCGACGAGACGGTGCTGCTGCGGCTCATGGAGCACAACCTCGCTCACCTGCACGTGAGTCCCGACGCCGACGTGGCCATCCTGCTCGTCGATGAGGGCGCGATGGAGTCGCTGCACGTGCAGTGGATGGATGAGCCCGGGCCGACCGACGTACTGAGCTTTCCCATGGACGAACTGCGCCCCGGCACGGATGACGCCCCGACGCCCCCGGGGCTGCTCGGCGACATCGTGCTGTGCCCGCAGGTGGCCGAGACCCAGGCGGCGGCGGCGCGCCACTCGACGATGGACGAACTGGTCATGCTGACCACCCACGGACTTCTGCATCTGCTCGGCTTCGACCACGCGGAGCCCGCCGAGGAGCGTGAGATGTTCACCCTTCAGAAGGAGCTCATCACCAGCTTCCAGTCGGCCGAGCGCCGACGACGCGCATGATCGCCGGCCTGCTACTTCTCGCTGCCGTTCTGCTCATCGCATTCGGCAGCCTCATGGCTGCGATCGATGCGGCCCTCGCCGTCACATCGCGAGCGGACCTCGCCGAGATGGGTGAGGTCGGCGGACGCAATGCGTCGTCGCTGCAGCGGATCGCCACCGACCCCGAAGCCCACGCGACCGCCGTGGTCTTCATCCGCATCCTCGCCGAGACGGGCGCTGCCGTCCTCGTCACGGTGGCCCTCACGATCCTGTTCGAGGACATCTGGTGGGCGATGCTCGCCGCCGTCGTGCTCATGACCGGCATCTCGTTCGTCGTGGTGGGCGCGAGTCCCCGCGCGTGGGGTCGGCAGCACGCGACGCGCCTGCTGCGTTCGGCGGCTCCCGTGATCCGCGGCGTGCGGCTCATCCTCGGTCCGCTCGCGCACGGTCTCGTGGCGCTCGGCACGCGTGTCACCCCGGGAGTCCGGCGCAGTGCGTCGTTCGCGTCCGAGGAGCAGCTGCTCAGCATCATCGACGAAGCGACCGAGAACGAGCTCATCGAAGAAGACGACCGCGAGCTCATCCACTCGGTCTTCGACTTCACCGACACGATCGTGCGAACGGTCATGGTGCCGCGCACCGACATGGTGACGGTGGATGCCGCGGCCACGGCCCGCGACGCCATGAGGACCTTCCTCGAGAAGGGCATCTCGCGCATCCCGATCGTCGATGACGAAGCCGACGACCTCGTCGGCATGCTCTATCTGAAGGACCTCGTGCAGTTCGCGTTCCGCGACGAGGCTGCATGGGCGGACGCGCCGGTCACGCGCGTCGCACGCCCGGCCGTGTTCGTGCCCGAGTCGATGAAGGCCGAGTCGCTCCTGCAGCAGATGAAGCGCGAAGCCGTGCATGCCTGTCTCGTGATCGACGAATACGGCGGCGTGTCCGGGCTCGTGACGCTCGAAGACCTCATCGAGGAGCTCGTGGGCGACATCGCCGACGAGTACGACCCGCGCGCCGACGAGGTCAGCGAGATCGAACCCGGGCGCTACCGCGTCAGCGCGCGTCTCGGTCTCGACGAAGTGGGCGACCTGTTCGGCATGGAACTCGAAGACGAGGACGTGGATTCGATCGGCGGACTGCTCGGCAAAGCGCTCGGGCGCATTCCCCATCCCGGCGCGGCGGCGGAGTACGCCGGCCTCGTGCTCACCGGCGGCGCTTCGCGCGGCCGCGGTCGGGGGATCTCGACCGTCTTCGTCGAACGCGGTGAGACGCCCGTCGACGCGGGCCGCAGCCCCCGGACCGGAGAGCTTCGCCTGCCGCGGACCGGCGAAGTCCGGGCAGCGCGCACGGGTGAGCCCCGCAGACCCCAGAACGAGGAGACACCATGACCGATCCCGAGACCACGGTTCACCGTTCCGGGTTCGTGACGTTCGTCGGCCGCCCGAACGTCGGCAAGTCGACGCTCACCAACGCCCTCGTCGGCGAGAAGGTCGCGATCACGAGCGACAAGCCCCAGACGACGCGCCGCGCGATCCGCGGCATCCTCAATCGTCCCGACGGCCAGCTCGTGATCGTCGACACCCCCGGCATCCACAAGCCCCGCACGCTTCTGGGGCAGCGTCTCAACGACCTCGTCGAGACGGTGCTCGGCGACGTCGACGTCATCGGATTCTGCGTCCCGGCGACCGAGAAGGTCGGCCCCGGTGACCGGCGCATCGCCGAATCGCTGTCAGGCTATGCGCGGGCGAAGAAGGTCGCGATCGTCACCAAGACGGATGCCGCGACCCGTGAGCAGATCACAGCGCGTCTCATCGAGGTCGATCAGCTGCGCGAGGACTGGGCGGCGGTCATTCCGCTGTCAGCGCTCACGCACGAACAGCTCGATGTGCTGACCGGCGAGCTTCTCTCGCTCATGCCCGAAGGCCCGCCGTTGTATCCGGACGATGTCGTGACCGACGAGTCGCTCGAGGACCGCGTCGCGGAGATCATCCGCGAGGCCGCTCTCGAGGGCGTCCGCGACGAATTGCCGCACTCCATCGCCGTGACGATCGAGGAGATGTCGCAGCGCGAGACCGGGTCGATGACCGACATCCACGCGAACGTCATCGTCGAACGCGACAGTCAGAAGGCGATCATCATCGGTCACCGAGGATCGCGCCTGCGCGACGTGGGTGCGCGTGCCCGCGCGCAGATCGAACCGCTCGTCGGCACGAACGTCTTCCTCAAGCTGCACGTGAGGGTCGCGAAGGAGTGGCAGCGCGACCCGAAGCAGCTCGGCCGACTGGGGTTCTAGGCAGCATCCGGGTTCGCGCGGGTCATCGTCGCACCGCTCGAACGCGGGCTGCTTCGACGTCGTCGTACGACATCGCATCCGGCGCGGGGAGGCCATCGCGATAGGCCACGGCAGAGCGGACAGCCTGCGTGATCGCGGTGCGGAACAGCCGGGAGCCGGTGCTGATACGTCGAACACCGAGCTCGTGAAGCTGCGGGAGGGGGAGCTCGGCCAAGACATTGAGCGGTGAATCGCCGAGCACGGAGACCAGCTTCTCGATTTCGTGCGGATCCCTGAGCCCGGGCACGAAGATCCCGTCTGCGCCCGCGTCGACATACTCGCGGGCCCTCCGGATCGTCTCCTCTGTCTGCGCTCCAAGCCAGTAAGTGTCGGTGCGGGCGTTGACGAACAGTTCCGGCGCTGCGCTCTTGAACGCGGCGATGAGTGCGCGCTGGCGTTCGACGGATTCCAGGCCTGTGCCGCGACCGTCCTCGATGTTGACGCCGGCCACGCCGATTGTCGTGAGCTCTGCGGCCAGCGCAGTGGGATCCGCGCCGAAGCCCGCCTCGATGTCGACGGTGATCGGCACCCGCAGGCAAACGAGCGACCTCGCCAGCGCGAGCGTTTCGTCGAGTGTCGCACCGGCGGCGTCTGGAAGCCCGCGAGACGCGGCGACGCCCAGACTCGTCGTCCCCACTGCCGAGAACCCCTGTTCGACAAGGGCCGCAGCCGAAGCGAAATCCCACGCGTTGGGGAGCACGAGAGGCTCCCGCGCGTGATGCAGCCCTCGAAACGACGAAGCCCCCTCCGCGATCGCGACGGCATGAGCCTCGCCGGGGCATGAGTGTCGCCCGGCACCGAACGGCCGACCGTCGAGGCTCTCGACGACTTCCTCGCCGGAGGGCGAGATCCGGCGCGTGGAAGGCACAGGAGGTTCGTGGCCCGCGATCAGCGATCGCGTCGCGCCGCAGGCTTGAACCAGCAGACCGATTCGCGTCGCCGTTTCCTCATCCCATTGACCCCCGGCAGCCACGACGAGGCGGGCAACCGCGGCATCGGCACCTGGGGTTTCGCCATCGTGCGGCTGATAGCTGGCCGCTACAACCTCGACATCAGCAGCGACCTCTCGCGGGAGGCCCAGCGCCTCAGCGAGCGTGGACACCGGATGACCTGGCCGACGGAGCGAACCTGGATCGATCTCATCGAGGAGGCGGACAGCCAGCTGGCGCCTTCGTTCGTGGTCCGCGCCCTCAGAGAAGCGCGCGACATGCGCGCGGAGCCAGGCGATCCCTGCGGATGCGTGCGGGACACGAGGGACGGTGTATCGCGGATCATCGAGAATTCCCATGCGTGCCATTGTGAAGGCAGATCAGTTCGGTGGACGCCGCACGATGACCGGTGCATACTCGACCACGTGACCGCGGAGAATCTCGCGTCCGTCGCTGCCGCGATGGCCGACACGACGCGCGCTCGCATGCTCGTTGCGCTCATGGACGGCAGAGCATGGACCGCGCGCGAATTGGCGCAGCAGGCGTCCGTGGCCGCCTCGACGGCGACCGAGCATCTGAACCGTCTGGTCGGCTCGGGTCTTCTCGCCGAACGCCGCCAAGGCCGGCATCGCTATGTTCAGCTCGCGGGCGCGAACGTGGCTGGCGCGTTGGAGGCCGTCGCCGCACTCGGCCACCGGCCCCCCGAACCGATACGCAGCCTGCGACAAGCATCCATCAACGCTGCGCTCGCCCACGCACGCACCTGCTACGACCACCTGGCGGGGGCGCTGGGCATCGGGATCACGGACGGGATGGTCGAACGGGGGATTCTGACCGAGGAATCGCTCGACCTCACCCCCCACGGGGCGGCGTGGTTCCATGACACGCTGCACGCCCCTTACGAGCCGGCCCGGCGGACGGCTACTCGCGCCTGCCTGGACTGGACGGAGCGTCGCGTTCACCTCGGCGGCGCTGTCGGCGCACACATCGCCAGCGTCTTTCTCGAGCGACATTGGGTACGGAAGTCGCAGTCCAGCCGCGCGATCGTGGTCACGCCCACGGGTGGTGCCGCGCTCCAACAACTTCTCGACATCGACTACGACGTTCTCCGACGCGTGAACAGCAGGACGGCCGACAACATTTAGGCGCGTATCCCGCGGATGGGAGACACGCCTAGGGCGTGTCTGATAATTGTCGGGTCCAGGCGATGACGGCTTGGATGAGGACCGCGGCGCGGTAGACGATGGCGTGCTTGTCGTATCGGG
>NZ_JBSHLZ010000011.1:0-77018 GCF_053644835.1 Microbacterium sp. NPDC055357 | reverse complement strand
TGATCGGTTCTCACTGACCCTCGCACGATGGCTCACCAACGTCTACGACGAAGACAACCCTGCCGAATCCTCCACCACTCCAGGGGACGTCACCGCCTTCTGCTCTCACCGGGATGAACTGCGTGCTGTCGTGCCTCTTGTGTGCTCAGAACGAGTCCGCGCAGATCGTGTGCGCTCGCTCTTGGGCATGGTCGTGGTTCCGCGGGTGTTTCGCAGTAGCCGCATCGCATTCAAGATCACGATGAGCACCGATCCCTCATGCACGAGCATGCCTACTGCCATCGTGACACCACCCGCGAAGACGCCGACGAGCAACACGATGACGGTGACGAGTGCAACCCAGATGTTCTGCCGCATCACGGTCACGGTGCGCTTGGCCAGTCCGATCGCCTCGGGCAGCTTCAAGAGGTTGTCGCCCATGAGCGCGATGTCGGCGGTCTCGACAGCCACGGCGGATCCGGCTGCGCCCATCGCCACCCCGATGTCGGCTGTGGCGAGCGCGGGGGCATCGTTCACGCCATCTCCCACCATCGCAACGGTGTGTCCGTCGCGTTGCAACCGCGCCACGGCGTCGAGTTTGTCTTCGGGGAGCAGCGATGCGTGGATCTCGTCGATCCCGACTGCGTGGCCGATGGCTTCGGCTACGAGCCGTGTGTCTCCCGTGAGCATCACGACTTTGTGCACACCGCTGGCGTGCAAGCGCCGGATCATCTCCGGCGCATCCTCGCGAATGGTGTCTGCGACACCGATCACTCCGAGCACCGCTTCATCGACCGCGACGATCATCGGGGTCTTGCCTGCGGTGGCGAGTTCGTTCGCCGCCGCACGTGCCCCCGCCTCGGTGGGCACACCGTATTGCGCGAGCAGCGGGGCATTGCCGATGAGCACCCTCCGGCCCTCGACGTCGGCCACGATCCCCTTCCCGACGACCGGTGTGACCGAGCCCGGGACGCCCTCGGGCGCGACCCCTTCATCTCGCGCACTGTCGAGAATCGGGCGGGCGAGTGGATGCTCGGACCCGGCCTCTGCGGCGGCAGCCCATCGCAGCACCTCCGCTCGATCCGCGGAAGGGTCGAGCACGATGATGTCGGTGAGTTCCGGGCGGCCCTCGGTGAGTGTGCCCGTCTTGTCGACCGCGACGGCCGAGATCTTGGCGGACGTCTCGAGGTATTCGCCACCCTTGATGAGAATGCCGTTGCGTGCCGAACGGCCGATGCCGGCCACGATCGCCACCGGAATCGAGATCACGAGGGCGCCGGGGCAGCCGATCACGAGCAGCGTCAGTGCAAGCACGACGTCGCCCGAGATGAGGCCGGCCGCAAGCGCCAGCACCACGACGGCCGGGGTGTACCACTTCGAGAAGCGGTCGATGAACGCCTGCGTCTTCGCTTTCGCATCCTGCGCCTCTTCGACGCGGTGGATGATGCGCGCAAGCGTCGTGTCCGCACCGATGCCCGTCGCCAACACCTGCAAGAACCCGCCCCGCGAGATCGTGCCCGCGAACACATGGTCCGATCTGGTCTTTTCCACCGGAATCGACTCACCCGTGATCGAGGCCTCGTCGATTGCTCCCGTTCCCGACACCACCTGCCCGTCGACGGGAACCTTCGCCCCGTTCTTGACGAGCACGATCTCGCCCATGCGCACCTGATGCGCTGCGACCTCGACCTGGTCTCCGTCGCGCATGACGACCGCCACGTCGGGCGCGACCGCGACGAGCTCAGCGAGCGCGGCACGGGTCTTGTTCATCGTGCCCGCCTCGAGCGCGTGACCGATCGCGAAGAGGAAGGTCACGGCGGCAGCTTCCCAGAAGTTGCCGATGAGTGTCGCGCCGATCGCCGCGATCGATACCAGCAGGTCGATGCTGATGAACTTCACCAGCAGCGCACGCACAGCCTTCACGACGATGCCGTAGCCCGCGACGACCGCGGCCGCGAGCATGAATGCGTTCGCGAGCGTGAATACGTGGCCGGAGCCGTGGGCATGCTCACCCGCGTCGATCCACCACTGCGGGCTCAGGGTCGTGTTCCAGGCGCCGCCCAGCAGATTCTCGATGCCGAACGAGACGAGGATGAGAAGACCCGAAACAGCCGGAATGAACCAGTTGCCGTACCGCCATTTACGCAGCGCGTTCACGAGTGTGCCGCCTTTCGACGCGGGGATGACATGTGTGGAAGGCTGTTCGGTCAGAACGCAGAGGCCTTCGACGTGTAGCCGGCCTTGTCGACAGCCGCGATCAGATCCTCGACCGTGCTCTTCGTCTCGTCATGGTCGATTTCCACGCGCCCCGACGCGAAGTGCACCGTCACGTTCTCGACGCCGTCGAGCCTGCCGATCTGCTTCTCGATCTTGGTGACGCACGACGGGCAGGAGAAGCCTTCCGCACGCAGAAGAGTGTGGGTGGTTTGCGTCATGTCCGTCATGATTGTTCCTCTCGCCTGGCCCCGACTCGGGGTGTGACCAGGGAATTATCCTGGTCTTCGATGCCCAGGCTACGGGGTGGGCAGAGGGTGCGCCTTGACGTCGATCAAGTCACGACGACCGGCACGCGAACCGACATGCGGAACGGAAAACGCCGCGATCCCCTCGAGGGTGGGATCGCGGCGATCGAAGAAGAGTGGGCCCCGTGGGGCTCGAACCCACGACCCGCGGATTAAAAGTCCGATGCTCTACCGACTGAGCTAGAGGCCCGTGACCTCCAGCCTACTTCGCCGACAGGCCCTTCCGCGCACGACGAAGCCGCCGGCGAGGACTCTCCAGGCGCACCGGCGGCTTCATCGCCCGGCCGCACCCACGCGGCCGGATGCTCGTCACTCAGCGGGCGGCATCAGCACCGCGTCGATGAGGTACACGGTCGCGTTCGCGGTCTGGACGCCGCCGCAGATCACGTTGGCGTCGTTGACCATCCACATGTCGCCTTCGCCCGTCACCTCGACGTCGGCGCCCTGCACGGTCGTGTGCATGCCGGCGATGTCGGCAGGTTCGATCTGGCCCGGAACCACGTGATACGTGAGGATCGACGACAGCATCTCGGAGTCGGTCTTGAGAGTCTCGATCGTTGCCGCGTCGATCATCGCGAACGCGTCGTCGACGGGCGCGAACACCGTGAACTCGTCGCCGTTGAGCGTGTCGACGAGGTCGACCTCGGGGTTGAGCTGGCCGCTGACGGCCGAGACGAGCGTCGTCAGCATGGGATTGTTGGATGCCGCCACCGCGACCGGATCCATCGACATTCCTTCGATCGACCCATCGCCGGAGGGCACGGCCTCGGCGTAATCGGCACAGCCGGGGCCGACGAGGTTGGCGGCGGGGTCCATCTCCATCGCCGGCGCGGACTCCTCCATCGTGGGCGTCGACATCTCTTCGGCCGGTTCGGCCGTGTCGCCGCCCATCGCACAACCCGACAGGGCGATCGCCGCACCGAACGCGAACGCGAGGCCCGCCGAGATCTTCTTCTTGCTGCTGAGCATGACATCCTCCATGTGTCTGATCCCGCCGCCGGTAGGCGACGTACATGAAGTGTTCGCAGCCCTGCGCGCATCGGATGGGACGAATTCCTCCGCGGCGTCTGAGTGCATTCACCCAATCCGAACGCGCACCGAGAGCGAACAAGCCCCGAACAGGGGAGAGGCATGTCGCTCATCATCATCGGTCTGCTCGGGGGACTGATCACGGGCATCTCGCCGTGCATCCTGCCGGTGCTGCCGGTCATCTTCCTCACCGGCGGCGCTCAGTCGGCGCGCTTCGACGGCGAGCCCATCCCGGCATCCCGGTGGAGGCCGTACTTCGTGATCGCGGGACTCGTCACGAGCTTCACCCTCGTGACGCTCGTCGGCTCGCTGATCCTCGGCGCGCTCGGCCTCCCGCAGGACGTCCTGCGCTGGATCGGTATCGCCGCTCTCGTGCTGATCGGCACGGGCCTGCTCGTCCCGCGGATCGAGCAGCTGCTCGAGAAGCCCTTCCAGAAGCTTGCGCGCCGCACCGAAGTGCGCAATCGCGGCAACGGGTACGGTGTCGGACTCGCCCTCGGCGCCGTCTTCGTGCCGTGCGCCGGCCCCGTGCTGGCGGCCATCATCGTCGCGGGCTCGACGGGACGGATCGGCCTCGACACCGTCGCCCTCACGATCTCGTTCGCGATCGGGGTCGCTGTGCCGCTCCTCTTCTTCGCGCTCGCCGGCCGGGGCCTGATCGAGCGCATCCGTGCCTTCCGCTCCCGTGAGCGCGGTTTGCGCATCGCGGCCGGCGTCGCGATGCTGGCGCTCGCCGTCGGCCTCGTCTTCAACGTGCCGCAGCTTTTGCAGCGACTCGTGCCCGACTACACGGCGGGCATCCAGCGCGAGCTCACCGACAACCCCGACGCGCGACGTGCACTCGACCTCGGCGGGCTCGTCACCGACGAGAACAGAGACCTCGACCGGTGCTCGAACGGCGCGACCGAACTGGAGTCGTGCGGCACGGCCCCCGGCATCCGGGGAATCGAGACCTGGCTCAACACGCCCGGCGGCGCGGCGGTCGACCTCGACGACCTGCGTGGAGAGGTCGTGCTGATCGACTTCTGGGCGTACTCGTGCATCAACTGTCAGCGCAGCATCCCTCACGTCGTCGCGTGGGACGACGCGTATCGCGACGCGGGACTGCGGGTCGTCGGCATCCACTCGCCCGAGTACGCGTTCGAGAAGGATGCCGCCAACGTTGCGGCAGGCGCAGAGGATTTCGGCATCAGCTACCCGGTCGGCCTCGACAACGACCTGTCGACGTGGACCAACTACCGCAACCGGTACTGGCCGGCCCACTACCTGATCGACGCCGAGGGAACCGTGCGCCACATCGCGTTCGGCGAGGGCAACTACGCCGCGACCGAGCAGCTCATCCGCGAGTTGCTGACCCAGGCCGATCCCGGTGCCGAACTGCCCGCGTCGACCGACGTCGAGGATGCGACGCCCGAGAGCGGCGCACTCACGCGAGAGACGTTCCTCGGCTCGTCGAAGGACGTCAACTTCGCCGGACCCGCGCCCTACCGCGCGGGCGAGGGCACGTACGGCCTGCCCGACGCGCAGCCGGCGGACTCGTTCGCGCTCGACGGCGACTGGCGGATCGAGACGCAGTACGCGACGCCCGCGACGGCTTCGGGTGGCAGCATCCGGCTGGACTTCCGAGCGAGTGATGTGCGGATGGTGCTCGCGGGCGAGGGCGAGGTGCGCGTCCGCCTCGACGGCGGGGCGGTGCGCGTCGTCGAGGTGGCGGGCACGCCGCGCTCGTATGCCGTCGTCGAGGGCGCGGACGGCGACCGAGCCGTGCTCGACCTCGAGGTGTCGGCGGGAGTGCAGGCGTACTCCTTCACCTTCGGATGACGCAACCGGGCGGGGAAGAGGCAGGTGAATGCGGCATGCTGGTGGACATGGTGATCGACGGTATCGACGTGCCCGAGGGTGGCACGGGCGCCGTGGATCGCGTCGGCGAGCTCCTGCAGCGCGTCGCCGCGGGGGACCAATCGGCCTTCGCACGGCTCTACGATCTGCTGTCGCCGCGCGTCTTCGGACTCATCGTGCGGGTGCTCGTCGACCGCGCGCAGAGCGAAGAGGTGCTGCAAGAGGTCTTCCTCGAGATCTGGCAATCCGCCGGGCGGTTCGCTCCGAACAGAGGACAAGGCAGATCGTGGGTCCTCACGATCGCACACCGCCGAGCGGTCGACCGCGTGCGAGCGTCGCAGGCGTCGAGCGATCGCGACGTGCGTGCGGGTCTGCGCGACCTCGGGGTCGCCCACGACTCGGTGGCCGAGCAGGTCGAGCTCCGGCTCGAAGGTCGACGTGTCGCGACGGCGCTCGCCGAGCTACCCGAAGCACAGCGCGAGGCGCTGATCCTGGCCTATTACGGCGGTTACTCTCAGAGCGAGATCGCGGCGCTCGTGGGAGCACCGCTCGGAACCATCAAGACGAGAATGCGCGACGGCCTGTCGCGACTGAGGATGCACCTGGGGGTGACGTCGTGAACGAGCAGGAATTCGCCGAGCTCTCGGCCGGCTACGCGCTCGGCGCCCTGTCGCGGGAGGACTTCACGGCCTTCCGAGCGGCGCTCGCGGAGCACCCCGAATGGTCTTCGATCGTGGATGCGGATGCCGCGACCGCGGCCGCCCTCGCCGGCGACACCGACACCGTGGCACCGCCGCTGACGATGCGTTCGACGCTGCTCGCGCGGATCAACGGCCTGCCGCAAGGGCTTCCGCCGCGCCCGCCCCTGCCGGTGCACCGCGCCGTCGTCGAGTCCGTCGCCGCTCCTGAGCTCGAGACGGGCCTCGGGCCGAACGTCGCGCTCGGCCCGGGGGTTGCGCTTGGACCGGGGTCTGCGCTCGGCCCGGATGTCGCACTTGGACCGGATGTCGCACTTGGACCGGATGTCGCACTTGGACCGGACGTCGCGCTCGGACCGGCGGTCGTACGCGAACCCGAGGCAGCGCCGACGACCGAGACCGACACGGTGACGTTCACCGAGACCGACGCCGACGCTGAGGCCGAGACCGGGACCGGGGTCGAGACTGAGACCGGGATCGAGACCGAGGCGGCGCCCGGCGCCGAGACTGAGACCGGGATCGAGACTGAGGCTGCGCCCGACGTCGAGACCGAGACCGGGGTCGAGACGGAGACCGGGATCGCGACCGAGGCGGCGCCCGACGCCGAGATCGAGACCCAGACCGAGGTCGTGGCGACGGCCGAAGCCGTCCCGTCGCCCGAACCGGCGCCCGCGCCCGAACCGGAGCCGGAGCCGCGCACGGACACCCTGACGTTCACCGGTCTCCTCCAGGCCGCGGGGCCCGATCGGCCGCCCGCGCGCGGCTCGGACGAGCCTCCGCCGACGACAGCTGCGATCCAGACGGTCTCGCGGCGCAACTGGACCCGTGGCCTGCTGGGTCTCGCCGCGTCGCTCGTCGTGCTCGTCGTGCTCGGCTTCGGCGCCGTGAGCATCAACGAATGGGTCAACAGGCCTCCCGCGGTCATCGCGCTCGCCGAGATCAAGGCGGCACCGGACGCCCAGTCCGCGACGGTCGACATCGTCGACGGGGGAGTCGCGACGGCGCACTGGTCGGAGTCGCTGCGAAGCGCCGTGCTCGTCACCGAGGGCCTGCCGCCCATCGAGTCCGACGACACGTTCGAACTCTGGTTCGTCCGCGAAGGCGGGGCGGCCATCTCGGCCGGGGTCTTCGACCCCGAGGGCGAACAGACCACGGTGCTCCTCACGGGAGACCTGGAAGAGGGCGACACGATCGCCGTCACCGTCGAGCAGGCCGGCGGCTCCGCGAACGGCGAGCCGACGACCGACCCGATCGTCGCGATTCCGACGGTCTGACCCTGCGACTAGCGTGGGGGCGTGGCATCCGGCGTCCTCACCATCGACACGCTCGCGCACCTGCGCCGCGCGCGAGACCTGATCGATCGTGCCTACGCCGAGCCCCTCGACGTGCCCACGATGGCCGCGCGAGCCCACATGTCTCCCGCGCACTTCTCGCGCGAGTTCAAGGCGGCCTACGGCGAGACGCCCTACGCCTACCTGATCACACGCCGCATCGAGCGGGCGATGGCGCTGCTGCGGCGAGGAACGAGCGTGACGGATGCCTGTACCGCCGTCGGCGCGACATCGCTCGGGTCGTTCAGCTCGAGCTTCACCGAGATCGTCGGCGAGACTCCGAGCGCGTATCGCGCACGCCCGCACGACGCGGCCGAGGCGATGCCGCTGTGCGTCGCGAAGATCCTCACCCGGCCCGCCCGCTACGTCTGAGGATCGAGCACGATCCGAGAAGCACCGGCGGGCGAGGGGTTCTAGCGTGGCATCCATGACAGTCCATCTCGCCTACTGCCCCATCACGGTCGACGACGTCGACGCCGCGGTGCCGTTCTATCGCGACGGTCTCGGCCTCGAGATCGTCAACGACGTCTCCTACGACGGCCACCGCTGGGTGAGCTTCGGCTTCGCCGGCCAGCCCGGTGTCGCCGTCGTCGTGTCCGATCCCACCGCAGGGCGCTCGCCCGACGACGGCGACGCCCTGCAGCGACTCGTCGTCAAGGGCTCGGGGCCGGGACCCTACGTCTTCTCGACCGACGATCTCGACGCGACATTCGAGCGCTTGCGGGCATCGGGCGCCGAAGTGCTGCAGGAGCCCATCGCCCAGGACTGGGGCCCGCGCGACTGCGCGTTCCGCGACCCCAGCGGCAACCACATCCGCATCAATCAGACCTGACCGCCCGGTGGCGCGGGTAGCGTTGATCGGGTGAGCGACGCGTCGAGGGATTTCCACAAGCCCGTGCGGCGGCCCGCCGAGCTCTTCGACCGGCTCTTCGCCGCGGAAGACCCCGCCGAGGTCTCGCGCGTCGCCCATTCGACCGCGCAGGGCCTGCTCGCGCGGGCGCGCACCGACACCTCGGGCGCCGTCGTCGACCGCCTCGTGGCGTTCACGGCGCAGCACGGGATCGACGACATCGCCGAGCTGTGGTCGAGGTCTCCCGCGAAGTCGCTGCCCGGAGCGCTGTGGCGGTTGTACCTGCTGCAGCTCATGATCCACGACGATCCCCACACGGCGGCGTTGCTGTACGACCGCGGACGGGTCGAGATCGGCTCGGCCGATCCGGTCGTCGCGGGCGCACCCGCACCGGCGGGTCCCGACGAGCTCGTCGCGCTCATCGACACGATCCTGCGCGGCCTGTTCGAGGGGGACTTCGCCGTCGCGCTCGACCGCGCGGCCGCGTTCTGCCGCGTGCACGCGTCGGGAGCGACGCACCTCGCCGACGACTACGAGCAGACCGAGCCCGAACGGGCCTCGGCCTTCACGACGCGCGCTCTGCGCCTGTCGACGTACGCCACCGACCTCGCGGCAGCCGCTGCGCTGTGGCGGCGCGACGCACTCGTCTGACGACGGCGAACCGGATGCCGGCCGAAGCGGCGCCGGAGAAGATAAGTGCCGGGCCGCAGAACGCCTCTCGGCGCGAGGCCGCTCGTAGCGGCAGAAGATGGAGCCCGGGGTTACTGCGGCCCGGCCGATCAAGTGTAACCGAGGCGCGACGAGGGGTATTCCCTGGCCGTAGGCTTCAGGGCATGACCTGGCGATTCGCGCTCGTGATCGACCCCGCGGCATCCGAAGACACCCGTGCGGACTTCTCCGCGACCTTCCGCGAGGTCGAACCATCGGCGCCCGCGCTCAGCATCGGAGAGCTCAGCACGCAGCGTGGCGACGGGGTCTTCGAATCGATCGGCGTCGTCGACGGCCACCCGCAAGAGGTCACGGCGCACCTCGAGCGCCTCGCGCACTCCGCGCACGTGTGCGACCTGCCGTACCCGAACGTCGACCAGTGGCGACAGGCGGTCGTGGTCGCCGCCGAGCACTGCCCGAGCGAAGGCGAAGCCGTCATCAAGCTCATCCTCAGTCGCGGCGTCGAGCACGGTCCCGCCCCGACCGCGTGGGTCACGGCGGCCGATGCACCCGACAACACCGGCGTCCGCGAGCGAGGTGTGCGCGTCGTGACCCTCGACCGCGGATACGACAGCAGCGTGCCCGATCGCGCTCCGTGGCTGCTGCTCGGAGCGAAGACGCTGTCGTACGCCGTCAATATGGCGGCGATCCGCGAAGCGCGCAGGCGCGGCGCCGACGACGCGATCTTCGTCACGACCGACGGGTACGTGCTCGAGGCGCCCACGGCGTCGCTCATCCTGCGGCACGGCGACCGGTTCCTCACGCCGCCCCCCAACGGATCGATCCTGCAGGGGACGACGCAGCTGAGCCTGTTCGAACACCTCGAGCGGCAGGGGTACGAGACGGGCTATGAGCTGATCGCGATGGGAGCCCTCGCCACAGCGGATGCCGCGTGGCTCGTCTCGAGCGTGCGACTCGCGGTGCCCGTGCTCGCGATCGACGCGGTCGAGTTCGAGGTCGACGGCGAGCTCACGGCGGCGTTCAACGCGTACCTGCTGTCGCCGCGGGACTGACCGGCATCTCGATACGCGCTTCGCGCTACTCGATGACCGGTGGGTGCGGTCGTGCTACGCGATGAGCGGTGGGTGCGGTCGCGCTTGGCGGTGACCGGGTGGGTGCGGGCGCGCTACGCGATGAGCGTGTGGGTGGGGCCTGGGGCTCAGCCGAAGCGGCCGGAGACGTAGTCCTCGGTGGCCTTGACCGCCGGCGTCGTGAAGATCGTGCGGGTGTCGTCGTACTCGATGAGCTTGCCGGGCTTGCCCGTGCCGGCGATGTTGAAGAACGCCGTCTTGTCCGACACGCGCGACGCCTGCTGCATGTTGTGCGTCACGATGACGACCGTGTAGTCGTTCTTCAGTTCACCGATGAGCTCCTCGATCGCATAGGTCGAGATGGGGTCCAGGGCCGAGCACGGCTCGTCCATCAAAATCACCTCGGGCGATACCGCGATCGCACGAGCGATGCACAGACGCTGCTGCTGCCCGCCCGACAGGCCCGAGCCGGGCTTCTCGAGCCGGTCCTTGACCTCGTTCCACAGGTTCGCACCGCGCAGCGCCGACTCGACGAGCGCGTCGGAATCCGACTTGGACATCCGCTTGTTGTTGAGCTTGACCCCCGCGAGCACGTTCTCCTTGATCGACATCGTGGGGAAGGGGTTCGGCCGCTGGAAGACCATGCCCACCTGGCGGCGCACGACCACGGGGTCGACGTGCGGTCCGTAGAGATCGTTGCCGTCGAGCAGGACCCGCCCTTCGACCCGGGCTCCCGGAATGACCTCGTGCATGCGGTTGAGCGTGCGCAGGAAGGTGGACTTGCCGCAGCCGGACGGGCCGATGAACGCCGTCACGCTGCGCGGCTGGATATCGATCGAGACGCCTTCGACGGCGAGGAAGTCGCTGTAGTAGACGTTGAGGTCACTGACTTCGATGCTCTTGGACACGTGGGTTCCTCAGTTGGCTTTCGGGTCGGGATGCCGCTCAGCGGCCGAACTTGGGGGCGAACCGCTTGGCGATGAGTCGCGCGAGCAGGTTGAGCACCATGACGATGATGATGAGCGTCAGAGCTCCCGCCCACGCGCGCCCGAGGGCCGCGTCGATATTGGTGCCGGGGTTGGAGAACTGCGAGTAGACGAAGACCGGCAGCGTCATCATGGGCTGATCGACCAGGTTGAGGTTCAGCGAGTTGGTGAACCCGGCGGTCAGCAGAAGCGGGGCGGTCTCGCCGATGACTCGCGCGATCGAGAGCATGATGCCCGTCGTGATCCCCGCGATCGCCGTCGGCAGCACGACCTTGGCGATCGTCAGCCACTTCGGCACGCCCAGGGCGTAGCTCGCCTCCCGCAGCTCGTTGGGCACGAGGCGCAGCATCTCCTCGCTCGAGCGCACGACGACGGGGATCATGAGCACCGTCAGCGACAGGGCGCCCATGATGCCCATGTAGCGTCCGGGGCCGATGATCAGCGTGAACAGCGCGACGATGAACAGGCCCGCGACGATCGACGGGATGCCGGTCATCACATCGACGAAGAACGTGATGGCCTTCGCGAGCCGGCCTCGGCCGTACTCGACGAGATAGATCGAGGTGAGCAGACCGATCGGCACCGAGATGACGGTCGCGGCGAGCGTGACCAGGAGCGTGCCCCAGATCGCGTGCAGGCCGCCGCCGCCTTCACCGACGACGTTGCGCATCGTCCAGGAGAAGAACGTGGGATCGAAGCGCTGGATGCCGTTGACGACGACCGTGAACAGCAGCGAGATGAGGGGGATGAGCGCGATCGCGAAGGCCAGGCTCACCAGGATGGTCGCGAGCCGGTCGACGGCGCGGCGGCGGCTTTCGACGATGCTCGACATCACGATGACGATGATCGCGAACAGGACGAAGCCGACGAAGAGCGCCGCGGCGATGTTGAAGTCGCCGACGTCCTCGCCGATGTTCAGGATGGCGAAGAAGACGAACGACAGTGCCATCGTGACGGCCAGTGCCGTCCACGGCAGCCACTTGGGGAGCTGACCGGCGGTCAGCGTGTTGATCGTCGCGGGTGCCGTCGCACGGACGGTGGTCATGGGCGCGGCCATCAGTTCGCTCCTGAGAACTCGGCCCGGCGGCTGACGATCCAGCGCGCGGCGGCGTTGACGGCGAACGTGACGATGAACAGCACGAGACCCGTGGCGATGAGGGCGCTCACGCCCGTGCCGTGCGCTTCGGGGAACTTCAGCGCGATGTTCGCGGGGATCGGCGTCGGGTTCGTCGCGGTGAGCAGTTCGAAGCTGATGACGCCGGACGCCGAGAGGACCATCGTGACGGCCATCGTCTCGCCGAGTGCGCGCCCGAGCGCGAGCATGGCGGCCGAGACCATGCCGCCGCGTGCGAACGGGAAGACGGCCATGCGGATCATCTCCCAGCGCGTCGACCCGAGCGCCAGCGCGGCCTCTTCGTGGAGCTTCGGCGTCTGCAGGAAGACTTCGCGGCAGATCGCGGTCATGATCGGGAGGATCATGACCGCGAGGACCAGCGCGGCGGTCAGGATCGTTCGTCCGGTCGCCGACGCCTGGCCGCTGAACAGCGGGATCCAGCCGAGGTTGGCGTTGAGCCAGACGTAGAAGGGCTGGATGAACCCCGAGAAGGTGAGTGCTCCCCACAGGCCGAACACGACCGAGGGGATCGCGGCGAGAAGGTCGATGATGTATCCCAGCACCGACGCGATGCGACGCGGCGCGTAGTGCGAGATGAACAGCGCGATGCCGATCGCGACCGGGGCGGCGAAGATCAGCGCGAGAACGGACGACCACAGGGTTCCGAAGACGAGCGGAGCGACGTACTCCACGAAGCTCCGGCCACGCAGGATCGAGTTCTCCGCGGGATCCTCGGTCAGGGCCGGGAGGCTCTGGATGAACAGGAAGACCGTGACCGCGGCGAGCACGGCCAGGATGATGATGCCGGCGCCGAGTGCGGTCCCGGAGAAGACGGCGTCGCCCAGCCTGCGCCGGGGGCGCGGCGTGCCCGTCCGGGTGGCTGGGGGTTTGGTTGCGGTGGTCATCGTCTCCTCATCGCGCAACGGGCTGTCGGGGGATGGTCGGGTCGGGGCCGACCCAGGCGATGCCCCAGCCGCCGTATGACGGCGACTGGGGCATCGTTGCGGTGTGCAGTTGTGGTCAGCCGATCAGGTCGATCGCGGCGGTCAGCCGGTCGCGCAGCGAGTCGGAGATCGGAGCGGACCCCGCGGCATCCGCGGCGATGTCCTGGCCCTCAGCGCTCGTGACGAACGTGAAGTACTCCCGGACGAGGTCGGCCGTGGCCGCGTCGTCGTACGACTGGCACGCGATCAGGTAGCTCACGAGCGCGATCGGGTAGGAACCTGCCGGCGCCGTGGCGGGGTCGACCTCGAAGACGAGGTCACCGTCTCCGCGACCCTCCGCGAGAGGCGAGGAGTCGACGAGCGCGGCAGCGGCCTCCGACGAGTACGGGACGAACTCGCCCGACACGCCGACGGCGATCGTGCCGAGACCGTCCGCCTGCGATGCGTCGGCGTAGCCGATCGTGCCGTTTCCGTTCGTGACGGCGGCGACGACGCCCGACGTGCCCTGAGCGGCCTCGCCCGAGTTGAGCGGCCATTCGTCCGACGCCTCGTGCGGCCACGCGTCGGGCGCGACGGCCTCGAGGTAGGACGTGAACGTCTCGCTCGTGCCCGACGGGTCCGAACGGTGGACGGGCGAGATCGCCAGGTCCGGCAGCTCGACGTCGGGGTTGTCCGCCGCGATCTCCGGGTCGTTCCAGTTCGTGATCTGCTCGTTGAAGATGCCGCCCATGACCTCGGGGGTCATGTTGAGCGAATCGACGCCATCGAGGTTGAAGATGATGGCGACGGGGGAGATGTAGACGGGGACCTCGACGATGTCGTCCGTCGTGCAGGTGCCGTTGCCGGCCCATCCGCCCGCAGAGATCTCATCGTCGTTGTATGCGCGGTCCGAGCCGATGAAATCGCTCGCACCCTCGAGGAAGTTGTCGCGGCCGACGCCCGAACCCGTGGCCTGGTAGTTGATGGTGACGTCGGAGTTCGCCGTCTGGAACGAGGCGATCCAGGCCTGCTCTGCGGCATCCTGCGACGAAGCGCCCGTGGCGTTCAGCGTGCCGGTGAGCGACGAGCCGCCCTCGGACGCGGTCGAGTCACCGCCGGTGGCGGGCTCGTTTGCTGCGCAGCCGGTGAGGGCGAGGGCCGCGACTGCGGCGACAGCGCCCACCTGGGCGATGCGGGAGATCTTCACTGTGTGAATCCTTCACGTGTTCAGAGATGGATGCCCGTGATGAGGGGCTTCGGGTGTGTGCCCGGTGCGGGGCACGCACTGAACGTAGGAGTGGACTCTTAAGAGAGTCCGCTCAGAAGGTGAACAGCAGGTGAACGGGCTTCAGGCTTTCGGCTCGTGCGTCTCGATCGCGACGATGCCCGATCCCGGGTTCTCCAGCGGCAGGTGCACGACCGAGAACGCGCCGGGATCGAGCGCGGAGGCACTCCCGAGGTACGACCCCCGCAGGGTTCCCGTCGCGAGGGCCATCTCGCTCAGGATCTCGGGCAGCACGGGACCGTGGCTGCACAGGACGGCGGGCTTGCGCGACCGCACACGCTGACCGACGATCGTCCGCGCGTCGGAGTCGCCCTTCTCCCACGCATCCTGACTCAGAAGATCCGACGTTCTGACGTCGCGATCGAGCGCCTTGGCGAGGGGAGCGACCGTCGAGACGCACCGCACGGCCGGGCTCGACACGATCCTGCGCGGCCCGAACGCCCGCAGCGGACCGACGAGGGCCTTGGCCTGCTTCTTGCCGCGTGCGGAGAGCGGGCGATCCGTGTCCTCGCCGTCCCACTCGTCGCGCGAGAGCGCTTTGGCGTGCCGCAGCACGATGAGCGGAAAGGTGCGCAGGACGCCTTCTTCGACGAGCCGGATGAAGTTCTCGACGATCTCGACGTCGACGGGATAGCTGAGGCGCTTGAGGGCCTTCGCGGGCGAGATCCACTCGAGACCGGCGATCTCCTTGTTCGGCACGAAGGCCGAGGTCCGGATCGCCGCGTCCGTCGCCTCGGCCGCCCAGTAGTGCACGATCTTGCGGCGCTTGTTGGGCAGGCGATAGCTCGAGACGCCGACAGGCATGCCGAGCACGACGCGGATGCCGGTCTCTTCGAAGATCTCCCGCGCGGCCGTCTCGGCGAGCATCTCACCGGGATCCACCTTGCCCTTGGGCAGGCTGAAGTCGCGGTAGCGCGTACGCGCGACGAGGAGCACCTTGAGCTTGCCGTCGACGAGCCGCCACACGACGCCTCCGGCCGCGTACACCGCGGTGGGCGTCATCGGACCACGCGCGCCCGGCGCCGGCGCTGCACCGTGCTCATGGTCTTGTCCTGCAGATCGACCAGGGGTGCGCCGTCTTCGCCGAGGTGGTGGCGGGTCCACACGCCGTCCGCACCGAGGTGCCACGAGCTCGTCGTGTCGGCCATCGCGAGGTCGAACAGGTCGGTCAGCTCCTCGATGTGCGCGGGTGCCGCGACGCGCACGAGCGCCTCGACGCGCCGATCGAGATTGCGGTGCATCATGTCGGCGCTGCCGATGTACACCTGCGGGTCGCCGTTGCTATGGAACGCGAAGATCCGCGAGTGCTCGAGATACCGGCCCAGGATGCTGCGCACCGTGATGTTCTCGCTCATGCCCGCGACGCCGGGCTTGAGCGAGCAGATCCCGCGCACCCACACGTCGATGGGCACGCCCGCCTGGCTCGCGCGATACAGGGCGTCGATGATCTGCTCGTCGACCATCGAATTGACTTTGATCCGGATGCCGGAGGGCTTGCCCGCCTCGGCGTTGCGGCGCTCCTTGTCGATGAGGCGCAGGAGCCCCTTGCGCAGGTGCAAGGGTGCGACGAGGAGCCGCTTGAACTTCTTCTCGATCGCGTAGCCGCTCAGTTCGTTGAACAGGCGCGTGAGATCGCGACCGACCTGCTCGTCGCACGTGAACAGGCCGAAATCCTCGTAGATCCGGCTCGTCTTGGGGTTGTAGTTGCCCGTGCCGATGTGCGAGTACGAGCGCAGGCGGCCCTCTTCCTCGCGGATGACGTGCATGAGCTTGCAGTGCGTCTTCAGACCGACGAGCCCGTAGACGACGTGCACGCCGGCCTTCTCGAGCTTGCGCGCCCACACGATGTTGTTCGCCTCGTCGAAACGCGCCTTGACCTCGACGAGGGCGAGCACCTGCTTGCCCGCCTCGGCGGCGTCGATGAGCGCCTGCACGATGGGGCTGTCGCCCGATGTGCGGTACAGCGTCTGTTTGATCGCGAGCACGTGCGGATCTTTCGCGGCCTGATCGAGGAAGGCCTGCACGCTCGTCGCGAACGACTCGTAGGGATGGTGCACGAGCACATCGGCCTTGCGGATCGCGGCGAAGATGTCCGCCCTGCCGTTCTGCTCGACCGGCTGGAAGGCCATCGGCGTCGTGGGCACGTGCGGGGGATAGCGCAGCTCGGGACGGTCGAGGCCGCCCAGCGCGAAGAGCCCGCGCAGATCGAGCGGACCGGGCAGGCGGTAGACCTCCTGCTCGGTGATGTCGAGCTCGTCCAGCAGCAGCGCGAGCGTCACGTCGTCCATGTCGTCGGTGATCTCGAGCCTGATGGGCGGGCCGAAGCGCCGGCGCAGAAGTTCCGCCTCGAGCGCCTGGATGAGGTTCTCGGTCTCGTCCTCTTCGATCACGACGTCTTCGTTGCGCGTCAGGCGGAACGCGTGGTGATCGAGGATCTCCATCCCCGGGAAGAGGTCTTCGAGATGGTGCGCGATGAGCACTTCGAGCGGCAGGTAGACGACCTGGTCGCGGGCGCGTGACACTTCGACGAAGCGCGGGAGCATGGGCGGCACTTTGAGGCGCGCGAACTCCTGCCGCCCCGTGCGGGCATTGCGGATGCGGATCGCGAGGTTGAGGCTCAGCCCGGAGATGTAGGGGAACGGGTGCGCCGGATCGACGGCGAGCGGCATCAGGACGGGGAAGACCTGCTCCTGGAAGTACTCGTACAGCCGATCGCGGTCCGCCTCGGCCAGGGCGTCCCACGTGACGATCTCGATGCCGGCGTCGGTCAGGGCGGGCTTGACCAGTCGCGCCCAGACCTCGGCGTGACGCAGCTGCAGCGCGTGGGCATCCTCCGAGATGTCGGCGAGCACCTCCTGCGGTGCGCGGCCGACATTCGTGGGCACGGCGAGTCCCGTGATGATGCGACGCTTCAGACCCGCGACGCGCACCATGAAGAACTCGTCGAGATTGCTCGCGAAGATGGCGAGGAAGTTCGCGCGTTCCAGCACGGGCAGGGTCGGATCCTCGGCCAGCTCCAGAACACGCTGGTTGAACGCGAGCCAGCTCAGCTCGCGATCGAGATACCGGTTGTCGGGAAGCTGCGCGTCGAACGTCTCGCGGAAGTCGAAGTCGTCATCGTCTGCGTCTCCGAGCCCCGCGTCCAGGGCCTCGTGTTGCATCATGCCTTCATCATTGCAGGGCGACCCCCGGCCTGCGCACGCGTTTCAGCGGATGCCGCGTTCCTCTGCCGGCGCCCGCTCGGGTGCCGCGGGCACCTGGTCGTCTTCGGCGACGGTGAAGCGGTAGCCCACGTTGCGCACGGTGCCGATGAGCTGCTCGAGGTCGCCGAGCTTGGCCCGCAGGCGCCGCACGTGCACGTCGACCGTGCGCGTGCCGCCGAAGTAGTCGTAGCCCCACACTTCGCTCAGCAGCTGCTCGCGCGTGAAGACGCGAGACGGGTGCGTCGCGAAGAAGTGCAGGAGCTGGAACTCCTTGAACGTCAGGTCGAGCGGCTTGCCGCGCAGCTTCGCGGAGTACGACGATTCGTCGATCGTGATGCCGGAGGTGTGCACGCGCGCGGGCGCATGCTCGGCCGTCGCGCGTCCGATCGCGAGACGCACGCGCGCGTCGATCTCCGCGGGCCCCGCCGTCGTGATGATGACGTCGTCGATGCCCCAGTCCGCAGAGACGGCCGTGAGGCCCCCTTCTGTCACGACGAGCACGAGCGGCGCATCCAGTCCCGTCGTCGTGAGGATCTTGCACAGCGACTTCGCCGCGACGAGGTCGGCGCGCGCGTCGACGAAGATGACATCGGCGCGGGGCGCATTGACGAGCTGCGCCGGCTGGGCGGGGATCTGCCGGACGCGGTGACTGAGCAGCTCGAGCGCGGGCAGGACGGCATCTTCTGGCTGCGTCGAGCTCAGAACCAGTACCTCTGCCACGAACGTCCTCCCTCCGGACGTGCGCATCAGTGTACGCCCGTGTCGAGCCCTGTTCCGACTCGGCCGTGCGCCGGATGCGCGTCGTGCGCGACAATGGGACGGTGTCCGCTCCCGAACTCGCCCCGCGCCGCACGGTCGGCGGCATCGTCGCGGTCTGGGTCGTCGCCGCCGTCATCGGCGTCGTCGTCGGACTCTTCACGGGCGACGACTGGCGGGGCGCGTGGCTCGCGGTCGGGATGGGCGGATGCCTCGTGCTGGCTTTCGGCATCCAGCTCGTGTCGGGCCGCTCCCAGGGCTTCACGCGCCGCGTCGCGGCGAGTGCGCTCGGCGCTCTGGTCGTGTTCGGCGTCATCAGCCTCGGCTTCGGCCTGGCGACGGTCGTTCCCGGCTAGAGTGTGACGCATGGATCTTCTCGCGCTCGAACTCTTCTTCGTCGGGCTCCTGGGGCTCGCGTCGCTCGCGATCGTCTTCGTCTCGGGTGTCGTGCTCAAGAACCTGTACCGCGGCCAGCGCTGAGGTCGCCGTCGTGCTGGAGCTTCCCACGGACCTGCCCGCCGAGCTCGTGCCCTTGTCATGGCTCATCGGCGTGTGGGAGGGGACCGGCGTCATCGACTACAGCGTCGGCGATCAGCGGCTGACGGGCGAGTTCACGCACCGCGTCAGCTTCAGCCACGACGGCGGAGGCTATCTGAACTACTCCGCCAGCGCGTGGCTCGACACGGACGAGGGCGCCCCGCCGTCGCCGCTCGTCTCTGAGGTGGGCTTCTGGCGCCTGGCGCTGCCGGCGACGGACGCCGATGCCGGGCCGGGGCTGCTGCCGGCGGCATCCGAGCGGGTCGTGCGGACGGTCGACGACATCGAGGCGCTGCGCATCGCCGACGGGGGATTCGAGATCGAGGTCGCTCTCGTGCACTCCGACGGCATCAGCGAGCTGTACCTGGGCAGGATCACCGGCCCGCGCATCGACATCGCGACCGATGCCGTCGTGCGCACGGCCGGAGCGAAGCAGTACACCGCGGCGTCCCGCATGTACGGCCTGGTCGACGGGCACCTGCTCTGGGCGTGGGACATCGCCGCGCTCGGACAGGACCTCGGCTCGCACGCGTCGGCGCGCCTCGCGAAGGCCGACTGATGTCCGAGGCGTACACGGCTGTTCCGGGCGCCGTCGTCGACGACAGGGGCCTGCGACACCTGGGCAACCCGCTCGGCGAGCAGCGCGCCCTCGCTGCCGGCCGAGCCGTCGCACCGCTCGGCGACCGGACGGTGCTGGCGGTCGCCGGCGTCGATCGGCTCTCGTGGCTCGACTCCCTCACGTCGCAGGCGCTCGCCCGCCTCGCCCCCGGGCAGAACACCGAGATGCTCGTGCTCGACCCCCACGGGCGCGTCGAGCACGCGGCATCCGTCATCGACGACGGCGAGACGACGTGGCTCATCGTCGATCGCGCGGATGCCGCGGGGCTGCTCGCCTGGCTGTCGCGCATGCGGTTCCGGCTGCGCGTCGAGGTGCGCGACGCGAGCGACGAGGTCGCCGTGGTCGGGGGCACCCGCGCCGCGCTCGACGCCGTCACGGCCGCGGCGCCCGCCGGTGTGCCGCTCGTGTGGCACGATCCGTGGCCCGGTGTCGCCCCGGGCGGGTGGGCCTACGCGCTGGCCGATCCGCATCCCGGCGCAGAACGCGACTGGTCCGAGGCCGTCGTGTCGCGCGAAGAGGACGCGCGTGTGGCCCGTGCCGCCGAGACCGGCGAGATCGCCCTCGCGGGTCTGGACGCGGTCGACGCCCTGCGCATCGCGGCGTGGCGCCCGCGACGATCGGATGCCGATGAGCGGACGATCCCGCACGAACTGGACTGGCTGCGCACCGCCGTGCACCTGAGCAAGGGATGCTACCGCGGCCAGGAGACCGTCGCGAAGGTGCACAACCTGGGCCACCCGCCGCGGCGCTTCGTCGCGCTGCAGCTCGACGGCAGCGACAGCGTGCTGCCCGCCCCGGGAGCCGACGTGCTGGCCGGCGACACCGTCGTGGGCGCCGTGACCTCGGCCGCCCTCCATCACGAAGAAGGACCCATCGCGCTCGCCGTCGTGCGCCGGTCGACGCCCGCCGACGCCGACCTGCGCGTCGCGACCGCCGACGGAGCCGTCGCGGCGGCGCAGGAGCTCATCGTGCCGCCCGAGGCGGGGGCGGCGGCGAACGTGCCGCGCCTGACGCGGCTGTCGCGGCGCAAGGTCGTCGACCCGCCCGCCTGACTGAGACGCCCGGTCAGCCGGCCGCCGGTTCGACGGCGCTCCACGGCACGGTCACCTCGCCGAGGGACCACCTCCCGCGCGGGCCGAGCGGCCAGCCCGCGGCATCCATCGCCTCGAGAGCCGTGCGCCAGCGGTGCACGGGGCCGAAGGGCGCGACGGCGGCGGCGCGATCCCATTCGGCATCGAGGGTGCGCAGCAGGTCATGCACCCGCTCGCCGGCGACGTTGCGGTGGATGAGCGCCTTCGGCAGCCGCTCGGCGGCGATCGAGGGGCGCTCGAGCCCCGCTAGGCGCAGCGAGATCGTCAGGCTGCGAGGCGTGGCATCCGGATCGATCGCGACCCACGTGCACACGCGCCCCAGCTCGTCGCACGTGCCCTCGACGAGCAGCCCGTCGGGGGCGAGGCGGCCAGCCATCGACCGCCAGGCCGCCGCGACGTCGTCTTCGTCGTACTGGCGCAGCACGTTCATCGCCCGGATCACGGCCGCGTGCCGAGCGTGCGGCAGCGGAACCTCGAATCCGCCCCGACTGAACGACACGCGCGCATCGCGAGGGAACGACGAGCGCCCCGCGCGCACCTCGGCGAGCTGCTCCTCGGCACGGGCGACGCGCTCCGCATCGATCTCGAGGCCGCGCACCTCGACGTCGGCGCGCGTCCGGGTGAGCCGGGCGGCCAGCTCGAACGCCGTGACGCCGCTCGCGCCGAAGCCGAGATCGACGACGAGCGGATCCTCGGCCCGGCGCAGTGCGGGATGCCGCGCGATCCAGCGATCGACGCGCCGCAGCCGGTTCGTGCCCGTCGTGCCACGCGTGGCCTGCCCGACGGGGCGGCGAACGGACGGCATGACTCCATCATCCCAGCCGGGCCCTCGATAAGCTGTCAGCATGAGTGCGCCCTACACGCTGATCCTGCTCCGTCACGGCCAGAGCGAGTGGAACGAGCTGAACCTCTTCACCGGCTGGGTCGACGTCCGCCTCACCGAGCGGGGCAGGGCGGAGGCCCTGCGCGGCGGCGAACTGATCGCCGAAGCGGGGCTCCTGCCCGACGTGCTGCACACCTCGGTGCTGAGCCGCGCGATCCAGACCGCGAACATCGCGCTGGACTCCGCCGACCGGCTGTGGATCCCCGTGAAGCGCTCGTGGCGTCTCAACGAGCGCCACTACGGCGCGCTGCAGGGCAAGGACAAGGCCGAGACGCTCGACGAGTTCGGGCAGGAGCAGTTCATGCTCTGGCGTCGCTCGTTCGACGTGCCGCCGCCCGACCTCGCCGACGACAGCGAATGGAGCCAGGCCGGCGACCCCCGCTACGCCGACATCGACGGCGACGTGCCGCGCACCGAATCGCTCAAGATCGTCATCGACCGCATGCTGCCGTACTGGCACGACGAGATCGTGCCCGACCTCGAGGCCGGCAAGACGGTGCTCGTCACGGCGCACGGCAACTCGCTGCGCGGCCTCGTCAAGCACCTCGACGGCATCAGCGACGACGACATCGCGACGCTGAACATCCCCACCGGCATCCCGCTCGTGTACCGGCTCGACGAGAACCTCGAGCCGATCGGCGCGGCGGAGTACCTCGACCCCGAGGCGGCCGCCGCGGGGGCTGCGGCCGTCGCCTCACAGGGGAAGGGCTGACCTACAGCTCGGGGTCGGCCGCGGCGGCGACGATGTCGAGGGCATCGGTGGGCGCCGTCCAGTCGCCCGTCGACAGGTAGGCGACCTTCTTCGCGACCGAGACGGCGTGGTCGGCGAATCGCTCGTGGTAGCGGCTCGCGAGCGTCGCGTCGACCGTGGCCGCGGCCTCGCCCTTCCACGTGTCGCTCAGCACCTTCTCGAACACCGATGCGTGCAGCTCGTCCACCTCGTCGTCGACGTTGCGGATGTCCTCGATGATCGCGAGGTCCTGCGTGCGCAGCAGATCCGTGAGGTGGCGCGCGGCCGCGACATCGAACTCGCCCATGCGCAGGAACGTGCCCTTGAGGCCCTTGGGGATCGCCCGCTCGGGGAAGCGCATGCGCGTCAGCTGCGCGATGTGCTCGGCGATGTCGCCCATCCGCTCGAGGGACGCGCTCATCCGCAGGGCGCCGACCACGATGCGCAGGTCGCCGGCGACCGGCTGCTGACGCGCGAGGATCTCGATGGCGAGCTCATCGAGCTCGAGGGCCTTCTCATCGATGATGAAGTCCGCGTCGATGACCTCTTCGGCCAGCGCGACATCGCTCGTGCCGAACGCCCGTGTGGCCTTGTCGATCGCGACCGTGACGAGGTCGGCGATCTCGACGAGGCGTCCTTGGACGTCCTCGAGTGACTGGTGGAACACTCCGCGCATGACAGCACCCTCTCTTGATCGTGGCGGCCGCTTCCGGCTCGTCCACGGCGGCACAACGACGATCCCGGAAGATTGTCATCGGGAAAGGTTAACGATCGGTGCCGACCCGGTGAATAGTACCCGTCGTACGGCGTGATGGTCGCGGAACGGGCGGACGGCACCCGCCCGGGCCGTACTGTGGAGGCATGGATCGCACGCAGCTGGCGCTGCTCGCCCTCTTCGCGGGAGTCGTCATCGGCGGCGTCATTTCCATCGTCGTCGTCGGTGCCCTGCGTGCCCGCGACCGCGCCCGCGTGCAGCGGTCGGCCGGCCTGCCGGGCGGCATGCGCGAAGTGCTGCACGGGATGGACGATGCCGCCGTCGTCGTCGACGGCTCGGGCACGGTCACCGCGGCGTCCGCGGCCGCTTCGGCGTTCGGGCTGCTCGAGGGGAGCGTGCTGCCGTCCGAGGAGCTGCGCGACCTGGTCCGTCGCGCGCGCGACACCGACCTGCCGGCGACCGAGAACCTGCGTCTGCGGCGCGGAGCGGCCTACCTCGAACCGCGTCTCGTCGCCGCCCGGGCGACACGCGTCGCCGCGCAGCTGACCTTCGTCGTGCTGCGCGACATCACCGAGCGCGAGCGCATCGAGCAGATGCGCCGTGACTTCGTCGCCAACACGAGCCACGAGCTGAAGACGCCCGTGGGCGCCGTGAGTCTGCTCTCCGAGGCCATCGAGTCCGCCGCCGACGACCCCGCCCAGGTGCGTCATTTCGCGAGCCGGCTGACCGCCGAGGCCACGCGTCTCGGTCAGCTGACGGCCCGCATCATGAGCCTGTCCCGGCTGCAGTCCACGGATGAGCTGACCGAGGACCGCATCATCTCGATCGACGAGATCATCGCCTCGGCGGTGGACGCGCACCTGATCCAGGCGGATGCCGCGGGGATCGAGATCGTGCGAGGCGGCGAGCGCGGAGCGCACGTGCGCGGCGACGCCCAGATCCTCGCCGAAGCCGTCGGCAACCTGCTCGCCAACGCCATCGCCTACTCGCCGAGCGGGTCGAAGGTCGGCGTCGGAGTGAAGGTCGCCGACGACGTCGTCGAGGTCGCCGTGACCGATCGTGGCGTGGGGATCCCCGAGGGAGAGCAGGACCGCCTGTTCGAGCGGTTCTACCGCGCCGACCCCGCTCGGGCCCGCCGGACCGGCGGCACGGGGCTCGGCCTGTCGATCGTCAAGCATGCCGTGCAGCGGCACGGCGGCGAGGTGCGCCTGTGGTCGCGACCCGGGCGGGGGTCGACGTTCACCGTCCGGCTTCCCCTCGCCGCGCCGCCGGCCGACCCGCCGCGCCCCCGGCGCAAGAAGAGCCACCCGCGAGACGTCCTCATCGAGACGTCGTCGCAGAACGGAGAGTCCGCATGACCCGCGTCTTGATCGTCGAGGACGAGCCCGATCTCGCCGACCCCCTGGCCTATCTGCTGCGCCGGGAAGGGTACGAGGCCGAGATCGCCGAGGACGGCCCGGCCGCCCTCGAGGCGTTCCGTGAGCGCGGCGCCGACATCGTGCTGCTCGATCTGATGCTGCCCGGCATGCCGGGAACCGAGGTGTGCCGCCAGATCAGGACCACCTCGAGCGTGCCCATCATCATGGTGACGGCCAAGGACTCCGAGGTCGACATCGTCGTGGGACTCGAGCTCGGCGCCGACGACTACGTCACGAAGCCCTACTCGTCGCGCGAGCTCCTCGCCCGCATGCGGGCCGTGCTGCGGCGTCTCGCGCAGGCCGACGCCGACCTCGACGAGCGCGTGCTCGAGGCCGGACGGGTCGTGCTGGACATCGACCGGCACACGGTCGCGGTGGGCGGCGCCGAGATCGCGATGCCGCTCAAGGAGTTCGAACTGCTCGAGGTGCTCATGCGCAACGCGGGACGCGTCCTGACGCGCGGTCAGCTGATCGACCGCGTGTGGGGGAGCGACTACTTCGGAGACACCAAGACGCTCGACGTGCACATCAAGCGCATCCGCTCGCGCATCGAAGAGAGCCCGAGCAGCCCGCGCATGCTCGTGACGGTGCGCGGCCTCGGCTATCGCTTCGAGGCCTGAGCCCCGCGCGGATCAGTCGCGGGGAACGAGCGCCGTGAGGTAGTCCAGGCGGCCGTCGAGCACGGGAAGGACCGTGATGTGGCTCTCGGCGCCATCGGTCGAGAACTGCGCGGGCACGTCGGTGCCCGGCACCATCTCGATGCCGTCGAGCTCGATCGGCTCGAGGTCGTCGGTGCCGAAGCTGAGGGTCTCACCCGCGGGCACCCGGATCGAAAGGTCGATCGAGTCGCCCTCGCCGATCGAGAGGTTGAGTGTCTGCATCTCGTCGCTCGTGTTGATCACGGCGGCGACGAGGTTGCCGAGGTCACCCTCGTCATTGGCGACGATGAAGGCGTTGCGCACCTCGAGGACACCCATCTCGTAGACGTTGATGCCCTCCGCCGCAGCGTAGGTGATCGTCGACGACTGCGGCGTGATGAAGGTGCACCCGGTGGTTCCGAGGACGACGGCGGCGCCCACGGCGAGCGACGCGATGAGGCGCGATTTCACGGATCCTCCCAGAGTGGATGACGGCATCCGTCCCATCCTATGGGGTAGCGGCCGCGCGCATCGGCGCCTCGATCGAGCAGTGTGCGGCATCGCGGACGGAGAACCTTAGCGTATGTCGGGCTGTGATATCATAGAGGTTGCCGAAAGGACATAACTGCATGCTTTTTGAGGTTGGCGAGACGGTTGTCTACCCGCACCACGGGGCCGCGAAGATCATCGAGGTCAAGGAACGCGTGATCAAGGGTGAAGCGAAGAAGTACCTGAAGCTCAATGTCACACAGGGCGACCTGATCATCGAGGTCCCCGCTGAGAACGTCGACCTCGTGGGTGTGCGTGACGTCATCGGTCAGGAAGGCCTCGAGCAGGTCTTCGAAGTGCTGCGCGCTCCGTTCACGGAAGAGCCCACGAACTGGTCTCGTCGCTACAAGGCGAACCTCGAGAAGCTCGCTTCGGGCGATGTCATCAAGGTGAGCGAGGTCGTCCGCGACCTGTGGCGCCGCGACCAGGACCGCGGACTCTCCGCGGGCGAGAAGCGCATGCTCGCCAAGGCGAAGCAGATCCTCGTCTCCGAGCTCGCGCTCGCCGAGAAGACCGACGAAGAGAAGGCCGGAGTCCGTCTCGACGAGGTCCTCGCCTCCTGACGACTCGTCTCCGGTAGCGTGACGGCGTGAACATCACGCCCGTCCCCCGCGTCGCGGTCGTCGTCGTCGCGGCCGGTTCCGGCTCGCGACTGGGTGCCTCGGCGCCGAAGGCTTTCGTCGGTCTCGACGAGCACACGATCCTGCGGCATGCGCTCGACCGGGTCGCCGGCCTCGCGGGCGCCCAGATCGTCGTCGTCGCACCGTCCGGTCGCGAGGGCGAGGCGCTCACCGACGCCCGCGCCGCGTTCGACGACGCGCGCGACCTCGTCTCGGTCGTGACGGGCGGTGAGACGCGCCAGGCCTCCGTCGCGGCCGGCCTCGCGGCCGTCTGGGCCGACGTCGAGATCGTCCTCGTGCACGACGCGGCCCGCGCGCTCACCCCGCCCGCGGTCTTCGAACGCGTCGTCGCGGCGATCGACGGCGGCGCCGAGGCCGCCATCCCCGTGCTCGCGGTCGTCGACACCATCAAGCGCGTCGCGGGCGACGAGATCGTCGCGGCCGTCGACCGGTCGCAGCTCGGCGCGGCGCAGACGCCGCAGGGATTCCGGCGCGACCTGCTCGACGCCGTCTACGCGGCAGCATCCGAGCACTTCACCGACGACGCCGCGCTCTTCGCCGCCGCAGGACACCGCATCGCCGCGGTCGCGGGCGAGGACATCGCGTTCAAGATCACCACGCCCGCCGACCTCGACCGCGCGCGCGCACTCGTCACGCCGCCGCCTCCGGCCGGGCGCACCGTCGCGATGCCACGCGTCGGGATCGGAACCGACGTGCACGGCTACGGCGGGGAGGGCTCGCTCTGGCTAGCGGGGCTTCAGTGGCCGGGGGAACGCGCACTCTCGGGGCACTCCGACGGAGACGCCGCGGCGCACGCGATCGTCGACGCGCTGCTGTCGGCCGCGGGGCTGGGCGACATCGGGACGCACTTCGGCACGTCGCATCCGGAGTATGCCGGAGCCCACGCCGACGTCTTCCTGGCCCGCACGCGCGACCTGCTCGAGCAGGCGGGCTGGCGGATCGGCAACGTCTCGGTGCAGCTGCAGGCCAACCGTCCGCGCTTCGCGGCCCGACGCGCCGAATCCGAAGCGGTGCTGTCGGCGGCGCTGGGCGGGGCACCCGTCTCGGTCGCCGCCACGACGACCGACGGACTCGGCTTCACCGGTGCCGGCGACGGCGTCGCGGCGTTCGCCGTCGCGCTCGTCGTTCCGGTGTGAGCCGCGTCAGCCTTCGACGGCGAACGGACGCACGTCGCGCGGCGAGCGCGAACCCCACGCGAGCAGCGCGAGACCGAACCCCAGCACGACCAGCCCCCCGACCGCGAGGGGCGAGAGCCGTTCGCCCAGCACGACGATCCCGAGGATGCTGGCGGTCAGGGGCTCGGCGAGGGTGAGCGTCGCCGCGGTCGCCGCCGTGAGCCCGCTCAGCCCCCACGTGAACAGCGTGTAGGCGACGCCGATCGTGGCGATCCCGAGCCAGAGGGCGAGAGCCCAGCCCGCCGCGGAACCGAGCCACGTCAGGCTCACGAAAGGCAGCACCGCGGCGCTCAGGACGGCGCCGCTCGCGCCCATCGAGCCGACGACCGTGGAGGGGTCCCACCCCTGGTCGAGGAGTCGACGCTGCGCGTTGGCGATGACGGCGAACGCCGCGGCGGCGCCGAGCGAGCCCAGAAGGCCGATCGGGTCGGTGCCGCCGTCGCTGCGTGCGTCGCCGCCGAAGCCGAGCAGCACGACGCCGACCGTCGCCACGGCCGTCGCGGTGAGCCACGTCGCGGTGGGCCGGCGCCGGGTCATGGCCCATTCGATCAGACCGGCGAGGATGGGCGCCGCCCCGAGGGCGACGACGGTGCCCACCGCGACGCCGTTGCGCTCCATGCCCAGGAACACCAGCGGCTGGAAGACCGTGAGGCAGGCGCCCGTGAGCACCATGAGCAGGAGCGGGCGCACTCCGAGCCGGGGCCGTGCGGCGAGCGGATCGCGGCGCGCGTGCCGCACCGCGAGCGAGAAGGCGACGACGGCGAGCACGATGCCGCCGAGCACCATCCGGACCATGCCGACCGAGAGCGCCGTCGCGCCCTCGGGACCGAGGGCTTTCGCCGTTCCGATCGTGCCGAACAGGACGGCGGCGGCGAGGACGGCGAGGACATGCACTCTCTAGTTCTATCGGTTCCCGGCGCCCGGTCTCGCCGCGCTGCCCCGAGCCTCTGCGGCGCGGCCGGTAGGCTGGCGCAGTGACGATCCGGCTCTACGACACGCGCGCACGAACGCTGCGTGACTTCACCCCCGAGGACCCGGGGAACGTCACGATGTACGTCTGCGGTCCGACGGTGCAGTCGGGCCCGCACATCGGCCATCTGCGCGGGGCGCTGAGCTTCGACCTGCTGCGGCGCTGGCTGGCGCACCGGTACGGACGCGTCACGTTCGTGCGCAACGTCACCGACATCGACGACAAGGTGCTCGCGAATGCGTCGCCCGACGAGCCGTGGTGGGCGCTGGCGTACCGCATGGAGCTCGCGTTCACGCGTGCCTACACGGCCATCGGCATCCTGCCGCCGACGTACGAGCCGCGGGCCACGGCATCCATTCCGCAGATGACCGAGCTGATCGAGCGCCTCATCGCGGCGGGGCACGCGTACGCGTCGACGGATGCCGCAGCGGCAGGCGACGTCTACTTCGACGTGCGCTCGTGGCCCGAGTACGGCGCCCTGACGAACCAGTCGCTCGATGCGATGGAGCCGGCGACCGACGCGGATCCGCGCGGCAAGCGCGACCCGCGCGACTTCGCCCTCTGGAAGGGCGGCAAGCCCGACGAGCCCGCGTCGGCGACGTGGGATTCGCCGTGGGGCCCCGGACGCCCCGGCTGGCACATCGAGTGCTCGGCGATGTCGCGCCGCTACCTCGGACCGTCGTTCGACATCCACGGCGGCGGGCTCGATCTGCGCTTCCCGCACCACGAGAACGAGCTCGCGCAGTCGACCGCGACGGGCGACGCGTTCGCGCGGTACTGGGTGCACAACGGCCTCGTGACCGTCGGCGACCAGAAGATGTCGAAATCGCTCGGCAATTTCGTGCTCGCCGACGACCTGCTGCGCGATCGCGACCCGCTCGTCGTGCGCTACGCGCTCGCCGCGGCGCACTACCGTTCGACGCTCAGCGTCACGGAGGCATCCTTCGACGAGGCCGACGCGGCGCTCGATCGCATCCGCACGTTCCTCGAACGCGCCGAGCGCGTGCTCGGGGCGGCAGACGACGGGACCGCCGCGGCAGACGTGCCGCAGGCCTTCGCCGACGCGCTCGACGACGACCTGGGCCTGCCGCAGGCGCTCGCCGTCGTGCATGAGACCGTGCGCGCCGGGAACGCGGCGCTCGACGCCGGCGACCGCACCGCGGCAGCACGCGCGTCGACGGACGTGAGCCGGATGGTCGGGGTCCTCGGGCTCGATCCACTCGACCCGCAGTGGCGCGACACCGGCACGACGGCGGAGACGGCGGCGCTCGACGCCCTCGTGCAGACGATGATCACGCAGCGCGAGGATGCTCGTGCGGCGAAGGACTGGGCGGCGGCCGACCGCATCCGCGACGCGATCGCGGCGGCGGGCATCGCCCTCGAAGACACACAGCAGGGCACGCGCTGGAGCATCGAGCGCGCGCCCGAGAAGGAGAACTGATGGCCAAGCCAGGGCGCCCCGGCGCGAGCAAGGGCGGCAAGGGCCCCACGAAGGGCACGGGCGGCAAGAACAAGCGCTCCCTCGAGGGTCGCGGACCGACACCCAAAGCCGAAGAACGCGCGTGGCATCCCGCGGGCAAGCGCAAGGCCGCGGCCGAGCGGCTGGCAGCGGCGGGCGGCAAGCCCAAGCCGCGCACGAGCAGCACGAACCGCACGTCGCGGTCGAAGTCGGCCGATGACACCGAGACGGTGACCGGCCGTAACTCGGTGCTCGAGGCGCTGCGCGCCAAGATCCCCGCGACGACCCTGTATATCGCGCAGCGCGTCGAGATGGACGACCGCGTCAAGGAGATGCTCTCGATCGCGACGCATCGCGAGATCCCGATCCTCGAGGTCATGCGTCCCGAGCTCGACCGCATGGCGGGCTTCGACGGTGTGCACCAGGGCGTCGCCCTCAAGGTGCCGCCGTACGAGTACGCGCACCCGCAGGACCTGCTCGAGAACGTCATCGACACCGGCGCGGTGCCGCTGTTCGTCGCACTGGACGGCATCACCGATCCGCGCAACCTGGGCGCCATCATCCGCTCGACGGCGGCATTCGGCGGGCAGGGGATCATCCTGCCGCAGCGTCGCTCGGCGAGCGTGAACTCCGCCGCGTGGAAGACGAGTGCCGGCGCCGCCGCGCGCATCCCCGTCGCGCTCGCCCCGAACCTCACGACGACCCTCAAGGACTTCAAGAAGCAGGGTGTGTTCGTGCTCGGCCTCGACGGCGGCGGCGACGTCTCGCTGCCCGCGCTGGAGCTCGCCGACCGGCCCGTCGTGGTCGTCGTCGGCTCCGAGGGCAAGGGACTGTCGCGCCTGGTCACCGAGACGTGCGACCAGGTCGTGTCGATCCCGATCTCGGGGGCGACCGAATCACTCAACGCCGGCATCGCGGCCTCGGTCGCGCTGTACCAGATCGCGACGCTGCGCGCCGCAGGAAAGGACTGATCTGCATGGCTCGCATCGCCGTCATCGGGGGGACCGGCTACGCCGGCAGCAACATCGTCGCCGAGGCCGTGCGCCGCGGGCACACGGTCGTATCGGTCGCCCGCACGATTCCGTCCGACCGCGTCGACGGCGCCACCTACATCGAGGGCACCCTGCTCGATGTGCCGACGCTCATCACCGAGATCCAGGGCGTCGACGTCGTCGTCTCGGCCGTCGCCGCCCGCGGCGACATGCTCGGCAACGTGCGTCCGGCGATGGCGCAGCTGGTCGCCGATCTTCCCGATGAGGTGCGGGTGGGTGTCGTCGGCGGTGCCGGCGGCAGCCTCATCGCCCCCGGTGGCGAGCGGCTCGTCGACCAGCCCTCGTTCACCGAGGAGTACAAGCCCGAGGCGCTCGAGGCGATCGGCGTGCTCGAGGACCTGCAGACCACGCCCGCGTCGCGCGACTGGTTCTACGTGCATCCCGCCGGCGGTTTCGGGTCGTGGGCTCCGGGCGAGCGGACGGGTGAGTACCGCGACGGCGGTGACGTCCTCGTGACGGATGCCGCGGGGGAGTCCTTCATCTCGGGCGCCGACTTCGGCGTGGCCGTGCTCGACGAGATCGAGAACCCGAAGCACCGCCGTGAGCGCTTCACGGTGGGTTACTGACCGCGCCGGACGTCAGACGAGGTCGCGCCAGTCGACCCCGTCGTCTCCGGTGTCGAGCGGGATCGCGGCCGTGATGACGGGGATCGCCATCGTCTCGGTCGGCGGGCCCATGACGGTCGCCTCGTCGCGGCGGTGGCGCAGCACGGTGTCGATGTAGCTCGCGAGCACTTCGGCGAGCGGCGTCGACCGATCCTGCGCCTGCGACATGTACCAGCGGTGCTCGAGCACCTGGTGGAACACCTCGGCGGGCTCGAGCTTGGCGCGCAGGTCCCACGGGATCGCCTTGACGACCGGTTCGAAGACGCGCGTGAGCCATTCGTGGGCGACCATCTCCTCATCGGCGCCGAGCCGCGAGATGCGGGCGCTGAACTCGTCGAGGTCGTTGAGCAGGCGCCGCGCCTGGTTCTCTTCGACGTCGAGCCCGGTCAGCCGGAGCAGGCGGCGCTGGTGGTGTCCGGCATCCACGACCTTCGGTCTGATCGATACCCGCGTGCCGTCGCTCGTCGCCTCGATCGACATCTCGCCGATGTCGAAGCCGAGATCGTTGAGCCGTCGCACGCGCTCCGTGATCCGCCAGGCCTCGTCGGCGCGGAACGTCTCGGCTTCGGTCAGGGCGTTCCACAGCGCCCGGTACGAGCTCACGATGCCGTCGGCGATCGCGACGGCGTCGACGCCGCCCTCGAGACGGCCGCCGGCCTCGAGGTCCATGATCTCGCCCGCGATGTTGGTGCGCGCGACGTCGAGATCGTGTTCCCGCTGTCCGCGCGTCAGTCCGCTCTCATGCAGCTCGCCCGTCTCGGCGTCGACGAGGTACGCCGCGAACTCCCCGGCGTCGCGGCGGAACAGCGTGTTCGACAGCGAGACGTCGCCCCAGAAGAAGCCGACGTTGTGCAGCTGCACGAGCAGCGCCGCCAGCGCGTCGACGAGGCGGGTCGCGGTGTCGGGGCGCAGCACCTGCGTGAAGAGCGCGCGATAAGGCAGTGAGAACCGCAAGTGCGCCGTGACGAGGGCCGCCGGCAGGGGCGAGCCCGCGGGAGTCGACCGGCCCGCGATGACGGCGACGCGCGTGACGCACGGCACATCGAGCCGCGCGAGGTTGCCGAGCATGTCGTACTCGCGCCGAGCCATCTCCTCGGTCGTCTCCTTGACGGCGACGACACGGCCGGACAGGCTCGAGAACCGCACGAGGTGACGCGAGAGGCCCTTGGGCAGCGACACGATGGCGCTCGAGGGCCAGTCCGCGAGCGGGGTGGCCCAGGGCAGTTCGAGCAGGGCCGGGTCGACCGAGCTCGCGGTGATGCTGAGGGCGTCGGGCACAGGTCCTCCGAGTAAGCGAAGGCGCGGGGGTCGCTGTGACCGCCCGCGCCTTTGCCGTGGAATGTCAGATCGAGGCGGTCACCGTGTCGTTGAGACGGTCGCCCGTCTCGAGGTCGAACGCGTGCACGTGGCCGGGCTTGGCCGCGAGCGTCACCGTCTCGCCCGCGTCGGGGTGGTTGCGCCCGTCGACGCGCGCGACGATGTCGGTGCGCGTGCCGGCGATCTCGGCGTGGCCGTAGAGGTAGCCGTCGGCGCCGAGTTCTTCGACGAGGTCGACGACGACGCTGAGGCCACGACCGTCGGCGGGTCCGACCTCGATGTCCTCGGGGCGCACGCCGACCATGACCTGGCTGCCGTGCGCGCGGCCGACGGTGTCGCGGTCCAGCGGCACGACCTCGGTGCCGAACTGCACGCCGCCCTCGGCGAGGTCGGAGGGGAACAGGTTCATCGCGGGCGAGCCGATGAAGCCGGCGACGAAGACGTTGTTCGGGCGCTCGTACAGGTCGCGCGGGCTGCCGACCTGCTGCAGCAGGCCGTCTTTGAGGACCGCGATGCGGTCGCCCATCGTGAGGGCCTCGGTCTGGTCGTGCGTGACGTAGACGGTCGTGACGCCCAGTCGGCGCTGCAGCGACGCGATCTGCGTGCGCGTCTGCACGCGCAGCTTCGCGTCGAGGTTCGACAGCGGCTCGTCCATGAGGAAGACCTGGGGCTGACGCACGATGGCACGGCCCATGGCGACACGCTGACGCTGACCGCCCGAGAGGGCCTTCGGCTTGCGGGTCAGGTACTCCTCGAGGTCGAGCAGCTTCGCGGCCTCGAGCACGCGGGTCGCGCGCTCCTCCTTGCCGATGCCGGCGATCTTGAGCGCGAAGCCCATGTTCTCGGCGACGGTCATGTGCGGGTACAGCGCGTAGTTCTGGAAGACCATCGCGATGTCACGGTCTTTCGGCGGAACATCGGTGACGTCGCGGTCGCCGATCAGGATGCGACCCGAGTTGACCTCTTCGAGGCCCGCGAGCATGCGCAGCGAGGTGGACTTTCCGCAGCCGGATGGACCGACCAGGACGAGGAATTCACCGTCGGCGACCTCGAGGTTGAGCTTGTCCACGGCGGGGCGCGTGCCCCCGGGATACAGGCGGGTTGCGTTGTCGAACGTGACGGACGCCATGCTTTCTTCTCCTTCACCGGCAGGTACGTGCCGGACGATCCGTAGTGATGGATGAGCGGGAGCTATCCCGCGCGCCCGCCTATGGGCGCACGGCCAGTATGCCACGGGGTCTGCCGAGCCCGCTTCTGGTCATTTCCCAGGGTGGCTGGTTAGCATCGTCCTCGGCCCGATCGTGGTGAAGCCCCCCGTCCTTCTCGCGGCGCGCCCCCGCCGATACCGGCCGAAACGCACCGCCCCGAGAGGTCCCATGTCCAGCGACGAGTCTTCGAACGCCCCGAGCGAACGTCGTGATGCCGTGCGCGAAAAGGCGCAGCAGGTGCAGGCGCGCCAGGCGCGCACGCGACGCCTGCGGGCCCTGTCGGTCGTGGCATCCGTCGTCGCCATCGTGGCGATCGCCGCCGTCGTCGTGGCGTGGGCCGTCGGCTCGGCGGCATCCAAGCCTCAGCTGAGCCCCGCGAACGTCGCCGACGACGGCTTCTTCGTCACCAGCGCCACGGGTCTCGCCGACACGGGCGGGCCCACGTCGGGGACCCCGACGCCGACTCCCGCGGCCGACGAGGGCGCCGAGCCCGAAGAGACCGCTGCCGAGACGGCGACGCCCGAGCCCACCGAGCAGTCCGTCGTCGACATCCGCGTCTACGTCGACTACCTTTCGGCGGGTTCGCGCGAGTTCCAGCTCGCGAACGCCCCGCAGCTGTCCAAATGGGTCGGTGAGGGTGCCGCCGACCTGACCTATTACCCCGTCGCGATGCTCACGGCGAAGTCCAACGGCACGAAGTACTCGCTGCGTGCCGCGAGTGCGGCGGCGTGCGTCGCGACGCATTCGCGCGACACCTTCTTCGCCTACAACCACGCGCTGCTCTCGCAGCAGCCCGAGCTCGACTCCGACGGCTTCACCGATGTCGTCCTGGCCGACATCGCGCAGGCGAGCGGTGTCGACTCGCCCAAGGTCGTGCGCGCGTGCATCCAGGATCAGTCCTTCGCCGCGTGGGCCAAGGCCGCGACCGAGCGCGCTCTGTCCGGACTGCCCGACACCGACGGCGTCGCGCTCACCGGAACGCCGATGGTGCTCGTCAACGGCGCGCCCTACGTCGGAGCGCTCGATGACCCCAAGGAGTTCGCGCAGTTCGTGCTGACGATGGCGAGCGACGCGTACTACAAGGCGACCCCCACGCCGACTCCCACCGCGACCCCGGCGGAGTGACCCGCGGCGGTCGCTCATCGGCGACCGAGTAGCCCGCGGCATCCCGATAGAATGGGTGACTTCGCCGGCTTGGCGCAATTGGCAGCGCACCTGTCTTGTAAACAGGGGGTTGCGGGTTCAAATCCCGCAGCCGGCTCGTGACGGCTGACTCCCGTGGCAGCGGTGGACGTCTGCCCGTCTGGATCGCGCTCGCCGGTGCCGCGTTCATCGGGGCACTGACAGCCGTGCAGGCGCGCATCAACGGCGTCCTCGGCATGCGCCTGGACGATGGAATTCTCGCGGGCGGCGTGTCCTTCGGCACGGGGCTCGTGCTCGCCATCGTGCTCTCCGCCGCGCTTCCCCAGGGCAGGCGGGGCTTCCGCACGCTCGTCGCGGGAATGCGCGGACGATCGATTCCCTGGTGGATGCTGGTGGGCGGCGCCGCCGGAGCCCTGACGGTCGCCACGCAGGGCCTCGCGGTCGCCGTCATCGGCGTCTCCCTCTTCACGGTGGGCGTCGTCGCGGGACAGGCCGTGAACGGGCTCGTCCTGGACCGGCTCGGCTTCGGGCCGGCCGGCGTCGTCGCCGTCACGATCCCGCGCCTGCTCGGGGGGCTCCTCGCGCTCGTCGCGGTCGGCGTGTCATTGGTCGGCGACGGCGTGCGCGGCATCCCGTTGTGGATGATCGTGATGCCGTTCCTGGCGGGAGTCGGGATCGCGTGGCAGCAGGCGACGAACGGCCGACTGCGTCAGCGCGTCGGCACGCCGCTCACGGCGACGCTCGTGAACTTCATCGGCGGAACGCTCGTGCTCGTCGTGGCGGCCATCGTGAGCGGCATCGTCTCGGGACCGCCGCGGGCGTTTCCGACCGAGCCGTGGCTCTACATCGCGGGGCCGCTCGGGGTCGTCTACATCTTCCTGTCGGCGGCGCTCGTCGCGCACACGGGGGTGCTGCTGCTGGGCCTGGGCACGGTCGTCGGTCAGCTCGTGACGTCGGTCGTGCTCGACGCGCTGTGGCCGGCGGCCGATGCCCCCGGCATCCTGCAGGTGAGCATCATGGTGGGCATCGCCCTGGCGTCGGTCATCGTCGCCGTCGCGCCGTGGAGACGGCCGCGGCGCGGACGTGACTAGGACTTCTTCGTGCCCGTCGGCATCGGCGAGATGAGCGATCGCGCATCGACCTCGCGGCGACTGCCCGTCTTCGCCGAGGGCTTGCCGCCGACGTAGAGCCAGCCGAGCAGCTCTTCGCGCTTTCCCAGGCCGTGCGCCTTCGCGACCGGCTTCGAGCGCGTGTGCGACCCCGTGCGCCAGATGACGCCCCAGCCCGCGTCATCGAGTAGCAGGCTGAGCATGTGCGCGACCCCCGACGCGACGGCCTCCTGCTCCCAGCGCGGCACCTTGTGGCTCTTGCGGTAGCTCGCGACGACCGCGATGAGCAGGGGTGCGCGCAGCGGCTTGCGCGACGGCTCGTCATCGCCGGCGGCTTCGGCCAGCGCCGCGCCCAGGCGTTCGCGGTCGGGCCCGCGCAGCTCGATGAGCCGCCACGGACGCAGCGACGAGTGGTCGGCGACGCGGGCGGCGGCCGACACGAGCGTCAGCAGCTCGTCGTGCGTCGGAGCCTCGTCGGTGACCTTCGACCACGAGCGACGCGCGCGCACCGCCTCGAGGGTCGGGCCCACGCGCCCCGAGGCTCCGCGCGCCGCGTCCGCGGCGGGGGGAGAGGGTGCGGGGGCCGTCACGCCTCGCCCTCGGGGGCGAATGACAACGACAGCGAGTTCATGCAGTACCGGTCGCCCGTGGGGGTGCCGAAGCCGTCGGGGAACACGTGTCCCAGGTGCGAACCGCACGTCGCGCAGCGCACCTCGGTGCGCACCATGCCGTGGCTGTTGTCCTCGATCAGCTCGACCGCCTCGGGCCGGACCGATTCGTAGAAGCTCGGCCAGCCGCAGTGCGAGTCGAACTTCGTGCCGCTGCGGAACAGCTCCGAACCGCACGCCGCGCACGCGTAGAGTCCCGCGCGGCTCTCATCGAGCAGCTCGCCTGTCCAGGCGCGCTCGGTGCCCGCCTCGCGCAGCACCGCGTACTGCTCGGGGGTCAGCTCTGCGCGCCACTGCTCGTCGCTCTTGTCGATCTCGTACGCCATGTCGTCCTCCTCGGTGCTCTTGTTCATTCAACCGCAGTCCGCGCTCCACTGTTCCTTCGCATGGCACGGTGCGACACCGCCGTCGTCTGACGCCTCACAGACTTCGGAGGGCGGGGCCAGGTTCGGAGTGCGGGTCGTGATGGATCCGGAGTTGGCGCGAGATTCCGGGGTTGGTGCGAGATTCCGAACGTCGTGGACTTCGGAGGTCGGGAGGAAGGTCGGGGGTCGGCGCGCGACTCGTGATGTCCCCGCGAGAATGAGGACATGCATCCGGATGCCGCCGCCACCGCCGATCGTTACGCGCGGTTCGCCGTGACCGAGGCGCGGGGGCGATCGGCGCTGTACGAAGACTGGGCGGCCGGCGTCGCGGGCGACGCGCCCACCGCGGCGATCCTCGCGCGGATCCCCGAGACCCGGCGGCAGCCGCCCCTCGTGTTCGCCGTCGCGCGGATGCTCGGCGCCCCCGAGAAGCCGTTCGCCGAGTGGTCGGCGTGGGTCGCGGAGCACGCCGACGACCTCGTCGCCGAGGCATCCCGTCGCCGTCTGCAGACCAACGAACCCCTGCGCTGCGCCGCGCTCCTGCCGGCCCTCAGCACGATCGACGGCCCGATCGCCCTCGTCGAAGTGGGCGCGAGCGCGGGACTGTGCCTGTATCCCGACCGTTACTCGTACCGCTACGACGGCGGTCCGGACCTCGACCCGTCCGAGGGGGAGTCGGCCGTCGTCCTCGCGTCGGCCCTGAGCGGTCGTCCGCAACTGCGGCTGCCCGAGATCGTGTGGCGCGCGGGCATCGACCTGGATCCGAAGGATGCCGCGCATCCGGCCGATCGCCGTTTCCTCACGGCCCTCGTGTGGCCCGGCGAAACCGGTCGCGCCGAGCGGGTCACGGCGGCGCTGGACATCGTCGCGGCCGATCCGCCGCTGCTCGTGCGGGGCGATGCGACCGAGCCGGGCGAGCTGGAGGGGGTCGTCCGCCGGGCTCCGGAGGGCGCGCGCGTCGTCGTCACGACGCCCGGTGTGCTGCCGCACATCCCACGCCGCGGCCGGGACCGGCTCATCGAGATCGTGCAGCGCCTCGAGGCCGTGTGGGTGACGATCGATCCGCCGGGGCTGCACGATGCGTGGCATCCGCCGATCGACCCGGCCACGTGGGGTGGCTTCGTGCTCGGCCGCGACGGCGTGCCGCTGGCGGCGGTCGATCCGCTCGGGCGGAGCGTGGAGTGGCGCGCGGGCGCAGCGGCTCCGGCGCGTTAGCGTGAAGACGTGCCCCTCAGCGACCGTGACCGCGCCCTCCTCGATTTCGAGGCGGAGTGGCGACGGCACGCCGGCGCGAAAGAAGAGGCGATCCGGGCCGACCTCGGCATCTCACCCGCCCGGTACTACCAGCTGCTCGGTCGCCTGCTCGACACGGCCGAGGCGCAGGCCCACGATCCGATGCTCGTGAAGCGGCTCCGGCGTCTGCGCGACGCGCGTGAGCGCGCGAGGCTTCGTCGCGCGGACGGGTAGCATCGGGGAGTGCCGAAATCGACCTTCCCGCGGGATCGCTTCGATGACATCCCGGCAGAAGTGGGCCGCGTGGGCGCCCATCGCGCCGAGAACCCCCGCATGCGCGGCTGGGTCGTGCTGCTGTGGGCCGTCCTCGCAACGATCGTGCTCATCGTCATCGGGATCTTCGGCACGCTGCTCGCATCGGGGCGCATCGAGCTCTTCCCCACGCCGGAGCCGACGCCCGAGCCGACCGTGCAGGTCGAGCCGGTCATCGACACGACCTACGCGGTCAACGTCTTGAACGCGACGCCCGAAGAGGGGCTGGCGACCCAGCTGAAAGACGTCGTGGTCGCCGCGGGCTGGCCCGCCGACAGCGTTCTGGCCAGCGGCGCCGGCAGCGACGACTTCGCGATGACGACCGTCTTCTATCTCGACGCGGACGACGAGGCCGCTGCCCTCGGCCTCGCCGACGTCATCGGCGGAGCCGAGATCGAGCAGAGCGAGGCGTATCAGCTCGGCGATCCCGACACGAAGCAGCTCACGATCGTCATCGGTCTCGACCGCACTTCGACTCCTCCTGAGCCTGCGCCGACCGAGTGACACGGGGCGCGGCTTGCACTCGCATAGGTCGAGTGCCAGAATGAGCGTTAGCACTCCGTACCTTTGAGTGCTAATTCCGCAAGCCAACGTCCGGGAGGGACGAGACAGACATGGCAAAGATCATCGCTTTCGACGAGGAGGCCCGTCGTGGCCTCGAGCGCGGCCTCAACACGCTGGCTGACGCCGTCAAGGTGACGCTCGGCCCGCGTGGTCGCAACGTCGTACTCGAGAAGAAGTGGGGCGCCCCCACGATCACGAACGACGGCGTCTCGATCGCCAAGGAGATCGAGCTCGACGACCCGTACGAGAAGATCGGCGCGGAGCTCGTCAAGGAGGTCGCGAAGAAGACCGACGACGTCGCCGGTGACGGCACGACGACGGCTACCGTCCTCGCTCAGGCGCTCGTGCGTGAAGGTCTGCGCAACGTCGCAGCCGGCGCCGACCCGATCGGCCTCAAGAAGGGCATCGAGAAGGCCGTCACGGCCATCTCCGACGAGCTGCTCGCTTCGGCCAAGGAGGTCGAGACGAAGGAGGAGATCGCTGCCACCGCATCGATCTCGGCCGCTGACGAAGAGATCGGCGCGCTCATCGCCGAGGCCATCGACAAGGTCGGCAAGGAAGGCGTCGTCACGGTCGAGGAGTCGCAGACCTTCGGCACCGAGCTCGAGCTCACCGAGGGCATGCGCTTCGACAAGGGGTACATCAACCCCTACTTCGTCACGGACCCCGACCGCCAGGAGGCGGTCTTCGAGGACCCGTACATCCTCATCGCGAACCAGAAGATCTCGAACATCAAGGACCTTCTGCCCGTCGTCGACAAGGTGATCCAGGACGGCAAGGAGCTCGTCATCATCGCCGAGGACGTCGAGGGCGAGGCTCTCGCGACGCTCGTGCTCAACAAGATCCGCGGCATTTTCAAGTCGGTCGCCGTCAAGGCGCCCGGCTTCGGTGACCGTCGCAAGGCTCAGCTGCAGGACATCGCGATCCTCACGGGCGGCCAGGTCATCACCGAAGAGGTGGGCCTCAAGCTCGAGAACGCGACGCTCGACCTGCTCGGTCGTGCGCGCAAGGTCATCGTCACGAAGGACGAGACCACGATCGTCGAGGGTGCCGGCGAGGCCGACCAGATCGAAGGTCGCGTGACCCAGATCCGTCGCGAGATCGACAACACCGACAGCGACTACGACCGCGAGAAGCTCCAGGAGCGTCTCGCCAAGCTCGCCGGCGGCGTCGCCGTCATCAAGGCGGGCGCGGCCACCGAGGTCGAGCTGAAGGAGCGCAAGCACCGCATCGAGGACGCCGTTCGCAACGCGAAGGCGGCCGTCGAAGAGGGCATCGTCCCCGGTGGTGGCGTCGCGCTCATCCAGGCGGGCCAGAAGGCGCTGTCGGAACTCGGACTCTCGGGTGACGAGGCGACCGGCGCGAACATCGTCCGCGTGGCCATCGAGGCACCGCTCAAGCAGATCGCGCTGAACGCCGGTCTCGAGCCGGGCGTCGTGGCGAACAAGGTCTCGGAACTCCCCACGGGTCACGGCCTCAACGCCGCCACGGGCGAGTACGGCGACATGTTCGCACAGGGCATCATCGACCCCGCCAAGGTCACGCGTTCGGCGCTGCAGAACGCCGCGTCGATCGCCGGGCTGTTCCTGACGACCGAGGTCGTCGTCGCCGACAAGCCTGAGAAGGCCCCGGCGATGCCCGCCGACCCGACCGGTGGCATGGACTTTTGACGCAGCGCGGGTCAATGCGGCGAAGCCGCGTTGACCCGCGATGGGTCAAGGTCGAGTAGCCGCCGTAGGCGGCGTATCGAGGCCCCAGCCTCACAGCGAAGGGCCTCTCCCCAGCGGAGAGGCCCTTCGTCGTTCACCGGAACAGGCTCATCGAGGCCTGCTCGGCGTCGGCGTACTGGCGGCCCGCCGTGGCGAGTGCCGCGTTGAGCCCGGTCAGCGAGTCCTCGACGGTGCGCTGCGTCGCGCGCCACTGCTCGACGCTGGAGTGGAAGGCGACCGACGCCGCGCCCGTCCACGAACCCTGCAGCTGCGTCAGCTGCCCCATGAGCGCGGCGACTTCGGCTTGCAGCCGGTCGATCGTGCCGCGTACGGCGGTCGTGGACGAGAGGACGGCGTCGCTGTCGACGGAGAAGACGGCCATGGACGAAACCCTTCCGGACGGGGCTGCCGGATGCTGCCCGCTCTGCCGCAACGGTAGGCGCCCGGCCCGTCTCGCCGAGGCCGTGCCGACCGAGCGGTGGACGGATGATCCCCGGGCTCGGTTGGGGAGGAGCCGTCAGCGACCGGCGTCGTCGGCGAGGCTCTGCGGCAGACGGGGGAGCGGCTGCGTCTCGAGGTGCAGATGCTCGGCGGCATCCCGTCCCTTCGCCAGCGGAAGCGAGAAGCGGAAGGTTGCACCCCCGCCGGGGGTGTCGACGACTCCGACCGACCCGTGCAGGGCCTCGACGATCGACGCGACGATCGACAGGCCGAGACCCGAACCGCCCGTCTCGCGCGTCCGCGACGTGTCGGCGCGCCAGAAGCGCTGGAAGATCTTCTCCTTGATCTGATCGGGCACACCCTCGCCGTGGTCGACGATCTCGACCCATCCGGTGGATGCCGCGGCATCGACTCCGATCCGCAGTTCGATCGGCGAGTCCGCCGTGGTGAAGCGCCGGGCGTTGCCGAGCAGATTCGTCACGACCTGCCGCACGCGGTTCTCGTCGCCCAGCACGATGGGCACCGGATTCGCGGGGGGATGCGCGACGATGGGCGGTTCGGCCGGCTCGGCCGGGGATGCATCCGGCGCCGGGTCGGTCGGCGCGGGCTTGGGCTTGCGACGCAGAAGCGCCGCGATCGCCGAGGTCGAGGGGCGCTTGCGCTCGCTCTCCGAAATGTCCTCGCGCGGCGTCGTGGGCGGGCGCGGAGGCTCGTGGGCGGTCGTGTCGATCACCGTGACACGGCGACCGGGCGCCGTCGCGCGCACGTCGAGCGCGGCATCCCGGGCGATCGGTCGCAGGTCGACCGGCGTGATCACGACGTCGCGGCGTTCGTCGAGACGCGCGAGCGCGAGGAGGTCCTCGACGAGCAACCCCATGCGCTTCGCTTCGCTCTCGATGCGGTCCATCGACTGCGCGATGTCTTCTTCGCTGCGGATCGCACCCATCCGGTACAGCTCGGCGTAGCCGCGCACCGTGACGAGGGGAGTGCGCAGCTCGTGGCTCGCGTCGCCGATGAAGCGTCGCATCTGCCGCACGGTCGCATCGCGCTGCGTGATCGCGGTGTCGACGCGGCCGAGCATCGCGTTGATGGCCGTCTTGAGCCGCCCGACCTCGGTCGTCGTCGGCTCGATGTCGGTCATGCGCTGCCCGAAGTCACCCGCCGCGATCGCCATGGCGGTGGATTCGACCTGGCCGAGGCTGCGGAAGGCGAACGTCACGAGCCAGCGCGTCGCGAACGCCCCGATCACGAGCACGATGAGCGCGAGGATCGAGTAGATGCTGAGGAAGGTCGTCACGACCTGATTGACGGGGGCGACCGAGGCGGCGACGAGCTGCGGAACGAACGTGCCGCCCGGCAGCTCGAGGGGCACGACGCTCGCGACGAACCGTGTCCCCGTCTCCGGATCGGTGAGTTCGAACGGCGCCGGGCCCTCGCCATGGGCCTTCTGCAGCGAATAGTCGGCGGGGAACGCCGGTGTCGGTGCGCCCGCGCCCGCCGAGATGACGAGCTCCCCGGGATCGAGGGACTGGTAGAGGGCGACGTGGTAATCGGTGCGCGGGACCTCTTCCTTCTCGGTCGCGTCCACGACGCCCTCGTTGAGCGTGATGTCGAACAGCCCGAGGCCGATCTCGGTCGCCGCGACCTGCTGCACGGTGCTCTCGAGGTTGACGATGAGAGCGTTGCGCAGGAACACGCTCGCACCCGCACCGGTCGCAGTGAGCCCCAGCGCGAGCACCGTGACGGTCACGCCGGTCACCTTGGCACGCAGGCTCGTTCCGCGCCACCATCGGGTGACCGGGTCAGTCTGGTGCGCCACGCGGCCCCCTCGCGTCTGTGCGGCCGATCAGGTGGTCTTGCCGACCTTCAGCATGTACCCGAAGCCGCGCTTGGTCTGGATGAGCGGCTCGGTCGAGTGCGGGTCGATCTTGCGGCGCAGGTACGAGATGTAGCTCTCGACGATGCCGGCGTCGCCGTTGAAGTCGTACTCCCACACGTGGTCGAGGATCTGCGCCTTCGACAGCACGCGGTTCGGGTTGAGCATGAGATAGCGCAGCAGCTTGAACTCGGTGGGGCTCAGATCGATCGAGACGTCGCCGACCTGCACGTCGTGCGTGTCCTGGTCCATCGTCAGCTCGCCCGCGCGGATGACCGACTCTTCGTCGGCCTGCATCGTGCGGCGCAGGATCGCCTGGATGCGGGCGACGATCTCATCGAGGCTGAACGGCTTCGTGACGTAGTCGTCGCCGCCGGCGTTGAGGCCGGCGATCTTGTCTTCGGTCTCGTCCTTCGCCGTGAGGAAGAGGATCGGCGCCGTATAGCCGGCGCCCCGGAGGCGCTTGGTGACGCTGAACCCGTTCATGTCGGGCAGCATGACGTCGAGGATGATCAGGTCCGGCTCCTCTTCGAGCACAGCCGAGATCGTCTGGGCTCCGTTCGAGACGGCCTTCACCTGATACCCGGCGAAGCGGAGGCTCGTGATGAGCAGGTCGCGGATGTTCGGTTCGTCGTCCACAACGAGGATGCGCGGTGCGGTCATAGGCCAATACTGGCACCGGAAGTGATGCGGATGCTGGATATCTGTGTGCGAGCCGCCTTCACGCTCCCGCGCACGCGAGCTCGGCGGCATCCTGAGCCCGTTCGTCGGCACCGGGTGTTCTGGCCAGAACAGGCGGAATTCCGGCGGAATCGGCCGGTCCTGCCCCGGGCGACCGGTTCGGGGTGGGCGGTGGACGCGCGCGGTCAGGCGGCGAGGCAGCCGCGGACGGCGATCGCGACCACCGGGCGCACGGGGGCGTCCGGCTCGACGCTCAGGCGATGGAGGATGATGCCGTCGCTGAAAGCCATGAAGGCCTGCGTCGCGGCATCCGGATGCTGCGCACCCAGTGCCGTCAGAAGGTTCCGCGCCCACGTCGCCAGGCCCTCGCGCTGCGCGTGCAGGGGCGCGAACAGGTCGGGGTCGGACGCGGCCTCGAGGAAGAGGGCGTACCGCGCGCGTGTGCGCACGGCGTAGACCCCGGTGAGGAGCTCGATCGCGTCGCTGAAGAGGTCGACGAAGCCGTCGACGTCGTCGAACGGACGTGAGGCCGCGGCGCCGAGGTCACTGCTTTCGCGGTCGGCGATCCACTGCGTGACGCCGGCGAGCAGGGCCGAGCGGGTGCGGAAGTGGTTGGAGGTCGAACCGCGGGCCAGGCCCGCCCGCTCGTCCACGCGGGCATGCGTGAGTGCCCGGATCGACTGGGTCCCGATGAGCTCGACGGCTGCGTCGAGAGCACGTTCCCGGATGCTGGGCATGCGGCGAGCGTATCAGTCGCACTACGGATGTAGTGACACAGCACTACGAACGTAGTACGATCGCGCCATGGACGAGACGGGGGATGCTGCCACCGCCGTCGAGCGCACCGTGTCGCTCGCGGGCGTCGATCTGCACGTCGTCGAGATGGGCGCGGGGACCCCCATCGTGCTGCTGCACGGGTTTCCGCAGAGTTCGCGGGAATGGGCGGAAGTCGCGTCGCTGCTCGCGAACGATGCCCGCGTCGTCGTTCCCGATCTTCGCGGATCCGGACGCAGCGGTGCGCCGGGCGGGTCGTATCGGCTCGAGGTCCTGGGCGATGACGCGCTCGGGCTCCTCGATGCTCTCGGCATCGAGCGCGCCGTCGTGGTCGGTCACGATATCGGCGCTCTCGTGGCGGCGGACCTCGCCATGCGGCATCCGGAGCGGGTCTCTCGCCTCGTCGTGATGTCGGTGCCGCCGATGTACCTGCGCATGACGGGGTCGATGGTGGGGTCGATGAAGTACCTGTGGTTCCAGTACGCGCTCGCCGTGCCGGGGCTCGGCGCGCGGCTGCTGCGGGGCGGTCGGCAGCGGCTGCCGCGGTGGCTGTTCGCGACCTTCGCGCATCGCGGCGGCGTGTCGGCGGCCGACATCGACGCGTATCTCGCCGATCTGCGCGATCGGGCGCAGGCGCGGGCGGGGTCGAAGAAGTACCGGCAGCTCGTCGTGCCGGAGTTCCTGCGGATCGTGCTCGGTCGCTATCGCGACCGACTGCCGATCATGCCGACGCTCGTGCTGCTCGGTGCGGACGACCCGGTCGTGCCGCGCGAAGCGCTCGCCGGCGTCGAGGACCACATGCCCGACGTCGCGATCGAGACGATCGCGGACGCGGGGCACTGGCTCGCCGACGAGCAGCCCGCCGCTGTCGCTCGGCGCATCGCGGAGTTCGCGGCGGCGTGAGGGTGTGATCTGGGGATGCTGCGGGCGAACCGTCAGGCGGCGAGACCGTCGGCATCCAGGATCGTGTAGGCGTAACCCTGCTCGGCGAGGAAGCGCTGGCGGTTCTGGGCGAAGTCCTGGTCGACCGTGTCGCGGGCGATGAGCGTGTAGAAGCTCGCGGTGTTGGCCGACTGCTTGGGGCGCAGCAGGCGTCCCAGCCGCTGAGCCTCTTCCTGGCGTGATCCGAACGATCCCGAGACCTGGATGGCGACGGATGCCTCGGGCAGATCGATCGAGAAGTTCGCGACCTTCGACACGACGAGCACCTCGATCTCGCCCTCGCGGAACGCCTGATAGAGCTCTTCGCGTTCGTCGACGGGCGTCGCGCCGGTGATCTTGGGGGCGCCGAGGGCGTCTGAGAGCACCTCGATCTGGTCGAGGTACTGTCCGATGACGAGGATGCGCTCGCCCTTGTGCCGCTCGACGAGCCGGCGCACGACATCGATCTTCGCCGGGGCGGTGGCGGCCAGGCGGTAGCGCTCGTCGTCGGCCGCCGCGGCGTATTCGAGGCGTTCGTACGCGGGCAGATCGACGCGCACTTCGTAGCAGACGGCGGGTGAGATGAAGCCCTGGGCCTCGATCTCCTTCCAGGGTGCGTCGAAGCGCTTGGGGCCGATGAGGCTGAAGACGTCGCCTTCGCGCCCGTCTTCGCGCACGAGCGTCGCCGTCAGGCCGAGTCGGCGGCGGGCCTGCAGATCGGCGGTCAGCTTGAAGACCGGCGCGGGCAGCAGGTGCACCTCGTCGTAGACGATGAGGCCCCAGTCCAGCGCGTCCAGCAGTGCGAGGTGCGCGTACTGGCCCTTCCGCTTGGCGGTGAGGATCTGGTAGGTCGCGATCGTGACGGGCTTGACCTCTTTCACCTGTCCCGAGTACTCGCCGATCTCGTCGGGCGTGAGCGACGTGCGCTTGAGCAGCTCGTCGCGCCACTGGCGCGCGCTGACGGTGTTCGTGACGAGGATGAGCGTCGTCGTCTTCGTGTCGGCCATGGCGGCGGCCCCGACGAGGGTCTTGCCGGCGCCGCAGGGGAGCACGACGACTCCCGAGCCGCCCTCCGTGAAGATGTCGACGGCCTTGCGTTGATAGGGGCGCAGCTGCCAGTCCGCTTCTTCGAGCTCGATGGGATGCGGCGTGCCGGGCGTGTAGCCGGCGAGGTCTTCGGCGGGCCAGCCGATCTTGAGCAGCTCCTGCTTGATGTGCCCGCGCGCCCACGCGTCGACGAGGAAGGTGTCCGGCGACGGGTGGCCGATGAGCAGCGGTTGGATGCGCTTGTTCTTGGACACCTCGGCCAGCACGGCGGCATCCGTCGACTTGAGGATGAGGTCGCCCTCGTCGGTGCGGTCGATGACGAGGCGGCCGTAGCGGTTGACGGTCTCGCGGATGTCGATCGACACCGAGGGCGGCACGGGGAACCGCGACCACCGGTCGAGGGTCGCGAGCATGTCCTCGGCGTCGTGGCCCGCGGCGCGGGCGTTCCACAGTCCGAGCCGCGTGACGCGGTAGGTGTGGATGTGTTCGGGGGCGCGCTCGAGCTCGGCGAAGATCGCGAGTTCGTGGCGGGCGTTCTCAGCGTCCGGGTGGGCTACTTCGAGCAGCACCGTCCGGTCACTCTGCACGATGAGGGGGCCGTCAGACATAGCCGTCCAGTCTACCGGTGCCCGCCGGGGTGGGCGGGTCGGAGGCGAAAGAGGCGGAGTTCGTGCCCGCCGCCTCGGATACGCTCGCGGCATGCACAGCTCTGAGATCCGCAGAAGGCGCTTCGCGACAGCGCGGGGCCTGTCCGGTCTGCGTCGTGAGCTGTACGACGTGGACGAGGTCGACGCCTTCCTCGTGGTCTGCGCCGACGCGCTCGCGGCGGCCGAGGCCGGGCGCGGTTCCGCGGCCGCCGCAGACGGCATCGTCACCCAGCAGTTCAGGGCACGTCGGTTCGGAGCCGGCTACGTCGCCGATGAGGTCGACGACTACCTCGACGACATCGTCGTCGAACTGCGCCGTCACCTCGCGGCAGGCTGAGGCCGGGGTTCCGCGGAACGGGGCCTCGCGGGACGGGGCCTCCGGGACGGGGCCTCGCGGAACGCCGCCGAGGTCAGAGCGGGCGCACGCCCACGATGTGCGACACGGGCAGCGTGCGCTCGATGTCGGCGGCGCGGTCGAGGCCGCGCAGGCGACCGCCGCCGAAGCCCGAGGCCTCGAGGGCGAAGACGCGCTCAGAGCCGTCGGGCAGGCGCACCGTGATCTCGATGAGAGCGCGCAGGCGCACCGCCTGCTCGAGCTCGCGCCCGAGCCACGCCGCGTCGGTGTCGCCCTCGTGCCGGTCGCGCAACGTCCCGATGAGGCCCGCGTACGTGTCGGCGGGGGTGCGGGTCGGCGCTGCGGCGAGCGTGGGCGCGCCGCGATGGAGCGACTCGGGCGAACCCGTCGGATCGAGCGCGATGACGGGGTATCGCGCGTCGGCGAGCGACCAGTACACGGTGTTGCGCGCGACGCGCGAGGTCAGCATCCCCGCCTCGGGGATCAGGCCGAGCGGGCGCAGCGCCTGGTCCACCGCGATGGCGTCGAGGATTGCGGCATCCGCGCTTTCGACACGCGTCGTGCCCGTCCGCTCATCACGGTGCACGCGCACGAGACCGTGGCGCACGGCGGTGCTCTCGACGAGATAGTCGAGGGGCTGGGGGATGCCGGTGAGCGAGAGCGCGCCGAGGAAGTCGCGGATCGACGCCGCGGTCTCGCCCTCGGTCAGGCCCGTCGCGAGCGACTGGGCCGTGAACCGGTAGGTGGACGCCTGCGCGCGCGACTCGCGGTGCGCGATGCGCCGCAGCCGCAGATCGAGTGCGGGGGCGAGGGGACCGGGGGCGATCGCGGTCAGGTCGGCCTGCAGGTAGACCCGATCGATCTCGGCGGGCAGCTGCGCCGCGAAGGCGGCGGTGTCGAGGTCTGCGCCCGCGCGCAGCCGGGTGGTCCAGACCGGTTCGGTGCCGTCGTCCGAGACGAGACCCCAGCGTCGCGCGACCGTGTGCAGGCGCCGCGCCCGCGCGGGCCAGTCGGTGTCGAGCGGGTACGCGTCGGCCCAGTCCCGCGGGTCGACGATGCCGCCCGCAGCCGTGCGAAGCCCGTCGGGCATCCGCGTGATGAGGCCGTGCACGATGGTCGACCAGCGTTCGAGGGTCGACGCCTCGAGCCACGCATCGCCCGCCTCGGTGACGACCCATTCGCGGTCGACCGCGACGACGAGCCCGGCCATCGAGGCCGAGACCACGAGTTCGTCGAGCTCATCGGGCGACTCGACGGCACCGGCATCCATCAGTCGTCGCCGGTCCACGGCGCTCACGGCTCCCGCGATCGTGCGGGTGAGGGGGGCGTGCAGGCAGGCCAGGAGAACGTCGGCGAGGGCTCCCGACGTCGCGAATGCGCGCTCCGCGGCGGCGGCCTCGCCGGCGGTCGGGGTCGATGGCCGGGTCGGCGAGGGGCGGAAGGCGTCGGGGTTCGCCTGCGCGGCGGCGGTGAGGCGAGACTCGACCGCGGCGTACGGGCGCCCGGCGTCATCGCGCAGGGCGAGCCGCTCGGGCACGGGGGAGGCGTCGCCGGCGGCCGCGGCGATGAGCGCGGCCCGCGGCAGGGTGGTCAGCGCCCGGTCGACGGATGCCGCTTCGAGAAGCGCCGCGGCGGCATCGAAGAAGTCGTGCCACCCGACGCCCGGTGAGACGCCGCGCGCGGCGAAGGTCTCGGCGAGCGCGGTGTCGTCGCGCCGTGCCAGCCACGTCGCGAGGCCCCGCTCATCGGAGACCACTCAGGCTCCGCGGTTGGCGCGGCCTCTGCGTACGAAGCTCGAGATCAGGATGAACAGGATCATCGCGAACGCGAGGATCGGGCCGACCCACACGACGACGGTGACGACCGGCCAGATGCCCGAGGCGAAGTCGGCCTGCTCGAGCCCCGTCGCCGTGCCGATCATGATCGAGAAGAAGCAGACGATGGACACCACCAGCAGGCCCAGGGCCGTGAACGCCAGAATGCTGTCGATCCGACGCGCGGGGACGTCGTCGGCGGGGGGTCGCGTGCTCATCCGCTCCAGCCTACTCTCGTCGTGCCGTGCCGTAGTCTTGAGGGTGGGGTCTCGACGGCTCCGGTTCCGCCCTGCCCGCGATCCGCGGGCCGTTCATCCAGCGAGGTTCGCATGCCCACCGGCAAGGTCAGGTTCTACGACGAGGAGAAGGGGTTCGGCTTCATCACATCCGATGACGGCCAGGACGTCTTCCTGCACGCCACGGCGATGCCCGCGGGAACCTCGACGCTCAAAGCCGGCACGCGCCTCGAGTTCGGCGTGGCCGACGGTAAGCGCGGACTCCAGGCGCTCTCGGTGCGCGTGCTCGAAGCTCCCGTGAGTCTCTCGAAGCGCTCGCGCAAGCCGGCCGACGACATGGCGATCATCGTCGAAGACCTCGTGAAGCTGCTCGACGACATCGGCGGCGACCTGCGTCGCGGCCGCTACCCGAGCGGTTCGCACGCCAAGAAGGTCGCCGCGGTACTGCGCAAGGTCGCCGATGAACTCGATGCCTGAGCCCGACGCGGCAGACGCCGACGCTGGTCGGGACGAGACCGGCGCGACCGGTGGCGACGACGCGGGTGGTTCGGCCGCGGGCGGTTCGACTGTGGAGGGTTCTGCGCGCGACGGGTTGGTCGCGGAGGGTTCCGCGCGCGACGGTTCCGTCAGCGACGGCTCCGCCCGTGACGGTTCTGCCCGTGACGGTTCGACTGCGGACGGTTCTGCGCGCGACGGTGTGACCGCGGACGGTTCCGCGCGCGACGGTTCGACTGCGGACGGTTCGACTGCGGACGGTTCGACTGTGGAGGGTTCTGCCCGCGACGGTGTGACCGCGGACGGTTCGACTGCGGACGGCTCCGCCCGTGACGGCGAAGAGACCGAGGCCCCCGTGACGCCGGACGCCGTGCTGCTCGCGTCGCACGACCTCGCGCTCGCAGCGCTGAAGGAGATCACTCCCGAGACGACGATCGGCCCCGCCGCGGGACACCGTGTCGAAGCCGACGGTGTCGTCTCGCTGCGGTTCCAGAACCGTCTCTCCGGCTACCCCGGATGGTTCTGGACCGTTTCTCTCGCGCGCGCCGCCGACGAGGATCCGACGGTGCTCGAAGCCGAGCTGCTGCCGGGCGACGGAGCGCTGCTCGCGCCCGAGTGGGTGCCGTGGGACGAGCGCCTCGCCGACTACCAGGCCGCGCAGGCCGCCGCCGCGGAGACCGAGAGCGCTGACGCCGACGCCGAGAGCTCCGACGACGACCTCGACGAGGATGACCTGGACGACGATCTCGACGACCTGGATGCCGCGGACTTCGACGAGGACGGATCCTCGATCCTCCACTCCGGAGACGTCGACGGCGTCGACATCGACGAGCTCGACGACTCGGACGACGCCGACTCGGACGACGACTCGGACGACGACGACTCCGACGACGACGACTCCGACGACGACGACGACTCGGACGATGACGACGCCGACGACTCGGACGACGACGACGATGGCTCGGGCGACGACGACGACTCGGACGACGACGACGATGGCTCGGGCGACGACGATGACTCGGGCGACGACGACGACTCCGACGACGACGACTCCGACGACGACCCCGACGGGGACGACGCCGACGACTGAGGCCGGGATGCAGCATCCGCTCGCGCTACCAAAACCTGCAGGCGCGCCTGGAAAAACGGGCGCGAGTGCAGGTTTGGGTAGCGCGTGGCACCGGTATGGCGGCTCAGGCCAGCCCAGCTCAGCCAAGTTCAGCTCAGCCAAGTTCAGCTCAGCCTGCTACGCGGTCATGGCTCCGGCCGTGACCCCGACGAGGATGACCCCGGTGAGTGAGGTCGGGGTGCAGCATCCGCTCGCGCTACCAAAACCTGCAGGCGCGCCTGGATAAACGCGCGCGGGTGCAGGTTTCGGTAGCGAGTGGCACCGGGATGCGACTCAGCTCAGCTCAGCCCAACCCTGCCCAGCCAAGTTCAGCTCAGCCTGCTACGCGGTCAATGGCTCCGACGACGGCTCCGACGGGGACGACGCCGACGACTGAGGTCGGGATGCAGCATTCGCTCGCGCTACTAAAACCTGCAGGCGCGCCTGGAAAAACGGGCGCGAGTGCAGGTTTGGGTAGCGAGTGGCACCGGGATGCGGCTCAGCTCAGCCCAGCCCAACCCTGCCCAGCCAAGTTCAGCTCAGCCCAGCCCAGCCCAGCCCAGCCCAGCCTGCTACGCGGTCAATGGCTCCGGCGGCGACCTCGACGGGGATGACCCCGGTGAGTGAGGTCGGGGTGCGGCATTCGCTCGCGCTACTAAAACCTGCAGGCGCGCCTGGATAAACGGGCGCGAGTGCAGGTTTGGGTAGCGCGGGGCACCGGGATGCGGCTCAGCTCAGCCCAACCCTGCCCAGCCCAACCCTGCCCAGCCAAGTTCAGCTCAGCCTGCTGCGCGGCCAATGGCTCCGGCGGCGACCCCGACGAGGATGACCCCGACGACTGAGGTCGGGGTGCAGCATCCGCTCGCGCTACTAGAACCTGCAGGCGCGCCTGGATAAACGGGCGCGAGTGCAGGTTTCGGTAGCGCGTAGCACCGGGACGCGGCCCAGCTCAGCCCGGCCCAGCCCAACCCTGCCCCGGCCCAGCCCAGCCCAACCCTGCCCAGCTCAGCCCAGTCCAGCCCTACCGGCTACGCCGACAGGCCCTCGACGGTCATCTCGATGCAGCGGATGAGCTGGCGCACGTCGTCGGGCTCGATCGAGACGAACGTCGCGACGCGCAGCTGGTTGCGGCCGAGCTTGCGGTACGGCTCGGTGTCGAGGATGCCGTTGGCGCGCAGGCTCTTGGCCACGGCGGCGGCGTCGACCGAGTCGTCGAAGTCGATCGTGGCGACGACGGGGGAGCGGTCGGCCGGATCGGCGACGAACGGCGTCGCGTAGGCAGCGGCCTCGGCCCACGCGTAGAGGGCATCCGACGACTCGCGCGTGCGTGCATCCGCCCACTGCAGCCCGCCGTTGTCGCGGATCCAGCCCAGCTGGTCATCGAGCAGCAGCAGCGTCGTGAGGGCGGGGGTGTTCAGGGTCTGGTTGAGGCGGGAGTTGTCGAGGGCGTTCTTCAGGCTGAGGAACTCGGGGATGTACCGATCGGATGCCGCGATCCGCTCGATCCGCTCGATCGCTGCCGGCGAGACGAGAGCGAGCCACAGGCCGCCGTCCGAACCGAGGTTCTTCTGCGGCGCGAAGTAGTAGACGTCGGCTTCGTGCGCCGAGAAGTCGATGCCGCCCGCCGCGCTCGTCGCGTCGATGACGGTGAGGGCGCCGTCGTCGCCGTGCACGCGCTCGACCGGCGCGCTCACGCCCGTCGAGGTCTCGTTGTGCGGCCAGGCGTACACGTCGACGTCCTCGACGGCTTCGGGCGTGGCGCGGGTGCCCGGCTCGGCCTTGCGCACGTCGGGAGCCTCGAGCCACGGCGCGGCGGCGGCCTTGGCGAACTTGCCGCCGAACTCGCCGAAGACCAGGTTCTGCGACCGGCGCTCGATCAGGCCGAAAGCCGCGGCATCCCAGAAGGCGGTGGAGCCTCCGTTGCCCAGGATCACCTCGTATCCCGTGGGCAGGCGGAAGATCTCGCCGATGCGCGCGCGCACACTGCCGACGAGGTCCTTCACGGGCGCCTGGCGGTGCGATGTGCCGAGCACGGCGGCGCCGCGTCCGGTGAGCAGTTCGAGCTGGGCGGGCCGCACTTTCGACGGGCCGCACCCGAATCGTCCGTCGGAGGGCAGGATCTCGCGGGGGAGCAGCACGTGGGACATGCGTCGATTCTAGAGATGCCCGCCCCGGGCCCTTGACCCGGGCCCTTGACCCGGGCCCTTGACCCGGACCCGGATGCCGCGGCCCGGTGTCCGCCCTGCGGGATAGGCTGGCCTTACCTGTTCCATTGTTACGAGGGCGCCCGCATGACTGATCTCATCGACACCACCGAGATGTACCTGCGCACGATCCTCGAGCTCGAAGAGGAGAAGATCCAGCCGCTGCGCGCGCGGATCTCGGAGCGGCTCGGCCACTCCGGTCCGACGGTGTCGCAGACCGTGGGGCGCATGGAGCGCGATGGACTGGTCGTCGTCGCCGAAGACCGCACGCTCGAGCTCACCGACGCGGGGCGCCAGAAGGCCGTCGACGTCATGCGCAAGCACAGGCTCGCCGAGCGCCTGCTCTCCGACGTCATCGGGCTGGACTGGGCCTACGTGCACGACGAGGCCTGTCGCTGGGAGCACGTCATGAGCGAGCAGGTCGAGCGCCGGCTCATCGAGCTGCTCGGCCACCCCACCGAGTCGCCGTACGGCAACCCCATCCCCGGGCTCGATCAGCTCGGCGACGTGGCGGCCGTCGAATTCGAGCAGGACGTCGTGGGCCTCGTCGCGCGCATGAACGAGGCGGGCGAGCCGATCCGCGGCACGGTGCGCCGACTCGCCGAGCCCGCTCAGGTGGATCCCGAACTGCTGCAGCAACTCAAATCGGCCGGTGTGCTGCCGGGCGCGGAGGGCGACTTCCGGTACAACGAGGGCTACGTGCTCGTGCAGATGGACGGCAGCGAAGAGGGCCTCGAACTGCCCATCGAGATCGCCTCGCACATCTTCCTGCTCGACGACGCGGCGTGACGTCCAGGGGTCTGCCAGGTGGGTAACGTGACAGATTCGTTACCATCGGGTAACCTCAAACGGTCCACAGGTGAGAAGCCCGCCGACGGACTCCGCGCGGATTGCCTCATCGGTTCGTCGTCTGCGCGGTGAAACCCGCACATCGTGCCCCGACATCGAGTGTTGACGAGCCAGCGCCACGGCGCAGAGGCGCCGGAGGACAGCTTGGCTGAAGAGTACGACCAGACCGCGATCGAGTCGCAAGACCGTCCGGTCACCCCCGCGACATCGCGAACATGGATCAAGAAGCGCTCGACGAAGACGCGCTCGACCCGACCGACCGCCGCCCGCAGACATGGGCCGGTGCGCAGCCTCGTCATCCTGACGATGGTGGGCGGACTCGTCGCGACCGTCGCGATCCCCGCCTACGCCGCCAGCACGCGCATGCCGATCGAGGACAGTCAGACGCTGCAGCAGATGTCCGCCGTCGACGCGCAGTCGCTCGTCGTCGCCTCGGATGCCTCGGGCACCGAGCTCGCCCGTGACAGCTACTCGGCGACCACCGAAGACGAGATCAACAAGAAGAAGGCCGCCGAAGCCGCGGCCGCGCGCGCCCGCGCACAGGCGGCAGCCGCCGCTGCGTCGTCGAGCGTCTCGTCGGTGCCCGTCAACATCAACCTCGTCTCGCCCGGCACGGGCGAAGTGCGCTGGCCGATCCTCAACTTCACGAAGGGCCGCGGTATCGGCGACTCCGGCTACCACCAGGGTGTCGACCTGCTGGCCCCCGGCGGCACGCCGCTGTACGCGGCGGCGGCCGGTGTCGTGCGCATCGCGCAAGAGGCCTACGGCGGATACGGCGTCGCGGTCGTCATCGATCACGTCATCGCCGGACAGCGCGTGTCGACCCTGTACGGCCACATGACCTACGGCAGCCGCCAGGTCGTCGCCGGTCAGTCGGTCGAGGCGGGACAGCTCATCGGACTCGTCGGCTCGACCGGCAGCTCGACCGCGAACCACCTGCACTTCGAGGTGCGCGTCAACAACGGCCTCGTCGACCCGTGGGCCTGGCTCGTCGCCAACGCCGGCTGATCCGTCGGGTGACGGCGGGTGGCGGTAGCCACTCGGGTTGGGTTGGGTTGGTTCGGGTCGGGTCAGTTCGGTTCGGTTCGTCGAACCCGACCGTTTCCGTTGAGGCGTACGTCGTCGACGTCGAGTTCGACGGGATCGGTGCGGTTCGGCGGCCAGGGGCGGGACAGTAGCGCGATCGGCTCGTCGGTGACGCCGGCCGATCCGTCGGGGAACGGCGGGTGGCGGCATCCGCTCGGTCGGTTCGGTTCGGTTCGTCGAACCCGACCGTTTCTGTCGAGGCGTACGTCGTCGTCGTCGAGTTCGGCGGGATCGATGCGGTTCGGTGGCCAGGGGCCGGCGGGACGGTGGCGCGATCGGCTCGTCGGTGACGCCGGCTGATCCGTCGGGGGACGGCGGGTGGCGGCATCCGCTCGGGTCGGGCTGGTGCGGTTCGTCGAACCCGACCGTTTCGGTCGAAGCGGACGTCGTCGACGTCGAGTTGGACGGGATCGGTACGGTTCGGTGGCCGGGGGCCGGCCAATAGCGCAATCGGCTCGTCGGCGACACGACACCTCCGGTTCACGCTCAACCGGCCGCGGTGTCGGTGTGGTGGGTTAGCCTGATCCCCGACGCTGAGAGAAGCGGAGGGAGCCCATGGGCAGCATTCCTCGCATCCGAACCATGGATGCGTTAGGTCGCCTCGTCCTGCGGCATTGCACGAACGGATGCCACGGTCCTACCGTGGCGCCAAGGCGCTGTCTGTAATCGACAGCGCCTTTTTCGTACCCTGACGTCGGAACTCATCGTCACGAACCGAACAACCCGAGAAGCCGTCTCGGACGTTCGAGAGGATGAGCAATGCGCACACTGGTGCTGAATGCGGGCTACGAGCCGCTCGCTGTCGTGTCGTTCAAACGGGCCATCGTGCTCGTGCTGAACCAGAAGGCGACCGTCATCGAACTCGTCGAAGATGATCCTGTCTGGGGAGCGCGCGGGGTCTACGACAGACCCGCGGTCATCCTGCTGACGCGTTATGTGCGGATGCCGGGGGCCCGACGCGTGCCGGTGACACGCCGCGGTGTTCTGCGCCGCGACAGTCACCGCTGCGCGTACTGCGGCACGCCGGCGTCGACGATCGACCACGTGCTGCCGCGTTCGCGCGGCGGCGCCGATTCGTGGGAGAACCTCGTCGCGTGCTGTCTGCGCTGCAACAACATCAAGGGCGACCGCACGCCGCAGGAGATGCGGTGGGAGCTGCGGCTGTCGCCGGGCGTCCCGCGGGGCGGGCAGTGGACGGTGCGCGGCACCGACCGCGCCGACCCCCGCTGGGAGCCCTACCTGGCGCTCGCGGCCTGACCTGTCGTTCGAGCGCGGGGTCGCCTGGGCGGCGCTCGCCCGCGGCACGGCGCTCGCCGGCCCGGCGCTGGCCCGCGCGTCGGCGCTCGCCCGCGGCCCGGCGCTCCCCCGCGGCCCGGCGCTCGCCCGCGCGCACCCGCGCCCCCTCTTGACCGCGAGACTGCAACGGCGCGCCGAGACCGTGGGGTTCACCCGCTTTCTCGGCGCCCCGATGCAGTCTCGCCGTTTTCGGGCGAGGGTTGGCAGCCGACGGATGCCGCGGGCCGGGGTGCGCGTGATGGGATGGGCGCATGACCCGAGCTCTCATCGTGATCGACATGCAACGCGCCTTCGACGACCTCGACTTCTGGGGTGCCACGACCAACCCCGCGTGCGAGGCCCACGTCGCGGCGCTCATCGAGGCGTGGACCGCCGCCGGCGAGCCGATCGTCGTCGTGCGGCACGACTCCACGTCGTCCGGATCGCCGCTCGCGCCGTCGCACGAAGGCAACGCGCTCGTCGATGCCGTCGCCGCCGTCGACCCCGCGCTGTTCGTCACGAAGGACGTCAACTCGGCGTTCTACGGCGACCCCGATCTGCACGCCTGGCTGCAGGAGCGGAGCATCACGCAGCTCGTGCTGTGCGGCATCCAGACCAACATGTGCGTCGAGACGACGGCGCGCATGGCGGGCAACCTCGGCTACGACGTCACGGTCGTCCTCGATGCGACGCGCACGTTCGACCTGACCGGAGAGATCGCCGGCGTCGGCGTCGTCACGCGCACGGCCGATGAGCTCATGGCCTCGACGGCGCTCGTGCTGCAGGAGGGCGGCTTCGCCCGCATCGCGACGACGGCGTCGCTCGTCCGACCCCTCTGACGCCGAGACTGCAACCGAGCGCCGAGACCGTGGGGTTTACCCACGGTCTCGGCCTGCCGTTGCAGTCTCGCGGTCAAGAGTCGAACATAGGTGTCGGAAGTGCGGGGTAGCGTCATTCCACGGGATTGAGTTAATAGAACATCAGTTCTAGCCTGGTGGAATGAGGGGGATCGTGGCCGCACACGCAGACGAGCTGACCCGACTGCGCGCTCAGGTCGAGCGCATGCAGGGGCGCAAGCTCGATGCGCCCGTGCTGCCGGTGCTCCCCGCGCTGGCCGATCTGCTTCCCGGCGGTGGCCTGCGCCCCGGCAGCGCCTACTCGCTCCCGCGCTCGACCTCGCTGCTGCTCGCCCTCCTCGCCCGCGCCTCGCAAGACGGTTCGTGGTGCGGAGTGATCGGGATGCCGCGCCTCGGCGCCGAAGCAGCCGAATCGATGGGCGTCGACCTCTCACGCCTCGTGCTCGTGCCCGACCCGGGCCGGCGCTGGCTCGCCGTCGCCGCGACGATCGCCGACGTGCTGCCCGTCGTCGCCGTACGCCCCGCGGGGCGTGCTCCCGACGGCGAGATCGCCCGGCTCGCGGGCCGGCTGCGCGACCGGGGCGCCGTGCTGCTCGTGCAGGGACCCTGGCCGCAAGCCGAAGCCGTGCTCGAGGTCGGCGACGCCTCGTGGACGGGCGTCGGCCGCGGCCACGGCTACCTCGCCGAACGCACCGTGACCGTGACGTCGGCGAGCCGACGGTGGCCCGTGGCCCGCACGGGGCGCATGCTGCTTCCGGATGCCGCGGGCACGGTCGCCGCCGCCCCCGCGAGGCTCACCCGGGTCGAGCACGGCACCGAACGCCCCACGGAATGGTCGAAGGCCGGATGAGCGTGCGCACTCTCGTGCTCTGGTTCCCCGACTGGCCGATCACGGCACTCACCCCCATCGACCCTTCGGCGAGCTCAGGGACCGACCCTTCGGCGGGCTCAGGGACCGACCGGGGGTCGGGGGTCGGCCCTTCGGCGAGCTCAGGGACCGACCCTTCGGCGGGCTCAGGGACCGAACCGTGGTCGAGGATCGACCCTTCGGCGAGCTCAGGGACCGAGCCGGGGTCGGGGGCGGAAGGGTCGTCCGCCCAAGCCGCCCGCCCGATCGCCATCGTCCACGCCAACCGCGTCGTCGCGTGCTCGGCCGCCGCGCGGGTCGAGGGCGTACGCCGCGGGCAGCGCCGCCGCGACGCGCAGGCGCGCTGCCCGTCGCTCGAGATCGTCCCCGCCGACGACGCCCGCGACCACCGCGCATTCGCCCCGGTCATCGCGTGCATCGAAGAGCGCGCACCCGGAGTCCAGCTCGTGCGCCCCGGACTCTGCGCCCTCAAGGCCAAGGGCCCCGCCCGCTACTACGGCGGCGAGGTCGACGCCGCGCGCGTGCTCGTCACCGCTCTGCGCGAGCTCGGCCTGCCCGACGTGCGGGCGGGCATCGCCGACGGACCCTTCACGGCCGAGCGGGCCGCGATGGCGGCATCCACCCGTGCCGAGCCGATCTTCACGGTGCCCGCCGGGGGAGCGGCCGGCTTTCTCGCACCGCTCCCCATCACCGCGCTCGACAACACCGCGGCCAAAAAGACCGAACACGCCCCCGACGACCTCATCAGCCTCCTCACGCGCCTGGGCATCCATACGCTCGGCGCGTTCGCGGCCATGCCCGACGAGCGCGTGCGCGAGAGGTTCGGGACCCGCGGCATCCGTCTGCACGCGCTCGCGGGCGGGCGCGACTCGCAGCCCGTCGACCCCCGCACGCCGCCGCCCGAGCTGCACCGCGAGGTCGCGTTCGAGTCGCCGATCGAGATCGCCGAGCAGGTCGCGTTCGGCATGCGCATCGCCGCCGACGAGTTCATCGGGGGACTCGGCGCGCTCGATCTCGTCTGCACCGAGCTGCGCGTCGAGCTTGTCGGCGATCGGGGTGAGCGCAGTGAGCGGGTGTGGCTGCATCCGGCGTCGTTCGACGCGGCGGCCGTCGTCGACCGCGTGCGGTGGCAGCTGGGCGAGGACTCCGAGGCGCTGCGCAGCGGCGTCACGCTCGTGCGGATCGCACCCGAAGCGGTGGATGCCGCGGCGCACCACCGCCCCGCGCTCTTCGGCTCGGGACCCGAAGAGCACGTGCACCACGCCCTCTCGCGCGTGCAGGCGATGCTCGGCCACCGCGCCGTCGCGACACCCGCGATCGGCGGCGGACGCTGGCTCGCCGAACGGCAGGTGCTCGTGCCGTGGGGCGACCGCGCCGTGCTCGACAGGGAGCGCGCGCGACCGTGGCCGGGGAGCCTTCCCGACCCGCTGCCGACGACCGTGTTCACCGAGCCGCCGACGGTCGAGGTGACCACGCTCGGCGGGTACGCCGTCGAGGTCGACGAGCGCGGCACCCTCTCGGCGGCGCCCGGCGTGCTCGTCGAGGGCGGCCGCCGCCGCGCGATCGAGGCGTGGGCGGGGCCCTGGCCCGTCATCGAACGAGGGTGGGATGCCGCGCGCGCACGCCGCGCCCACCGCTTTCAGGTCGTCGACGCCGACGGCGCCGCATGGCTGCTCGTCTGCGAGAGCGGCCGGTGGACGGCGGAGGGGGCGTATGACTGAGTGCCTGCGCCCTTCGATCCCTGAGCTTGTCGAAGGGTCGCCCCTCGCCTCTGGTTCGGTCCCTGAGCTCGCCGAAGGGTCGCCCCTCGACCCCGCCCCGGTCCCTGAGCTTGTCGAAGGGTCGCCCCTCGGCCCCGCCCCGGTCCCTGAGCTTGCCGAAGGGTCGTCCCCCGGCCCCGCCCCGGTCCCTGAGCTTGTCGAAGGGTCGCCCCTCGCCCCCGCCCCCGCCCTCGCCCCTGGCTCGATCCCTGAGCTTGTCGAAGGGTGGGAGGACGACTGATGGGCTTCAACAACCCGTCGGTGTCGTGGTCCGACCTCGAGCGCGTGCTGAGCGATCGGCGCCGCCCCGATCACCGCCCCGCCGGAGCCGACGGCGGCGACAGTCCCGCGTGGTCGCGCAAGCGCGGACCCTACGTGCCCATGCCGATCGACCGCCCCGCCGACGTCGTGCCCTACGCCGAGCTGCACGCGCACTCGTCGTACTCGTTCCTCGACGGGGCCTCGTCTCCTGAAGAGCTCGCCGAAGAGGCCGAGCGGCTCGGACTGCACGCGCTCGCCGTCACCGACCACGACGGCTTCTACGGCATCGTGCGGTTCGCCGAAGCCGCCGAGACCCGGCAGCTGGCGACCGTGTTCGGCGCCGAGCTGTCGCTCGATCTGCCCGCCCCGCAGGCGGGTCAGCCCGATCCCGTCGGCGAGCATCTGCTCGTGCTCGCGCGCGGCGAAGAGGGGTATCACCGACTCGCGGGCGCCCTCACGCACGCCCAGTTGCAGGGGGCCGAGAAGGGGCGGCCGCAGTACGACCTCGACGAGCTGTCGGCGCAGCTCTCAGGACACACGGCCGTGCTGACCGGATGCCGCAAGGGCAGCGTGCGCCGCGCGCTCGCTGCCTCCGGAGCAGGCGCCGCCGCGGGCGAGCTCGACCGCCTGGTGCACCTGTTCGGCCGCGACGGGGTCTATGTCGAGCTGATCGACCACGGCTCCCCGCTCGATACCCGCGACAACGACGTGCTCGCCGGGCTCGCGCGCGAGAAGGGGCTGCCGACCGTCGCGACCAACAACGTGCACTATGCGGTGCCCGAGCGCCAGCTGCTCGCCGCCGCCGTCGCGGCCGTGCGCGCCAACCGCGGACTCGACGAGCTCGACGGATGGTTGCCCGCGCACGCCGGAGCGCACCTGCGCTCGGGGGCCGAGATGGCCGAGCGGTTCACGCGGCATCCCGATGCCGTCGCCCGCACCGTGCCGCTCGCCGACGAACTGGCGTTCCCGCTGCGGCGCGCGAAACCCGCCCTGCCGAAGCAGAAGGTGCCCGAGGGGCACACGCCGATGTCGTGGCTGCGGCACCTCGTGTGGCAGGCGGTGCCGCGCAAGTATCCCGATCTGTCCGAGGCGAACCGCGCCCGCATCGAGAAAGAGCTCGGCGTCATCGAGATGAAGGACTTCCCGGGCTATTTCCTCATCGTGCATGGCATCGTGCAAGAGGCTCGGCGCCGCGGCATCCTCTGTCAAGGGCGCGGATCCGCCGCGAACAGTGCCATCTGCTATCTGCTCGACATCACCGCCGTCGACGCGATCGCCTTCGACCTGCCGTTCGAGAGGTTCCTGTCGTCGCTGCGCGACGAGGAGCCCGACATCGACGTCGATTTCGACTCGGACCGGCGCGAAGAGATCATCCAGTGGGTGTACCAGCAGTACGGGCGCGAGCGGGCGGCGCAGGTGGCGAATGTCATCCAGTACCGGCCGAAGAACGCGATCCGCGACATGGCGAAGGCGCTCGGGCATTCGCCCGGGCAGCAGGATGCCTGGTCGAAGCAGGTCGAGCGGTGGGCTCCGGGTCTCGATACGCCGACGTCGTCGACTACTCGACCACCGGAGGGCGCGGGGGGGTCGGGCCGCTCGGTTGCCGGGCCTGCCGACGCACATGACATCCCCGATCAGGTGCTCGAGTTCGCCGGCGAGCTGCTCAAGGCGCCGCGGCACCTCGGCATCCACTCCGGGGGCATGGTGCTCACCGACCGGCCCGTGGGTGAGGTGGTGCCGATCGAGCACGCGCGCATGGAGGGGCGCACGGTCATCCAGTGGGACAAAGACGACGCCGCCTGGATGGGCCTGGTCAAGTTCGACCTGCTGGGCCTCGGGATGCTCGCCGCACTGCAGTACTGCTTCGACATGATCCGCGCCGCGACCGGCGAGGAGTGGGAGCTGTCGACCCTGCCGAAGGAAGAGAAGGGGGTCTACGACATGCTGTGCCGGGCGGATTCGATCGGGGTGTTCCAGGTCGAGTCCCGCGCGCAGATGGGGCTGCTGCCGAGACTGCAGCCGCGACGCTACTACGACCTCGTGATCGAGATCGCGCTCATCCGGCCCGGGCCCATCCAGGGCGGGGCGGTGCACCCGTATGTGCGGCGCAAGCTGGGGCGCGAAGAGGTCACGTACGCCCATCCGAAGCTCAAACCCGTGCTCGAGCGCACGCTCGGGGTGCCGGTCTTCCAGGAACAGCTCATGCAGATGGCGGTCGCGATCGGCGAGGTGAGCGGTGAGGATGCCGACCTCTTGCGCCGCGCGATGGGTTCGAAGCGCGGCATCGAACGCATCGATTCGCTCAAGACCAAGCTCTATGAGGGGATGGCGCGGAACGGCCTCGTGGGAGAGGAGGCCGACGCGATCTACGCCAAGATCCAGGCGTTCGCGAACTTCGGGTTCGCCGAATCGCACTCGCTGTCGTTCGGGCTGCTCGTCTATGCCAGTTCGTGGATCAAGCTGCACTATCCGGCGGCGTTTCTCGCCGGGCTGCTGCGCGCGCAGCCGATGGGCTTCTACTCGCCCGCGACGCTCGTCGCCGACGCCCGCCGCCACGGCGTCGAGGTGCGCCGCCCCGACCTCCACGCCTCCGGCGTCGACCCCCTGCTCGAGCCCTCGGTCCCTGAGCCCGCCGAAGGGTCGCCCCCTCCCCACGAACCGGTCCCTGAGCCCGCCGAAGGGTCGCCCGCCTCGGTCCCTGAGCCCGCCGAAGGGTCGAGACCGGTCCCTGAGCCCGCCGAAGGGTCGCCCGCCCCGGTCCCTGAGCCTGCCGAAGGGTCGCCCCCTCTCCACGAACCGGTCCCTGAGCCCGCCGAAGGGTCGAGACCCCCCACCGGCCTCCCCTCCTGCACCCACCGCCACCAACCCCCCACCGGAGACTTCGACCCCACCGCCCCCGACGACTCCGCCGCCCACCGCCGCGACGGCGCCTACGCCGTCCGTCTCGGCCTCGCCGCGGTCAAAGGCATCGGCAAGAACGTCGCCACCCGCATCGTCGAAGAGCGCGAGGCGGCCGGCCCCTACCGCGACCAGCGCAATCTCGTCCGCCGCACGGGCCTCACGGCCGCCCAGGTCGAGGCCCTCGCGACGGCCGGAGCCTTCGACTGCTTCGGACTCACCCGCCGCGAGGCGACGTGGCTCGCCGGGGCCGCCGCGCAGGATCGCGCCGAGTTCCTGCCCGACTCGCTCGCCTTCGTGCAGCCGCCGCTGTTCACCGATCCGACGAGCTACGACGTGCTCGCCGCCGACCTGTGGGCGACGGGTGTCTCGGTCGACGACCATCCGCTGACGCACTACCGGTCGAGGCTCGACGCGCGCGGCGTGCTCACCTCTCGCGAGCTGCGCACGCACGAGGCCGAGAGAAGAGTCGAAGTCGCCGGGCTTGTCACGCATCGGCAGTGTCCGGCGACAGCATCCGGAATCACGTTCCTCAACCTCGAAGATGAGCACGGCATCGTCAACGTCATCTGCTCGGTGGGGGTGTGGAACCGGTATCGCCGCGTCGTGCGCGATGCGCCGGCGCTCATCGTGCGGGGCCTGCTCGAACGCTCGGTCGAGGGGGTGACGAACCTCGTCGCCGACCGCGTCGAGGATCTGCGGGTGGGCGTGCACCACCAGTCGCGCGACTTCCGCTGATCCGCGCGCCGGAGCACCGGGCCGCGAGCTGGGAAGTGGGGGAGGAGCGCCCCGCCGCGTAGTGTGGGCACCCTACGACGGGACACCTGTGATCGCAAGGTTCGAAGAGCTCGATTGGCAACCCACGCCGATGGGAGACCTCGCCCTGCGGCGACGGTCGGAACCTTCGGTGGGGCAGGAGATCTACGAGGTCAAGCTCGGCGACGAGTACCTGATGTCGAGCCTGTTCACCGTCGCCGAAGAGGCGCTCGCCGACCTCGGGTTGGCCGCGGCATCCGGGAGCCAGCTCACCGTGCTCGTCGGCGGACTCGGGCTCGGATACACCGCCGTCGCCGCCCTGCGCGACGCGCGCGTCTCGGCGCTCACCGTGATCGATCGGCTCGATGCGGTGATCGGCTGGCATGAGCGGATGCTGCTCCCCGCCTCGCGCGAGCTGGTCGGCGACCCGCGCACCACGCTCGTCAGCGACGACTTCTTCGCGCTGATGCGCCGTGAGCCGGTCGATGCGGATGCGCGGTACGACGTGATCCTGCTCGACGTCGACCATTCCCCGCGGCACCAACTGGACCCGACCCACGCCGACCTCTATACGGCCGACGGCCTGCGCGCCCTCGACCGGCACCTGGTCGAGGGTGGGGTCTTCGCGCTGTGGTCGGACGACCCGCCCGACGCCGAGTTCATGACCGTGCTCGCCGAGGTCTTCGATGACGGCGCGGCGCATGTCGTGGACTTCGACAACCCCGTCACCGGCGGAACCTCGTCGAACACGGTCTACGTCGCCCAGAGCCGCACGGTGTGATCAGGCACGCGATCTCCTGACACGACGAAGGCGGGCCCCCGCAGGAGCCCGCCTCGCGAAATGTCTCAGCCCTGGGTGCCCAGGGCGAAGCGCACCGAGCCGTCCTGCGCGAGTTCGGCGTCGAGCACGCGGTCATCCAGCGCCGCGGCCGCGCCGACGTCGAGGAACACGTTCGCGCCGCTCTCGGCGACGACCGTGTCGGTCTCTTCGGGCGCCGGTGCGACGCTCAGCTCGAAGCCTTCGGCGGTGCCGGTGTCGCGGATGCGCACGCCGCCCTCGTCGGGCACGTTCGGCACGCGCGAGACGATCGCCTTGACGGCTTCAGCGGCGGTATCGGTCATGGTGAGCATGTCGGTCCTTCCGTTTCGGGCAATAGGACCGGCCACGATTCCGAGATCCGCGCCGGGATGCAACCGTGCGCCGGCGATCCGCCCCGATTCCCACGCAATACGGAGGAACCGCCCTGGCGCGGGGGTGAGCGTCGTGCCAGTGTCGTCGCATGAGCAACGCGGAGCGGTTTCTGAGCGGCTATGTCGAGGCGTGGCGCACGAACGAACCGGATGCGATCCGCGCGCTGTTCACCGACGACGCGGTGTATCGCGGGTCGCCCGACGATCTCGAACCCGCCGTCGGCATCGACCGAATCCTCGCGCTGTGGAGCGATGAGCGCGACGAGCCGGGGGAGTGGACGTTCGACGGCCACGTCGAGATCGAGACGACGGATGCCGCCGCCATTCGCGGCGTCACGACCTATGCCGCGGGCGCCAAGATCGGGACGTACGACAACCTGTGGCTCGTACGCTTCGGTCCGGACGGTCGCGCGAGGGAGTTCACCGAGTGGTGGATCGAGCGCAAGCATTGACGGCTGCCTGACCGTGGAGCCCCGGTAGACTCGGTCGGGTCAGCCTCTGTAGCTCAATGGAAGAGCAGTTGCGTCCTAAGCAAACGGTTGGGGGTTCGAGTCCCTCCAGGGGCACAGTCTCTTTTTGCCTCTGACCAGGAGTTTCTTCTGAGGTCCGACCACTCAGAATGTGTTTTTGGCCGCTTTTTGGCCGCATTTGAGAAACGTGTGAGCCGAAAACGAGGCAGATTCGACGCCCTTCACGGAGCGTCGTTCGACGCCTGAGGACGACGAAATCGAGCATTTCGGGCGTCCTGAGCCTCGTCGAAAAGTTGAGCAGTCTGCTCTCCGGCGTTACGTCGGTCGGGCGTAGCGGGTCTGCGGACCTGACGGCAGCGCCACGAGCGGCATGGCGTCGTTGAGGCGCGATGCGACGGCATCCAGATCGTCGTCGAAGAGGTCGGCGTAGGTGTCGAGCGTCATGGCCGCCGATGCGTGCCCGAGCATCCGCTGCACGGCCTTCACGTTCGCGCCGGAGCTGATCGCGAGTGATGCGGCGGTGTGACGGAGGTCGTGAGGCGTCAGCCGAGGGATCGATGGGTCCACAGCCTGCGCGCGACGGACCGCGTTCGCGAACCATCCCTGTGCGCCGGAGTTGCGCATGTGGTTGACGCCGTCGCCGAAGAGCAGCCCTTCCGGGCCCTTGCCTGCGCAGGCCTGTTCGATCATCGGCGCGAGGCGCTCGGGGTAAGGGACCGAGCGCTTCTCGTGCGTCTTGGGCGTGCCGACGTGGATCTCGTAGGCGATCATCACCGCGTTTTCCTCGATCACGAAGCGTCGACGCAGTCGATTCACACTGCGCACGCGCAGCCCGGTCGCCTCGCCCCAGCCCAGGCCGGTGTAGGCCAAGGTCAGGACCATAGTGGGATACGCCGAGCATACCGCCAACGTCGCCACCTGGTCGTGCGAAAGATAGACGCGGCGCTTGCCTGGTCCGCTCCGAGGGAGATTGCGGATGTGTCGCGCCGGATTGTTCGCAAGGCGACGATCATCGATGGCGACATCGAGGATGCCTGCGAGGACTCCCAGCGCGCGGAGAACGACCGTGCGCGACTTCTGCGTCGCGAGCTCCGACACCCAGTCCTGAACTTCAGACCGCCGGATCGACCAGATCTCCCTGTCTGCCCAGACTGGAGCGACGTGGTTCTTCCACGCCCGCTCGAGCGTCATGTAGTACGAAGGCTTCGACATCGGCGGCTGCTTCGACCGCAGCCAACTGTCGGCGAACATCCGGACCGGCACCCGCGACGCCACGGGATCGATGTACTCGCCCTTCGATTTGGACACGGTGACCATGGACAGGTAGAGCTTCGCCTCGCGCATCGTCGTGAAGCCGCGCTTCTGCGTTTCGGTGCGATCAGGCTTGCGGTAGCGCACGCGGTAGCGGCGGCCCTTCGCCGTTTCGTACGGGGTGATGGTGCCCATCTCGACCTCGGATCAATCCCGGGTTGCGGGTCAGTATCGGGCCAGTGTCGGACACTGATCGGACGTCGTCAACGCCACCGGTCGAAGATGTGGATAGATGCTCAAGGACGTCGTCAACTGGCGTTGGGTTGGAGGGGCCGCCTCCCTCCGACGCCGAGAGTGTAGCGATCGTTCGTGCCTCCGTTCTCGCCGCTCACTCCTTGCAGACTCCGCGCTTGCGCGCGTCGCTTAGCAGCCGTTTGACGACGAGCACTGCGCCGCGCCCGATCGCTGAATTGGCTGGATGTCGGAGGGGAGGCCGCTGTGCGATACCGTCACACCGTGACGAGTGAGCGAGTTCGTGAAGCCTTGTCGGAGTTCGTGCGCGAGCGCGACTGGGCTCAGTTTCATACGCCGGCGAACCTCGCGAAGAGCATTTCGATCGAGGCTGGCGAGCTGCTCGAGTGCTTCCAGTGGAGCGACGATGCAGACGATGTTCGCGTGCGCGATGAACTCGCCGATGTCGTCACTTACTGCACACTGCTCGCCGCTCAACTGGGAGTCGACCTGGACGAGATCGTCCTGCAGAAGCTCGCGGTAACAGGCTCGAAGTACCCCGCCGATCGATCGAGAGGGCGGAGCACGAAGTATGACGCCCTTTGAGATCGAACGGCTCGACTTCACCACACCCGCGATCTCAACTTGGGCGTCCGGCGATGAACGGCGGACGAACTGGCCCGTCGTCTACGTTCTCGACAGCGCCGGCTCCCCAAATGCGCCATCTGTCTATGTCGGCGAGACGGTCAGTGCTGTGTCACGCATGCGTCAGCACATCCAGAATCCATCAAAGGCGGGGTTCCGCCGGGTGCGTGTGGTCATTGACGAGAGGTTCAACAAGTCGGCGTGTCTCGACCTCGAGTCGCACCTCATCCGCTGGCTCGCCGGCGACGGTCACTTCACAGTGCTCAATGGCAACGAGGGCATCATCGACGCGCGGTACTACGAGCGCGACCAATACCGCGAGAGCTTCCGTGACATCTTCGAGCAGCTGCGATCGGACGGGATCTTTCAGCGCAGCATCCCCGAGATCGAGAACAGCGATCTCTTCAAGCTCTCGCCTTTCAAGGTCCTCACCAGAGAGCAGGCCATCGCCGTCGAGCAGATCGTTGAATCGCTGCTCGCGGACCTCGCGACGGGCACACGATCGACCAGCGTCATCCAGGGCAATCCGGGTACGGGCAAGACGATCGTGGCGATCTTCCTTATGAAGCTGCTGGCCGACATTCGCGACTACGAAGATACGGATGAGATCGAGCAAGACTCACTCTTCTCGGAGTTCTTTGTCCCGGAGAACCGCGAGTTACTGAAGGGCGTTCGCGTCGGGTTCGTCGTACCTCAGCAGTCGCTTCGAAACTCGATCAAGAAGGTGTTCAAGAAGACGCCGAAGGTCAGTGAAGACCTCGTCTTGAACCCGTTCGACGTCGGCAAGTCGTCCATACCGTTCGACCTGCTCATCGTCGACGAGACGCACCGGCTCAATCGCCGCGCGAACCAGTCCTCGGGTATGCGCAACCGCGACTTCATCGAGATCAACGAACGCCTCTTCGGTTCCGATGATCTCAGCAAGACCCAGCTCGACTGGATCCGCGCCCAGAGCACGCACCAGATCCTGCTCATCGACGAGCGCCAAGGCGTGCGGCCAGCGGACCTCCCGAGTGAGACTCTCGCCATTGAGGTCGCAGCTGCGAAGCGATCGCATCGGTGTTTCCCATTGGCGACGCAGATGCGAGTGCGGGCGGACGCAGACTACGTGGGATTCATTCGCCAGCTTCTTCAAGGCGAGCTTCGCGCCGGGGACCGCCCGGACTTCGGCGAGTACGACCTGCGGTTCTTTGGAAGCGTCGTCGACATGCAGGAAGCGATCCGCGAACGCGACCGCGAGGTCGGCCTCGCTCGACTTGTCGCCGGCTACGCCTGGGACTGGAAGACGCGTGGCAACAAACCCGGCTTCGACTTCAAACTCGAGGGAACCGAGTTCGTCTGGAACCGAACCGATAAAGACTGGATCAACTCGAAGACATCGATCGACGAGGTCGGCTCCATTCACACGGTGCAGGGTTACGACCTGAACTACGCCGGCGTGATCATCGGCGGGGATCTCCGATACGACGAGTTCAGGCGACAGGTGGTCATGGACCGCGACGCCTACCGCGACAAGAAGGGCAAGGAAAACCTAAAGAAGCTACGACGGCAGACGACCGACGAGGATCTCCTTACGCTGATCCGGAACATCTATGGCGTGCTGCTGACGAGAGGAATCCTGGGAACCTACATCTATGTGTGCGATCCGGATCTCCGCGACCACTTCGCATCCGTCCTGTCCGTCGGTCGGACATCCAGCACGATCCCGCGATTAGGAAGTTAGGCGCTGAGGGATCAGCGACTCCAGACCGATCGCAGTGTGCCAGCTATCCAGCGGCGACAAGGCGAGAACTCGCTCTGTGGTCGATGTACCCGAGCTGAGTCACCAAGGCGCGTACGACTGCCTTGCCAAGTTCCAGCGGAACGGCGTTTCCGAGCTGCCGTTGCACGTCGGCACGTGATCCAGCAATCTTGAAGTCGTCCGGGAAAGACATCAGGCGAAGCATTTCGTTGACTCGCAGGCGTCGCGCTCGCTCGTCCCCATTTGAGGTGCGGACGTTCTCCCAGTGGAATGGCCCGACCCAGGGCCCCGGCTGAGCCTGGAGGGTCGTCGAAGGCCGATTGGGATCGAGTCGAAGGAGGAATGTCCAGTAGCGGCTGCGCCACTCGAAATGGTTCCGCCCGCCATAGCGATCCGTGTGCCAGAGGTAGTTCTGCCCGGGTGGGATCTCGGCGGCGAGTTCCCCGTAGCTTCCGTCGACGATCTCATCGTTTGATGCGCGGACCAAGCGAGGCAGATCCGCGAACGCGTCTCCGGCCGTCACGTGCGGAAGCTTGCTCGTGTCAATCCGTCGTGAGTGTTCGCTCCAACCCGAGTGCGTTGGCTCTGGGAACTCGAACTTCTCCCCATCTCGGCGGCCGACGACGAAGACGCGGCGGCGGAGCTGTGGGACGCCGTAGTCGGCGGCCAGCAGCACTTTCCACTGAGGGTTGTACCCGAGTTCTCCGAGGCCCTTCAGCAGACGTTCGAACTGGGCCTTGTGGGTCTTGTAGGTCAGACCTTGGACGTTTTCAAGGATGAATGCCTCGGGTCGAGACTCGGCAACAACTCGGACGTACTCGTCAAGCAGAGACGCGTTGGGGTCCCTGCTCTCGCGCTTCTGCTCGAGCCAGAATCCGGACTTGCTGAAAGGCGTGCACGGCGGCCCGCCGACGACCAGCACCGGCTCCCCGGCGCGAAGTCCCGCCCGCGCAAGGATCTGCTCCGTCGTCACTTCTCGAATATCGCCTGTCAGCGTTGCCGTGTCGGCGAAGTTTGCTGTGAGGGTCTGGAGTGCCGGCTCATTGTAATCGGTGGCGACGTTGACGCGAAGCAATCCGCTCCCAGTGTCGCTCGTCACGAGTGGCTCCGCGTCACTTCTGTCGACCGCGAGGTCCAGCCCGCCTGCGCCGGAGAACAAGCTCACCACGGGGAGCTCCTCGGCCATCTGTCACCTCAATCCGCCAGGAACGCGCCGTCGCCGAGGGCCGGGACTGTCGCGTCAAACAAGTATCGTCGACATCAGTCTGCCGCTAGGCGCCGACATGCGATCGGAGCCAATGCGATCTGTGGATTTGTCGACGCCAGGAGGGCTTGTGGAGGAACAGACCGTTGCCGGCCGCGCGTTCGGAGAGGTCTACCGGGTGAGCGGCCGAGCGGACGTCCACGAGTTCCTGGTCAGTTCCATCGAGGCCTCCGGGGGCCGTGTCATCTACGCCAGCGATCCAAGCCGTGCGCCGGTTTACCTCGGAGTCCAGTTGGACTCCGATGAGCGAATCGGCATGCTCATCTATCCATTCAGGATCACGAAGGTCGCAACCAAAGGGCGTCCTGACGACGAGGTGCGAGGCCAGCTTCGATACGGTGCCGAGGAGAGCTGGGAGCGGGATCATCCGGTCGGGCGCGATATCGCTGGCGTCGACGTCACGATGATCGTCGGCGTCGACCTCATGGACGGAGTGCTTCTCGGTCTCGACTCCAATCTGTGGGATCCCCTCCCCATGGGAATCTCCTTCTACGCGAAGGAGGCCGATATCGATGAGGCGGCCCGGAGCAGCTGGCACGTGTGGGAGAAGATCAACCGCGCCGGGGCAAAGCGAAGTGAGGCTCGCTCACCCACGAACCTCGAAACAGTGGTCGCATTCACCCCGAACCGGCTAATCGACTACGCCCGGCTCGAGCGCCGCGCGACCGCGCTTCGCCTCGATCCTGCCCTGCGGTACACCGCTGCTCTCGACATGGCTACCCCGCCGCTGCCCGATGAAGCGCCCCGGCGACACGCCCTGGAGGAGCAGTTCGCGCTGACAAGTGAGCAGATCCTGGACATCATTCGCGGACGGAACCGCCTCTCCGTCGCGGTTCGCGGTGGTGTCGCCGAGCACCACCTCGAACAGCAGTTGACCGGCGCGCTCGGAATCGAGACAGTCGAGCGACTCGACGTCGACGCGATGCACGACTTCAACGTGACGCTTGAAGACGGCACAGTTCTTCGCGTCGAGTGCAAGAACGCAAGCCCGCGGACCTCAGCGAGCGGCCAGTTCAAGGTTGAGGTGCAGAAGACGCGAGCGTCTAAGGGTGACCCGGCGTCGCGCTTCTACACGACAGACGGATTCGATGTCGTCGCGGCGTGCCTGTACTCCCCAACTGGGAAGTGGCAGTTCCGATTCGGGCGCACTGCTCAGATGGCCACCCATAAAGACTTTCCAGATCGCCTCGCAGCGATCCAGGCGATCACCGACGACTGGGTCGATGACATCGCCGAGTTCCGGCACACCTGAGCGCACAGTACCCATGTGGAGCGCGCAAGCGCGGAAGCCGATGCACCAGACGTTGAGCAGGTCAGGCGCGGACGAATTCATCGCGTCAACTCAAAGTGACGGATCCCATGCCGTTTCGTCGGGCCATGGGCGCCGGGCTGCCGCTGACCGTGACGCAAGCTCCATGTTGGCGTGAGCGTCGAAAAACTCCAACCACCTCCGGAGTACGTCTGGATCCGCAAGTCGACCGCCGATCTGCGCGGCACCGTCTCCAGAATTGACCCGCAGCTGCTCCCATCCGCCCTCGGCTTGGGCGAACCGATACGTAATCTGCTCCCAAGCTGGATCCACATAGATCACCTGCGCGTCCGACTCATCAAGTGGCTCACCGCTGAGAAAACACGACACGTCCGAACGATCCACGTATCGACTATCACGGTAATCATCGCGGCGCGAACTCACCGCATGCCGCATGGCGTCTTTGGCGTCCACCTTCGGAGATGGCCCCACAAGGGCAGCCGTATAGCCAAGATCAGCAGGACTACCGTCCACTCGGCGAATCCAGATGCCTCGACCGCTCCAGTAGCGGACGGCGCCGTCCTCCTGCTGGGTGCGTCCGATGTAGAAGTGGTCGACGCCGGCCCCAGTCTTCTCCTGCCCTCGCGGGTGCCGCTCGAGAAGCTCGTGAAGCATCGCCACATGTACGGGATCCGTTACCTCCTCGTTCAGTCCATATCCGCGCAAGATCTTCTGGAACGCTGCCTTCGCTTCCTTGATGGTGCCCCACCGAAACGTACGCAGAGTGACTGGCTTAGCACCCACGGCTCCCCCTTTATGTTGTGAGCAGTGCCTATTAAACGCCGGCTCGGCGGCGGGTCATATTCGCGATCTCGGCGACGACGAGGGCGGGTAGATCGTAGGCGCCGATGTCGTGCGATGCGATCCACTCCAGTGATTGTTCGGGGGTGAGATCATCCTTGATGATGTGCTCGGACAGTGCCACGACGCTGGTGCGGGAGAGACCGAGACTCATCATCGACACCTCCGTCACTCGAGACACGCCTAGCTCCATCATCATCGCGATGTCCCGAGTTTCCTCATGCTTCGATTCCGACGGAATTGCCTCGTTCAGGACATCGGCGTAGCACGCGAGAAAAAGCGGTCCTTCGAAGCGCGCGTACTGCTCCACGTCCTTGAGCACACTCCGAATCTCCACCGCGAGGGTGTGCTTTCTGCCAGCTCGCCTCAGGTACCGCAACCGACTGGAGATGAGAACCGCGAGGGGGCGGCCCTTCATCCACTCGACGAAGAGAAGCGCGAGCGCGAACTGCCGCCCCTCGTTCTGAGTGAAGTCGGCGCCAAGGAATCTGAAGCAAATCGCGATAGCACGCAGGTACGCATCAACGGCGTCGTAGCTTTCCGGTGGGGGCAGTTCGAATGCGTCTCTCCTGCCGACCGCTTGGAAGTGGTCGTGCAATCGCTGCATCGAGATCGGGCTGATGCCGGCGTGGACCTGAAGAGTCCCCGGAGAGATGGTTAGAGGAGCTAGCTTCTCGTCGATGAGGTTCGAAAGCACCGCAGACTGGTCAGCCGTCGACTGGAGCCAGGGCAACTCTTGTAACTCCAGCCCTTGCCTCCGAGCGGTCGTGAGGATGCCAAACAGCGCCTGAAAGATCGGAGCGGTCCGCGCCGCATCCACGGGTGTGTCGTCCTCAATGTACTGTCGCAGATCCGAGTAGTTGTGCAAGATCGCGTCTGTAGCTCGTGCCATCGGCTGCCGTGAACGGCGCGTGGGAACCTCCAACCAGTTACTCGCGACTTCTGTGTCGACGCACACGATGTTCCCCTGGAATTCCACGCCCCATCGACCCGCTCGACCCGCCAAGTTCCAAAAGTCTGATGCGGACATCAAGGTGTCGTTGCCCTTGCGAGGCGCTCTGACAAAGAGATTCTGGCAGGGCAGGTTTACCCCTTCGAGCAAGGTCGAGGTGCAGACGAGGTACCGAATGTCTCCGTTACGGAACAGCCGCTCGACCGCCTCCCGGACAAGAAGTGGCATGTTCCCGTAGTGAAACGCGACGCCCTGCTTGAGGTATGCAGCCAAGAGATACTGGGGATGAATGGTCTTCTCGATGAGCTCGACGACTTCGAGCGTCTCTTTCGACGCTATCCAACCAGGTTCGATGAGCGCATCGCAGATCTGCCCGGCGACCAGTTCGGCTTCGGCTGCCCCGTTCGCGTACACGACATTGCCCGAGTGTTGACTCCCGAGCGCAACGGTTACAAGCGACAGTCGCTTTCTGAGAGACGTTGGCCGAGCCGACAGATCAAACTCACCGATCGCAATCCGCTCTCCGTCAACGAGTGCGACCATGTCCCACGTTGTGGGACGGTAGCGTCGCTGGTTGACGTGGATCAGGGTCTGATTGACCGTAACCGTCTCGCTCACGAAGGCGGTCGATGTCCCGCGGACGCCAGCGACGAGGAGCTCCGGGTTCGAAGTCAGCGGGCTGGCGAAGATAATCTTCGGCTCACCCCGGCGAGCCGCTTCGTCCAAGGTTCTCTGGAGCAGCACACCGCGCGCACCGTCATTCAATTTCTGCGCCTCGTCCACGAACAGCAAGTCGAAGGACATGTCCGGCTGCTTGCGCAACAGGATGTGCAGACGCTCCTGAGTTAGAACGTAGACCTCATGGGGCTTCTCCTCGACGCGTGTATCCCAGGGCATCGTGGTAACGGTCGCGCGATTTCCCAGCGTGGTTTCCAGCTCACGGCTAACCTCTTCGATAAGCGCGCGCGTGGGTACCAGATACACAGCCCGGTACCGTTCATGGGAAGCGATTTGTGCCGCCAGCCATAACCGAACGATGTGGGACTTCCCAGCAGAGGTCGGCGCTGAGACACTCGTCCAACGCGATTCTTCGGCCGAGTCCCAAAACTGCCGCTGGAACTGGTTCACGGGGATGCGCTCGCCTCCCCCGTCGACGCTGAGTTCGAGAGTTCGACGAATGAGGTCAAGCGACAGTGGAGTGGCCGCGATCTCATCGCCACTGTCCGGCGCGAGCCCCTTGTCGTGGGCGAGTTCCGCCGCTCGTCCGTTCCCGAGCCGACGCAATAGGTACTCCGCGGCCTCCTTATGCGATGCGGATGCATCAGGATCCTGGAGGCACCCCTGCACGATTCGGAGGGCTCCCGCCTGCACAGTTTCCGGCGCGTGAAGGGTCACGAGACTTGCCGCTAGTAGGTGACGACCCCAATCGAGGGTTGGAGTGGGCTCACTCGGTCGCACGCTGGCGAAGAAGCCGCGAGTGGACTTGAGCGTCGAGAGCCGGACACCCTCGGTGAATGCAGTGAGGGTGGATACCTCGGCCCAGTATTCGTCGTCGTTCACTTATGCCTCAGCAGGTTGTTGAATGCGGTCCGCAACTTCTCCACAGAAGGCAGCGGCATGCAGAAGAACTCGATCTCGAAACCTTCGATCTCACGATTCGACACCCGGGTACCGACACTCTTCGCCCACGCATCGACACGCTCCTCGACCTCCGCGAGCATCGTGACTTCGTCGTCCTCGAAAGGGTGGCCATGACCGTCGTGACTGAAACCCACCAGACATGCCCCACGAACCTCGAGCTTGGTGCGCTCAGGAGCATCATCGGTGAAGTACTGGACGAGCTTCAATGACAGCTCGCGGTCGCCGGTATCGAGCCTCTCGCGCACGAGTACGAGGTCGCGGTGCGCGTCGCCCGTCCCATCGTCGAGAAGAAACGGGGCGATGCTCGTGAAACAGTCAGTCATCGCCGACTGCACGTCCGCGTACAGTTTCGACTCCCCCCAGTAGACCGCAAGTCCTCCCTTGTCGAGAAGCCCCGCGTGGACGCCGTCGACACCATGAATGGGCATCTTCGAGTTAGTCTTCAACGGCATCTTGCAGAGCACCTGCGGAAGCCCGAGTTCGGCTTCCAGCAGGAAATAGAGCAAGAGTTCTCCACCTTCACCAGAGGTGTCCGAATCGATAAACAAGCGACGGGCTTCCTCCTGCAACATCATCATCTGGACGTTGCCACCCTCGCGGTCATCGCGTGCGCGAGCCTCAAGGATCCGACTACGCGGGGTGCAATAGTCTGCGATCTTGAAATAGAGATGTTGCGCTAGCGCTACGGTTCGGTCGCGGCCATTCCCATCCAACGTCAGCCAATGGACGCGGTAATTGACGCGTGTGTCTGGAATAGCTCGTTCTCCGATCACATGGAAGAACGACCGAGTCTGCTGTGGTGTCCCGCCAGCAATCTCGTCGAGCGCGCCCAACAAGGCCATGTTTCCCTCCCAACGTTCAACATAGCGAGGCCGGAGGCCGCGGTAAGCGCACGCTCCTGTGTGTTACTCGGGGCCGTGACGTGCAGCTTCTGTCCGGGGAAGCTTTTTCGACCGATTCGGCAACATGCCGGAACGACCAAAGCCGACGTCAGCGCAGGCGCGCTAGATGTTCTTCCCACGGACGTTGTGGACGCGGTCGATGGGTGATTGGCCTCCGATGCCGGTGTGGGGTCGGTGATGATTGTAGTGGTGCAGCCAGGCGGGGTAGCTGGCGGCTCGCTGCGGGTCTGAGTCGTAGTGGCGAGCGTAGGCCCATTCGTCGGCGAGGGTGCGGTGGAACCGCTCGATCTTCCCGTTGGTCTGCGGCCGGTACGGGCGCGTGTATTTGTGCTTCACGTCGTCACCGAGGGCCTGGGATTGCTGCACGAGTAGGTGACATCTGATCTGGCTTGCCCGAGGGGTGGGCCTGGAAGGATGTTGCTGTGCCCAAGCCCTACCCGAGTGAGT
>NZ_JBSHLZ010000010.1:0-106645 GCF_053644835.1 Microbacterium sp. NPDC055357 | reverse complement strand
GATCAACGACCACTGAGCATCCGAAAGCAACTGGAACCGCGACACGCGTCCAGACTCTCAGCCCACCCTCGAACAATTTGTCAGACACGCCCTAGGCGCTCAGCGCGCTTCCTCGACGCGCAGAGTGCATGCGCGCGCGTCGGCGCTCAGCATCATCCGCACCGAGTCGGGGCTCGAGGCATACTTGCGCCACAGCTCGTCATCGATCTCGGCCTGCACCGCGTCGTCGGCGGGAACATACGAGGTGGTGACCTCCTCGCGCTCGAGAGCCAACGCGGCGACGCGATCCCGCTCGGCGATCGATCCGTCACCGAGCGCGAAAGCGACCGGCCGGCCAGCACGAACATGGCGATACCACGCGGCCTCGGGGCCGTTGACCGATCGGATGTACGGCACGCCGTCGATCACCATGGACCAGATCGGGGTGGCGACCGGCTGCCCGTTCGCCTTCGTCGTGACCACGGCGACGACCGCGGTCTCATCCAGTACCTGCAGGATGTTGTCGAAGCTCATGCTGCCGAAGCTACCCCACCCGATGACGCGTCGCGTCAGCCCGGTCGAGTCGCGGCACTCCAGCCGAGCCACGACCGCGTGTCATGTGCGCCGGCCGCCGATGAGATCGAGAATCCGGGTCGGAGATTTCGTGACCGCTCGCCATCGAGGTCGGGTCTCGATCCAGTCGGGTGCGAGCACCTCGGGAACGCCCCTGTTCATGCGGATCCGCCACCCGATGTGGCCGAGGAACCGATGGTGTGCCCAACAGAGGAGCACTCCGTTGTCGCAATGCGTCGGGCCGCCCTCGGCGTGTTCCATGACGTGATGCACTTCGCACCAGCCTGCGGGCACACCGCAGCCGGGAATGATGCAGCCACCGTCGCGAAGGGCGATCGCCCGGCGCTGGTGGCGATTGAAGACACGTTCCTCCGTGCCGATCTGCTTGATTCGACCGTTGCCGCCAAGGAGGACGCGCTGGATGACGCCAGCGCAGCCCGCGTGCCGTGCGCTGGCCAGCGATACGGGTTCGTCACTCCCGTCGACGTGCGCCCAGCCCGTCTGCGAGATGAGATCGCGGTCTCGGACCGACACCACGAGCGTCGGAGCAGCGCCGCCGATCGTGGGCAGTTGCTCGCTGGATGCTGCGACGAACAGGGCCGTCGCCAGAGCGTCATGCTGCTTCTGCGTCCACGTGCGCGGGTCGACGGGGGCGAACTCGTCGTCGGCATCGCCGGTCGCGTCGGCTGAGGGGCGGAATTGCACTCCGGCGCTGCCGTCGACCCGGGGCGAGATCACCGCATCGCTGATGCGCCGAAACTGAGCCGCGACTTCGGGGAGCAGCATCCCTCGGATCGGCACGAGGCCGTCGCGCACGGTGCCGAGCGTGATTCCGCGCAGTCGGATCGCGCGCTCTTCGCGCGGTTCGGCGCCGTCCTGGTCGAGGTAGGCCGACCACGCGAGCGCCTGCACGCGCAGCAGCTCGGCACACGCTGGCGGCGCACCTTCCGGACCTTCGCCGCGCGCTTCGGCCGCAAGCACGGCATCCGCCGCGAGCAGGTCGTCACGCCCGACCCGGCGCCCCATTCCCTCGAGCGGACCGGAGACGGCGAGAAGCCCGTCGACGCCGACCTCGCCGTCGAGCAGCGCGTCGCGCAGAGCGGGCAGCCGGGGTTCGATCGGCGACCCGGCGAACGAGATCCCCACCATGGTCGGCTTCGCTCCGCGGATCAGACGAGCTGCCGTGGCTGGGGCGAGACGCGTGTGGCGCTGGACGAGTTCACTCACGTCATGGCAGCCCCTGCGCGTCGTCAGCCGCAGATCGCGGTCGCGCTGAAGTGACCGTCGGGACACTTCGCCCACCGTCTCGACGAGAACCGCGTCGGTGAGTCGCTGGAGCTCGGCCGCGAGCGTCATGGCCGTCACGACGTGGGTGTCGGACGCATCGATGATCCGACCCGAGCCGAGGGTGTCTGACACGACCCCGCGAGACTGCTCGATGACCTCTTTCAGGTGATCCAGCAGTGCATCCATACCCACGATTCTGCCAAGGGCCTCCGACATTCCCGTCTGGTTTCCACCGGTACTGCGCGGGCAGTTTGCGCGACGCAATCTGCGGCGATCCGACCGCGTCACAGTGCATGCCCGTACCCCGTGGAAGCCAGGCGGGGTACGGGCATGCACGGCGTCGCGGAAACCCGGTGCCTCACCCCGCGACGGGGGTCAGCGCCGATCGGATCAGCACGATGTCCTCGCCGAAGTCGTCGTCCGCGGCCTTCTGCCACGTGCCGTCGTCCCAGACGACGTCGACCAGCAGCCACCCGTTCTCGGGCATCGACATCAGGTAGGCATCGCCGAGGCGCTGGGGCAGCTCGTCCTGCAACTCGGTGAGCTGCGGCTCCGTGCCCGTCCCGGGTTCGCCGCCGGTCGGATCGGGCGCGACCATCGGGTCGTACAGCGCCAGCATGACGGGGTCCTCCGTGAGCACGAAGGTGTCGCCGTCGTACGTGCCCTGCACGGCATACGCGCCCCATGTGACGCCGCTCGCCGTCTCTTGTCCGTCGAGCCCCTCCCAATCCCACCCTTCGATCGGGATCCCGCTGCACTGCGGGGGATAGGACTCGGCGATCGCGCCGAGACACAGCTGGGGGTCGCCTCCCGTGTCGAGCACGGTGCCCTGCGCCATGACGTCGCCCTCGGGCGGCGCCGGCCAGACCGAGCCCAGCGAGGCGCCCGGGGGAGCATCGGACGCGGAGGGCGTCGCGCACCCCGCGAGTACGAGAGCGGATGCCACGCCCACGACGAGGGCGAGGAGGTATCGGCGGTGACGTGTCATGTCGTTCTAGTGTCGCGCGCGGCCGATTCGTCTCATCCCGATCCGGTCCTGTTACCATCTATCCATGCGCTTCGGCGGGCTCCTTCTTCTTAGCCGCCGCGACGAGTCCTCGATCTAGGACCTTCCTCGTCGCGGCGATCGTCGTTGGTCCGCTATCCATCCGGCACTCAGCCAGCCCGATCGGGCGATGAAAGAAGCGACGAATCATGAAGAACACCCAGCAGCCCTCCGGAATGCCGATCCACAAGTATCGGCCGTACCACGAGCAGATCCGGGTCGATCTGCCCGACCGCACGTGGCCGTCCAACCGGATCACGACGGCCCCGCGCTGGTGCGCCGTCGACCTGCGCGACGGCAACCAGGCGCTCATCGATCCGATGAGCCCCGAGCGCAAGCGCATCATGTTCGAGCTGCTCGTGAAGATGGGCTACAAAGAGATCGAGGTCGGGTTCCCCTCCGCGAGCCAGACCGACTTCGACTTCGTGCGCCAGCTGATCGAAGACGACCTCATTCCCGACGACGTCACGATCCAGGTTCTGACGCAGTCGCGCGAGCACCTGATCGCGCGCACGTACGAGGCGATCGCGGGGGCCAAGCAGGCGATCGTGCACCTGTACAACTCGACGAGCATCGTGCAGCGCGACGTGGTGTTCCGCACCGACAAGCAGGGCGTCAAGGACATCGCCCTGTCGGGTGCGCGTCTGTGCCGCGAGTACGAGAAGCGCATCCCCGAGACGACCGTCTACTACGAGTACTCGCCCGAGTCCTACACCGGAACCGAGCTCGAGTTCGCTCTGGAGATCTGCAACGACGTGCTCGAGGTCTTCGAGCCGACGCCCGAGCGCAAGGTCATCATCAATCTGCCGGCGACCGTCGAGATGGCCACGCCCAATGTGTACGCCGACTCGATCGAGTGGATGTCGCGTCGCCTGAATCACCGTGAGAACGTCATCCTGTCGCTCCACCCGCACAACGACCGAGGCACGGGGGTCGCCGCCGCCGAGCTGGGGTACCTGGCCGGCGCCGACCGCATCGAAGGATGCCTGTTCGGCAACGGTGAGCGCACGGGCAACGTCGACCTCGTCGCGCTGGGGATCAACATGCTCACACAGGGCATCGATCCGCAGATCGATTTCAGCGACATCGACCACGTCAAGCGCACGGCCGAGTACTGCAATCAGCTGCCCGTGCCCGAGCGCAGCCCCTGGGCGGGAGACCTCGTCTTCACGGCGTTCAGCGGCTCGCACCAGGACGCCATCAAGAAGGGCTTCGAGGCGATGCAGGCCCGCGCCGACGCCGCCGGCGTCACGGTCGACGAGATCGACTGGGCCGTGCCGTACCTGCCGATCGACCCGAAGGACCTGGGCCGCTCGTACGAGGCCGTCATCCGGGTCAATTCGCAGTCGGGCAAGGGCGGCGTCTCGTACCTGCTCAAGACCGACCACGCGCTCGACCTGCCGCGTCGTCTGCAGATCGAGTTCTCGGGCGTCGTGCAGGCCAAGACCGACGAGCACGGCGGCGAGGTGACGAGCGACCAGATCTGGTCGGTCTTCACCGACGAGTACCTGCCCGCGGCGGCCGAGGCCGACCGCTGGGGTCGGTTCGAGATCCTCGCGACGCGCAGCTCGAGCGACATGACCGGCGACGTCGAGCTCGCGGTGCGTCTGCGCGACGGCGACGAAGTGCAGGATGCCACGGCTCACGGCAACGGCCCGATCGCCGCATTCCTCGAAGTGGTCCGGGCGCACGGGTTCGACATCTCGCTCTACGACTACGTCGAGCACACGCTGAGCGCCGGCGGCGACGCGCAGGCGGCCGCCTACGTCGAACTGCAGGTCGACGGCGACCGGCTCTGGGGTGTCGGCATCGACGGTGACATCTCGACGGCGTCGCTCAAGGCCGTCGTCTCGAGCGTCAACCGCGCGATCCGCACCCGCGAGCGCTCCGCGTCGCTCGTCACCGCCTGACCCTGACGGCGAGACTGCAACGGGCGGCCGAGACTGCGGGGTTCACCCGCAGTCTCGGCGCTCCGTTGCAGTCTCGCGGACGATCAGGGCTTGATGATCGGGATGGCCGAGGTCTCGACGGCGACCTTGCGGCGATGCAGAGCGCGCTGCTCGGGCAGCGAGATGTCGAAGACGACGGCGAGCAGGCGGATCACCGCCGTCACGACCATTCCGGCGATGGATGCTGCGATGAGCGGCGCGCCGAGCGCATGCGCCCCCGCGAGCACGACGCATCCGGCTCCGGCGGCCACGGCGTACAGCGACCCCACGTGCATGATCGCAACCGGCAGGCCCATGATCATGTCGCGCAGGATGCCGCCGCCCACCGCCGCGCACACCCCGACGAAGATGGCGGGGATCTCGGGAAAGCCGAGCGCGAGCGCCTTGCTCGTGCCGAGCGCCCCGAACATGCCGATCACGAGGGCGTCGAGCCCGACGATCACCCGGTTCAGCCGCTGGAAGATGCCGGCGAGGAGCATGCCGACCAACGCGGCCCCCGTCGCTGTGATCAGGTACCAGTTGCTCTGCAGCGTCGCCGGCGGGACGTTCAGGAGCATGTCGCGGATGAGACCGCCGCCCATGCCCATCACGATGCCGATGATGGCCACGCCGAGCAGGTCGAGGCGGCGCTGGCCGCGGAAGCCCGAGGCGAACAGGGCGCCCTGAACGCCTCCAAGACCCACGGCGGTGAGGTCTGCCCAGAGCGGGATCACGAAGAGCGGCTCGTTCACGCGTCCATTCTCTCGCCTGGACGGGATAATCGAGTGGTGCCCACCTACCGCGACGAGGTCGTGATCCTGCGCACCCACAAACTGGGTGAAGCAGACCGCATCCTCACGATGCTCAGCCGCCGCCACGGCAAGATCCGCGCGGTCGCGAAGGGTGTCCGGCGCACGTCGTCGCGGTTCGGGGCACGTCTCGAGCCCTTCATGGTCGCCGATGTTCAGCTCTACCAGGGCCGATCGCTCGACATCGTGCAGCAGGCCGAGTCGCTCGGATCCTACGGCGCCGACATCGCCGCTCACTACGACCGTTACACATCCGCCCACGCGATGGTCGAGGCCGCCGACCGGCTCAACGAGGCCGACGCGACACGCCAGCAGTACCTGCTCCTCGTCGGTGGCCTGCGCGCGCTCGCGCGCGGCGAGCATGCTCCGCGCAGCATCCTGGATTCGTACCTGCTGCGCGCGATGGCTCTGTCCGGGTGGGCGCCGGGTCTGTCGGAGTGCGCTCGATGCGGCAGACCGGGCCCGCACGACGCCTTCGTCGCTCAGGCGGGCGGCACGGTGTGCACCGGGTGCGCTCCCGTCGGCTCGGCCCGTATCGGCTCGGCGACCTCCTCCCTCCTGCGGTCGCTCATGGCGGGGGAGTGGGAAGCGGTGGATGCCGCGACGCCGGCCTCGACCGCCGCGGCGTCCGGCCTCATCGCGGCGTACGCGCAGTGGCATCTCGAGCGCGGCATCCGCTCGCTCGCGCATGTCAGCTCGGAGGGAGCCCGATGAGCCCGAAGCCGTTCACGCACCGCGACGCCGTGGCGTATCGTCCGCTGGATTGGACCGGACAGCATCCGCCCGAGTTCCCGAAGGGCGCCGTGCCGAAGCATGTCGCGATCGTCATGGACGGCAACGGCCGGTGGGCGAACCGGCGCGGCCTCACCCGCGTCGAAGGGCACAAGGCGGGCGAGGCGGCTCTGCTCGACGTCGTCGCCGGCGCCGTGCAGGCGGGCGTCACGCATCTGTCGGTGTACGCCTTCTCGACCGAGAACTGGTCGCGCTCGCCCGACGAGGTGCGCTTTCTCATGGGGTTCAATCGCGATGTGCTGCACCGACGCCGCGACCAGCTCAACGAGTGGGGGGTGCGCGTACGGTGGGCGGGCCGCAAGCCGCGCCTGTGGGGCTCGGTCATCAAGGAGCTGCAGTTCGCCGAGCAGCTCACCCGCGACAACGACGTGCTCACCCTCACGATGTGCGTCAACTACGGCGGGAGGATCGAGCTCGTCGACGCGATGCGATCGATCGCGCAGGACGTCGATGCGGGGCGCCTGCGTCCGTCGGCCGTCACCGAACGTCTGATCCGCAGCCGTCTCTATCAGCCGGATATGCCGGATGTCGATCTCTTCATCCGCTCGAGTGGCGAGCAGCGCACGTCGAACTTCCTGCTGTGGGAGTCCGCGTACGCGGAGTTCGTGTTCCTCGACACGCTTTGGCCCGATTTCTCGCGCACCGACCTGTGGCAGGCGATCGGCCTGTATCTCGACCGCGACCGTCGCTTCGGTGGCGCCGTCGACACCCCGCGAGATTCCCAGAAGCATTCGCCGGAATAGACGCCGCACGGGCGCCGTTGCACCGTGCTGTGAGTGAATCCATCAAGATCGACGTCTGGTCCGACATCGCGTGCCCCTGGTGCTACATCGGAAAACGCAACCTCGAGAACGGTCTCGCGGCGACCTCCGCCGACGACGACGCGCCGCGAGTCGAGGTGACCTTCCACTCGTACGAGCTCTCGCCCGACACCCCCGTCGACTTCGACGGTGACGAGGTCGACTTCCTCGCGAATCACAAGGGGATGCCGGCCGACCAGGTGCGTCAGATGCTCGATCGCGTGACCGGTGTGGCCTCCGAGGTCGGACTCGAGTACCGCTTCGACCTGCTCCAGCACACCAATACGCTTAAGGCGCACGAACTGCTGCACTTCGCCAAGGAGCAGGGCCGTCAGCCCGAGCTCGCCGAACGGCTGATGGCCGCGTACTTCACCGAGGGCCGGCACGTGGGGCGCGAGGACGAGCTCGTCTCGCTCGCCGCCGATGCGGGTCTCGACGCGGATGCCGCCCGCGAGGCGCTCGAGTCGGGACGGTTCGCCGAGGCCGTGCGGGCCGACAAGGCTCAGGCTGCCGCCTACGGCATCACCGGCGTGCCCTTCTTCGTCATCGACGGCAAGTACGGCATATCGGGGGCGCAGCCGGCCGAGGCGTTCAGCCAGATCGTCCGCCAGGTGTGGACCGAGTCCCGCGGCGGCGCACCCGTCGCGGGCGCCTGATCAGCGCGGCAGGTTCTCTTCGATCACGGCCACGACGGCCGGGTCGTCGGGCTTCGTGGTCGGGCGGAACCGGTGCACGTCGCCCGAGGGCGTGATGACGAACTTCTCGAAGTTCCAGGCGATGCGCCCCTTCTTGCCCTCGAGGTCGCGCGCCGCCTTGAGCGCCTGGTAGAGGGGTGCGGCATTCTTGCCGTTCACCTTCACCTTGTCGTGCACGGGGAATGTGACGCCCCACGTGGTCGCGCAGTAGTCGAGGATCTCGTCCATCGAGCCCGGTTCCTGCCCCATGAACTGGTTGCACGGAAAGCCGACGACGGTGAATCCTCGGTCGCCGTAGGCCTTCTGCAGCTGCTCGAGCTGCGCGTACTGCGGGGTCAGCCCGCACTTCGATGCGACGTTGACGACCATGACGACGTCTCCCTCGTACTCCGCGAGCGTCGAGGTGCCGCCGTCGGCGGTCTGGAAGGGGATGTCGCGCAGGTCAGGCGTGGTCTCATCGGTCATATCCCCAGGCTAGAGCCTGACCGAGCAGCGGGATCGAAAGGGATGGGAGAATGGTCGACGTGACGACTGCCCTCGCTCCCGCACGGACGCTGCGCATCGGGCCCATCGAGCTCGATGCGCCCGTCGTGCTCGCGCCCATGGCGGGGATCACCAACACCGCCTTCCGGCGCCTGTGCCGCGAGTACGGTGCGGGGCTGTACGTCAGCGAGATGATCACGACGCGGGCGCTCGTGGAGCGCAACGCCGTGACGATGCGCCTCATCACGCACCACGAGTCGGAGACGCCCCGCTCGATCCAGCTCTACGGTGTGGACCCCGCGACGACCGAAGCCGCCGTGCGCCTGCTCGTCGACGAAGACCGGGCCGACCACATCGACCTGAACTTCGGATGCCCCGTGCCCAAGGTCACCCGCAGGGGCGGGGGAGCGGCTCTCCCGTGGAAGCTCGGCCTGTTCCGCGACATCGTGACGCGCGCCGTGCGCGCCGCGGGCGATGTGCCGCTGACGGTCAAGATGCGCAAGGGTATCGACGCCGATCACCTGACGTATCTCGACGCGGGCCGCATCGCCGAAGACGCGGGTGTCGCGGCCGTCGCTCTGCACGCGCGGACGGCGTCGGAGTTCTACTCGGGTCAGGCCGACTGGTCGGCCATCACGGCGCTCAAGCAGGCCGTCACGAGCGTGCCGGTGCTCGGCAACGGCGACATCTGGTCGGCCGACGACGCGGCGCGCATGATGGTCGAGACCGGATGCGACGGGGTCGTCGTCGGACGCGGCTGCCTCGGGCGGCCGTGGCTGTTCGGAGACCTCGCGCGCACGCTCGGCACCCCCGATGCCGCGGCGGGTGACCCGGTCGATGCGACGCTCGCGTTCGTCGCACGCGCCTTCCGCCGTCACGCCGAACTGCTCGTCGACTTCTTCGACGACGAAGGTCGAGGCTGCCGCGACATGCGCAAGCACGTCGCGTGGTATTTCAAGGGCTACCCCGTCGGCGGTGAGACCCGGGCGGCGCTCGCAGCCGCCTCGACGCTCGCCGAGATCGACGACCTGCTGGCCACGCTCGACCTGACCGCACCGTACCCCGGGGCGGGCGCCGAGGGTCAGCGCGGTCGCGCCGGTTCGCCCAAGCGACCCGCGCTGCCCCAGGGCTGGCTCGACTCGCGCGAGCTCGGCTCGGCTGCGACCAGCGCCCTCGCCGAAGCGGAGCTCGACCACAGTGGCGGGTGAACGGACCCCGGTCGAGCCTCTCGCGCGACCGCTGGGGTACGACGACCGCGACGCCGAACGCCTCTTCACCGAACGACACCGGTCGCTGCGCGACGATTTCGCGCGCGATCGTGCCCGCGTGCTGCACTCCGCGGCCCTGCGACGGCTCGCGGCCAAGACGCAGGTGCTGAGTCCCGCGAGCCCGGCCGACTTCGCGCGCAACCGGCTGACGCATTCGCTCGAGGTCGCGCAGGTCGGGCGCGAGCTCGCGACGGCGCTGCAGCTGTCGCCCGACGTCGTCGACACCGCGTGTCTCAGCCATGACCTCGGGCATCCGCCGTTCGGACACAACGGCGAACGCGCGCTCAACGACTGGGCCGAGGACATCGGCGGCTTCGAGGGCAACGCGCAGACGCTGCGCATCCTGACGCGTCTCGAGCCGAAGACGATCGACGCCGACGGAACGACGTTCGGCCTCAACCTGACGCGTGCCAGTCTCGACGCGACGTGCAAGTACCCGTGGACGGCCGCGCACCCCCTGCCCGATCCCGGCGGCCGGCTGAAGTTCGGCGTGTATCCCGACGACGAGCCCGTCTTCCACTGGATGCGCGCCGACGCCCCCGGCCGCGTGCGCTGCATCGAGGCCGAGGTCATGGACCTCTCCGACGACATCGCCTACTCGGTGCACGACTTCGAGGACGCCATCGTCAACGGATACCTCCGCCCCGACTGGCTCGCCGATGCCACGCAGCACGAGGCGCTGCTGAACGGCATCCAGGCGTGGGTGGGCTTCGACTTCCCCCGCGATGCTCTCGCGGACGCGCTGTACCGACTCATGCGGATGCCGGAGTGGATCACGTCGTTCGACGGCACGCGCGGCGACCTGGCCCGGCTGAAGAACCTCACCTCCGACCTCATCGGCCGGTTCGCGCGCGCCGCGACGGCGGCGACGCGCGACGCGTACTCGGCCAGTGCCCTGACCCGCTACCGTGCGCACGTCATCGTTCCCCCCGTCGTCGAGGCCGAGATGGCGGTGCTCAAGGGCATCATCGGCACCGCGGTCGTGTCGATCGAGGGGCGCAAGGAGCTCTACCGAGAGCAGCGGCGCGTGCTGAAGCGGCTGGCGACGGCGCTGTGGGATTCGCCGGACGTGCTCGACGCCCTGCACGCGGCCGACTTCGCCGCCTGCGACACGGATGCCGCCCGGCGACGGGTCGTCGTCGACCAGGTCGCGAGCCTCACCGACCAGCTCGCGATCGCCTGGCATGGGCGTCTCGTCGGAGACGTCGATGCGGCATCCATCGGAGTGTGGGCGCCCGGTGCGAACGCGCCGTCGACGCGCGCCGAGGCGACCTGATGGCGGGACGCATCCGTCAAGCCGACGTCGACGAGGTCAAGGCCCGCACCAACATCGCCGACATCATCGGAGAACGCGTCGCCCTCAAGAACGCGGGCGTGGGGGCGATGAAGGGGCTCTGCCCCTTCCACGACGAGCGCAGCCCCAGCTTCAACGTGCGCCCGCAGGCGGGCTTCTACCACTGCTTCGGATGCGGCGAGTCGGGCGACGTCTACTCGTTCCTGCGCGCCATGGACCATGTGTCGTTCCAAGAGGCCGTCGAGCGGCTCGCGGGGCGCATCGGCTTCACCCTGCACTACGAAGACGGCGGTGCCGCCCCCGAGACGAGTGGCCGCGCACGCCTGTATGCCGCCAATGCCGCGGCGGCCGAGTTCTTCCGCGAGCAGCTCATGACGCCCGAGGCCGAGACCGCACGCCGGTTCCTCGGAGAGCGGGGCTTCGACGCGGGAGCGGCGGCGCATTTCGGGGTGGGCTACGCGCCACGGGGTTGGTCAGGCGTCATCGCGGCGCTGCGACCCCAGGGGTACACCGACGAGATCCTGAGCCAGGCGGGCCTCGTCTCGCAAGGACAGCGCGGTGTCTACGACCGATTCCGCGGGCGCTTGGTGTGGCCCATTCGCGACGTGACGGGGCAGGTCATCGGCTTCGGGGCGCGGCGACTGTTCGACGACGACAAGGGGCCCAAGTACCTCAACACCCCCGAGACGACGATCTACAAGAAGGCGCAGGTGCTCTACGGTCTCGACCTCGCCAAGCGCGACATCTCGCGCCAGCACCGTGTCGTCGTCGTCGAGGGCTACACGGACGTCATGGCATGCCACCTCGCCGGCATCACGACCGCGGTCGCCACGTGCGGCACGGCGTTCGGCACCGACCACATCACGGTGCTGCGCCGCGTCATGGGCGACGATTCCACCGCCGGCGAAGTCGTCTTCACGTTCGATCCGGATGCCGCCGGCCAGAAGGCGGCGCTGCGCGCCTTCGCCGACGCGAAGCGCTTCAACGCGCAGACCTACGTCGCGACCGGACCGGAAGGGCTCGATCCGTGCGATCTGCGCCTCGAGCGCGGTGACGGTGCGGTGCGCGCCCTCATCGAGCGCAAGACGCCCATGGTCGAGTTCGTGCTGGACCAGCGCATCGGCGGCTTCGATCTCGCCGCCGTCGAAGGTCGCGTCGGAGCACTGCGCGCCGCCGCACCGGTCGTGGCGGACCTGCGCGACGCGCTGCTGCAACCGGAGTACATCCGCGTGCTCGCGCGGCGCCTGGGGATGGACACGGAAGACGTGCGCCGTGAGGTGGAACGCGCGGGTCGGAGCGCACGACGCGGCGAGGAACAGGTCGCGACGCGCGCGGGTGGCCGACCCGACGCCGAGCCGCCCGTCGAGCGCGTGACGATCGCCTCGCTCCCGCGTGTGAAGGACGTCACGCTCGAACGCGACGCGCTGATGGGCTTCCTGCAGTTCGGCCACCGCCTCGACGAAGCGCTCGTCGCACGGGCGACGGCGCTGGAGTTCCGGCATCCGGCGCTGGATGCGGTGCGGCAGGCGATCGCGTCGGCACCGGATCGACAGCGGATCGGATGGGCTGCCGAAGCCGTCGCCGCCGTGCGCGAGCCGTATCGCTCACTCGGGGCCGAGCTTCTCGCCGCCGACTTTCCCGCGCTCGACGACGACGTGGCCGTCGCCTCGGCCGCCGACCTCGCGCGTCGCCTCATCGGCCGCGCGCTGGAGTCGGAGAAGAGCGAGCAGCTCGGCGCGATCCAGCGTGTGCCACCGGACTCCGAGGCCGGCCGGGTGATCCGGCTGCGACTGCGCGAGATCGATGCGGAGCGCCGCCGGCTCGCAGAGGAGTCCTGACCTCTCAGTCGTGTCCGCTGGCTGCTCGCGCGCGCAGCGGGCAAGATGGCGTCATGAGCTCCCACCGAGAAGCCGACGTCGCGATCAGGGCCGGCGATCTCTCGATCGCCCAGGCAGGCCGACTCGGCTCGGAGCGGCTCGTCGACGGGGTCTCGTTCACTCTGCAGCACGGCAGCACTCTCGCGCTCATGGGGCCGACCGGCTCGGGCAAGTCCAGTGTGCTCGGAGTGCTGGCCGTCGATTCCGCAACGGGATTGGCGATCGTCGGGGGCGACGCCTGGATCGACGGCATCTCGGTTCGTCGCCCCGGTCGTTCGCAGCGGCTGCTCGACTACATGACGGGATATCTGCCGCAGTCCGCCGGCGCGGGGCTGCCCGCCCGCCACACGGTCGCCGAGGTGATCGGCGAGCCGATCACGAGCCGTGACCGGCACATCAACCAGCGCGCCCTCGCCGTGCGGGTCGCCGCGCTGCTGGACGAACTCATGCTCCCGCTCGGAGCCGCCGGCAAGTACCCCTATGAGCTCAGCGCCGGAATGCGCCAGCGCGTGGCGTTCGCGCGCGCCCTCGTGCTGCAGCCCAAAGTGCTGCTGGCCGACGAGCCGTTCGCCAATATGGACGTCGAGGTGCGCGTCGCGGCGCGCGAGGCCATCATGCGCCGTCGTGACGAGTACGGCATGTCCACGCTCGTCGTGACGAACGAACCGGATGTCGCGACGGAACTGCGTGCCGATGTGCTCGTGCTGCACTCGGGTCACCCCGTCGCATACGGACCGAGCCCGGACGATCTGCTGTGGACGCCGGGCATCGAATCCGATCGGCGATTGATCGCCACCTGATGTCAGAATCGGGCCCGGAGTTTTGGTAAGCTATCGGAAGTGCCTCGCGAAAGCGGGGCTCTTCCTCGGTAGCTCAATTGGCAGAGCAATCGGCTGTTAACCGATAGGTTCTTGGTTCGAGTCCAAGCCGGGGAGCGAGGACCTTCGCGCTATCTACGCGGAACCTCACCAAGACCCGGGCTTCCACCCCGGGTCTTACCTTTTTCCCGGGTGCCGGGTCTGGTGTTCACCCCTCGAGGTCGTCGATCCCGGGCGTCCATGCCTGACCCGGACGGCCCCACCCGCGCTTGCGGGCGATCTTCTGCACGGTCTTCCAATCGCCGTCGTCGAGTCGATCGATGTAGAGGACACCGTCGAGGTGGTCGAACTCGTGCTGCACGATACGGGCTCGCCAGCCGTCGACCTCGATGCGGACGGGCTCGCCCTCGAGATCCGTGCCCGTCACGAGAACGGCGTCGGAGCGGCGCAGCGGAAACCGTTCACCCGGGAAAGACAGGCAGCCTTCGGATTCCTCGTCGGGATCGGGGTGCCCGGGCAGCGGAGGACGGATCCACAGATCGGGGTTGATGATCACGCCGCGCCAGGGGAGACCCTCGTCGTCTTCGTAGTTGTAGGTGAAGATGCGCAGCGCCACGCCCACCTGCGGAGCGGCCAGCCCCACACCGGGTGCGGCATCCATCGTTTCGTACATGTCCGCGACGAGGGTGCGGATCTCGTCGGTGATGTCGGCGACGGGGGCGGCGGGGGAGTGCAGGACGAGATCGCCCATGATGCGAATCGGGAGAACAGCCACGCCTTGAGCCTATCGAGCGACGGCGGCGGCTAGTGTCGAGGGGTGATTCTGATGGACGGGATGATCGGCGACGTCACCGACGAACTCCTCGGTGTCTTTCGTGACCCGGCGATCCTGATCGGAATCCCGCTCGCCCTGCTCGGCGCCGTCTTCATGTCGTTCGGAGCGCAGTATCAGCACCGCGGCGTCGTGAAGGTCGAGCGTCTCACCGGGTCGTCCGGAAGCGGCGGCCTGTCGGGCAGGCAGCTCGCAAGCCTGCTGAAGAGACCGTCCTGGGTGTTCGGCTCGGCGATGCTGGGCGCGGCGATCCTCTGCCAGCTCGGGGCACTGGCGTTCGCTCCGCTCATCCTCGTGCAGCCTCTCGGGGCGATCTCGCTCGTGATCACGACGCTGCTGAACGCTCGCGTCAGCGGGCACAAGCCCACCCGCCAGTCGATCCGCTCGATCATCGCGTGCGTCGGGGGAATCTTCATCTTCGTCACGATCGCCGCCTTCGTCGCGACCGAGCAGGAGATCGACGAAGGCGAGCTCGTGACGATCCTCGGCCTCCTCGGCGTCGTGATCGTCATCTTCGGCGTGCTGTGGGCGTGGTTGCGCAAGCGCGGACAGGCACTGTTCTACATCGTCGCTTCCGGCGTGATCTACGGGTTCGTGGCCACCCTCGCCAAGGTGGTCATCAAGCGGGTGCAAGCCGGCGACTTCGAGTGGCTCACACTGCTGTGCCTCGTCGCGCTCATCGCCGCGACCGCCGCGGGTGCCTACTTCGTACAGACGGCATACTCGGTCGGCCCTCCCGATCTCGTCATCGCGGGTCTCACCGTGATCGATCCCATCGTCGCGGTGCTCATCGGCCTGATCATTCTGCAGGAGGCCGCGACCGCACCCGTAGGCGCGTTCATCGGGTTCGCCGTTGCAGGGGCGATCGCGATCTACGGCGTCATCACGCTCGCGCGCAATCATCCTCAGATCATCAACGACAGCCAGGAGCTGCCCTTCCGACGCGGCAGCACGGGCACGCCCAAATCCGGTGCCGGTGAGGACCCGCTCGTCTGACACCGGGGCGATCGCGGGGCGCGCGTGCACGAAACCGGCATCCGCGTGTGTTTCCGTCGTGCGCGAATGCAGGCTTCTTACGCGGACGCGTGAGCGATGCCGGTAGGCTCGATGCTCGTCAGGGGGCGGTGGCCAAGCTGGTCAAGGCAGCGGGCTCATAACCCGACGATCGTGGGTTCAAGTCCCACCCGCCCCACAAATGAGGGATGAGCCGCCGTTTCGCGGCTCATCCCTTTTCGTCGCCCGGACATCGGCGCACACGGCCCGATGACGCCGTCTCCGCCTTCCCGGCGAAGCCCCAGCGCGTCTCCCTGTCGCCGGCGGGAGTCGTCCGAACCCGCGATAGGCGGCGTTCAAAACGCGACCCCGCCGAAGCACCGCTTGACACGCAGGAAACTGCGCCGTCTCTACTTTGATTGAACGCTCGTTCAAATCTGAGCGGTCATCAACGAGTCAAGGGAGATCTTCGGTGACAGGTAAAGCTTCGCGTACGACAATCGGGGTCGCGATCTCCGTGCTGGCGCTGCTCGCAGTGGGCTGCAGCAGTTCTTCGGGCGGCGCGTCCGAGGGGCAGCTCACGTTCGTCTCCTTCGGCGGCGCACTGCAAGAAGGCGGCGAGGTCGCCTACTCGGAGCCGTTCACGGCCGAGACGGGCACCCGCGTCATCAGCGACGGCCCGACCGATTACGCGAAGCTGCGCTCGATGGTGGAAGCAGGACAGGTGTCCTGGGATGTCGTCGAGGGCGATCCGTTCTTCGCCATCCAGGAATGCGGCACCCTCTTGGAGCCGATCGACACCGAGATCGTAGACACCTCGGCGATGCCGGCTGCATTCGTCTCCGAGTGCTCTGTGCCATCCATCGGCGTCGCCGACGTCCTGCTCTACGACGAGACCGCCTACGACAGTGCCCCGCAGGGGTGGGCGGACCTGTTCGACACGGAGAACTTCCCCGGAAAGCGCGCACTGTGGAGTGACGTCTATGCCGGCAACCTCGAAATCGCTCTTCTCGCCGACGGTGTCGCGCCGGAGGACCTCTATCCACTCGACGTCGATCGTGCCATCGCGAAGTGGGACACGATCAAGGACGACATCGTCTTCTGGGACTCGGGCGCCCAGTCCCAGCAGCTGATGGCATCCCAAGAGGTCTCGATGCTCTGGGCATGGAGCGGCCGCGCCTACGACGCGATTCAGAACGGCGCCCCGTTCGCCGCGGTCTGGGATCAGAACCTCTTCGTCCCCAACGCGTGGATGGTTCCGAAGGGGTCCGACAACGTCACCGCGGCGATGGAGTTCATCGCCTTCGCCACCTCCGCACAGGCTCAGACCGCCATCGCAGAACTGATCCCTTACGCTCCCACGAACGCGGATGCCTGGTGGGCGGACAACTACGAGGCGACCCAGAAGCTCTGGGACGCTTGGCGCATCGGCTGATCGGACATGTCAACGGACACGAAGAGCCGGATCTACGCCGAGGCGGTGCGCCAGTTCGCGCTCCTGGGCTACCACGGCACCAGCATTCGGAGCATCAGCTCCGAGCTGAAGATCCAGGTCGCGGGGATCTACTACTACTACCCGAGCAAGCAGGAGATCCTGCTCGAGATCATGTCGAGCTTTCTGGATTTCCTCTCCGAGCAAGTCGGCAGCGCGCTGCACGAGGCGAGTCCCGATTCAGGGGCCGCTGCCCGTGAGACAGCGACGGATGTTCTCCGGCGGGCGATCACGACGCACATCCTCTGCCACGCCGAGCGCCAGCCGGAGGCGTTCATCGCCGACACGGAGCTGCGCTCACTGATGCCGGAGAACCGCGCGGCGATCGTCGAGAAGCGCGACCGGTACGAGCTGCTGTTCCGCGGCCTGATCACCGCGGGCGCCGACGCGGGAGAGTTCACCGACATCGACGAGTCGATTGCGGCGAAGGCGATCATCACCATGTGCACCGGCGTGTCCGGCTGGTTCCGACCGGACGGCGCTCGCTCGATCCAGGAGGTTGCGGCCGACCACGTCCGGATCGCCCTCAACGGCCTGGTCCGCACCACACCTCAGAAGGACTGACGTGCTGCACCACCTGTACAGATACCGGTACTACCTGGCGCTCCTGCCTCTGCTGATCTTCCTGGCCGTCTTCTTCCTCATCCCCTTGGTCGAAGTACTGTCGATGAGCGTTCGCGAGGGCGACGGCGGACTCAGCAACTATGCCGAGTTCTTCTCCACGCCGGCGTACGTCGGAGTTCTGCTGCGGACCGTGGGCATGTCGCTTCTCGTCACGGCGGTCTGTTTGCTGCTCGCGTTCCCCTACGCGTACACGATGAGCATCGCAACACCGAACTGGCGCAAGGTGCTCATCGCTCTCGTCCTGCTGCCTTTCTGGACTAGCCTGATGGTGCGCAGCTATGCGTGGGTGATCCTCTTGCAGGACACAGGGGTCGTGAATTCGCTTCTCGAACTCGTCGGGCTGGGGCCCATCCCGCTCATCCGGAACAACACCGGTGTCGTCATCGGCATGGTGCAGGTTCTCCTGCCGTTCCTGGTTCTGCCGCTCTTCTCAACGCTCAGCAACATCGACCGCCGCTACGTGACCGCCGCCATCAGCCTCGGCGCTCGGCCCATCTCGGCCTTCCGCAAGGTCTACCTTCCCCTGGCCGCACCGGGGATCGCAGCCGGAAGCCTCATCGTGTTCGTCCTGAGCCTGGGCTTCTTCGTCACGCCGCAGCTGCTGGGGTCGACGCAGAACATCCTCCTCTCGCAACTGATCCAGCAGCAGACGAACAGGCTCCTGAACTTCGGGATGGGCGGCACGATGGCCGCCGTGCTCCTTCTCAGTACGCTGCTCATCCTGCTCGTCGCGTCGCGATTCGTGAACCCGATCCAGGCATATGCCAGCACGACGACGCCGAAGGGAGCCGGCAAATGAAGGCCCATATCGTCCTCACCCGCGTCCTGACGGCCCTTGTCGCGGTCTTCCTCGTCGCGCCGTCGCTCGTTCTGATCCCGCTGAGCTTCACCGGAAAGAAGTCTCTCGCGTTCCCTCCCGACTCCTGGTCGCTCCAGTGGTACGAGAACCTCTTCGCCCGGCCGATCTGGATCGACTCGATCATGACGAGCCTGCAGGTATCCCTGCTCGTCGCGCTGCTCTCGCTGCTGCTCGGAGTCCCCGCGGCGTTCGCGCTCGCCCGCGGGGGATTCCGGTTCACCACGGCGATCTACGGAATCGTCATCGCGCCGATGATCGTGCCGGTGATGGCCCTCGCCGTCGGAATGTTCTCGCTCTTCCTCAACTGGAAGCTCACGGGATCGGTCGCCGGCTTCGTGCTGGCACACACCGTGCTCGCTGTCCCGTTCGTCGTGGTGACCAGCAGTGCCGCCATCAGCGGCTTCGATCAGAACCTGGAGCGCGCAGCCTCCAGCCTCGGAGCCTCACCCCTGCGCGTCTTCCTGAAGATCACTCTGCCCGGAATCGCCGGCGGCGTCATCGCGGGCGGACTCTTCGCCTTCGTCACGTCGTTCGACGAAACGGTCATCGCGCTGTTCCTGCAGGGTCCGACGGCGCGGACTCTTCCGGCGACCATGTACGCCAGCGTCGTCAACGAGGTGGACCCCACGATGGCCGCCGTCGCCACGCTGCTCATTCTGGCCACCGCGCTCGTGATCGGCGCGACGTTCGTTCCCTGGAGGAAGAAGAAGTGACTACTGATCTGAAGACGACCGGGGCCTCACTCGACCTCGTCGGCCTGTCGAAGCACTACGGAGACTTCGCTGCCGCCAGCGATGTCTCGCTGTCGATCCAGCCCGGGGAGTTCATCACGTTCCTCGGCCCGTCGGGGTCGGGCAAGACCACGACCCTCAGCATGATCGCGGGATTCATCTCACCGGACAGCGGCACGATCGACATGGACGGAAGCGGGATCCTGAAGCTCGCGCCGCACAAGCGCGACCTCGGTGTCGTGTTCCAGAATTACGCGCTGTTTCCCACCATGACCGTGTTCGACAACATCGCCTTTCCGTTGCGCGCACGCCGCGCTGCGAAGGATGAGGTCGCGAAGAAGGTCGCCGCCGTCCTCGAACTCGTCGGCCTCGACCACCTCGGTGCGCGCTATCCGAAGGAGCTGTCCGGCGGGCAACAGCAGCGTGTCGCGTTCGCGCGCGCCATCGTGTTCTCGCCGCGTGTCCTCCTGATGGACGAACCCCTCGGCGCTCTGGACAAGCGACTGCGCGAGCGTCTCCAGGTCGAGATTCGACGCCTGCACCGCGAGCTCGGGATCACTTTCGTCTACGTCACGCATGATCAGGACGAGGCGCTCGCTCTCTCGGATCGAATCGCGGTCTTCAACGAGGGCCGCATCGAGCAAGTCGGCACCCCCGAAGTCATGTATTCGCGCCCGGCGACACCCTTCGTGGCGAGCTTCATCGGCGAGTCGAACATGCTCGATGCCGTCGTCGACCACGTCGACGGGGACACCCTCCGCGCGCGCACCGATTTCGCGACGTTCGAGCTCGACTCTCGGCGCACGCCGCGGTTGGACGTCGGCGATCCGATCAGCGTCCTGATCCGTCCGGAGAAGATCACCGCCGCCCTCACGGAAGGTCCCGGCTCGTTCGACATCCTGGTGAGCGAGACCTTGTTCCTCGGCACCCATTACCGGGTACGCGGGACCACCACGACGGGCCAGACGATCCTCGTGGACGGCGCGGTGGCCGCAGGGCTGCTGCCTTCCGAGGGCGACCGCTTCCGGGTTCGGTTCGACCCGGCTGAGGCTCATGTGCTCGTGCGCGAACCCGCCACGGAAGGAGCGGCTCGATGAGTGCCGGCGAATCTCGGTCCGTCGCGATCGTCGGCGCGGGCACGATCGGCCTGAGCTGGGCCACTCGATTCGCGTTCTACGGATGGGACGTCCGTGTCTTCGACACGAGCGAGTCCCGCCGGGAGAGCGCTCCGCGGGAGATGGCGCCGATGATCGCCGAGCTCGAAGCCGTGACCGGTGCCCGCGCCGGCGAGCGTGTCTCGCTGCTGCAGGTTTCCCCGTCGCTGGCAGAGGCCACGAGCGGTGCGAGTCTGGTCCTTGAGAATCTTCCCGAGCGCCTCGATCTGAAACGGGCCTTCTACGCGGAACTGGCAGACCTCGTTCCCTCGAACGCCGTCGTCGCCTCCAGCACGTCCGCGCTGCTGCCCAGTGCGCTGTTCGGGGGACTCGCCATCGCCGAGCGCGCTCTCGTCGCGCATCCGCTGAATCCGCCGCATCCGCTGCCGGTCGTGGAGCTGGTGACGCATCCCACTCTGTCATCGACCGCGCTCGAAGCTGCACGGGAAGTGTTCGCCTCCCTCGAGATGACGGCGGTGGTGTGCGAGAAGGAAGAACCCGGCTTCCTCGCCAACCGACTGCAGTACGCATTGTTCGGCGAGGCACTGCGTCTTCTGCAGGATGGCGTCGCCTCGCTGCACGACATCGATGCGGTCATACGCGACGGACTCGGTCCCCGCTGGGCCCTGCTGGGTCCGTTCGGCGTGGAGGCTTCCAACGCCGAGAGCATCGAGGACAACTACGGCAAGTACGGCAACACGATCCGCGAGCTCGTCCAGGCGGTCGCGAGCACGCAGCCCGCGCTGGACGATCCGTCTCTCGCCGCCGTCGTTCCGCTCACGGTGGACGCCATGGCGTTGAGCGGCGCGCCCCTCATCGCGTATCGCCGTGCGGCGCTCGTCGGGATCCAGGCGCAGAAGCGTCGCGCACCCCAGCCCTACCGCGAGGGCACCACAGCACCGACAGGCCGCGATATGGAACGGCGCTCTGAACGAATCGCAGACCCGAAGGAAGACATGACCCTCGCCGTCACTCAGAAGCACTACGTCCCCGATTCCGCCGCCCACTACGGCGGAGGGGTGATTTCCGGCGGCTACATCATGACCTGTTTCAGCGATGTCGCCACGGAAGTGTGCATCCGTCACGACGGGACGGAAGGCCTCTTCGCGTCCTACAGCGGTGTCCAGTTCGGCGCTGCACTGTTCGCGGGTGATCTTGTCGAGGTCTCGGCACGCATCACACGGGTGGGGACGCGCAGCCGTGATCTCGCATTCGAGGTCCGCGTGCTCGCGCGGCGGGAGAACCGCGACTCGGATCGCTCCACGCTCCTGGAAGAGCCGATCGTGGCCGCCACCGCGAACGGGACCGTCGTGATCCCCGTGCGTGAGGAGGCCTGACCGATGACGAACCAGAAGACTCTGATCACGGCGGCGATCACGGGCGGCGAGATCGACAAAGCGGACGTTCCGCACCTTCCGGCAACGCCCACCGAGATCGCGCGCGCAGCCGAGGAATGCGAGGCTGTCGGCGCGGCGATGATCCACATCCACGTACGCGATGAGTCGGGGGCACCGACGCTCGATCTCGCGCGCATCACGGAGACGGTCGCGGCGGTGCGAGAAGCGTCATCACTCGTCGTGCAGCTTTCCACCGGCGGCAGCATCACCGACCCCTTCGAGGAGCGACTGGGTGTGCTCGAAGCGCGCCCTGAATCGTGCTCGATCACGCTCGGGACGGTGAACTTCGGCGACGGCGTCTTCTCGAACCCCTGGGGATTCATCGTCGAGCTGTTCCAGGAGGCGAAGCGTCAGGAGGTCGTTCCCGAATTCGAGATCTTCGAACTCGGCCATATCGCCACCCTGCGCCGGCTGATCGACGCTGAGGGCCTGCCCTTCGGAGGCAAGGTGCATTGCGACCTCGTCCTGGGAGTGCCCGGTGCAGCTCCCGGCTTGCCGCGGATCGTGCAGGCCGCGGTGGACATGTTCCCGGAGGAGGTCACGAGCTGGAGCGCGACGGGCATCGGGCGCTCCACCCTCCCCGTCGCACTGGCATCCTTGGCGCTCGGCGGCAATCTCCGTGTCGGCATGGAGGACACGCTGACTTTCGCGCGCCACCGACCGGTCCGGGACAACGCTGAGCTGGTAGAGCGGGCGCGCGATCTCGCACTGCTCGCTCAGCGGCCGCCGCTCACTCCGGACGAGGCACGGTCGCTCCTCGCTGCACGAACGGCCAGGTGAGTCGAAGACTCTCGCCGTGCGAGCGAGGACGCGAGTCCCACCCGCTTGCGACGCAAGGGCCGCCCACCGGGCGGCCCTTGCGTCGTTCCCGGGGAACTACGCGAACGTCAACTGGCCCCGCACGATCGAGTCGCCCGAGTGCGCGGGATCCCCGTCGAGGGGCTCGAACGAGATGTCGACGAGGTCGTAGTCGGCCAGGTCGATCCCGCTCGGGATGTCGAAGCGACCAGTCTCGCCGGTCAGCACGCCGAGGCTCACGAGTGCCTGACCGTCGTTGCGGATCAGCCACACTTCGCGATACGAATCCGGCTCGTCGGCTCGATCGAGGCTCACGGTGAGGAACCGTGCACCGTCACGATCCCGCTCGACCGCGGCCGACCCGACCGAATCCGGGTGGTCCGGGAAGGGGTCGAGGGCGGCGGTCGCGATCGATGTCGGTGCCATACGCACGTTGACCACACCCCAGGTGCCGGCTCCCACCACGGCGATTCCCGCGAGGGATGCCGCCAGGACCCAGGCGGTCCGCCAGCCGGCTCTTCGCGGTCGACGCGGCGGGGAAGCCGCGGCATCCGGCTGGGCAGGAGCGATATCGCTGAGCGGGGGAGTCGCGGTCGGCGCGGGTCGTTCCAGCAGAAGCTCGTCGGCGATTCTCGCCCACACCCGCTCGGGCGGAGCCTCGAGCTCGCCGTCGTCGATCGTGGAGCGCGCGATCGCCGTGACTCGGATCATCTCCGACACTTCCCCCGCACACGCGGGGCAGGAGGCGAGGTGTTCGGTCTGCTCGTGGTCCTCGAGCGGTTCGCCCAGCGCGATGAGCGCGAGCTGTTCAGGATCAAGATGCGACATGGTTCACCTCCAGACGATCGCGCAGGCGATTCAGGCTGCGTCGGATATGGCTCTTCACGGTACCGAGTGGCATCGCCAGTCTTCGGGATATCTGGTCGTGCGTGAGGTCGTCGAAGAATGCCAGACGCATGACCTGCTGTGCGTCGGGTTCGAGATGCTGGAGTTCATCGGCCACGAGGATCTGCTCGGACAGGTCATCATGATCCTGCACGAGGTCATCCGGCCGCGTGAATCGCTCCATCTCCTGTTGGAGTGCCCGCACCTTCGAGCGGGACTCGAGAGTGTCCGCGATCCTCCGACGGGCGATGGCGACGAGCCAGGTCGACAGCTTCGCCTTGCGCGGATCGTAGGACGCGCGTGATGTCCAGGCCGAGACGAATGTGCGCTGCGTGATGTCCTCGGCGTCGCCGCGATCCCCGACCGACCGCAACGCGAGCGTGAAGACGACGGGGGACCACCGACGATACAGCTCTGCCAGTGCGCGCTCATCTCCCGCGACGAAGCGGGTGTTGAGGGCCTCTTCGGCATCCGGATGCGTGTTCACGATCTCCTCGTCGGCGCTCACGGGTCATACCTCCCGGGCGACCGCGACGACATTCTCGCGGTAGCGGCCCGTGGCACTGTCGTAGGCACCGCCGCACGTGATGATCACCACGGCGGGATCACCGTCTCTGCGGAAGAGTTCGGCGGTGGGAAGCCCTGTCTTGTCGTAGTTGACGACGGATTCGACGACGTAGCTGCGTGTCGTTCCGTCGGGTGCGACGAGGTCGACCTGTTCTCCGACGCCGGCGTCACGAAGACGGGCGAGCGGACCGATCGGATAGTCGGGGGCGTCGACATGGGCTGCCAGGACGATGTTCCCCGCGTTGCTGGCGGCGTGGGGGCCGTAACGGTACCAGCCGGCGACAGCGGGATCCACCGGGAGCTCCATCTGGCCGTTCCCTTCGATCCCCACCGGAACGATCGGCATGTCGACTCCGAGTCCGGCCATGACCAGCCGTTCAGGCTGCACGTGGGGCGTGGGAGCCTGCAGCGCCCCGGATCGAACCGGAACGCTGACGGCGGGGGTGGGAGCGGGCGACGACGTGACCGCACGGTCGTCGCTCGGGGGACGCGACCGGGTCGCGTCGCCCGCCCCCACGGGGGTGCATGCGACGAGGCATGCCGCGGCGGTCACAGCGAGGAGTCCGCGAGCGAACACCGCGCCGATCGGTCGCGACATGCCCCTGCTCATCAGCGGCCCGCCTGCTGACGCGTGCGCATGGTGACGACGGCTCCGGCAGCGATCACGATCGCGCCGATCGCCGCGATCCAGCCGACGCTCGCCGCGGTGTCACGAGCGGCGAGGTAGCCGGCCGAACCCGACGGCACGCCGTCCGGGGTGGAGTGCAGACCCGAGATCGTCTGCGAGGCCAGTGCGAGGTTGCCGTCTTCGGCGCTGCCCCAGGCGTAGACGATCGTGAGGACGCCTTCCTGGATCTGCACGTCGGCCGGGCCGATGACGGGGTCCGTCGTGCCGGTGAGCGCGACGGCTGCCGGCACGGTCCCGGCGGCGAGGTTGAGCGTGGCCTCGTCGGGGTTCGAGAGGTCTTCGATGACGGGGCTGCCGCCCGCGAGGACGTCCACGGCCGGCGCCGCGGCGACGTGGCGGACCGTGAGGCGACCTTCGCCGGCTGCGGTGGTGGCGGTGTCGTTCGTGAAGAGGTTCAGCCCCGGGTCACCGGCCTCGGTGAGGTGGGCGACGGCGGTGTAGTTGTCTCCCGCTGCGAGCGTGATCGTGGCGGGACCGAGCACCGGTGAGCTGGCGTCTGCGGCATCCGGCGCGGTGAGGGCGACCTCGTAGTCTCCGGCAGGAAGGTCGAGCGGCCCGGCGAGATCACCCGGCTGGAAGTCATCGAGCGTGAGCTCACCGTTCACATAGACGTCCACCGGCGTCGCGGGAATGCCGTGCAGCACCGAGAGCTGGGCGGAATCGGCGGTGGATGCCGTGGCGGGGATTGCGAGGCCGAGGGCCGCGATGATGCCGACGGTGACGCCGGCAGCTGCTGTCTTTCGCACTGTCTTCCTCCTTATGAGAAGGCGGTGATTTCCGCCTGTGAAAGTGCTTTCTCCTCGAACAGCAGTTTTGGATGCACCTGAATGGAACTTTCTGGAAGAATTTTCACGGCGTCCCCTCTCGCGCGCCTCGACGCGGCGTCGTGTCCGCCTCGGCGGCTGCCGTGATGTGGTTGGCCATGCCCCGGAAGATCACGCCATGGAAGGGCAGGACAGCCAGCCAGTACACCCGGCCGGCCAGGCCGCGGGGAAAGAAGATGGCGCGCTGTCGGTAGCGGGACCCGTCGTCTTCGGCGCTCGCCCGCATCTCGAGCCACGCTTCGCCGGGCACCCTCATCTCGGCCCGCAGGCGCAACAGCGAACCGTGCTCGACGGCTTCGACCCGCCAGAAATCCAGCGCGTCGCCGACCTGCAGACGAGACTGGCTGCGTCGACCCCGTGCGAGTCCGACGCCGCCGACGAGCTTGTCGAGCCATCCCCGCAAAGCCCACAGCACCGGGCTCGAATACCAGCCGTTCGCGCCGCCGATTCCCGAGATGACCCGCCACAGCGAGTCGACCGGGGCGCTGGAGGTCGCCGACCGCTCATCGAGGTGGGCCGTGCGCCCCGCCCGTTCGGGGTCACTCGGCAGCAGATCTCCGGGCGCTGTCAGGACTCCCGCATCCTGCCAACTCGTCTCCACACCGTCCTCACCCAGCCGCCGCAGCGCCAGGCGCACGGCCTGACGATACGGCGTCAAGCCGCCCTCGGGCGGGGGGATGACCGCGTCGATGCGGTGGTCCGCCATGACGCAGTCGTTCTGCAGGGACTCCACGAGTGGCCGCGCCAGCGCCCGCGGAATAGGTGTGACGAGGTTCACCCAGTGCGAAGCCAGACGTGGAGTGAGCACCGGCAGCGCGGCGATCGCACGCTGCGGCAGGCCCGCTTCGACCGCGTAGCCGTTCATCATCTGGCCGTAGCGCAGGACGTCGGGGCCGCCGATGTCGAACTGGCCGCTCACGGGGGTCGGAAGCCGGGCGGCGCTCAGCAGGTAGTGCAGCACGTCGCGGACGGCGATCGGCTGGATTCGGTTGCGCACCCAACGCGGAGCAGGCATGTACGGCAGCACGTCGGTGAGGTGGCGCACCATCTCGAACGACGCGGAGCCGGAGCCGATCACGGTTCCCGCCTGAAGAACGAGCGTCGGCACCCCACTGGCCCGCAGGATCTCGCCCACCTCGACCCGCGAGCGAAGGTGCGGCGAGAGGTCTGCCGCCGGATGCAGGCCGCCCAGGTACACCAGCTGTCCGACCCCCTCCTCGGCGGCCGCGGTGGCGACGGTTCGCGCGATGACCCGGTCGGTTTCCTCGAAGTCACGGCCGGCTCCGAGCGAATGCACGAGGTGGAACGCGACGTCGGCTCCTCGCATCGCGCGCGAGACGGCCGGGCGGTCTTGCGCGGCACCCTCGATGACCTCGACGTCAGCGCCCCACGGGAAGGCGAGGGCGCGCTCCCGAGAGCGCGCAAGGACGCGCACGCGGTACCCGGCGTTGAGGAGGCGGGGCACGAGTCGACCACCGATGTAGCCGGTGGCTCCCAGCACGAGGACGAGCGGGGGCGGAGTACGGCCGTCAGGCGCGCGAAGGTGACGTTCTCGGCCGGAGGGTGACGAAAGATCCATGGTGATCCATTGGTTGATTGCTAGCCAGGCTAGCTATCTCGCCCTCGAATCACCACCGCACGCGCGGTCGCTACATCGCGGCAGCGATATAGGAGTATTTGACGAATACCTCGTGAGCGATGCCCGCCTCCTCGAGGACGCCCTGCACCGCTGTGAGCATGTACTTCGAATCCCACCCCATGTACAGGTGGGTGTCGTCGTCGAGCTGGTCCCACTGTCCGTTCCACGAACGGGTCGGATAGAGGGGGCCGCCGCGGCGGGCGCTGAAGGCGATGACGCTCTCGCGGGAGTCGGCCCACAGCCGCTTGAAGACGCGGTTGAACAGGTACTTCACGTCGTGCACTTCCCAGTGCTCTCCGCGGTACTCGGTGTAGTCGAACTCGCGCTCCCAGCCGCGCGGCCAGCCGCGTCTGCGGACGGCGTCGAGGATCGGCGTGAGACCGTCGTCGTCGATGAGCACCGAGGCGGGCCGCGCCCAGATCTCGAGGAACAGGGCGCCGAGCCGCGCGGTGCGCGCCGTTATCGCAGCGGTGTCCCAGGATGCCTCGTGGGCGAGGGCGCGAGTGTCGTCGATGCCGCTCGCGCGATAGAGCTCGCGCTTGGCCGGGAAGTCGCGATCCAGCGCGCGCTCCGCGAGCGGCTCCTCGAGCAGTGCGAGGTTGCCGAGGGTCTGCGCGAGGGCGCGGTGACTGTTCTGCTCGTCTTCGGAGTACTCCGCCCATGTGCGGGCGCCGTCGCCCGTCCACGCATCCGAGGGGGACAGCGGGAAGAGATGCTCGACGTCGAGTGCGTGCGCAGACGAGATGCCGGCGATTCTGCCGAGGACATAGTGGGCGTGAGGAAGATCGCCGTACTTCAGCGCGACGCGCACCCGCTCGTCCGAGGGCGTGATGCGAGCGATGGCGTGCACGAGCGCCTGCGCACTCTCGTCGCGCGCACGGCAGAGCCGCGCGACGAGGCGTTCGTTCGGGAGGCCCACGATCGTGCGACGCAGCAGGAGCGCCTGCATGTGCTCGAGGGTTGCCAGCAGGTCGGAGCGTTCAGCCTGTCCCGTACTCGCGTCGCGGTAGGCGCGCAGGATCAGGGGATAGGCGATGCGGCCGAAGGTGTTGATGTAGGTCAGGTGGCGCGAGACCTCGGGGTCTTCCTCGAGCGAGGGGTCGAGGAACGTCCGATAGATCTCGGAGTGCGCCCGCCACTGCTCGGCATGCGTGCGCAGGGTCGCGACGTCGATGCGCGGGAACTCCTCGCGAAACGCGCTGTAGACGCCGTGCTCACCGGCGACGGCGACCTCACGACCCGTGAGCATGATGAGGTAGTGGCGCCAGAAGGCGCCGATCGCCGAGCCGGTGTTCTGCTCGATCGGCACCCAGTAGTCCTGCTCGATCTCGGTCTGCTCGTCGTGCGTCAACCCCATCAGCACGTAGTTGTGGATGAGCTCGTGGTCTCGCAGCGGCTCACCCGTCGAATTGAGGCTCGCGAAGATCTGCTGGGCGTTCGCGCCCGCCCCGAGAGTGATCGCGACGTGCTCGAGTCGCTGCAGACCGCGCCAGATGCTCGGCGCTTCACCCGGACTGATCTGGCTGCGGAAGAAGGCGTAGTTGTCGTCGAAGCGCGAGTCGCGCTCACCGATGTCGGTCGAGCGACGGTCCAGGACGACGTCTTGGAAGACACCGGCCCACGCGCGGTGCGGGCGCAGCTTCGTGCGGGTCGGATCGTCGGCGCGCACGAGCACCGCCTGGAGTTCGGCGGCGAGATCCGGGTCGCTCTCGGCGATCGTGTGGTGCAGCGCCGCGACGAGCAGCATGAGCGTCGTGACGCGCTGCTGGCCGTCGATCAGCACGAGGTCGGCGGTATCGCCGGCGGAATCGGCGTCGACCGACGAGAGGATCGATCCGATGAAGTGCATCGTGCGCGACTCGGAGTCGGCGACGGCCCGGATGTCGGCGAGCAGCTGCTCGCACCCGCCGATATCCCAGCGGTACTGCCGCTGATAGACGGGGACGACGATCGTGGTGTCCGGTGCCGAGAGCCACGCGATGGTGTTGACCGCGGTCGCATCGATGTTCGTGGCTGTGGCCATCACGTCGCTTCGTCTCCTGCTCGTCGGCTGTGCAGCATCCGCGGAAGAATCGTCGCGGCCCCGCCGCCGTCGAGTTTAGCCCGGCGCCGCCAGTGCGACTCGGAGGACCCACCCTCCCGCTTGTCCTCCGGGAATCACGCAGATCGCGGAGGTAGGCTTGCCTAAGTTGGGCCTGTTAAAACGTGCTGGCCCCCTACGAAAGGCTGATCCACCTCATGGGTTACATCACCTCCGCCGCTCTCGAAGAGACCGGCTACGTCGTCCTCGACAGCTACAACCAAGAGCTCGACCCCAAGGAATGGCTCGACATCGAGTACAACGATTGGAAGTCCTCGGGCGACACGCGCTTCGCGCCGCTCGCGAGCGCGTTCGGAGAGATCGAATGCAACGGCTTCTGGAACCACAAGCCGCCGCGCACCGACAAGGACGGCGTCTGGATCGACTCGCAGGTGGCCAAGGCGCCCAACCTCGCCCGTCGCGCGCAGGAGCCCGGTGCCAACGTCGGTCGCTGCCGCGTCATCGAACTGCAGCCGACCCCGTACGGGGAGTGCCTCTACAACCTGCACCAGGACGACAACAACCGTCTCAACCCCGACGGCACGGGCTGGGTCGTCCGCGGGTTCTTCAACCTGACCGACGACGCGACCAGCTACTTCGTCCTGCGTGAGAACCGCACCGACCCCGAGGGCGAAGTGCGCATCGCGCTGCCGGCCGGCGCGCAGCTGATCGTGGACACGCAGCGCCTGTGGCACGCGGCCACGCACAACGGCGACGAGCCGCGATACTGCCTCATCACCTCGTGGACCTCGGGGCCCGAACTCGACGCCTACATCGAGAAGTACAACGGCGTGAACCGCGTCGACAACGTCGAGGTCCCGCAGGACGTGCTCGAGGCCGGCTACGCCGAGCAGGCGCGAAAGGATGCCGCGCGCGCGGCCTACTACGCCGCGAAGGGCCAAGCCATGCGCAATGTCATGAGCGAGGCCTGAGTTCTCGTCTCTGCGATGCCCCCGACCGCCTTCTGGTCGGGGGCATCGCTCATGACACGCCGAAATGACACGGTTGTCATTCCGGCGTCGTTCGGGTGATAATGACCACAGCACAACAGAACAAGCCACGATGAACCGAGTCAGGTCGTAGGGGAAGACGCACCTGACGAAACGGAGAACATCATGGCGACACCGCAGGCGCGTGGAGTGGTTCTCATCCACTCTGCGCCACGAGCGTTGTGCCCCCACCTCGAGTGGGCAGTCGGTCGCGCCCTCGGGCGCGCCGTCAACTTCGAATGGAGCGACCAGCCCGTTCTCGAGGGCAGTCGTCGGGCCGAGTTCTACTGGGACGGCACGGCCGGCACGGGGGCTGCGCTGGCGACCGCGATCCGCGGGTGGGAGCACCTGCGTTTCGAGGTGACCGAAGACCCCACTCCGCGCAGCGACGGCGGCCGGTGGATGCACACCCCCGGCCTCGGCATCCATTACGCCCAGACCGACTCCGCCGGCAACGTCGTGATCGGCGAGGATCGCATCCGGTACGCGATGGAACTCGCCATCGGCGACGCGCAGGAGCTGCAGCGAGAACTTCAGATCGCGCTGGGCTCGGCGTGGGACGACGAACTGGAACCCTTCCGGCACGCCAGCGACGACGCACCGGTCGTGTGGCTGCACAAGGTGGGGTGAGATGTGGGCGGCGGCGAGGCGCGACTACCGGAAGCCGGTGACGTGACCCGGTGCTGAGAAGGCGAATCGCCTCCGCCCGATATGAGAAACGCCCCCGTGATCCATCGATCGCGGGGGCGTTCTCGCGCGCTCAGGCAGAAGCGAAGGCGACGACCGCGTTGTGACCGCCGAAGCCGAACGAGTTGCTGATCGCCAGCTGGTCGCCGTCGCCCAGGGGCGTCGGCGTCCCGGACAGCCGGAACGGCACCTCGGGATCCTGTTCGGTCAGGTTGATCGTGGGGGGAGCGGTGCGGTCGCGCAGCGCCAGCACCGTGAAGATCGCCTCGAGAGCTCCCGTGCCGCCGAGCAGGTGACCCGTCGAGGCCTTCGTCGCCGAGACCGGGATCTCATCGACACGGTCGCCGAAGACGCTGCGCAGCGCCTGATACTCGTTCGGGTCGCCCACGGGGGTCGACGTCGCGTGCGCGTTGACATGCGTCACATCGTCGGGGGCGGCATCCGCCATCTCCAGTGCCATCCGCACGGCGCGTGCCGCGCCCGCGCCCTCGGGGTCGTTCGCCGTGATGTGGTACGAGTCCGCTGTCACGCCCCCGCCGACGACGGCGCCGTAGATCTTGGCGCCACGAGCCTTGGCATGCTCTTCGGTCTCGAGGATGAGCACGCCGGCGCCTTCGCCCATGACGAACCCGTCACGGTCGATGCTGCCGGGCCGGGATGCCGTGGCGGGCGAGTCGTTGCGCCGCGAGAGGGCCTGCATCGACGCGAACGAGGCGATCGTGATCGGGTGGATGGCGGATTCGGTGCCGCCCGCGATCACGACGTCGGCCAGCCCTGCGCGCAGATGCTCGACGGCGTTGACGATCGATTCCGTGCTCGACGCGCACGCGCTGGCCACCGTGCGCGCGTAGGCGCGTGCACCGAAGTGGAGCGAGAGGTTTCCCGCGGCCGCGTTGGGCATGAGCATCGGCACCGTCATCGGCATGACCCGGCGCGGTCCCTTCTCACGAAGCGTGTCCCAAGCGTCCAGCAGCGTCCAGACGCCGCCGATGCCCGTCGCGAAGTCGACACCGAGACGCTCCGGGTCGACTTCGGGACTGCCGGCGTCAGCCCATGCCTCGAGTGCGGCGACGAGCGCGAACTGCGACGACGGGTCGAGCCGCTTGGCCATCGGACGCTCGAGGACCGTGTCGGGGCGCACGAGCGCCTCGGCCGCGAAGGTGACCGGCAGCTGGTACTGCTCGACCCACTCGTGCTCGAGGGAGCGGGCTCCCGAGACGCCGGAGAGCAAGGCGGACCAGCTTTCGGGTGCCGTGCCGCCGAGGGGCGACGACGCTCCGATGCCGGTGACGACGATGCGTGACATGGTCATAGAGGGATGTTCCTCGCAAATTGATCCGGTGGGGGCCGAGGCCCCCACCGGTGATCGTGCTACGCCTGGTTCGACGTAATGAAGGTGACGGCGTCGCCGACGGTCTTGAGGTTCTTGACCTCGTCGTCGGGGATCGTGACGCCGAACTTCTCTTCCGCGTTGACGACGATCGTCATCATGGAGATCGAGTCGATGTCGAGGTCATCGGTGAACGACTTCTCGAGGGCGACCTCATCGGCCGAGATTCCCGTCTCGTCCGTGATGAGCTCAGCGAGCCCGGCGAGGACCTCGTCGTTGGTGAGTGCCATGGTTTCTCCTGTTGTTTCGGGATTCGCGGACCGGCCGGCCCGGATTCAGTTTAGAGCGGGGGCCGCTCGCGTCACGGAAGCACGACGACCTGCGCGCCGAACACGAGGCCGGCGCCGAAGCCGATCTGCAGAGCGAGTCCGCCGCTGAGTTCGGGATGCTCCTCGAGCAGACGATGCGTCGCGAGAGGAATGGACGCGGCCGACGTGTTTCCGGTCGTCTCGATGTCGCGACCGACGACGACGCTCTCGGGCAGCTTCAGCTGCTTGGCGAACTCGTCGATGATGCGCATGTTTGCTTGGTGGGGAACGAAAGCGGCGAGATCGGATGCCTCGATCCCGGCGGCATCGAGTGCTTGGCGGGCGACCTTGACCATCTCCCACACCGCCCACCGGAACACGGTCGGCCCCTCTTGACGGAGCGTGGGCCACGGCACTTCGCCGTCGCGGAACTGCGTCAGCGTGGCGTTCATGGTGACGGCATCCGCTTTCGAGCCATCCGATCCCCACACCGTCGGACCGATGCCGGGCGTGTCGCTGGGTCCGATCACGACGGCGCCGGCGCCGTCGCCGAGGAGGAACGAGATGCTCCGGTCCGTCGGGTCGACGACGTCGCTCAGCTTCTCGACGCCGACGACGACGGCGTAGTTCGCGAGGCCGCCGCGGATCAGCGCATCGCCCTGCGCGACGCCGTAGGCGAAGCCCGCGCACGCGGCGTTCAGGTCGTAGGCCGCCGCGGGGTTGGCTCCGATGCGATCGGCGACGATCGCCGACACGGACGGCGTCTGCCGGGGGTTCGAGATGGTCGCGACGAGCACGGCGTCGATCTGGGCCGGGTCGATGCCCGAGCGCTCGACCGCCTCACGCGCGGCATCCGTCGCCATCTCGATGGCAGTCGTCTCCTTGACGGCCCGCGTGCGTGTCACGATGCCCGTGCGCTGGCGGATCCATTCGTCGCTCGAATCGATCGGGCCGATGAGATCCTCGTTCGGCACGGAGATCTCACCGCGTGCGGCGCCGTACGCGTAGATGCGCGTGTGGGCCGGTCCGGTCTGCTGGACGATCGTGCGGGTCATGCGTTGCCTCCTGAGAGCAGGGCGACGGCGGCGTCGAGGTCACCGGGGGTCTTGAGCGCTACCGTCGGCGTGCCGCGCAGTGCGCGCTTGGCGAGCCCGACGAGGGTGCCGGCGGGAGCGAGTTCGATGATGCCGGCAGCGCCCGCGTCGCCGAAGGCCTGCATGCAGAGGTCCCAGCGCACGGGAGAGGCGACCTGGTCGACGAGCAGGCGGGTGAAGTCCGATCCCGCCGCGACCGCGGATCCGTCGTGGTTGGTCCACACGGTGCGGGCGGGATCCGTCGCGTCGACGCCCTCGATCGCAGAGCGCAACGCCTCGACGGCCGGTGCCATGTAGCGGGTGTGGAATGCGCCGGCGACCTGAAGTGGAATGACGCGCGTGCTGGCGGGCGGCTCGGCAGCGAGGGCGGCGAGAGCGTCGAGCGCACCGGCTGCCACGATCTGGCCGCCGCCGTTGTAGTTGGCGGGGGTCAGATCGAGTTCGTCGAGGCGGGCGACGACGGTCGCCTGGTCGCCTCCGATCACGGCGCTCATCCCGGTCTGCTCGAGCGCGGCGGCCTCAGCCATGGCGCGGCCTCTGATGCCGACGAGGCGCAGGGCGTCTTCTTCCGAGAGGATGCCGGCGGCGGCGGCGGCCGCGAATTCACCGACGGAGTGCCCCGCGAAGCCGTGGATGCCGTCCGTCGCGCCGAGCGCGGACCAGGACAGCAGGCTCGCCGCGACGATGAGCGGCTGCGCGACGCGCGTGTCACGGATGCGATCGGCGTCCCACTCCGTCCCGGCGGCGATGAGGTCGACCTCGGCCCATTCGGAATACGCGGCCAGACGGGCGGCGGCGCCGTCGAGCTCGAGCCATGGAGCCAGGAAACCGGGGGACTGAGAGCCTTGACCGGGGAAGACCGCAATGATCACTTACTCATCCTGCCAATCATCGTTGAGGCGGATCTGGCGAGTCTCGCACAAGAATCCCGCGATGGTTTGTGTGCGTCGTACAGATCGTCGACGCCGGTCATGAGGCCGTGCGTCGGGCTGCGGGGCGTCGGCGCACCGAATCCGAGCCGATCGAACCGAGAATGAGCGAGGTCTGGAGGATGAGGGCCTCGCGCGGGCCCGTTGCGTCCCAGCCGATCACTTCGGAGACGCGTTTGAGTCGGTACCGCACCGTGTTGGGGTGCACGAACAGCTCGCGGGCGGTCGCTTCGAGCGAGCGACCGTTGTCGAGATAGCTCCACAGGGTCGCGACGAGATCGGGGCTGTGTGCCTGCAGGGGACGGTAGATGCGCTCGACGAGGGTGATCTTGGCCAGCGGGTCGCCCGCGAGGGCGCGCTCGGGCAGCAGATCGTCGGCCTCCACGGGCCGGGGCGCATGCCGCCAGGCGCGCGCGACGGCGAATCCCGCAAGCGCTGCGCGGGCGCTCTGGCTCGCGTCGACGAGCGCCGGCACGGTCGGCCCGAGCACGAGGTGTCCGGGACCGAATCCGGGCTCCAGGCGTTTCGCGATCTCGACGAACGGCAGATCCATGGGGACGTCCTCACGGCCCGCGGCATCCGCTCTTCCCACGACCAGCACGAGGCGCGAGCCCTGCACGCCGATCAGCACGTCGATGCCGAGTTTGCGCGCGACGCGGCGCAGCTGATCGACATCGAGCTGCGGGGGAGTCGTGCCCACGAGCACGGCGACCTCGCCGTGACCGTGCCAACCCAGAGCCGCGATCCGGCTGGGCAGTTCCTCATCGGCCTCGCCCGTGAGGATCGAGTCGACGACGAGCGCCTCGAGCCGCGCATCCCACAGCCCGCGCGCCTCGGCGGCTCGCGCGTACACGTCGGCGGCGGCGAAGGCGACATCGCGCGAGTAGAGCAGGATCGCCTCGCGCAGATGCTCGCCCTTGCCCGCGACGCGCTCCTCGGTGACACCGACCGTGACGCGGATGAGCTGCAGCGTCTGCTGCAGGCTGACGCTGCGCAGCAGCTCACGCGGCGCGGCGGCGAAGATGTCCGCCGCGATCCACGGCGTCGACGTCGGGTCCTCGTACCACTGGATGAACGCCGTGATCCCGGCTTGCGCGACGAGTCCGACGGCAGACCGCCGCGCGGGCGGCATGTCGGCGTACCAGGGCAGGGTGTCATCGAGGCGCTGGATCGTCGCGGTCGCGAGATCGCCCGAGATGCGCCGCAGCCAGGCGAGCGTCTCGGTCTTGTCTCCTTCTTCGGAGGCGGCCATCGCGCGGGTCAGCTCTCGCCGCCCGCGTTTCCGCTCGTGCCCGCGTTGACGTCGTGCAGACGGTACTTCTCGATCGCCTGCGCCGCGAGCGACGCGTCGACCGTGCCTTCGGCCGCGAGGGCCTGCAGGGTGCGGACGACCATCGAGGGCCCGTCGATCTTGAAGTAGCGACGCGCCGCCGCACGCGTGTCCGAGAAGCCGAATCCGTCGGCGCCGAGCGTCCAGTAGTTGTGCTCGACCCAGGGTCGGATCTGGTCCTGCACGGCGTTCATGAAGTCGCTCACAGCGACGACGGGGCCGGGCGTGCCGCGCAGCTTGTCGGTGATGTACGCCGTCTTCGGCTCGTCGGCGGGATGCAGGAAGTTGTGCTCGTCGACGGCGAGGCCGTCTCGACGCAGCTCGGTCCACGACGTGACCGACCAGACGTCGGCGTGGACGCCCCAGTCCTCGCGCAGCAGTTCCTGCGCCTCGAGCGCCCACGGCACGCCGACACCCGACGCCAGCAGCTGCGCGCGGGGCCCGTCGCCCTCGGACGACGAGATGCGGTGGATGCCGCGGCGGATGCCTTCGACATCGACGCCTTCGGGCTCGGCGGGCTGCACGAGCGGCTCGTTGTACACCGTGAGGTAGTACATGACGTTGGGATCCGGGTGCGCGCCGCCGTACATGCGCTCGAGTCCGTCGCGCACGATGTGCGCGATCTCGTAGCCGTAGGCGGGGTCGTACGACACCGTCGCGGGGTTGGTCGAGGCGAGCAGGTGCGAGTGCCCGTCCGCGTGCTGCAGGCCTTCACCCGTCAGGGTCGTGCGCCCGGCCGTCGCGCCGATGATGAAGCCGCGCGCCATCTGGTCGCCGGCTGCCCACTGCGCGTCACCGGTGCGCTGGAAGCCGAACATCGAATAGAAGACGTAGACGGGGATGAGCGGCTCGCCGTGCGTCGAGTACGAGGTGCCCGTCGCGGTGAACGCGGCGACCGCACCGGCCTCGTTGATGCCGACGTGCATGATCTGCCCCTGCGGGCTCTCCTTGTAGGCCAGGAGCAGCTCGCGGTCGACCGAGGTGTAGTTCTGGCCGTGCGGGTTGTAGATCTTGGCGGTGGGGAAGTACGCGTCCATGCCGAACGTACGGGCCTCATCGGGGACGATCGGCACGATGCGGTGTCCGAAGTCCTTCGAGCGCAGCAGGTCCTTCAGCAGACGCACGAACGCCATCGTCGTGGCGATCTCCTGCGTGCCCGAGCCCTTCTTCGGCAGCGCGTACGCCTCGTCTCCCGGCAGCTGGAGGCCCACGTGGTGCGTGCGGCGCTCCGGCAGGAATCCGCCGAGTTCGCGACGACGCTCGCGCAGGTACTGGATCGTCTCGTCCTGCTCGCCGGGGTTGTAGTAGGGCGGCAGGTACGGGTTCTCTTCGAGCTGCTCGTCCGAGATCGGGATGCGCATCGAGTCGCGGAACTGCTTGAGGTCCTCGAGCGTCATCTTCTTCATCTGGTGGGTCGCGTTCCGACCCTCGAAGTGGTGGCCGAGACCGTAGCCCTTGATGGTCTTGGCGAGGATGACGGTCGGCTGCCCCTTGTGCTCGGTCGCGGACTTGTAGGCGGCGTACACCTTGCGGTAGTCGAGCCCGCCGCGGCGCAGCTTGCCCCAGATGTCCTCGTCGGACCAGTCCTTCACGAGAGCGGCCGTGCGCTCGTCGCGCCCGAAGAAGTGGTCGCGGATGAACGCACCGTCTTCGGCGCGGTAGGTCTGGTAGTCGCCGTCGGGCGTCGTGTTCATGAGACGGACGAGGGCACCGTCGGCGTCCTGCGAGAGCAGTTCGTCCCATCCGCTGCCCCAGACGACCTTGATGACGTTCCAGCCGGCACCGCGGAAGAAGCTCTCGAGCTCCTGGATGATCTTGCCGTTTCCGCGCACCGGACCGTCGAGGCGCTGCAGGTTGCAGTTCACGACGAACGTGAGGTTGTCGAGCCCCTCGTTCGCGGCGACCTGCAGCTGACCGCGGCTTTCGACCTCGTCCATCTCGCCGTCGCCGAGGAACGCCCAGACGTGCGAATCCGACACGTCTTTGATGCCGCGGTTCGTGAGGTACTTGTTGGTCATCGCCTGAAAGATGGCGTTGATGGGGCCGAGGCCCATCGAGACGGTGGGGAACTGCCAGTAGTCGCCCATGAGCCGCGGGTGCGGGTAGGAGGGGATGCCGTGCGGCGCCCGCGACTTCTCCTGGCGGAACCCGTCGAGCTGCGCTTCGGTGAGGCGTCCTTCGAGGAACGAACGCGCGTAGATGCCGGGGGAGGCGTGGCCCTGGATGAAGATCTGGTCTCCGCCGCTCGGGTGATCCAGTCCGCGGAAGAAGTGGTTGAATCCGACTTCGTACAGCGACGCCGACGACGCGTAGGTCGAGATGTGGCCACCGACCCCGATGCCGGGGCGCTGCGCGCGATGCACCGTGACGGCGGCGTTCCACCGGATCCACCGACGGTAGCGCCGCTCGAGCTCTTCGTCGCCGGGGAACTCCGGCTCATTGTCCGGAGCGATCGTGTTGATGTAGTCCGTCGTGGGGACCTGCGGCACGTTGAGCTGCAGTTCACGCGAGGTGTGCAGCAGGCTGAGCATGATCTCGCGACCACGTCCGTGCCCCTTGGCCTGCACGAGCTGCTGAAGGGACTCCTGCCACTCCGAGGTTTCCTCGGGGTCGCTGTCCTGCGGCTCCTGGGAGTAGGGGTCCTGGTCGTTGACAGTCACGCGAGACCTTTCGTCGTTCTGGCAGGTCATGCCAGGTATTCGCTACTGATGGACGCACGACGTTGTCGCTCGTGCACAATCACCGTCTCTCAGCCTAGCGCGGTTGGGGTGCGCGGAGCCGGGGGATGCGTGCACCCTAGAATCGACGAGCAAGGGCCTTTAGCTCAGCTGGTAGAGCGCCACGTTTACACCGTGGATGTCGTCGGTTCGATCCCGGCAGGGCCCACGTCAAGCAGGTCAAGACTGGTGCTCGGAAGATTCCGCGGCTCGGGCGAAGCGACCGCGACGGCGGGGGTTCGTGCCGTGATGATTCGGTGGTGCGTAGGTCGGCCCCGTGCGGGAATGCGCTGGCCAATCGATATCGAACGGCTCCGCTCTCGCGGCGCCGTTCTCATCTCGGACTGGACCATGCCATCCGTGCGCGGCTACCGGTCGCCAGCCGACGAATAACGAAACGGCAACTTGGCGAATGCGTGTCGGACCTCTCTGCCAGGGTGCTTCCTATGACTCAACCACAGCCACCCTCAGCGCCTGCGTCTGCCGCAGTGCCCCCCACACCTCAAATGCCCGGTAAGCAGAAGAACATCGTCGGCCTGGTCGCGTTGATTGCCGCCGTTGTCGGCTTCATCTTCGCCTGCATTCCCGGTGCGCTCATCGTCGGCTGGATCCTTCTCCCCATCGCGTTTGTCCTCGCTATCGTGTCCCTCTTCATGAAGGGGCCCAAGTGGCCCGGGATCATTGGCCTCGTCGTCGCGATCGTCGGCACGGTAGTCGGCTTCATCGTCTTCTTCTTCGTCGTCGCCAATGCCGCCAGCGAAGCGTTCGGCAGCGGTGACACGACTGTGGTCGAATCCTCCCAGGAACCCGTCGCTGAAGAAGCGACCGCTGAAGAAGAGCCCGCCGCTGCCGAGCAGGGAACACGAGAGAACCCCTACCCCCTTGGCACTACCGTCACGAGCGACGACTGGGAAGTCACGATCAACAGCGTGACGCTCGCTGCCACCGACACCGTCATCGCCGCGAACGACGTCTGGAACGAAGCGCCTGACGAGGGCACTGAGTACATCATCGTCAACTACACCGCCACCTATGTCGGCGACGACGCGGACGGTGAGATGGCCGCGTTCGTCGGCGTCGAGTACGTGACGGCATCCGGTACGACCGTCAGCGGCCTCGACAAGATCGTTGTAGCACCCGACCCGGTGCTCGACACCATGAGCACGCTCTACAACGGAGGAAGTGTCACGGGGAATACTGCGATGCAGGTGCCCACGCCGCCGGACGGTGTCCTCGCAGTCCGACCTGGCATGCTCGCGGACAAGGTCTTCTACGCGATCCAGTAGTCATGTTCACCACTTGACGGAGCCCCCGATGCGTCGGGGGCTCCGTCGTCCCGATGGAATGCGGCCACTCCGCCACGTCGACAGGTGACCGTACCGACGACGAAGGACCTGCGCTGCATCCCGAGCAATATCTGAAGATTGCGCTGTTGCGGATCACCGTGACAGCAAGGCACGGCGCTACCAGGTAGTCGATCAAACCGGACGATCCCGTCACGCCTCCGGTTCTGTTTGTCTCCTCCGCACCTGGCGTGCGTCATCGGCGCAATGGATGGCCCGATGGTGCTTCCTGGGGACCGACGTTTCTCACAGCTTCGAAGCCAGGCATGGTGCGTCGGACACGTGCGCGAGCCAGGTCAGCGCGTGTCTCTGCACGGCCCGCGAGCTCCCTGGCCGCCCGAACGCGGTCTCGTGGAGGGGCGGCCAGGAGGGGAATAGTTTTCACCCCAAAACGCAGGGACCACACAGTGGGATGTCGTCGGTTCGATCCCGGCAGGGCCCACCGACATTCCCGCGGCGGTTCTGCGATGATGCGGCAATGGATGACGAGTTCGAAGAGCTGCGTTCGAGGATCGAACCGGTGCTGCGCGATCGTGACCTCGCGGGCCTGGGCGGGCTCCTCGCCGAGCAGGATGCGCACGAGATCGCGCGTCTGCTCGAACGCGAAGACGCCGCCGACCGCGCCGTGCTCTATCGACTGCTGCCCCGGGCGAAGGCCCTCGAAGTCTTCGAGCTGCTCGACAACGGCATCCGTGCGGAGCTGTTCCGGGGACTCCGCGATGAGGACGTCACGCGCGTCTTCGAAGAACTCGATCCCGATGATCGGGCCCAGCTCATCGACGAGCTCCCCGCGGGCGTCGCGCAGAAGCTCATGAGCGGGCTGTCGGCGCGTGAGCGCGAGCTCACCGCGCCCATGCTCGGCTACCCGGGCGGCAGCATCGGTCGCTTCATGAGCACGGAGTACGTGCGCCTGCAGCCCCAGCTCACGGTCGGCGATGCCCTGAGCCACGTCCGACACCGGGGGCGCGATGCCGAGACGGTCTACACCCTGCCCGTCACCGACGCCGAGCGGCGCGTGCTCGGTGTCGTGGGCCTGCGCGACCTCGTGATGGGCCCGTCCGACACGCTCATCTCGGACCTCATGACCGATGCCCGTCACGTGCACGCGAGCGACGATGCTGAAATCGCCGCGCGCTCGCTCGTCGACGCGCAACTGCTCGCAGCACCCGTCGTCGACGGCGAGGACCGGCTGCTCGGCATCCTCACCGTCGATGACGCCGCGCGCATCCTCGAGCGGGCAGAAGACGAGGATGCCGCCCGGCAGGGTGCATCCGAACCGCTCGGCCGCCCGTACCTCACGACACCCGTGCTCGGCATCGTGCGCTCGCGCGTCGTCTGGCTTCTCGCCCTGGCGGTGTCGGCCCTGCTGACAGTCGGCGTGATCGACGTCTTCGAAGCGACGCTCGAGCAGGTCGTGACGCTCGCCCTGTTCATTCCGCTCCTCACCGGCACGGCCGGCAACACGGGCGCGCAGGCGGCGACCACGGTGACGCGCGCTCTGGCCGTCGGCGAAGTGTCCACGCGGGACGTGCTCGCCGTCGCCTGGCGCGAAGTGCGTGTCGGCGCGCTGTTGGGCGGCATGCTCGGCGTGCTGGGATTCGCAATCGCGGGTCTCGTCTTCGGTGCGGCCCTGGGCCTCGTGATCGGTGCGACGCTCTTCGCGATCTGCACGCTCGCGGCGACGGTCGGCGGCATCATGCCGATGCTGGCGCGCACGCTGCGGGCCGACCCTGCCGTCTTCAGCACACCGTTCATCTCGACGTTCTGCGATGCGACGAGCCTCATCATCTACTTCCTGGTGGCGACCTGGGTCCTGCAGCTCTGACCCGCGAGGCGCCGATCGGGCGGGGTAGGTTTGAGGTGTGAATGCCAGCCCCGCAGACCAGCGTCGCCTCTTGGATCTCGCCGACCTCGACGTCCGCATCCGCCAGTCCGAGAACCTGCGCCGCAATCCGCCGCAGGCGGCGCGTGTGAAGGAGCTGATCGCCCGTCGGCAGGAACTGTCTCAAGAGCTCACGACCCGCCTCGGCGTCCGCGACGACGTGCGCACCGAGATCTCGCGGCTGGAGTCCGATGTCGCCATCGTCGACGCGCGGGCCGCACGCGACTCCGAACGGCTCGGGGCGACGTCGAACGTGAAAGAGGCGCAGGGTTTCGAGAGCGAGCTGCAGGCGCTCGCCCGCCGCAAGAGCGAGCTCGAGGACGCCGAACTCGAAGCGATGGAACGTCTCGAGCAGGCCGACGCCGCCGTCGCGGAACAAGAGGGCCTGATCGATGCGACCAACGCCGAGGGTGCCGAGCTGAGTGCCGAGGCCAAGCGGGTCGTCGCCGAGGCAACGGCCGCGTTCGATGCCGCGACGCGCGATCGCGCCGCGGTCGCCGGCGATGTCCCGGCAGAGCTCCTCGCCCACTACGAACGGCTGGCCTCTCGCGGGATCGGTGCGGCACTCGTGCACGCGCGCACGTGCGAAGGATGCCGCATGGTGCTCTCCGGCACGGATCTGCAGACCCTGCGCACCGCGCCCGATGACGCCGTTCTCACCTGCCCCGAGTGCGGCTGCATCCTCGTGCGCACGGAGGAATCCGGCCTGTGAGCAGTGACGGGCGCTGACGCCCCCGCCTGGATCGTCGTCGGCCGCGCGGGCGACGACGTCGGCATCGTCACGCTCGACGCCGGGGGAACAGAGCTCGAACGGCTCACCCTGGCCCGGTCCGAGTTGGGCACGTGGGTCGCCGCGCAGGAGCGTCTGGGCCATCCGCGCTGGGTGTGGAGCGACACGCCTGCCTGGTACGCACCGCTTCTCGGGAGCGGCGTGCGCGTCGAGCGCTGTCACGACCTGCGCCTGTGCCGCGCGATCCTGCGGGACAGCGAACTGGTGACGGATGCCGCTTCGCGGGCACCGTCGCCATGGGATGCCGCCCCGGTGCCGGTCGATGACACACCGGCGCTCTTCGACGTCGTCGACACGGCGGCATCCGCCCTGCCCGACCGGCTCGACGCGGCGCGCGACGAGCTGCTGCGTCAGCGCGCCGCGATGGCGACCTCTACCGACCCCGCGCGCCTGCGCCTGCTGACCGCCGCGGAATCGGCCGGGGCGCTCATCGCGGTCGAGCTGCGTGCCGCGGGAGTTCCGTGGGACGCCGCCGAGCACGATCGCATCCTGACGGGAGTGCTCGGCCCGCGCCCCGCGAGCGGCGGATCGCCCGCCCTCGTCGTGCAGGCGGCGCAGCGCGTGCGTGAGGGTCTCGGCGATCCGCACGCGAACCTCGACTCGCATCCCAAGCTGCTGCGGGCCCTCCACCGCGCGGGTGTGCTCGTCACGTCGACGAGCCGCTGGGAGCTGGCCGAGCACACGCATCCCGTCATCGAGCCGCTGCTGGAGTACAAGAAGCTCACCCGGCTGCTGTCGGCCAACGGCTGGGCGTGGCTGGACGAGTGGGTCGCTGACGGCCGCTTCCGGCCGGTCTATGTGCCCGGGGGCGTCGTGACGGGCCGGTGGGCGTCATCGGGCGGGGGAGCGTTGCAGCTGCCGCGGCAGCTGCGCGCCGCCGTGCGCGCCGACCCGGGCTGGAAGCTCATCGTGGCCGACGTCGCGCAGCTCGAGCCTCGCGTGCTCGCCGCAATGTCGCGCGACACCGCCCTGGCGGCTGCGGCGAACGGTCGCGACCTGTACGAGGGCATCGTCGACGGCGGCGCCGTGCCGACCCGCGCCGAGGCGAAGCTCGCGGTCCTCGGCGCGATGTACGGCGCGACGACGGGGGACTCGGGCCGTCTCGTGCCGCGACTGCGTCGCGCATACCCGCGAGCGATGGGGCTCGTCGACGCGGCAGCCGCGACGGGCGAGCAGGGCGGCGTCGTGTCGACGTGGCTCGGCCGCACGTCACCGCGCCCGTCGGCCGAGTGGGCCGATGCGCAAGCGCGCGCGAGCGATGACGGCGCGTCCGCCGGTCAGCAGTCGCACGCTCGCCGAGCGGCGCGCGACCGCGGGCGCTTCACGCGCAACTTCATCGTCCAGGGGACGGCCGCCGAGTGGGCGCTGGCCTGGCTGGCCGAGATCCGCCGGCGCCTCGCGGCGATGCCCTCGGCGACGCACGCTCCGGCTCCGCGGTCCGGCGCCGTGTTCGCGCGCACACCGCACCTCGCCTTCTTTCTGCACGATGAGGTCATCGTGCACGCGCCCGCGGCGATGGTGGACGACGTCTCCGTGGCCGTCACGGATGCCGCGGCTGCGGCGACCCGGCACCTCTTCGGCGACTTCCCGCTGGATTTCCCGTTGGATCTGCGCGTCGCCGACTCGGCGCAGGAGTAGGGCCGGGTCAGCGGCAGGTGGGGGTGTAGTCGCTCACGACGAGCTCTCGCATGAGCGGCGTGTGCAGCACCGTCGGCGATGAGGCGTGCGCATCCTCCGCGATGAATCGGAATTCCACAGCGCTCGATTCGCCGGGCGCCACGGTGATCCTCGCTCTGCTCGCCGCGTAGGTGTCATCCTCGGCCTCGACCGAGGGCACGATCTCGCCATCGACGGTCACACCTCCGAAGAACGCCGTTCGTGGTGCCGCCGCCGTGACGTCGGTCGCGATATGACCGGGTGGTACGCCTTCGATGCCGCCGCCCGTGACCCACCACGGCCAGTCCGCGGCTGTCGGCGGCGCCGTGTTGGTGAGCGTGACGGCGATCGAAGTCTCTGCACGACCGTCGCTGCGACACATGACCTCGCCCGCCTGGATATCGACGTCGAGGTTGCTGCTCATCTTTCCCGTCGTCGCATCGTTGAGCCAGACGGCGTACGCGGCGTCGCCGGCTGAAGCCAACCGCGAAGACGGCCCCCCGAACTCCGTGCCGGCGATCACAGCCTGCTCACCGGGATCCGGGCTCCACAGCGAGATCCGTCCGTCGCGAAGCGGCGACATGAGTCGCTCGGCCCACGAGATCGGATCCGCGCCCTGCGTGAGCGCACGCGAGATCGCCGCGCCCACGACGACCCTGTGGAACTCCGTCTGCGCGTCACGGTCGAGCTCGAAGTAGCTGTCGACGAGCATCTTCTGCACGAGGTCTTCGCTGGCAAGCTCCGATCCATCGGCGAGGACGAGTGGATCGGACGTGAGGAGGGCCGCGACCGCGGGCACGTCCAACGACAGCACGAGGTCGGGAGCCTCGCCCGAGTACTCCTCCCACCACGCGCTCGCGAGCTCCCCGGTCAGGGCGAAGTCCGGCGTCATCGAGATGTTCTGGACGTAGCGCTCGAAGACATCGCCGTAGAGCTCGCCCGACGGATCCGACGCCTCGATGACCGGCTTCGACCTGCCCTCGAAGGAGGACGAGTCCGCTTGATCCACAACGGTGATCTCGCCGCCGTCCGATCGCAGGAGGACGAACGACCCGGCGACACCTCCGGCGGTCCGCAGCTCCGCACTGTTCTGCAGCATGACGAGGATGGTGCGCGGCTGATCGGCACCGAGGGCGCGGGGCAGCACGTCAGCGCTCTGGGCCAGCGTCGTGACGAGCGGCACGGCGGCTCGGGTGAAGCTCCGGATCGCCGTGACGCCTTCCGTGACCTGGTCGATCAGGTCGTCGCCCGGCACCGCACGCAGGTCGCCATCGGCCCTGGTGAAGGCGTCGGCCGCGTCACGCAGCGGTTCCCGCGCCTGCGCGAGCAGCTTGACGGAGGAGACGGTCGAATCCGAGGCGGTCGCCGACGCCAATTCGAGCAGCGGCTGCCCTGTGCGCGACATCTCGGCGAGGCTGTGCGAAACGAGACGGACTGCCGTCATGTTCGGGCCGAGCATCGGCACGGCCTCTGCCAGTCGCCACACCGGATCGCCCGTCAGAGACTGCGCGTGGGCGGAGTGGGTGTGAACACGGCCGACGAGCTGCTCCAGGCGATCGACATCACGTGCGTCCGCGGCTTCGCCAACCGGACCCATGAGCTCCATCATCGATTCGAGCTCGTCCTTGACCAGGACTGCGCGGACGCCGACCCACACGACTGCCCCGACGAGAAGCACCGACACGGCGACGCATGCTCCGACGATCCAGCGTCGCGAACGAGACGGCGTCCGCGTGCGCGACGACCGTCCGGAACGCTCAGGCACGCGCGCGGCGCCGGTGGATCGCCAGCAGGCCGAGCCCGGCGATCGCGACGAGCGCCCCACCGATCCCGAGGGGGATCACCGCGGCGCCGACTCCCGTCGCCGGCAGCCCCGCAGAGAAGACGGCAGGTCGCGGGCCGAGCACGCAGTTCGGTGACGCATCGGGGTAGGACAAAGGCACCGCCAGTTGCGGATTGACCTCGATGTACGCCGTGATCGGGCCACGTGTCCAGCCGAAGTTCGCGTCGGTTTCCCGCCACTCGCCGCCGGGCAGCTGCTCCCAACCGGGCCATCCGGTCGCCGTGCCATCCGAACCGACGGATGCCCCAGGCCACAGGACTCTCCCGGCGAGCCTGTCGTCGACCAGCTCTCCGAGTGGAATCTCGACGGTGTTCCCGCCCCCGGCCAGAACCATCGTGGCGGTCTTGTCCGTTGCGAGATCGTCCGGATCCGTGAGCGCGATCGAGAAGTTGATCCACGGCACGTCCGCCTCGCATTCGCCCACCGCGGTGGAACCTGCAAGCGTCGGCGCCGTGGGTTCATCCGGCGTGTATCCGTCGGCGTCTGCGACCGGCGCTGGACTCGCTTCGGAGTCCTGGGCGGCCGCAGTGAGTGGTCCGGTGATGATGAGTGCCGCTGCGATCGTCGCTGCAGCCATGATCGTTCGCATGGTCGCCTCCCCAAAGGCTTCGCGACCGCAACGCGTTTCCCCTCCGCGCGCGGTGCACCACAGGCTACTCCTGTTCGGCGCGATTGTGGCTGTGACTTCGCCGTACGAGCTGGTCCGTCGCGGCGCGGTGTGCGAAGACGTCTCAGACGCGACGGCGGCGCTGCATCACCAAGAACCCCACGCCGGCCAGGAGCGCGATCCCACCGACGATCGCGATCGGCATGACCGCCGCGTCGAGCCCCGTCAGGGGAAGCTGCGCGGGGGATCCGTCGCCGTCGGTGAGCGGCAGGCTCAGGCACTCCGGAGTCGACAGCGGGTACGACAGCAGCACGGCGAGTTCTGCATCGGCACGGATCACCGAGCGGATGTCATCGCGGGTCCAGGCGTAGTTGCCATCGGTCGCGACCCATGCGCCGTCGGCATTCTGAACCATTCCGGTCCAGCCTGTGACGGCACCCGACGCGTCGACGGTGGTTCCGGGCCAGAGCACGCGACCGCTCACACGGTCGTCGACGAACTCACCGAGATCCAGGGTGACCCGTTCGACGCCGTTGGTGATCTCGAGTTCCGCCGCGGTCGTCGTGGCCACACCCTCAGGGTCGTGCCGGACGACGTCGTAGCCGATCCACGGCACACCCTGCACGCATTCACCGGTGACGACGGTTCCCGCGAGCGAGGGCTCCGTCGGCACACCCGGCGTGTAGCCCGCATCGATGTCGACAGTGATCGTGACCGGCGCGTTGCTCTCGGGTTCATCGGCGAAAGCCGCGAGAGGTCCGACCAGAATGAGTGCTGCTGCGACCGTCGCAGTAGTCATGATTTTTCGCATGCCTGTTATGCCTCCCCAAAGGCTGACGACCACGGGGCGATCCCAGTTCGCTTCCGTGGTGACCCACAGGCTATCGGATTCGGAGCCGGTGAATCGGCATTTTCACGAGGAAGGTAGAATCATTCCTGCGAATGGGTCGGCTGGACGGTCGCGTCGCGCACGGTTCGCCGTGTCGCGCCGAGGAACGTCCGGGCTCCACAGGGCAGGGCGGTGGATAACACCCACCCGGAGTGATCCGCGAGACAGTGCCACAGAGAGCAGACCGCCCCGGCGCGAGCCGGGGTAAGGGTGAAAGGGTGGAGTAAGAGACCACCGGGTTCGCGGTGACGCGAATCGCACGGCAAACCTCGCCCGGAGCAAGGTCATACAGGGGATGATGACGCGGCCCGCCGAGTCCCCGGGTAGACCGCTGGAGCGGCACGGCAACGTGTCGCCGAGAGAGATGACCGTCCACGGGGCTTCGGCCCCCGGACAGAACCCGGCGTACAGGCCGGCCCATTCGCACCTGAACTGCCCACCGGTCCCTGAGCACGCACCGGTCCCTGAGCGCGCACCGGTCCCTGAGCGCGCACCGGTCCCTGAGCTTGCACCGGTCCCTGAGCGCGCAACCGGTCCCTGAGCTTGTCGAAGGGTCGTCAGCCCAGCGCGAGCGCAGCCGCGCCGATGATTCCGGCGTTGTTGCGGTGCACGGCCGGCACGATCGGCGTGTCGAGATCCAGCAACGGCAGAAAGCTGTCGGCGTGCTTCGACACGCCTCCGCCCACGATCAACAGGTCCGGGCTGAAGAGGGACTCGATGTGGCCGTAATACCACTGCAGCCGGCTCGCCCATTCCTTCCAGCTGAGGTCGTCGCGCTCCATCGCCGAATAGGCGGCATACGCCTCGGCATCCTTGCCGTGCTTCGCACGCTGGACATGCCCGAGCTCGGTATTGGGCACGAGCACGCCGTTGTAGAGCATGGCGGTGCCGATACCTGTTCCGAGCGTCGTGAGGATCGTGAGTCCGGCTTGCCCCTTCGCCGCGCCGTAGCGCAGCTCTGCGACCCCGGCGACGTCGGCGTCGTTCGCGAAGTGGATCTCGCGACCGAGTCCGTCCTCGAAGAACTTCTCCGCCTCGAACCCGATCCAGGCATCGGACACGTTGGCGGCAGACAGGGTGCGCCCGTGCTTGACGACCGCGGGGAAGGCCACGCCGAGCGCGGTGTCCTCGTCTCCGATCCCGAGCCGGTCGAGCACCTCACGAACGGCGGCCAGCACATCATCGGGCTCGGCTCCCGCAGGCGTCGAGACCTTGATGCGCTCGCTCGCGAGCGCTCCACGATCGAGATCGACGACGCCGGCCTTGATCCCGGTGCCGCCGATGTCCACGCCGACGGCCCGTGTCGCGAGTTCTGCCATGCCTGCCAGCCTATCCAGCAGCATCCGCCGCATCAGTAGGATCGACCATGGCGGATCCGTCCACACACGCCCGGGAATCCGGGCGCGGCCGCCCCATGGGAGGAGCCACGGTGTCCAGCGAGAACGAGAAGTACTGGTACAACCTCACGACGGGTGACGTGGAGAAGGGCTTCGAGTCTCCCGCGATCGACCGGGCAGGTCCTTTCGACACGGCCGAAGAGGCCGCACGGGCACCTGAGGTCCTGCGTGAGCGTTCGCGCGCGTGGTCCGAGGACGAAGCCCGCGAGGACGGCTGGGGTTCGGGGCAGAGCGAGTCCTCCGAGGACACCGGCAAGTGACATTGGACAAGCAGCGCGACTTCGTCCTGCGGACGATCGAGGAGCGCGGCGTCAAGTTCGTCCGGCTGTGGTTCACCGATGTGATCGGAACCCTCAAGTCGGTCGCCATCGCACCCGCCGAGGTCGAGGGAGCCTTCACAGAGGGTCTGGGGTTCGACGGGTCGGCCATCGAGGGTCTCACCCGTTCGTACGAGTCGGATCTGCTGGCACACCCCGACCCCTCGACGTTCCAGACGTTGCCCTGGCGCGGCGAGATCGATCCGACGGGGCGGATGTTCTGCGACATCACGACCCCCGACGGCCAGCCCGCCGTCGCGGATCCTCGGCACGTTCTCAAGCGTGCGCTCGCGAAGGCCGCCGATGCGGGCTTCACCTTCTACACGCACCCCGAGATCGAGTTCTACCTGCTGAAGTCCTCGTCCTTCGGGCCGGAGGGACCGGTTCCCGTCGACTCGGCGGGCTACTTCGACAACGTCCCCGGCGGCACGGCGCACGATTTCCGTCGCCGCTCCGTGCGCATGCTCGAAGACCTCGGCATCTCGGTGGAGTTCAGTCACCACGAGGGCGGCCCCGGCCAGAACGAGATCGATCTGCGCTATGCCGATGCCCTCGCGACCGCCGACAACATCATGACTTTCCGCACCGTCGTGAAAGAGGTCGCGATCGAGCAGGGCGTCTACGCGACGTTCATGCCGAAGCCCCTCGGCGGCAAGCCCGGCAGCGGCATGCACACGCACATGTCGCTGTTCGAGGGAGACCAGAACGCCTTCTACGAAGAGGGAGCGCAGTACCAGCTCTCCCAGGTCGGCCGACAGTTCATCGCGGGCCTGCTGCGTCACGCCAACGAGATCTCCGCCGTGACCAACCAGTTCGTCAACTCGTACAAGCGGCTGTGGGGCGGTGACGAAGCGCCGAGCTTCATCTGCTGGGGTCACAACAACCGGTCCGCACTCGTGCGGGTGCCGATGTACAAGCCGAACAAGGGTCAGTCCTCGCGCGTGGAGTATCGCGCGCTCGATTCGGCGGCGAACCCGTACCTCGCGTACGCGCTGCTGCTGGCCGCCGGACTCAAGGGCATCGAAGAGGGATACGACCTTCCGCCCGAGGCCGAAGACAACGTGTGGTCGCTGACGGACGCCGAGCGACGCGCGCTCGGATTCGCGCCGCTGCCGCAGAGTCTCGACCACGCCCTCAGCTACATGGAGGAGTCCGAGCTCGTCGCCGAGACGCTCGGCGAGCAGGTGTTCACCTACGTGCTTCTCAACAAGCGCAGGGAATGGCAGGAGTATCGCGCCCAGGTGACGCCGTTCGAGCTCAAGAACAACCTCGAGATGCTCTGACCGGTCACGCATGTCCGCGAGCGCACGCACATCGTCTCTGACCGCTCTCGCCCGGCAGGGGTTCGCTCGGCTCGCCGAGACGGATGCGCTGCTGCGCGAACTGCAGGCCGAGACGGGTCTCACGCGCGACGCGCTCACCTCGGCGGCGTCCGCCGCGGCCGATCCGGACGCCGCGCTCGCGGCGATCGCGAGCATCGGGCGCCGTGATCCCGACTCGGTGCGCGCGCTCATCGTCGACGAACCCGGCTGGCGTGCGCTGTGGGCGGTCGTCGGGGCGTCCGCGGGCTTCGGGGACTTCTTCTTCCGGCATCCCGAAGAGATCCTCCACCTGGCCGGGGGCGCATCCGCTCTGCCGACGGCGGGCGAGCTGCGTGCGGATCTGCTCGATTCCGTCGGAGACGTCGACGGCTTCGCGGCCGACGGCGACGAGGCGTCGTGGGTCGCGCTGCGCGTGCGCTACCGCCGGCAGCTCGCCCGGATCGCCGCATTCGATCTGCTCGACGAGAGCCCCGTCGATGCGGTTCCGGCGGTCGCGGCGACGCTGGCGGATGCCGCGGGTGCAGCGCTCGAAGCATCACTGTCCGTTGCCCGCACGCGGATCTCGACGGGGATCGCCGGTGCCGGGCTCTTTCCGCGCGAGCAGGTCGCCGCGACAGCGCTCGCGATCATCGGCATGGGCAAGGCCGGTGCGCGTGAGCTGAACTACGTGAGCGACGTCGATGTCATCTTCGTCGGCGGTGCCGACGACGACACGCTCGCCGAAGCGGGGGAGAGCCGCGTCGTCGACATCGCGACGCGGCTGGCCGTGCAGACGATGCGCGGCATCTCGGGCTTCGAGATGGAGCCGCCCCTGTGGGAGGTCGACGCCAATCTGCGCCCCGAGGGCAAGCAGGGGGCACTCGTGCGCACGCTCGAGTCCCACCTGTCGTACTACGACCGCTGGGCCAAGAGCTGGGAGTTCCAGGCCCTTCTGAAGGCACGCCCACTCGCGGGCGACGCGACGCTGGGCCAGGCCTACGTCGACGCCGTGCTGCCGAAGGTGTGGACGAGCGCTGCGCGCGAGAACTTCGTCGACAGCGTGCAGCGCATGCGCGAGCGCGTGACCGAGCACATCCCGCCCGCCGAAGTGCCTTTTCAGCTCAAGCTCGGGCCCGGCGGCATCCGCGATATCGAGTTCACGGTGCAGCTGCTGCAGCTCGTGCACGGGCTTGCGGATGATCGCATCCGCCAGCGCGGCACGCTCGAGGCGCTCGAGGCCCTCGTCACGGAGGGCTACATCGGCCGGGCCGAGGCCGCCGCGTTCTCTCGCGACTATCGCGAGCTGCGCTTGCTCGAGCACCGCATGCAGCTGCGCCAGCTGAGCCGCACGCACCTCATGCCCGATGACCCCGACGATCTGCGCATCCTGGCACGATCATCACGCCTGGCCGCGAGCGGTGACGCGCTGTGGAAGCGCTGGGAGGCCATCAAGCGCGAAGTGCGCGACATCCACGTGCGGTTGTTCTACCGGCCGCTGCTCTCGGCCGTCGCCGCACTGCCGGCAGACGAGCGGATGCTGCCCGAAGAAGGGCGCGCACTCTCGATCTCCCAAGCACACGACCGTCTTGCCGCGATCGGCTTCGCCGACCCCGCGAGTGCCCTCCGCCACATCACGGCGCTCACGAGCGGGCTCAGCCGCAAGGCGACGATCCAGCGTCACCTCATGCCCGTCATGATCCGGTGGTTCGCCGACGGCGTCGACCCCGATTACGGCCTGCTCGCTTTCCGGCGCCTGAGCGAAAGACTCGGGTCCACGCACTGGTTCCTGCGGATGCTGCGCGACTCATCGGGGGCGGCAGAGCATCTCACACACGTGCTCTCGGGATCGCGCTACGTGGCCGACCTCATGGAGTGGATACCGGAGTCCGCCGCGTGGCTGGACGACGCCGCTCTGCTGCGCCCGCGTTCGGCAGCGGTGCTCTTCGAGGAGGCGCGAGCGATCCAGACGCGACACGGCACGATCGCTGCCGCGATGCGCGCCGTCCGGGCGCTCCGCCGCCGAGAGCTGCTGCGCACCGCGATGGGCGCTCTCCGAGCCGATTCCGACGTCGCCGACGTCGCCGCGGCGCTCACGAACATCACCGACGTGACGATCCAGGCGACCTTGCGCGCCGTCCGTCGCGAGGTCGTGTCCGACGAGGACGACGCGTTCGAGTTCGCCGTCATCGGGATGGGACGCTTCGGCGGGGGTGAGCTCGGCTTCGGCTCCGACGCCGACATCATGTACGTCTACCGGGCCAACGGCGTCGACCCGCAACGCGCCCAGTCCCTGGCCGTGCGGATCGTCACGGCGCTGCGTGAGCACTCCGAGGATCACCGCATGCCCCTCGATCTCGACGCGGGCCTGCGACCGGAGGGGCGCAAGGGGCCCGTCGCGCGCTCCCTCGACTCGTACGCCGAGTACTACCGGCGCTGGTCGCTGTCGTGGGAGGCCCAGGCCCTCCTGCGCGCGCGCGGTGTGGCAGGCAGTCCCGACCTGCTGGCGGACTTCATGACGCTGGCCGACGACGTCCGGTATCCGGCATCCGCGGATCCGCAGGGTATGCGCGAGATCAAGCGGATCAAGGCGCGCGTCGAAAGCGAGCGGCTGCCTCAGGGAGCCGACCCCGCGCGGCATCTCAAGCTCGGTCCCGGCTCGCTAAGCGATGTCGAGTGGCTCGTCCAGCTGTTGCAGCTCGAGCACGCGCATGCCGTTCCCGGCATGCAGACGACGTCGACGCTCGGGGCGCTCTCTGCGGCGCGAGAGGCCGGTCTCGTGAGCGCGGTCGCCGCAGAACGACTCACTGCGGCCTGGCGACTGGCGAGCCGCCTGCGCTCGGCGAACACGCTGCTGTCAGGACACACGAGCGATCTGCTCCCGACCGACCGCAAGAAGCTCGACGGGATCGGCCGTCTGCTCGGCTACCCGCCCCGCGCGGCGACCGAGGTCGAAGAGGACTACCTGGGCGTCACGCGCCGCGCGCGCCGTATCTTCGAGAAGCTCTTCTACGGCTGATCCGACGCCGTGAGCTTGGCGAGCCACGCGATCGTGTCATCCAGCGCCTGCTGCGCCTCGGGCATGTCGAGATGGAACTGGTACTCGTGGGGGAGCGCCGGAGTGTGATCGGCGGGCCAGAACAGCTCGGTGACCTCGACACCGGCATCCTGCAGTGCCGTCGACATCGGGATCGACTGCAGCCACGTGAGGCCGTCGCCGTTGCCTCCGCTGATGTACGTCGGCGGAAAGTCCTCGGTGACGAAATCGATCGTCGACATCGTGGCGCCTTCGTAGGTCGCCGACCAGCTCTTCGTGCCCGTGTAGGCCCATAGGGAGACCTGCAGGCCCCACGCGATCAAGCCGTCGAGCTCGGCCATCGCCGGCATGTCATAGACGCCGCAGTTCAGGATGACCCCGATCAGCTGCGACGCGTCGAGCGAGGGCTCGATGCCCAGCAGCTGGGCATAGCGGTCGTTCGTCGTGAGCGTCGTGAGCTGGCTCGCGAGCTGGGCGCCGGCGGAGTCACCGGCCAGAATGATGCGGTCGGGATCGATCCGCAGCTCGGCCGCGTGCTCGTCGAGGTAGGCGAGCGCGTCATTGAGCTGCCTCACGGCCGTGGGGTAGGTCGCCTCCGGGCCGAGCCCGTAGTTCAGGGCGACGGCCGTGTAGCCCTCGTCGGCGAGGATGCGCAGGTAGGGGTCGACGTTCGCGGAGGATCCCGAGATCCATGCGCCACCGTGGATCCAGACGATCGTGGGAAGGGCCTCGCCTTCAGCCGCGACCGTGAAGACGTCGAGTGTCGTCGTCTCATCGCCCGGCTCGCCGTAGTGGATGTCGAGTGTCTCGTCGACGGGGCCGACGGGCTGGTGCCGCTCCATCTCTGCCGCGGTCGCTGTCCCGCCGCGCTCGAACACGGCGCGGATCAGCATGGCCGAGGGCCACGGTGTGATGGAGCCGACGACGCCGACGACGACAGCGATCCCGACGATGACCGAGAGCGTGATGAGGACGATGCGTCGGCCCCGCCTGCGTGGACGCGTCGGGGCAGCGGCGACGTCTGTCATTGTTCCTCCGGAGTAGGCTCCGGTCAGTCTGGCAGAGCCGAACGCACGAACCCGCCTTCCCCGGCCGTGTCAGGCGGGAAAGGCGGGTTCGATGACGTTCAGACGCCGAAGTACAGTTCGAACTCGAACGGGTGCGGCCGCGCGCTGATCGGGCGGATCTCGTTCTCGATCTTGTATTCGATCCACGTCTCGATGAGCTCGGGCGTGAAGACGTTGCCCCGCGTCAGGAATTCGTGGTCGGCGCGCAGCGCCTCGAGCGAGTCCAGCAGCGAGTTCGGCACCTGCGGGATGTTGACGGCCTCCTCGGGCGGGAGCTCGTAGAGGTCCTTGTCGACCGGCTCGTGCGGCTCGATGCGGTTCAGGATGCCGTCGAGACCGGCCATGAGCTGTGCCGCGAAGGCGAGGTAGGGGTTGCTCGACGCGTCGGGCGCGCGGAACTCCACGCGCTTGGCCTTCGGGTTCGCACCCGTGATCGGGATGCGGATCGCGGCGGAGCGGTTGCCGGCGGAGTACACGAGGTTGACGGGGGCTTCGTAGCCCTTCACGAGTCGCTTGTACGAGTTGAGCGTCGGGTTCGTGAACGCCAGCACCGCGGGTGCGTGCGCGAGCAGGCCGCCGATGTACCAGCGAGCCGTGTCCGAGAGCCCTGCGTAGCCCTTCTCGTCGTAGAACAGCGGCTTGCCCTCGAGCCACAGCGACTGGTGCGTGTGCATGCCCGAGCCGTTGTCACCGAACAGGGGCTTGGGCATGAAGGTCGCGACCTTGCCCCATTCGAGCGCCGTGTTCTTGACGATGTACTTGAACTTGAGGATGTCATCCGCCGAGCTGACCATCGTGTCGAACCGGTAGTTGATCTCGGCCTGACCACCCGTGCCGACCTCGTGGTGTGCGCGCTCCAGGTGCAGACCGGCGTCGATGAGGCGCAGGCTGATGTCGTCGCGCAGATCCGCCTGCTTGTCGACGGGGGACACGGGGAAGTACCCGCCCTTGTAGGGGGTCTTGTTCGCGAGGTTGCCCCCCTCTTCGACGCGGCCGGTGTTCCACGCACCCTCTTCGGAGTCGACGTGGTAGAAGCTCTGGTTCGCCGTCACGTCGTAGCGCACGTCGTCGAAGATGTAGAACTCCGCTTCAGGTGCGAAGAATGCCGTGTCGGCGATACCGGTCGATGCGAGGTACTTCTCCGCCTTCTTGGCCACCTGACGCGGATCCTTGCCGTACACCTCGCCCGTGCGCGGGTTGTAGATGTCGAAGACCATGATGAGCGTCTTCGCCTCGCGGAACGGGTCGAGGTACGCGGTCCCGACGTCCGGGATCAGCTGCATGTCCGACTCATGGATGCTGGCGAAGCCGCGGATCGACGAGCCGTCGAACAGCTGCCCCTCGGTGAAGAACTCCTCATCCACCGTCGAAGCGGGGATGTTGAAGTGCTGCTGCACACCCGGGAGATCCGTGAAACGGATGTCGAGGAACTTGACGTCCTCATCCTTGATGAAAGTCAGGACCTCGGATGGATCTTTGAACATTGACGCTCCAGAGTTAGGGCTTCGTTTCGTACCGCGAACGGGCCGGGCACGTCTGGCACGGTACCGCGCAGGAGTTGCCCTGCCATGACACCGGTGTTTCCGGCATGTTACGCGGTGCTCGGTAGGCTGGGGGCATGCCCGACGCACTTCCTGCCACTTCCTACCCCGGCGAAAGGCTCGGTCTTCCCGCCACCGGGCCCGGCAGTATCGCCAAGCTCGGTCGCCGCGTTCTCGCGCTTCTCATCGATTACGTCACGGCGACGATCATCGCCATCGCGTTCTTCGGATACGACCAGTTCGCACTGCCCGCCGAAGCCGGACTCACGATGTTCGCCCCCATGATCGTCTTCGCCGCCGTGCAGGTGCTGTTCATCCCCACGATCGGCGGCAGTCCCGGACACCGACTGCTGGGCATGCGCCTTCAGCTCGCGACGGGCGGGTGGACCGGACTGTGGCGTCCCATCGTGCGCACGCTGCTGCTGCTGCTGGTCATCCCGGCAGCGATCTGGGATGCCGACAATCGCGGGTTGCATGACAAAGCAGCGGGCACGGTGCTGGTCCGCGCCTGACGCTCGTCAGCGCGGGCGCGGCGCCCGGGCCTTCGTGGGGTCGATCCCCTTGGGGATCGGCAGCGAGGCGAGCGACTGCGACACCGAATCGACACGCTTGATGACAGCGGCCATCGTCGCTCGATCGATCGACTTCGGCAGCGACTTGATGGTCGGCGCCAGCTTGCTGATGGGCACTTCGTCTTCACCGTGGCCCACGTAGAGCACCGTGATCGGCACGCCCGAGGCGACGCGCTGCACCTTCATGCGCTCGTCGTTCACAAGGCGCGTGAGGCGCCCGCGGGCACCTTCGCCGATGATGACGACGCCTCCGCGGCCGATCGCGCGGAACACGGCCTCCTGCGTCTTCGGGTTCACTCCGACGGGCATCTCGCTGGCCTGCCACTTGCGCCCGAGCGACGTCGAGATGACGTGGCCCGCGGCCCCCGGCATCCCGTCGAGTCGCGTGTACATCGCGCGTGTCGACAACCGCGTCATCACCATGAGCGAGCCCAGGATGCCGAACATGAGTCCCGTGACACCCCACAGGATGACACTCCAGACTGCCGTCGGAGGGATGAGGAGTCCGACGGTGACGCCGATTCCGATGCCCACCAGCAGAATGCCGACGAGGAGGAAGGGAAGCCACCGGAACGCCTTCTGTGTGAAGACGTAGAGGGTGCGGATCTGCGAGAAGAAGCCGGGCCGCTTCTCGGGAGCGGTACTGCGGGCCATGAGACCCAGCCTACCTTTTCCGCTCCTGTGACCGTTCCTCCCCAACCCGATCGACCGGCGCATCACCCACAGATGCTCCGCTCGCCCCTCGGCGTCATCCGATCGCAGGACACACTTCTCGTATGCCGACCGCCGCGAACGAGCGCCTGCTCGAGCCCTACCGCGTCGTGCGACGTGTGACGGCGGGCGTGGACGCGCCGTGGCCGGGTACCCTCGTGCGTCTTGCCGACGGACGATCGCGCGTGCTCACCGATGCCTCGGTGTTCGACGACTCGTGGCCGGGGTGGCATGCCTCGGAAGGCGGTCACGTGCTCGCCTGCCTCGATATCGCGCGCCGCACGGATGGCCATGACGTCGTCCTTCCGGCGTGCCCGCGCCGCGTGGCGGACGCGCTTCGTCGCCGACGCGAAGCACGTGTCGAGCTCACGAACGGCGAGCGGGTGACGATCGCCGTCAGCGTGCTGCGCGGTATCGCCGAGCTTGCTCGGATCCCTCGCACGCTCGACGAAGCGTCGGTGACAGGGGAGTGGTGGCTGACCGACGCCGGCAGGCCCGTGCTGGCGACCGGGCTCTCCTCCGACGACGCGGTCGAGGCCTCGACCCGACTGCTCGACGAGCTCGCCGAGCCGTCGTCCCCCGTCTGGCACGACCTGATCGAGACCATCACCACCCGCGCGCTCACCGATCCCGCCGTCGCACGGCTCGAAGACGAGCTGTTCGCACTGGCCCGACCCGAGCCGCTCGGCGACGCGGTCCTCGCTGCGCCGTCCGCGTCGTGGCGTTCGGAAGCGTCATCGACAGCGCGCGAGCGCTCCGTCACGACACCGGCCGAGGCACGTGAGCGAGGCACCCTCTTCGACAGTCTCGCCCGACACGTCGACGCCGACGTCTCCGACCTCGTGTCGCGCACGACGACGCGAGTATGGCGGCGATGGCGCGAACGCGGCACCCGCACGCACGGGCGGCCGTGGGCCGTTGCCGCCGGCGTCGCGGGCCTTGTCATCGCCGTCGGTGCCTTCTGGCCCGGTGACGCCGAGCCCGTCGCGGCGAACACGCCCGCGGCAGAGATGGCCGACGTCATCGAGACGGGCGAGGTCGTCGAGACGGCCGATACGGGCGAAGCCCCGTCTCTCGAGAGCGCGCCGCCGTCAGAAGAGAGCACATCACCGCCCGAGAGCGCGGGCGACGATCACGCCTCGGTCCTGGCCCGCCTTCTGACCGCGCGCGACGCCTGCGGCTCGTCGGTGGAATGCCTCACCGAGGTGCAGACGGATCCGCGCGCGACGTTCTCCGCCGGGCCCATCGACCGCAACGCGAGCGATCGCAGCGTCACGCTGCTCGACGACTTCGGAGGTGTGGCCGTGCTGAGAGTCGACGCACCGGACGAGGCGTCTCAGCTCGTGGTCATCCAGCGCACAGACGACTCATGGCTGTTGCGCGACGTCTACGCCGCGCAACAGCCATGAGGATGCGTCAGATCAGGCGCCGAGCTGGCCCTCGAAGTCCGCCGCCTCGAGCCGGGACTTGACGGCCCCGAGGAAGCGGGCGGCGTCGGCTCCGTCGATGATGCGGTGGTCGTACGACAGCGCGAGGTAGACGTACGAGCGGATCGCGATCGCGTCCTTGCCGTCGACCGTCACAAGGCCGGGGCGCTTGACGACGATTCCGGTGCCGAGGATCGCGGACTGCGGAAGGAACACGACGGGCGTGTCGAAGAGCGCCCCGCGCGATCCCGTGTTCGTCAGCGTGAATGTGCCGCCGGCGAGCTCGTCGGGCTTGAGCTTGTTCTCGCGCGTGCGGGCTGCGAGATCGGCGATCTCACGAGCGATCTGCGCGATGTTCTTGCTCGCGGCGTCGCGCACGACGGGCGTGAGCAGGCCCCGCTCGGTGTCGACGGCGATCGAGAGGTTCTCGGACGCCGGGTACACGATGTCGGTGCCGTCGACCGTCGAGTTGACGACGGGGTAGGCCTGCAGCGCCTCCGCGGCCGCCAAGGCGAAGAAGGGCAGGAACGACAGCTTGTCGCCCGTCTTGGCGAGGAAGTCGGCCTTCGTGCGATCGCGGAAGGCGGCGAGCTTCGTCACGTCGACCTCGACGACCGTCGTCAGCTGCGCCGTCTGCTGCATCGAGGCGACAGCACGCTCCGAAAGCACCTTGCGCAGACGAGACATCGGCTGCGTCGTTCCGCGCAGAGGCGAGACCTCGAGCGGAGCGGGTGCGGCTGCGGGCGCCTCGGCGGCCGGCTTCGACGCAGCTTCGGCAGCCTTGAGCACGTCTTCCTTGCGGATGCGTCCGCCGACGCCCGTGCCGGTCACCGTCGAGAGGTCCACGCCCTGCTGCTGCGCGAGGCGGCGGACGAGCGGTGTCACATACGCGGGTGCATCGGCCGTGCTTGCCGCGGGGGCAGGCGCGGCGGGTGCCGGAGCAGCGGCCTGCGCGGCCGGTGCCGCTGCGGGCTCGGGCTTCGCCTCAGGTTCGGGCTTCGCCTCGGGCTCGGGGGCGGCAGGCGTCTCGGCCTGGGCAGCGCTCCCACCGTCGCCGATCTCGGCGAGCACGGCGCCCACCTCGACTGTCTCGTCCTCTTCCGCGAGCACCTTCTGCAGCACGCCGGCGTAGGGGGACGGGATCTCGGTGTCGACCTTGTCGGTCGAGATCTCGAGCAGCGGCTCATCGACGGCGACCTCGTCACCGACCTGCTTGAGCCAGCGGGTGACGGTTCCCTCGGTGACGCTCTCGCCGAGTTCCGGCAGCACGACCTGCTTGCCTTCGGATGCCGCCTGGGCGGGGGCATCCGACTGCGCGGGAGCCTCCGTGGCCGGGGCCTCAGCGGGTGCGGCCTCGGCGGGTGCGGCTTCTTGTGCGGCCGGCTCGGGCGCGGGCTCCTCAGCCGGCGCAGCGGCTTCGGGTGCGGCATCCGAGGATCCCGCTCCTGAACCGTCGCCGATCTTCGCGAGCACAGCGCCCACCTCGACGGTGTCGTCTTCTTGCACGAGGATCTCTTCGATCACGCCGCTGACGGGGGAGGGGATCTCGGTGTCGACCTTGTCGGTGGAGATCTCGAGCAATCCCTCGTCCGCCTCTACGGTGTCGCCGACGTTCTTGAGCCAGCGGGTGACCGTTCCCTCGGTGACGCTCTCGCCGAGCGCGGGGAGGACCACGGAAGTGCTCATGGGCTTGTCTCCTTCAGGATGACTGATGTCGTATCTAGCTTAGTGATGCCGATGCGCGCGCAGGTCAGAGCGCGTGCAGCGGTTTGCCCGCGAGAGCCAGGAACGCTTCGCCGAGCGCCTCGCTCTGCGTCGGATGGGCGTGGATGAAGGGGGCGATGTCTTCGGGGTGCGCCTGCCAGCCCACCGCGAGCTGACCCTCGGTGATCAGCTCGCCGACGCGGTCGCCGAGCAGGTGCACGCCGACGATGGGGCCGTCCTTCTGGCGGACGACCTTCACGAGGCCGCCCGTGCCGATGATCTCGCTCTTGCCGTTTCCGGCGAGGTTGTAGTCGTACGACACGATCCCGTCGGCACCGTGCGCCTCGACCGCCTGCGCTTCGGTCAGACCGACCGAGGCGACCTCGGGGTGCGAGTAGGTCACCTTGGGGATCTGCACGTCGGGGATCACTTCGGGTTCGAGCCCGGCGATCTCCTCGGCGACGAAGATCCCCTGCTGGAATCCGCGGTGCGCGAGCTGCAGGCCCGGCACGATGTCGCCCACGGCCCACACGTTCGCCACCCCCGTGCGCAGACGCTCGTCGGTCACGACGAAGCCGCGGTCGACCGTCAGTCCTGCCTCTTCGAAGCCGAGCCCCGCCGTTGCAGGACCGCGTCCGACGGCGACGAGCAGGTAGTCGGCCTCGAAGCTCTTGTCGTTCTCGAGCGTCACCGTCACGGCGTCGTCGGTCTGCGTCGCGGACTGGAAGCGGACGCCCAGCGAGTAGGCGATGCCCCGGCGACGGAACGCACGCTCGAGGCCCTTGCTCAGGGCGATGTCCTCGTTGGGCACGAGGTGGTCCAGCGCTTCGATGATCGTCACGTCGACGCCGAACGAGCGCCACACGCTCGCGAACTCGACACCGATGACCCCGCCGCCGAGGATGATGACGCGGTCGGGGATCACATCGAGCGCGAGAGCCTGTTCGCTCGTGAGGATGCGCCCGCCGATCTCGAGACCGGGAAGCGTGCGGCTGTAGGAACCGGTGGCGAGCACGACATCGGTGCCCCGGTAGAGGTCATCGCCGACTCGGACCGCCGGTCCTGCCTCGAGGCGTCCTTCTCCCGGGACGACCGTGATGCCGCGCGCCTTGATGAGGCCCTCGAGCCCCTTGAACTTCTTCGCGACGATGCCCTCGCGGTAGGCGCGCACGCCCTCGGGGTCGATGCCGTCGAGCGTCGCGCGCACGCCCATGCTCGCGGCATCCCGTGCCGTGTCGGCCACTTCGGCGGCGTGCAGCAGCGCTTTGGTGGGGATGCACCCGCGGTGCAGGCACGTGCCGCCCACCTTGTCCTTCTCGATCAGGGCGACGGTCTTGCCGAGCTCGGCAGCCCGAAGCGCTGCGGCGTAGCCGCCGCTGCCGCCACCGAGGACGACGAGGTCGAAAGTGTGGTCAGTCATCGTGTTCCCTCTCCCGCGATGAAGCGGATGAGCGACCGCACGGTTGCGGCGGTCGGTCCCTTGTCAGTGAATCCGTAGCCGGAGCCCTTGTTCATGCCGACGCCGGCGATGTCCAGGTGCACCCACGGAATGCGCGGCGCATCCGCGTCGTCGCCGACGCGTCCGACGAAGCGCTGCAGGAAGAGTCCTGCGAACATCGACCCACCGGCGGGGTCTCCGATCTTGGCGTTCTGCATATCGGCGATGGGGGAGTCGAGATCCTCGGCCATGTGCGCGGGCAGCGGCAACTGCCACGCGGGCTCGCCCACGGCCGCGGCGGCCGCGAGGTAGTCCGCCACCGCCTGGTCATCGCCCATCACGCCGGTGTGGCGCGTGCCGAGCGCGACGATGATCGCCCCGGTCAGCGTCGCGACGTCGACGATCACGTCGGGCTGGGTGCGGCTGGCGGCGACGAGCCCGTCCGCGAGGACGAGACGGCCCTCGGCGTCGGTGTTGGTGACCTCGACGCTCGTCCCGTCGAGCATGCGCAGCACGTCGCCCGGGCGCGTTGCCCTGCCGGACGGCATGTTGTCGGCGATGCAGAGCCACGCGCTGACTCGAACGGGAAGACCGATCGCCGCGACCGCGCGCAGCACCGCGAGCACCGTCGCCGCGCCGCACATGTCGTACTTCATACCCACCATGGACGCGGGCGGCTTGAGCGAGAGACCGCCGGTGTCGAACGTGATGCCCTTGCCGACCAGCGCCACGTGGCGCTCGGCGCCCTCGGGCGCGTACTCGAGCCGGACGAGGCGGGGCGGACGATCGGATCCCTGTCCGACGCCCAGGATGCCGCCGTACCCGCCTTCGGCGAGCTGCGTTTCGTCGAGCACGTCGACCGATACGCCGAGACCTTCCACGGCGGCGACGGCGCGCTCCGCGAAGTCAGCGGGACCGAGCCATTCCGCGGGGATCGAGACGAGGTCCTTCACGAGGGCCGCGGCATCGGCGATCGCCGTGATGTCGGCGATCTCTCCCGGTTCCGCCTCGGCCGTCCCGTGCACGACCACGCGCGACGCACGCGGCTTGGGCGCCTCGGACTTGTATCCCTTGAAGCGGTAGCCGCCCAGTCCGGCGCCCTCCGCTGCCGCGGTCCACAGCTGCGGGTCGGCGAGAGGCGCGGCGACGGCGACGTGCTCGAATCCGACGAGAGAGCGGATGCCGGTGCCCACCGCATCGCGCAGCGCGGCGGCATCCGGATCAGACCCGGTGCCCACCAGCGCGAGCGGCAGGCTGGTGCTCTCGGGAGCGGAGACCCGGGCGTACGAGCCCGGAGCGCCCGTGAAGCCGATGGACGACAACGCCTGCGCGAGCCCCGGCCAGTCGGAGAGCACATCGTCGTCCTCTATAGGAGGAAGTGCGAGGAGGAGGGCGTCGGCGTCGGCCTCTCGGATCGGATCGGTGCGGTATTCGAGGTCGGGGAACGACATGTCCTCCATCCTAGAGATGGCGGCGTTCGCTGTGAGCGGGATCGGCGCGACCCGCGCGTCGGACGCGACTCGTAGCATGGACGCATGCCCTCGCACGGTCCGCTCTTCGAGCGCTCGGTATCGGCGCCGCCGGTTCCGGCGAGCCTGCCGCTCGTCATCGCGCTGACCGGCTTCACCGACGCAGGCGGAGCGGTCGGTCAGGTCGTCGACCACTTCCGCGACACCCTGCAGCCGATCCCGATCGCGGTGTTCCTCAACGACGCGCTGCTCGACTACCGGGCGCGGCGCCCCATCATCTCGTTCGAACAGGACCATCTGACGGACTACCGTCCGGCGCGGCTCGAGCTCTCGCTCGCGCATGACACGCTCGGCCAACCGTTCCTGCTGCTTTCGGGCTACGAGCCCGATTTCTCGTGGGAGGCCTTCGCGACGGCCGTCGTCGCGCTGGCGCACGAGTACTCCGTGGCATCCGTCACCTGGGTGCACGCGATCCCCATGCCCGTGCCGCACACGCGCCCGATCGGCACGACCGTGAGCGGCACGCGGAAAGATCTGACGGAGGCGCACTCGGTCTGGCAGCCGCACACGCAGGTCCCGGCGACGGCCGGGCACCTGTTGGAGTACCGGTTCGCCGAGGCCGGGGCCCGCGTCGCCGGCTTCGTGCTGCTCGTGCCGCACTACCTCGGAGATACGGAGTACCCCGCCGCGGCCCTGGCGGCACTCGACAGCCTCACCGTCGCGACGGGCCTCGTCTTCGCCGGCGACGATCTGCGCGACGAGAACCGCGACTATCTCACGCGCGTGCAGGAGCAGGTGGCCGCGAGCGACGAGCTGTCCCGCATGCTCCAGGCGCTCGAGGAGCGCTACGACGCCTATATGGCCGGTTCGACCCTCGCCGCGCCCATGGTTCACACGGGCGATCTGCCCAGCGCCGACGAGCTCGCCGCCGAACTGGAGCGCTTCCTCGCAAGTAGGCCGAGCGGCGACGACGACACACGCGGCTGACGCGGGGAATGCTTCGGGGCCCCTCGGGGTTGACCCAAGGGCACCCTGTTGCACACCCCTATCACGGCGGACGAATGTCGTGGGATGAGTATGCGATACTGGATGCATTGACCCGTTGTCAACCGTCCCACAGGCGCACCCTGTCGGGCCGCGGACTTGACAAGGGTCTTACTAGTGTCCGAAATCTACCGGCGCCGGACCCCTCCGGGTCTCACCGGTGAAAGGCAGAACGTGACTCCAGGCACGAACACGAAAGCCCGCTCGAGTGCCGCCAAGGCGGTCGAGTCGGACGAGACCACTGCTGCCGAGCAGGAGGCTGCGGCGAAGAAGCCCGCGGCGAAGAAGCCGGCGGCGAAGAAGCCCGCGGCGAAGGCACCCGCGACCAAGGCTCCCGCGAAGAAGGCGGCTCCCAAGAAGGCCGCGCCGAAGAAGGCGGCCAAGACCGAAGACGAGATCGACGAAGAGACCGAGGTCGACGTCGACGCCAAGCTCGCCACCGGCAAGGGCAAGGCTTCGGAAGACACCGACGACGTCGACGACGAAGAAGAAGAGACGAAGACCCCGGCGTTCACCGAGCCGCTGCCCACGGGCGCGATCGTCATCTCGTCCTCCGACGACGAGGACGTCCCGGTCTACTCGACGCAGATCACCGGCGCGACCGCCGACCCCGTCAAGGACTACCTCAAGCAGATCGGCAAGGTGCCGCTGCTGAACGCGGCCGAAGAGGTCGAGCTCGCAATGCGCATCGAGGCGGGTCTGTTCGCCGAAGAGAAGCTGTCGCACATGTCGGCGGCCGAGAAGTCGGCGCAACTGGGACTGGACCTGCAGTGGGTCGCCCGCGACGGACAGCGCGCCAAGAGCCACCTGCTGGGTGCGAACCTGCGACTGGTCGTCTCGCTCGCGAAGCGCTACACGGGCCGCGGGATGCAGTTCCTCGACCTCATCCAGGAGGGCAACCTGGGCCTCATCCGTGCCGTCGAGAAGTTCGACTACACGAAGGGCTTCAAGTTCTCGACCTACGCGACGTGGTGGATCCGTCAGGCGATCACCCGCGCGATGGCCGACCAGGCGCGCACCATCCGCATCCCCGTGCACATGGTCGAGGTCATCAACAAGCTCGCCCGCGTGCAGCGGCAGATGCTGCAGGACCTCGGTCGCGAACCCACGCCCGAAGAGCTCAGCCGCGAACTCGACATGACGCCCGAGAAGGTCGTCGAGGTGCAGAAGTACGGCCGTGAGCCGATCTCGCTGCACACCCCCCTCGGCGAAGACGGCGACAGCGAGTTCGGTGACCTGATCGAGGACACCGAAGCGGTCGTCCCGGCGGATGCGGTGGGCTTCACGATGCTGCAGCGTCAGCTCGAGTCTCTCCTCGACTCGCTGTCCGAGCGCGAAGCGGGCGTCATCCGCATGCGCTTCGGACTCGGCGACGGCCAGCCCAAGACCCTCGACCAGATCGGCGACACCTTCGGCGTGACGCGCGAGCGCATCCGTCAGATCGAGTCCAAGACGATGGCCAAGCTGCGCCACCCGAGCCGTTCGCAGTCGCTGCGGGACTATCTCGAGTGAGCCCGCGCCACGGCAGCGGCCTCCGGTACGTTCCGGCGATCGTCGCCGGCAAGCTCGCGCGGTTCGCGACGCGCTTGCGCGGCGGCGGGTCGGCGTTCCCCGGATACGTCGCGAATCGGCTGGCGCCGACGCTTCTGAACACGCTGGGCGGGCAGTTCCCGTACGGCGTCGTCTTCGTGCTCGGCTCGAACGGCAAGACGACCACGACCCACATGATCAGCGAGATCCTGCGGGCTCACGGACTGACGGTCTTCACCAACCCGACCGGCGCGAACCTGCCGCAGGGCGTCACGAGCGCCCTGCTGGCCGATGCGACGCTCACCGGCAAGGTGCGCGCCGATGTCGCCGTGCTCGAGGTCGACGAGGGCTTCGCGTCCGAGTTGGCGGACATCCTCGGCCCACGCGTCATCCTGGCCCTCAACGTCCAGGTCGACCAGCTGTACCGCTTCTATGAGACCGAACGCGTCGCCGACATGATGCTCGACGCCGCGACGCGCGCCTCGGTGCGCGTCGTCGTCAACGGCGACGATCCCTACCTGAGCAAGGTCGACGAGTCCTCGCTGCGGGCACCCGCATCGTTCTTCGGCGCCTCCGCCGAGGTCGTCGCCGCATCGGCCCACGGGCTCGTGAACGCGATCGACACGCGCAGCGGCGTCGCCGGCACGCACCAGCGCGTGTACGAGTCCGAGGTCGTGTCCATCGCAGGGCGCGACGTCGAGCTGGATCTCGCGGGCGAGCGCATCCGCATCACGCTCCCCGCGCGCGGTCTGCACTACGCCGTCGACGCAGCGGCCGCCGCGAGCGTCGCCCTGCACGTGCTCGGCGATCGCTTCCACGCGGATGCCGCGTCGGCGGGCTTCGCGCGGATGGCACCCGCCTACGGGCGCGGTGAGCTCGTGCCGCTGCGTCGCGACCCGGCAGGCGAGCAGGTCGAGTTCGTCATGTTCAAGAACGGACCGAGCCTGCAGCTCAACGTCGACGCCCTCGACGGGGCGCCGGAGCGCGTCCTGATGGCGATCGACGAGGGCACACCGGACATCTCGTGGCTGTACGACGTCGATCTGTCCGCGTTCGACCACGTCGATGTCGTGACGGGCGAGAAGGCCCACCAGATCGCGACCCGGCTCGCCTATGCGGGTATCCCGATCGGCGTCGTCGAGCCCGACATGGAGAAGGCGGTGCAGCTCATGCGCGCATTCCCCGAAACGGCGACGCGACGTCAGGTCTGGTTCGTCAACTACGAACTCATGATGAGCGGTCGCCGTGTGCTCGGCTACGGCGACCAGGAAGTGGCCCGGCGATGACGACGCTCACGATCGTGCAGCTGTATCCCGATCTCCTCGGTGTGACCGGAGACCGCGGCAACGTCGACGTGCTCGCGACACGTGCGCGCTTCGCGGGTCTGACACCGGAGGCGACGCGCGTCGGCATCGGCGACCCCGCCCCCGAGCACGCCGATGCGATCGTGATCGGCAACGGTCCGCTCTCCGCCATGCGCACCGTGCATGCCGACCTGCTCGCCCGACGCGAGTGGATCACGGCGCAACACTCCGACGGCACGGCGATCCTGTGCGTCGGCGGCGGCGCTGAGCTGCTCAGCGACGGGATCGACCTGCTCGATGACTCGCGGCTGGAAGGCCTGGGCCTGATTCCTGCCCGCGTCGCGCGCACGCGCACCCGCCGCGTCGGGTACATCGTGGCGGACACTCCCGATGGTCGTCTCGTCGGATTCGAAGACCATGCGTCGGAGTGGACGCTGCTCCCGGCAGCACCGGCGGATGCGCGTTACGGAACCGTCGTGTCAGGTCGGGGCGGTGTCGCGGGCGGCGGCGAGACGCTCCGCGTCGAGGGGCTCTATGCCACGAACGTGCAGGGCCCCGTGCTGCCGCTCAATCCGCAGCTCGCCGACGCGCTCCTCCGCCGTGCCGCGGCGCGTGCGGGAGCGGAATACGTCGTCGCTGCCGAACACGCGACCCTCGATCGGCATGCCGATCTCGCCCGTGCAGCGATCGAGCGTCACGCGCGGAACGCTCAGTTCACAGCCATCCAGCTCTGAACCGAGCGCGTCCTCAGCGGGTTTCGTCGAGCCGCGCGGTCTCGTCGTGCCACGATGTGGCGACGGCGCGCAGCTTCTCTTCGTACTTGCGCCCGTGGTGGGCGCAGAAGAGCATCTCGGTGCCGTTCACCTCGGCGGCGATGTAAGCCTGGGCGCCGCACGAATCACACCGGTCGATCGCAGTGAGGCGGTGCTCGAGGACGGCCGTGTTCTCGGCAGGTGTCGAAAGCGTGGTCATCTCGGTTCCTCCTCGGGTATGCAGAGCCGACAGCTGGTCTGAGAAATACAACCATGGGTTCCGCCAGGGAATGCCCGGAACCGGTCGTCGTTCGCTGTCCGCGTACGGACCGCGGGGCTGCCGTGTGTCCCGGGCCCGCTGTCGCCGGGCGCGGATACCCTTGAGGATTGTGACTGCTGAGTACTCCGCCCATCACCTCCAGGTGCTCGAAGGCCTCGAAGCAGTCCGCAAACGGCCCGGCATGTATATCGGCTCGACCGACTCGCGCGGTCTCATGCACTGCCTGTGGGAGATCATCGACAACTCGGTCGACGAAGCCCTCGCGGGGCATGGCTCGCACATCGAGATCGTGCTGCACGCCGACGGCAGTGTCGAGGTGCGCGACCGCGCACGCGGCATCCCCGTCGATATCGAACCTCGGACGGGACTGTCGGGCGTCGAGGTCGTCTTCACGAAGCTGCACGCCGGCGGCAAGTTCGGCGGGGGGTCGTATTCGGCCTCGGGTGGGCTGCACGGCGTCGGCGCATCGGTGGTCAACGCCCTGTCCGAGCGTCTCGATGTCGAAGTCGACCGCGGTGGCAAGACGTGGGCGATGTCGTTCCACCGGGGCGAGCCCGGTGTCTTCTCGGGCCCCGAGCCGACCTCGGTCTTCACGCCCTTCGAGAAGAGCTCCGAGCTGCGTGTCGTCGGACGCGCACCCAAGGGCGTGACGGGCTCCCGCATCCGCTACTGGGCGGACGGCCAGATCTTCACGAAGGACGCCGCGTTCAACCTGGTCGAGCTCGAGCAGCGCGCGCGACAGACCGCTTTCCTCGTCCCGGGGCTCGAGATCGTCATCCGCGACGAGCGCCCGTCGACCGTCGCCGCCACCGCCGACGGCCAACCCGTCGTGACGTCCTATCGGTTCGACGGCGGCATCTCCGAGTTCGCCGATTTCCTCGCGCCCGACACACCCATCACCGACACGTGGCGGCTGACCGGTGACGGTGAATTCACCGAAACCGTGCCGGTCCTGCAGAAGACCGGCGCGATGGTGCCCACCGAACTGCAGCGCACGTGTCACGTCGACATCGCACTGCGGTGGGGCACGGGCTACGAGACGGTGAACCGATCGTTCGTCAACATCATCGCGACGCCGAAAGGCGGAACCCACCAGGCGGGATTCGAAACCGGACTCGTCAAGGTCCTCCGCTCGCAGATCGAGCAGAACGCACGTCGCCTCAAGGTCGGCAACGACAAGATCGAGAAGGACGACATCCTCGCGGGCCTCACGGTCGTGCTGACGGTGCGCCTGGCCGAACCGCAGTTCGAAGGTCAGACCAAAGAGGTGCTCGGCACGCCGGCCGTGCGGCAGATCGTGGCGAACGTCGTCACGAAGCAGCTCACCGCGAAGTTCTCGTCGACCAAGCGCGACGACAAGGCGCAGAGCGCGCTGCTGTTGGAAAAGGTCGTTTCCGAGATGAAGGCGCGCCTCTCGGCGCGCGCACACAAAGAGACCCAGCGACGCAAGAACGCGCTCGAGTCGTCGTCACTGCCGGTCAAGCTCGCCGATTGCCGCACGAACGACGTCTCGGCATCCGAACTGTTCATCGTCGAGGGCGATTCCGCGCTCGGCACGGCCAAACTCGCCCGCAACAGCGAATACCAGGCGCTGCTGCCGATCCGCGGCAAGATCCTCAACGTCCAGAAAGCCTCGGTCGCGGACATGCTGGGCAACGCCGAATGCGCCGCCATCCTGCAGGTCATCGGCGCCGGGTCCGGCCGCTCGTTCGACATCGACGCGGCACGGTACGGCAAGGTCATCCTGATGAGCGATGCCGATGTCGACGGCGCGCACATCCGCACGCTGCTGCTGACGCTGTTCTTCCGCTACATGCGTCCGCTCATCGACGAGGGCCGCGTCTATGCCGCGGTGCCACCGCTGCACCGTGTCGTCGTCGTCAACCCGGGATCGAAGCCGAACGACACGATCTACACCTACTCCGAGCAGGAGCTGCACGCGCTCCTGTCGAAGCTGACGAAGTCGGGCAAGCGCTGGCAGGAGCCCGTCCAGCGCTACAAGGGCCTGGGCGAGATGGACGCCGACCAGCTCGCGACGACGACGATGGACCGCGCCGGGCGGACGCTGCGTCGCGTGCGCATGGAAGATGCGGAAGCGGCCTCGACGGTGTTCGAACTGCTCATGGGCAATGATGTCGCACCGCGCAAGGAGTTCATCATCGACTCGAGCGGCAGTCTCGCCCGCGAGCGCATCGACGCCTGACCCGCCGCGCCCTGGCCCCTGACCCCGCCGAAGCGTCGTCGCCGTTCGGTCCCTCAGCCTGCCGAAGCGTCGTCACCGTTCGGCCCCTGAGCTTGCCGAAGCGTCGTCGCCATTCGGTCCCTGAGCTTGCCGAAGGGTCGTCGCCGTCCGGTCCCTGAGCTTGCCGAAGGGTCGCCACCATTCGGTCCCTGAGCTTGCCGAAGGGTCGCCACCAGCGGTTCCTCCCCACCCCCGGCATCCTGCTCTTCGTCCACCGGCCTTGACCCGCAGCATCCGCCCACGGTGATCCGCGGCACGATCGACACATGCCGCACGTCTACATCGTGAAATGCCGCGACGGCCGCCTCTATGTCGGCAGCACGAAGAAGAAGCCCGAGGCCCGCGTCTGGGAACACAACAATGACGAGGACCTCGCCGCTCGGTACACGATCAAGCGGCGACCGGTCGTGCTCGTGTACGCCGAGCACCACGAACGAATCGACGACGCCCATCGACGCGAGCGCCAACTGCACGGCTGGAGTCGCGCGAAGAAGATCGCTCTCATCGAGGGGCGCCTCGATGATCTACCCGCGTTGTCGCGGAAGCGGTCGAGGTAGAGGAGCGACCCTTCGGCAGGCTCAGGGACCAGACCGGCGACGACCCTTCGGCAGGCTCAAGGACAAGGCGAGGGACGACCCTTCGGCAGGCTCAAGGGACCAGACCGGCGACGACCCTTCGGCAAGCTCAGGGACCAGACCGGCGACGACCCTTCGGCAAGCTCAGGGACCAGACCCGCGACGACCCTTCCGCAGGCCCAGGGACCGGGCGAGGGACGACCCTTCGGCAAGCTCAGGGACCGGACGAGGCACGACCCTTCGGCAAGCTCAGGGACCAGACAGGCGACGACCCTTCGGCAAGCTCAGGGACCAGACCGGCGACGACCCTTCGGCAAGCTCAGGGACCAGACCGGCGACGACCCTTCGGCAAGCTCAGGGACCGGACCAGGCACGACCCTTCGGCAGGCTCAGGGACCAGACCAGGCACGACCCTTCGGCAGGCTCAGGGACCGGACGAGGGACGACCCTTCGGCAGGCTCAGGGACCGGGCGAGTGAGGGACGAACCCGTCGACGGGGTCGGGGAGCGAGGGGTGGGGGAGCGGTCAGCGGATGGGGAATCCCACGGCGCCGACGACGCCGTCGAGCGGGATGCCCGAGGCGTCACGTTTCGCACCGGACGGCGGAAGCGCTCGCACGCCGCCGTCGGAGCCCACCGCGCGCGGGTCTTCGCCGGCCCACGCGAGAGTGAGCGCGTCTTCGCCCTTGAGGAACCGCTGCGCGCGCACGCCCCCGGTTCCGCGACCCTTGGCGGGGTACTCCTCGAACGATGAGACCTTGCCCGTGCCGGATTCGGCACCGAACAGGGCGTCGTTGCTTCCGGCGATCGTCACGACGCTCACGTCGGATGCCGCGGCATCGACGACGCCGAAGAACACGACGCTCGCACCGGCCGAGACCCGGATGCCGGCCATCCCACCGGCACCACGACCCTGCGGCCGCACGGAAGACGCCTCAAACCGCAGCAGCTGTGCATCGCTCGTCACGAAGACGAGTTCGGCGTCGTCGGGCGCCGGCGCCGCGCCGACGACGCGGTCACCCGGCTTGAGCGCGATGATGTCGATGTCGGGCTTGTTCGCGAGTTCGCTCGCGGCGACGCGCTTGACGACGCCCTGCGCGGTCCCGAGAGCGACGGCGGGGGAGTCCACGAGCGGCACGATCGCGATGACGTGCTCACCCGATGCGAGGCCCAGGTACTGATCCGCCTTCGTGCCTGCGGCGAGCTGCACCGAGTTGCCCGGGACGGACGGCAGGTCGACGGGAGAGAAGCGCACCAGACGACCGGTGCTGGTGACCGCGCCCAGGTCGCCGCGGGTCGTCGCATCGACGGCTGAACGGATCGCGTCGTGCTTCGAGCGACGCCCCGGCGGCACGATGCCGCCTCCGGGAGTCTCGGCAGCCAGCTCGGCGCGCACCATCCGGCCCGTGGCGGAGAGGAGGACACGACACGGGGCATCCGCGATCTGAAGGTCCGCCGCCGCGGCGGCCGACCGGGATCGCGGGGCCACCGGCCCACCGTTGAGCAAGAGGGTGCGCCGCGGCGTGCCGAAGGTCTCGGCCGCCGCATCGAGCTCGCGCGCCACCTGCGCGTGCAGCAGAACGTCGCTCGCGAGCAGCTCTTCCAGCGCGGCGATCTCGGTCTTGAGCGCGTCGCGCTCGCCCTCGAGCTCGACGCGCGAGAACTTCGTGAGGCGACGCAGACGCAGCTCGAGGATGTATTCGGCCTGCAGCTGCGACAGGTCGAAGACCTCTTGCAGACGCGTGCGCGCCTGCTCGCTGTCGTCGGAGGCGCGGATGACCTGGATGACTTCGTCGATGTCGAGGATCGCGATGAGCAGACCCTCGACGAGGTGCAGCCGCTCCTTGCGGCGCTCGAGCCGATACCGGCTGCGTCGCGTGACGACCTCGATGCGGTGATCGAGGTACACCCGCAGCATCTCCTTCAGCCCGAGCGTCTGCGGCTGCCCTTTGACGAGCGCGACGTTGTTCATGCTGAACGAGTCCTCGAGCGGCGTCAGCCGGTAGAGGTGCTGCAGCACGGCGTCGGGATCGAAACCCGTCTTGATGCTGATGACCAGACGCAGGCCGTTGTGCCGGTCGGTCAGGTCGGTGACGTCGGCGATGCCCTGCAGCTTCTTGGCCTGCACGGCATCCTTGATCTTCTCGATCACGCGCTCCGGGCCGACGAGATACGGCAGCTCGGTCACGATGAGGCCGGTGCGACGCGGGCCGAGCGACTCGACCGAGACCTTGGCGCGCGTGCGGAAGCTGCCCCGGCCCTTGGCGTAGGCGTCTTTGATGCCGTCGAGTCCGACGATGATCCCGCCGCCGGGCAGATCCGGCCCGGGGACGAACTCCATGAGGTCCTCGACGCTCGCATCGGGGTTGTCGAGCAGGTGGACCGCGGCCCCCACGACCTCGATGAGATTGTGGGGGGCCATGTTCGTCGCCATGCCGACGGCGATGCCGGTCGTGCCGTTGACGAGCAGGTTCGGGAACGCGGCCGGCAGCACTTCGGGCTGCTGGAACTGGCCGTCGTAGTTCGGGATGAAGTCGACGACGTCTTCGTCGAGATTCTCGGTGAGGGCGAGGGCCGCGGGTGCGAGGCGCGCCTCGGTGTACCGCGCGGCGGCGGGGCCGTCATCGAGCGAGCCGAAGTTGCCATGCCCGTCGACGAGCGGGACGCGCAGCGAGAACGACTGCGCGAGTCGGACGAGGGCGTCGTAGATGGGCGCGTCACCGTGCGGGTGGAGCTTGCCCATGACCTCGCCGACGACACGCGCGCTCTTGACGTGTCCGCGGTCCGGGCGCAGCCCCATGTCGGCCATCTGATAGAGGATGCGGCGCTGCACCGGCTTGAGACCGTCGCGGGCGTCGGGCAGGGCCCGCGAGTAGATCACCGAGTACGCGTACTCCAGGAACGACGTCTGCATCTCGGTCGAGACGTCGATGTCCTCGATGCGTCCGTGATCGGCGGGGATGGCGGCGGAGCGGGATGCGGGCATGGTGCGGGTGCGACCTCGGGTGACGGCGGTCCGGAGAGGGCCTTCTGCGCATGTGCGAGACTGACCCGGATGTCACTCAGCCTACCCGCGGACCCGCCCCACGCTCGAAGCCTCACCGGTGTCGTGCCGCAGCTTTTCGCTTCGCTCGAAAGTCGATCTGAGTGGTTCGCTCCGGCGACGAGTGCCATCGTCTTCGTCGTCGACGGCCTCGGTGCGTCCTCTCTCACCGCGCGGGCGGGCCACGCGCGGTTCCTCGCGCAGTCCGGCACGAAGAAGGACGTCGCTCGCACCGTGTTCCCCTCGACGACGGCGACAGCGCTCACGAGCCTGCTGACGGGCGCACCGGCGGGGGTCCACGGCATCGTCGGCTACCGTGCGCGCATCCCCGGCACGGACGACGTCGTCAATCAGCTGCGCGGCTGGGACACCGACGAGCTGCCGCAGAGCTGGCAGCGCGCGGAGCGCCTCGTCGCCCGCCACGCCGACCGCCCCTGCTTCGTCGTGTCGAAGTCCGAGTACGCCGGCACCGGATTCACCGAGGCCACGATGGGCGAGGCGCAGTTCGTCGGCGAGAACGATCTGACGGCGCGGGTCGAACGGGCCACCGACCTTGCGGCGCGGCATCCCGGCTCGTTCATCTACCTCTATGCGAATGACCTCGACGCCATCGGTCATAAACGCGGATGGCAGTCCGACGAATGGATCGGCGCCCTCGAACGCGTCGACGCCGCCGCGCGGACGCTCGCCGCGGCGGCGGACCCGCAGACGGGGATCGTCGTGACAGCCGACCACGGCATGGTCGATGTGCCGCGGCACCGTCAGATTCTTCTGGCCGACGGCGACGCGCACCTCGACGGCGTCCGCCTCATCGGCGGAGAGCCGCGGATGCTGCACCTCTATGCCGAAGACGGTGCCGCCGCGGACGTGCTCGATACCTGGCGGCAGGCCGAGGGCGGACGCTCGTGGGTGCTCTCACGCACCGAGGCGATCGACGCGGGACTGTTCGGCAGCGTCTCGCCCGACGTCGCGCCGCGGATCGGCGATGTCCTCGTCGCCGCACGGTCCGGCATCGCGTACTACGACGACCGCGTCGACGACAAGGCGCCGCAGAAGATGGTGGGACAGCACGGCTCGCTCACGAACGAAGAACGCATCGTGCCTCTGCTGAAGCTCGGCGCGTACGCCTGAGTCAGTCGTCGCCGCGCGCGCCGAAGACGATCTCGTCCCACGAGGGCATCGACGTGCGCCCCTTGCGGCGCCCGCCGCCCTCGCCCACGACGGCTTGCGTCGACTCGGCACGGTCATCGGGGCGGTCTTCTTCGCCCGGCGCCTCGTCGTATCCGGGCTCGAGCGCATCGAACAGCGCGACGGGGGCGTGCGCGCGAGGCGTCTCGACTTCGGGCTCGGCCTCGGGGAGCGGTTCGCGCTGACCGCGACGGCGGCGCAGCGCCTCGAGCAGATCAGCCGTCTCGGCCGAGGTGACCGAGGTCTCGGTCGCGCGCTTGATCGCGGCCTGCTGCACGGCCGGCGTCGCGGGTGCCGGCAGGTCGGGGGTCTCGAGGTCCGCATCGGGCAGACGGCGCGGCCCGAACGCGCCGCTGTCGAACCGCGACTCGTCCTTGGGCGCCACGACGTCCAGCGCGCGCAGGCGGGGGATGAGTCCTTCGGGCAGCGACCCCTGACGGGAGAGCTGAATGGCATCGGAGTTCAGCGGCGAGAGCGTGCTGCGGCGTGGATCGAATCCCCAGCGCGCGTCGTGGTCGACCTCGCTCGCCGTGAACTCGAGCTTGACGATCCACCCCGTCTGCTCTTTCCAGCTCGTCCAGCGCTCGGCGCTGGCCCCCACACCGGCGAGCTTGGCGCGCACGGCTGCGCCGAACGTCGGGTTGGCATCACCGTCGAAGTCGCCGCCCAGCAGCACGGGTACCGCGAGGGCCTGACCCACGACGTGCTCACGCTCGGCGAGTACGGGCCCTTCGAAACGCACGATGTCTTCGACGCGGGCGCCGAGAAGCGTCGCCACCTCTTGCGCCGACAGTCCGGCACGGATCTGAGCCTGGATGTCGCGCGGGCTCGGACGATCGGCGCGCTGATCGGGCTCCCGGTCGCGCCGTGCCTTGCGCAGCTCGGCCCGCAGCGCCTCGTCGAGCGGCAGCGCGAATCGCTCGCCCGACTCGGTCGCCAGCACGAGCATGTCGTCCTCGGTTGCGATGACTTTGAGCTGTTCCATGCGAAACGCCCTCCGATCAAGATCTCTGCGGCCCATCGTGTCACGCGACATCGACATCGCCGGGAATATCGTGCGCGCGCCGTGAGTTTCACGCTCACGCATGCGGAGGCCGCCGATGGCATTTGCGAAATGGCCACCCGTCGTGCAAACTATCGCCGCCCCATGAGGTCGAGGCGCCCCCCACATACCCGGAAGTCGAGAAGTTCACGCATGGCCACCGATTACGACGCCCCCCGCAAGACCGAGGATGACAGCGAATCGATCGAGGCTCTGAAGGAGCGCGTTCCCGACAAGCTCTCAGGCTCGGTCGACGTCGAAGACGCCGACAACCCGACCGGATTCGAACTGCCCGGCGCGGACCTGTCCGACCTCGAGCTCGACGTCGTCGTGCTGCCTCCGCAGGAGGACGAGTTCACGTGCATGAGCTGCTTCCTCGTGAAGCACCGCTCTCAGGTCGATCACGAGTCCTCCGACGGACCCATCTGTCTCGAGTGCGCGGCCTGAACCGCATCCGCTGACATCCCGAAGGCGAGCGCTGCTACGAAGCGCTCGCCTTCGCCGTGTCCCGGCGCAGCGCCGCCCGCAGGCGATCGGGGGTGCGAGTCGAGATGACCCAGTTCGGAGCCGGGTCGTCGATGTCGAGGATCGGCACGACGACGACGCCGTCGATGCCCCCTCGGATGACGTGCCACGCACGGGGATCCAACCCCGAGCCGCGTGCATGGCGAGCAGCCTCGCCCGCGTAGGCGACCGGTTCGCCCGTGAAGCCGATCTCGATCCGCGCCCGCCCGGCGCGCAGCATCCCGTCACGAACCTCGATGACGGGGGATGCCACCACGAGCAGTGCGACCAGGAGCACCGCCACGGCGATCCCGATCGCCAGTGCGAGCGTCGTGTCGACGGGCGAGAAGATGAGCGCGGCCATCGGCCCGCACAGCGCTGCGGCGACGAGCAGCCACAGCGAGGGACTGAGTCTTTCGCGGTAGACAGGCGCGCTGGCCGCTCCGCCGTGCGTGGATGCCATCTGCATTACCCTCGATGAGTGACCGAAACCGTGGACGTCCCCATTATCGCGCCCGTCCTGCCGGTGTACGCCCATCCCGGCGACGCCGGGGCGGATCTCGTCGCGAACGAGAGCGTGCGACTCGAGCCGGGGCGGCGCGCGCTCGTCGGCACGGGGGTGCGGATCGCGCTGCCCGACGGGTACGCCGCGTTCGTCGTGCCGCGCTCGGGCCTCGCCGCCAAACACGGCATCACGATCGTCAATGCACCCGGTACGGTCGACGCGGGATACCGCGGCGAGATCAAGGTCGCGCTGCTGAACACCGACATCGACAACGCCTACGACATCGCCATCGGCGACCGGATCGCCCAGCTGATCCTGATGCCGGTGCCGCGGGCGCGCTTCCTTCCGGTCGACGACCTGCCCGACAGCCCTCGCGGCGACGCCGGCTTCGGCTCGACCGGCTACCAGAACGGAGTCACGTCATGACTGACGCCACACCCACACCCACACCCACCCCCGCGGGCAAAGTCGCCCCCGACAATCGCTCCACGACCGGACCGTTCGACGAGTCCGAGGCCAACCCCGTGCGCCCGTACATCGACCTCGGCGGCATCAAGGTGCTTCCGCGCGAGGGACTCAACCTGCGTCTCGAGGTGGAGGAGCAGACGAAGCGCATCGTCGCCGTGGGCCTCGACTACGCCGGTTCGACCCTGCAGGTGCAGCCGTTCGCCGCACCGAGAACGGCCGGGCTGTGGGAAGAGACGCGGGAGCAGATCCGCGAACAGGTGAGGCAGCAGGGCGGCCGCGTCGAAGAGCGCGAGGGTCCGCTCGGCCCCGAGCTGCTCGCTGAGGTCCCCGTGGCGACGGCCGAGGGCGAGCCGGGCAAGCGCTTGGCACGATTCGTCGGCGTCGACGGCCCGCGCTGGTTCCTGCGCGGCGTGATCGGCGGCGCCGCGACCGCCGATGTCGAGGCCGCCGAGAGCATCGAAGACCTCTTCCGCTCCATCGTCGTCGTGCGCGGGGGCACGCCCATGCCGCCGCGTGACCTGATCCCGCTGCGGATGCCGGCGACCCCGGGCACCGCGTGAACGACCGCCCCGACCTGACGCCGCCCGACCCCGGAGCGCCGGCGTCCGCCGATGCGGCACCCTCGGCGTCCGAGATCTTCGGGGCGGCACTCGGGGGCGCGGCGCGCCGGGCGGGCCTGGACCCTTCCGAGGGCAAGAGCACGGGACACGTCGTGTGGGGTGCGATGGGCGGCTGGCGCGGCGTGCTCGAATCCGTGCTTCCGGGCCTCATCTTCGTCGCGGTCTACACGGTCACGATCGACCCCGCGACCGGTGACGGCAACCTGTGGCTGTCGCTCGGACTCTCGGTCGGGATCGCCGCCGTCTTCACGATCGCGCGGCTCATCGCCCGCCAGCCCGTCACCGCCGCCGTCGGCGGGCTCGTCGCCGCCGGCGTCGCGGCCGCCTTCGCCGCGTTCACGGGTGAAGCCAGCAACAACTTCATTCCCGGGTTCATCACGAACGTCGTCTACGGCTCGGCGCTGCTGATATCGGCGCTCATCGGATGGTCGATCATCGGCCTCGCGGTGGGGTTCCTGATGGGGGAGGGCACCGCCTGGCGCCGGGACAAGCGCAAGCGCCGCGTCTTCTTCTGGCTCACGATCGCGTGGGCCTCCCTGTTCGCCGCCCGGCTGATCGTTCAGGTTCCCCTCTACCTCGCCGACAACGTCACGGCCCTCGGAACCCTCAAGCTCGTCATGGGTCTGCCGCTGTTCGCACCGCTCGTCGCCGTCACCTGGCTCGTCGTGAGGGCCGTGTATCCCCGCAGCGAGCCAACGCCGGATCCCGCCGCCGAGTGATACATTTATCTTGACATCAAGATAAAACGTTCCTCTCCGCGTTAGGTGAACCTCACTAGCCACAGGGCTCTCGCGGGGGAAAGATGGGGGAGCGCGCTGTGCGTCGCGCTCCGCCGCCGATGAAGGAGACCCACGTGTCCACGGTTGACAGCTTCGGTGCGAAAAGCACCCTGACGGTCGGCAGCACCGACTACGAGATCTTCCGCCTCGACACCGTTCCCGGTTACGAGAAGCTCCCGTTCAGCCTGAAGGTGCTGCTCGAAAACCTTCTGCGCACCGAAGACGGTGCGAACGTGACGAAGGCCCAGATCGAGGCGCTCGGCGCCTGGAACCCGGGCGCCGAGCCTGACACCGAGATCCAGTTCACGCCGGCGCGCGTCGTCATGCAGGACTTCACGGGAGTGCCCTGCATCGTCGACCTCGCCACGATGCGCGAAGCTGTGGCCGGCCTGGGCGGCGACGCCGACAAGATCAACCCGCTCTCGCCGGCCGAACTCGTCATCGACCACTCCGTCATCGCCGACCTGTTCGGCTCGGAGAACGCCCTCGAGCGCAACGTCGAGATCGAGTACGAGCGCAATGGCGAGCGTTACCAGTTCCTGCGCTGGGGCCAGACGGCGTTCGACGACTTCAAGGTCGTCCCCCCGGGCACCGGAATCGTTCATCAGGTCAACATCGAGCACCTCGCCAAGGTCATCTACGACCGTGCTTCGACGAGCTCGGCAACCGGCGAAGCGGTGCTCCGCGCTTACCCCGACACGTGTGTCGGCACCGACTCGCACACCACGATGGTCAACGGCCTCGGCGTGCTCGGCTGGGGCGTCGGCGGCATCGAGGCCGAGGCCGCCATGCTCGGCCAGCCGGTGTCGATGCTCATCCCGCGCGTCGTGGGGTTCAAGCTCACCGGCGACATCCCCGCCGGCGTCACCGCGACCGATGTCGTACTCACGATCACCGAGATGCTGCGCCATCACGGCGTCGTCGGCAAGTTCGTGGAGTTCTACGGCGCCGGTGTCGCGTCCGTTCCGCTGGCCAACCGCGCCACGATCGGCAACATGAGCCCCGAGTTCGGCTCGACCGCCGCGATGTTCCCCATCGACGATGTGACGCTGGACTACCTGCGCCTCACGGGCCGCAGCGAGGATTCCGTCGCGCTCGTCGAGGCGTACTCGAAGCTGCAGGGCCTGTGGCACGACCCCTCGGTCGAGCCGGTCTTCAGCGAGTACATCGAGCTCGACCTCTCGACGGTCGTGCCGTCGATCGCCGGACCGAAGCGACCGCAGGACCGCATCCTGCTCTCCGAGGCCAAGACCCAGTTCGAGAAGGACATCGTCAACTACGCCGACCCGTGCGTGACGGACGACATCGTCGACCTCGAGTCGAAGCACTCATTCCCCGCGTCGGACCCGGGCGCCGTGCCCGGCGAAGAAGACGTCGACACGCGCGACGTGCACATCTCCAGCGGCGGGCCCGCCGCGGCATCCAATCCTGTCAAGGTCACGACGCCCGAGGGCCTGAAGTACACGCTCGACCACGGCGCGGTCACCCTCGCCGCGATCACCTCGTGCACCAACACGTCGAACCCGTCCGTCATGCTCGCGGCCGGCCTCCTGGCGCGCAACGCGCTGCAGAAGGGCCTCAAGCAGAAGCCGTGGGTCAAGACGACACTCGGCCCCGGCTCGAAGGTCGTCACCGACTACTACGAGAAGTCCGGCCTCGACAAGGCGCTCGAAGGTCTCGGCTTCTTCACGGTCGGCTACGGCTGCACGATCTGCATCGGCAACTCCGGCCCGCTCATCGACGAGGTCTCGCACGCCGTCAACGAGCACGACCTCGCGGTGACGGCCGTGCTGTCGGGTAACCGCAACTTCGAGGGCCGGATCAGCCCCGACGTGAAGATGAACTACCTCGCGTCGCCGCCGCTCGTCGTCGCCTACGCCCTCGCCGGATCGATGCACTTCGACTTCGAGACCGACCCGCTCGGGCAGGACCCCGACGGCAACGACGTCTTCCTGAAGGACATCTGGCCCTCGCCCGAAGAGGTGCAGGCCACGATCAACTCCTCGATCTCGCGCGAGCAGTTCATCAAGCAGTACGCCACGGTGTTCGAGGGCGACGAGCGGTGGAAGAGCCTGCCGACCCCGGATGACTCGGTCTTCCAGTGGGATGAGAACTCGACCTACGTGCGCAAGGCGCCCTACTTCGACGGCATGACGATGGAGCTGACCCCCGTCACCGACATCACGGGCGCCCGCGTCATGGCGACGCTGGGTGACTCCGTCACGACCGACCACATCAGCCCCGCGGGCAACATCAAGATCGGCACGCCCGCCGCGAAGTACCTCGAGGAGCACGGCGTCCGCCAGAAGGACTTCAACTCCTTCGGCTCGCGTCGCGGCAACCACGAGGTCATGATCCGCGGCACGTTCGCCAACATCCGTCTGAAGAACCTGCTCGTGAGCGCCGTCAACGACGGTGCGGTCGTCGAGGGCGGCTACACGCGCGACTTCACGCAGGAGGGCGGCCCGCAGTCGTTCATCTACGACGCGTGCATGAACTACCAGGAGCAGGGCACTCCGCTCGTCGTGTTCGGCGGCAAGGAGTACGGCTCCGGCTCGTCGCGCGACTGGGCGGCCAAGGGCACGAGCCTGCTCGGGATCAAGGCCGTCATCACCGAGAGCTTCGAGCGCATCCACCGCTCCAACCTCATCGGAATGGGCGTCGTCCCGCTGCAGTTCCCCGAGGGTCAGAGCTGGGAGTCGCTGGGTCTGGACGGCACCGAGATCGTCTCGATCACGGGCCTCGAGCAGCTGAACGAGGGTGTCACGCCCAAGACGGTCAAGGTCACGGCCACTCCGAGCGAATTCTCGCCCGAGGGCAAGCAGACCGTCGAGTTCGACGCGGTCGTTCGTATCGACACGCCCGGCGAGGCGGACTACTACCGCAACGGCGGCATCCTGCAGTACGTGCTGCGCTCGCTCGTCTGACATCTCGCACAGAAGGTCCCGTGCCCGCAAGGGTGCGGGGCCTTCTGCTCTTCTTCAGCCGGTCGGCGTAGAATCGAGGGATGCCGCGCGAGCGGCGGCATCCGCTGACGAAGGGCATACGGAATGGGTCTTCTCCAGGCGATCCGCGGGCCTCGCGACCTCGACGCCCTCTCCACGGAACAGCTGGAAGAGCTCGCCGGCGAGGTTCGCGCGTTCCTGATCGAGAACGTCGCCCGCACCGGGGGGCACCTCGGTCCGAACCTCGGCGTCGTCGAGCTCACGATCGCGTTGCACCGCGTCTTCGATTCGCCGAACGACCCCGTCATCTTCGACACAGGCCACCAGTCGTACGTCCACAAGCTGCTCACGGGCCGCCAGGACTTCTCACAGCTGCGCACGCGGGGCGGGCTCGCGGGCTATCCGCAGCGCTCGGAGAGCCCGCACGACGTCGTGGAGTCCTCGCACGCGTCGAGCTCTCTCAGCTGGGCCGACGGCCTGTCCCGAGCCTTGACCCGCACGGGCCACGACGATCGCCATGTCATCGCCGTGGTCGGCGACGGCGCTCTCACGGGGGGCATGACGTGGGAAGCGCTCAACAACATCTCCGACGACAACGAGCGCAATCTCGTCATCATCGTCAACGACAACGGTCGGTCGTACGCCCCCACGATCGGCGGCATGGCGAGGTACCTCAACCGCGTGCGCACCGCGGAGCCCTACCGCCAGCTGCACGAGGGATCGGCGACGCTGTTCCGCAAGCTCGGACCCGCTGCCCGCGCACTGTATCGGGGTGTGCGCGGCGGAACGCACGGCTTCCTCTCCCGCTTCACGAACAACACCGAGCTGTACTCGAACCTGGACATCAAGTACCTGGGACCCGTCGACGGACACAACCTCGAGACGCTCATCGAGACCCTCGAGCTCGCCAAGTCGTACGGTGCCCCGGTCATCGTGCACGCCATCACGGAGAAGGGTCGCGGCTATCAGCCCGCGCGCGACGACGAAGCCGATCAGTTCCACGCGGTCGGTCGCATCGATCCCGTCTCGGGCCGGCCGGTCGGCTCGTCATCGACCCTCGGCTGGACGGATGTCTTCGCCGACGAACTCGTCGCGCTCGGCGAAGCCCACGACGACATCATCGGCATCACGGCGGCGATGCTGCGGCCCACGGGCCTGCTGCGCTTCGCGCAGCGCTTCCCCGACCGCGTCTACGACGTCGGCATCGCCGAGCAGCACGCCGTCACCTCGGCGGCGGGTCTCGCCTACGGCGGATTGCATCCCGTCGTCGCCGTCTACGCCACCTTCATGAACCGCGCGTTCGACCAGGTGCTGATGGATGTCGCGCTGCACAAGGCCGGCGTGACCTTCGTGCTCGATCGGGCGGGCGTCACGGGCCCTGACGGACCGAGCCATCACGGCATGTGGGATCTCGCGATGCTGCAGATCGTGCCGAACATCCGCATCGCCGCCCCGCGCGACGAGACGACGCTTCGCGAGGAACTGCGCGAAGCGGTCGCCGTCGATGACGCGCCCACCGTCATCCGCTACCCCAAGGGCTCGGTGAGCCCCGATCTGCCCGCTCTCGAGCGGCTCTCCGACGGGGTCGACGTGCTCGCCCGCGACGACGCGGAAGACGTGCTGATCGTGGGCATCGGCACCATGGCGCACCTCGCCGTCGACGTGGCCGAGCGCCTGCGGGCGCAGGGGATCGGCGCGACCGTCGTCGACCCGCGATGGGTCGTGCCGGTGCAGCCGTCGCTGGTCGAACTCGCGGCATCCCATCGCCTCGTCATCACGATCGAGGACGGCGTCCGCGTCGGCGGCATCGGCACGCGCGTGCGACAGGTGCTGCGCGAGGCCGGAGTCGACACGGCCGTCGACGAGCTGGGGCTTCCGACCGAGTTCATCGACCACGCATCACGCGAGCAGATCCTCGAGGATGCCGGGCTGACGCCCGCGAAGATCGCGCAGGACGTCGTGGCGCAGGTGCTCGGCACCCGCATCCCCATCGCGCGCGCCGCGACGACGGAGATCCCGACGCTCACCGACTGGGAGCGTTCGCCCCGCGCCTGACCGGGAGCCTGTCCCGGGCGGGGCCGGGAACGGGAGCGGCCCCGAGCCGAAGCCCAGGGCCGCCGTCCGTCTCAGGCGTCGATCCCGCGGATCGGCGGGTGATGGAACGTGTCGCCGAAGACCCGCTCCGACGCCCCCTCGCGATCGAGGTACGGCGACGCGCCGCCATCGATGAAAGGCCAGCCGGCGCCGAGGATGAGGCACAGATCGATGTCTTCGACCTCGGGCACGACGCCCTCGTCGAGCATGATCTTCATCTCCTGCGCAAGACCGTCCTGCACGCGCCGGAGGATGGTGTCGGCCGACGCGGGCGAGGAGCCGACGTGGCCCTTGATCGTCTTCTCGGCGGCCTTCGTGAACCCCGTGACTCGGCCGCCCTTGTCCTTCTCGACGACGGCGGACAGCTCAGCCAGCGCGTGGAAGTTGTCGTTGGCGTAGAACCGGTCGGGGAAGGCGCGCACCATCGTGTCCTGCACGTGGGCCGCGACCTTCCAGCCGACGAGGTCGATGAGCTGGAAGGGCCCCATCGGCAGGCCGAGCGGGCCGAACGCCTTCTCGACATCGGCGATGGGCGTTCCCTCGTAGACGGCGCGTGCCGCTTCGCCCATGACCTTCGCGAGGAGCCGGTTGACGACGAAGCCCGGTGCGTCGGCGGTGAGCACGGCGTTCTTGCCGAGCCCCTTCGCCACGACGAACGCGGTCGACAGCGCGGCATCCGCGGTCTGGGGGGTCTTCACGATCTCGATGAGCGGCATGACCGCGACCGGGTTGAAGAAGTGGAAGCCGACGAGACGCTCGGGATGCTTCAGCTTCGCGCCGATCTCCTCGACCGACAGCGACGACGTGTTGGTGGCGAGGATCGCGTCTTCGGCGATGATGCCCTCCAGTTCGGCGAAGACGGCCTGCTTGACGCCGACCTCTTCGAACACGGCCTCGATGACGAAGTCGCAGTCGGCGTACTGGCTCTTGTCGACGGTTCCCGTCACGAGCGCCCGCAGCCGGTTCGCGGTGTCTCCGTCCAGGCGCCCCTTGGCCTCGAGCTTCGCGATCTCGTCGTGGATGTAGGCGATGCCCTTGTCGACGCGCGCCTGGTCGAGGTCGGTGATGAGCACCGGCACCTGCAGTCTGCGCACGAAGAGCAGCGCGAACTGGCTGGCCATGAGACCCGCGCCGACGATGCCGACCTTCGTGACCTTCTTGGCGAGCGCCTTGTCCGGTGCTCCGACGGGCCGCTTCGCTCGCTTCTGCACGAGATCGAAGGCATACATGGATGCCGCGAACTGGTCGCCCGTCGCCAGTTCCGCCAGCGCGTCCTCTTCGCGCGCGAAGCCCTCGGCCTTCGTGCCGCTCTTGGCCTTGTCGAGAAGGTCCAGCGCGACGTAGGGCGAGCGGGGGACCGTGCCGATCTTGGACTCGAGCATGCCGCGGGCCATCTTGATCGCGATGGGCCACTTCGTCAGTCGTTCGATCTTGCCGGGTTCGTTCTTGCGGTCGACCTTGATGGTGCCGGCGAGCACACCGTCGGCCCAGCGGAGGGAGTCCTCGAGGTAGTTGCCCGCGGGGAAGATGGCGTCCATGATCCCCAGGTCGAAGGCCTGCTTCGGCTTGAGCATCCGGTTCTGCTTCAGGGGGTTCGAGATGACGACCTCGAGCGCGTTCTCGATGCCGATGAGGTTCGGCAGCAGGTACGCCCCGCCCCAGCCCGGGATGATCCCGAGGAACACTTCGGGCAGGGCGATCGCGGCCGCGGACGCGTCGACCGTGCGATAGGTCGAGTTGAGCGCGATCTCGAGCCCGCCGCCGAGCGCGAGCCCGTTGACGAACGTGAACGACGGCACGCCGAGGTCACCCAGCATCCCGAACACCTTGTGCCCGAGCTGAGCGACCAGACGCGCGTTGTCTTTCGATCCGACCCGCGAGATGTCCGACAGGTCGGCGCCCGCCGCGAGGATGTACTGCTTGCCCGTGATCGCGACAGCGTGGATCTCGCCCGCCGCAGCACGGGCTCTGAGGCCCGCGAGGGTCTCACCGAGCTCGGTCAGCGTCGCGGGGCCGAGCGTGTTGGGCCGGGTGTGGTCGCGCCCGTTGTCGAGGGTGACCAGGGCCAGCGTCTTGCCCGAGGGCAGGGTGATGTCGCGGACGAGGGAGTGGGTGACCACCTCGTCGCCGGCGAGGGCCACGAGGGGAGAGAAGTCGATGTCGTCGTAGTTCGTCATTGGTCCGCGTCCCTTACTTGCGCTTCTTGCCGTCGTAGTGGGGGTTCTCCCAGATGACCGAACCGCCCTGGCCGAGACCGACGCACATCGCGGTCAGGCCGTAGCGCACGTCGGGTCGCTCGGCGAACTGCGCCGCGAGCTGGATCATGAGACGGACACCGGATGCCGCGAGCGGATGGCCGAACGCGATCGCGCCGCCCCACTGGTTGACGCGCGGGTCGTCGTCGGCGATGCCGAAGTGGTCGAGCAGCGAGATGACCTGGACGGCGAACGCCTCGTTCAGTTCGAACAGCCCGATGTCGCCGATCGTGAGCCCGGCCTTCTTGAGGGCCTTCTCGGTCGAGGGGATGGGTCCGATGCCCATGATCTCGGGCTGTACGCCGGCGAAGGCGAACGACACGAGTCGCATCTTGGGAGCGAGGCCGAGCTCCTTGACGGCGCCGCCTCCCGCCAGCAGCGACATCGTCGCGCCGTCCGTGAGCGGCGACGACGTGCCGGCCGTCACGCGCCCGTGCGGGCGGAACGGCGTCTTGAGGGCCGCGAGGTCGTCCATCGTGGTCTGCGGACGGCGTCCCTCGTCTTCGGTCGCGAGCGCCCAGGCTCCGTCGGCGTCCTTGACGGCCACCGACACGAGGTCGGGCTGGATCTTGCCGGCATCGTAAGCCGCCTGCACCTTGTGCTGGCTGAGCATGCCGAACCGATCGGAACGCTCCTTCGTCAGGTGCGGGAACCGATCGAAGATGCGCTCGGCCGTGACACCCATGTTGAGCGCGCCCGGGTCGACCATCTTCTCGGCGACGAATCGCGGGTTGGGGTCGGCGTTCGTGCCGATCGGGTGGTGCCCCATGTGCTCGACACCGCCCGCGAGGGCGATCTCGTACATGCCGACGCCGATCGAGCCGGCCATCGTCGTGACGCTCGTCATGGCGCCCGCGCACATGCGGTCGATCGCGAAGCCGGGGACGGTCTGCGGCAGTCCCGCGAGGATCGCGACCGAACGACCGAGCGTGAGCCCCTGATCGCCCGTCTGCGACGTCGCCGCGATGGCGACGTCATCGACGCGGTCGGCGGGAACGCCCGGGTTGCGTTCCATGAGTCCGATCGTCGCCTTGACGGCGAGGTCATCCGAGCGTGTGTTCCAGTACATGCCCTTCTCGCCGGCGCGCCCGAACGGGGTGCGCATTCCATCGACGAAGAAGACGTCTGAGATTTCGGCCACTGAAGCCTCCAAGAGAGTGTGGGATGAGTTCAGCCTACGAACCGGCCCGCTCCCGCGGGCAAACGGGTGGGGAGAATCTACGAAGCCGCTTCCGGGCCCGACGAGCCCGATTGCACGGAACCGACAAAAGCATCGGTGATCCGCTGTGCGGTTTCCTCAATTTGCCAGCGACGTGCGCCGAGGGCCTCGAGCGCGGTGGAGATGGATGCCGCATCCCATGACTCCGGCGGCGCCCACGCGATCCGGCGCAGCGTATCCGGCGTCAGCAGATTCTCCATCGGCATGTTCAGCTCTTCGGCGCGCGCTTCGAGAGTCGGGCGCACCGCCTTGAGTCGTGCATCCGCTTCGGGGTTGCGGTCGGACCACGCGCGCGGCGGCGGCAGCGAGTCGCCGCCACGAGCGCGTTCGAGGGGCAGCTCGGTCGCCGCGCGGCCCTCTTCGATCGCGGCCCACCAGCGGTCGAGCTGCGACCGGCTCGCGCGACCGGTGAACTCCTTGATGGCGGCCAGGGCCTGCTTGCTGTCGGGCTCGGCGAGAACAGCGGCCACGAGCGCTCGATCCGGCACGAGCCGACCCGGGGAGACGTCCTCGGCGCGGGCGAAGTCCTCACGCGCGGTCCACAGTGCGCGCGCGACGGCGAGGTTGCGGCGCCCGCGCACCGTGTGCAGGCCGCTGAGCCGACGCCACGGCTCTTCGCGCGGCGGCTTCGGCAGGCGTTCGAGCGTCGCCTGGAACTCCTCGGCGGCGATCGCGGTCTTGTCCTGGGCGATGAGCTCTTCAACGAGGACGTCACGCACATCGACGAGGTGCTCGACGTCGAGGGCGGCGTATTCGAGCCAGGACTGGGGGAGCGGCCGTGTCGACCAGTCGGCGGCGGAATGCGCCTTCGCGAGCGCGATGCCGAGCGTGTCTTCGACGAGGGCGCCGAGACCGACCCGTTCGTGACCGAGCAAGCGGGCAGCCAGTTCGGTGTCGAACAGCTGCGCGGGCTCGAGCGCCGCTTCACGCAGGGACGGCAGGTCCTGACTCGCGGCGTGCAGAATCCACTCCTCGCCGCCGATGAGCTCCTGCAGTGGCGTGAGGTCGCCGATCGCCGGCGGGTCGAAGAGGAACACCCCCGCCTGACGACGGAACACCTGCACGAGGTAGGCGCGCTGCGAGTATCGGAACCCGGAGGCGCGTTCGACATCGACCGCGACCGGACCGGACCCCCCGGCGAGTGTGTCAAGGGCGCGGGACAAGCCGGCGGCATCCTCGATCACGACGTACTCAGTCACGTGTCGACCTGCGATTTGCGAGCATCGCAATCCCTTCCGATCCAGGTGGCAGCCCGGCGAGCATGCAGACGAGCTCAGCCCACGCTTCGATGTGCGGGCCGAGAGGTCCTTCCGGCGACCACGAGGCACGCAGTTCGATCTGCGCGCCCTCTCCCTCGGCGGCGAGCGAACCGAAACCCTTCGAGATGATCTTGGTCGCCGTGCCCGACTCGGAGTGGAAGCCGGCGCGCCGGGATGCAAGCGCATCGGTGAGCCACGCCCACGTGACATCGGCGAGCAGCGGATCGACGCCGATGTCGCGCTCGAGCGGGGCCTGCGCGAAGCACACGATCCGCCACGGGCCCTTCCACGGATCGGGTTCGTCGGGGTCGTGGAGCAGGATGAACCGCCCCGTCCCGAAGGGCGATTCCTCCGCGCCGGGCTCGGGTCGCACATCGCCCGCAAAGGCGATCGCGTCGGGAGCGAGACCTGTCGGCGCGGGAATCTCACGCACCGCCAGGTCGTCCCGGAATCGGGTCTCGCGCACCTCGTCGGCCGCACGGGCGAACGACGATGTGGACGCGGGAGAACGCTGGTCTGCCACGCGGACAGACTAGAGTGAGGCCTCGATGCACGCTCCCAGGCGCGCCGCGATCCGCGGCGCCTCACCTCGCTACATCCCCGGCATCCGCATCGGTCTGCTGCTGTTGACGGGCGCCGTCGCCGCGGCCGCGGCGATGCTGGGCGCCGTCGCCGCGCGCGTGGCACGCCTGGTCGTGACCCCCGCACCGCGCGTGGCGGACACGCGGATCCTGTCGCTGGACACGGCGGCGCAGACCATCACGCTCGAGCGCACGCCCGACACGGCGCTGCCCGGGCGCTACGGTCTGTTCACCGCCGACCCTGCCGGCTACGTCAAGCTCGGCTCGGTGCTCTCCGAGGATGCGACGAGTGTCACCCGCAAGCTCCTCACCCATGTCGGCGCCGGCGCGACGCCGGCTGCCGAGGCCGCCTTCAGCGGCTGGTACTTCGAGCGACCCGATGAGCTTCATGTGCCGTTCACTCCCGAACTCATCGGCTCGACGATCGGTCCCTGCCCCGCATGGCTGTTCCCCGGCGGCGACGGCGACGTCTGGGTCATCCAGATCCACGGTCGCGGCACGACCCGGTCGGAGTGCCTGCGGGCCGTTCCCGTCTTCCACGCGCTCGGCATCACGAGCCTCGTCGTGTCGTATCGCAACGACGGCGAAGCACCCCGCAGCCGCAGCGGCACGTATGCGCTCGGCGCGACCGAGTGGCGCGACATCGACGTCGCGATCGGCTTCGCGCGGCGCCGCGGCGCGAAACGGGTCATCCTCATGGGCTGGTCGATGGGCGGTGCCGTCGCACTGCAGGCGTCGCTCACCTCGGCGCATCGCGACATCATCGCGGGCCTGGTCCTGGAATCGCCCGTCATCGACTGGCGGGTCGTGCTGGCCTATCAGGCGAGGCTGCAGCGGATCCCCTCAGCGGTGGCGGGGCTCGCCCTGGAAGCCCTGGGACACGAGTGGGCGACGCCGGTGACGCGGACGGGCTCGGCCATCCCGTTCGATCGGCTGGATGTCGTCGCCCGCGCGGCCGAGCTGCGGCATCCGATCCTCATCCTGCATTCGGACGATGACGGTTTCGTGCCCTCGGATGCCTCGCACGACCTGCTCGTCGCGCGGCCCGATCTGGTGGAACTCGAGGTCTTCGACGTCGCGCGGCACGCGAAGCTGTGGAACTACGACCAGGAGCGCTGGAGCACGCGTATCCGCGCCTGGCTCGCCGCGCGGGACCTGTCGTCCGAGAGCGCGGACTGACGAAGGCTCACTGCGCCGCGCGCTTGGCCCGAACCTGGCGCTTCGCGCGCAGCAGCATGCCCGTCATGCCGGCGATGCGCAGCGGCGAGACGGCGCGCGTGAGTCCGATGCTCTGCGGGTAGTCCTCGGGGATCGCGAGCACGTCGTCGGCGCTCAGACCCGTGATGCCCTGCGCCAGGATGCTCGCGAAGCCGCGCGTCGTGGGAGCCTCAGGGGGCGCCGTCGCATGCATCGCGACGATGTCGTCCTCGTCGACGTCGACGACGATGTACACGGGGGACTGGCACTCCGCGACGCGCTCCTGCAGCTCGGGATGACCTTCGTACTTCGCAGGCACGGCGCGCAGCTCGTGCGAGAACTCCAGCAGCAGCTGCAGCCGGTCGGCTTCGGGCAGCTCGAGGAACTCGTCGCGGATCTCGGCGAGGGCGGCGGGCAGCATCGCGTCGCTCATCGTCGGACGGGAGCCTCACCCGGCTCGGCGCCGGTCACGATCGGCACGCGCACGGCGCTGCCCCACTCGGTCCACGACCCGTCGTAGTTGCGCACGTCGTCGAAGCCCAGCAGATGCTTGAGCACGAACCACGTGTGGCTCGAGCGTTCGCCGATCCGGCAGTACGCCACGATCGGCTCGTCGTCGGTGAGGCCGGCCTCGCCCCGGTAGATCGCGTCGAGTTCGGCGCGCGAGCGGAAGCCGCCGTCCTCGGCGACGGCGCGGCCCCACGGCACGCTCTGCGCCGATGGGATGTGGCCGGCGCGGAGGGCCCCCTCTTCGGGGTAGGCGGGCGCCGTCGTGCGCGTGCCGTCGTACTCCTCGGGGGAGCGCACGTCGATGAGGGGGTGGCCGAAGTGCGCCAGGACGTCGTCCTTGTATGCGCGAAGCACGGTGTCGTCGCGCTCGACGACGGGGTAGTCGGTGACCGCGGGCGCGGGCGCGTCGGTCGTGAGCGGGCGGCCCTCGGCGATCCAGCGGTCGCGCCCGCCGTCGAGCAGTCGCACGTCCTCGTGTCCGAAGAGCGAGAAGACCCACAGCGTGTACGCGGCCCACCAGTTGCTCTTGTCGCCGTAGATGACCACGGTGTCATCGCGCGAGATCCCCTTGCGGCTGAGCAGTTCGGCGAAGCCCGCCCCGTCGACGTAGTCGCGCACGACCGGGTCGTTGAGCTCGGTGTGCCAATCGATCTTGACGGCGCCCGGGATGTGGCCCGTCTCATAGAGCAGCACGTCTTCGTCGGATTCGACGACGACGAGCCCGGGACGGCCCAGGCGCTCTTCGAGCCAATCGCCGCTCACCAGCCGTCCGGGCTCGGCGTACTCGGCGAACTTGGGGGATGACGTGTCGAATTCGACGGCCACGGAGTCTCCTCGGGTCGGGGATCGCGGAAGGGACGGCGTAGGGTTGAACCGCCCTTCGACCCTATAGATTCCCGGGCGAGGGAGCGCATCCGTCCGTCACACTCCCACGAGGACCCGCATGACCGCGCCCGCCACCGGGATCATCCGCCTCACCGAACGTTCGCCGCAGCTGACCGGCGCCGAGATGGTCGCGGCGCTCGTGCCACCGCCTCAGTTCGCCGACGCGACCTTCGAGACGTATCGCACGGATGCCGCCTACCCCTCGCAGCAGGAGGCCAAGGAGCGTCTCATGTCGTTCTCGGGCGTCGACGCCCCCGCGGCGAAGGGCGGCCTGTTCCGCCGCGCGAAGCGGGCGCCCGCGCTCAAGCCGGGCGTCTACCTCGACGGCGGCTTCGGTGTCGGCAAGACCCACCTGCTGGCATCCGTCTTCCACGCTCTCCCGGCCCGCCGGAAGTACTTCGGGTCCTTCATCGAGTACACGGCGCTGGTCGGCGCGATCGGCTACCAGAACACCGTCGAGCTCTTCCGCGGCGCCGATCTTCTGTGCATCGACGAGTTCGAGCTCGATGATCCGGGCGACACGATGGTCATGACGCGTCTGCTCGGCGAGCTCGTGTCCTCGGGCACGCGTCTCGCGGCCACCTCGAACACGCCCCCCAACGCGCTCGGCGAGGGGCGCTTCGCGGCGCAGGACTTCCTGCGCGAGATCCACGCGATGGCATCGAGCTTCGACACGCTGCGGATCGACGGCGTCGACTACCGCCACCGCGCGCTCGACGGGCATGCCGCTGTACTGGACGAGGCGCAGTACACCGCGGCGATCGCGGATGCCGCGACGCAGAGTGTCGCCGCCGACGACGGCTTCGATGAGCTCGTCTCGCACCTGGCTCGCGTGCATCCGTCTCGCTACATCCGCCTCATCGACGGCGTCTCGGTGATCGGGCTGCGCGATGTCGCGCCGTTCACCGACCAGTCCTCGGCGCTGCGCTTCGTCGCCTTCATCGACCGCGTATATGACGCGCAGCTGCCGATCAGGGCGACGGGCGTGTCGCTCGACCTCGTCTTTCCCGACGAGATGCTCGCGGGCGGCTACCGCAAGAAGTACCTGCGGGCGATCTCGCGCCTCGTCGCCTCGACGCTCGCCTGACGCGAAACGTGATGTTCACACCCGCACCGACGGTGTAACCAGCCCGAAACGCGCGACGCACGTCGCCGGAAACGCGCACTGGTCACACTGACGTCAGTGCGAGGCGATCTCGACGTCGCGATCGCCTCGCCTCTTCGTCACCCGATCGATGCGAGGTAACACCATGGATGCACCCGGCAACATCGCGTGGGCGGTCACAGCGACCGCCTTCGTCCTTCTCATGACGCCGGGAGTGGCGTTCTTCTACGGGGGACTCGTCAAAGCCAAGAGCGTCGTCAGCATGATGATGATGAGCTTCGGCGCCATCGGCCTCGTGGGCGTGCTGTGGATCCTGTTCGGGTTCAACATGAGCGCCGTCGACTCGCCCACCGCGTTCGCGGGCAACCCGTTCAGCGATTTCGCGCTGTCGGGGCTCGCGTCGGGGGAGGACGCGAACGTGGGCCTGCTGGGCGTCGCGTACAGCGCGACATTCGCCATCATCACGGTCGCGCTCATCTCGGGTGCGATCGCCGACCGGGCCAAGTTCGGATCGTGGATGATCTTCGCGGGCCTGTTCGCAACGCTCGTGTACTTTCCCGTCGCGGCGTGGGTGTGGGGTGGCGGCTGGGTGTACGAGCTCGGCACGACGCTCTTCGGTGAAGACAGCGGCATCGCCGTGATCGACTACGCCGGCGGCACGGCGGTGCACATCAACGCGGGCGCCGCGGCGCTGGCCTTGGCGCTCGTGCTCGGCAAGCGGATCGGGTTCCAGAAGGGAATCCTCAAGCCCCACAACGTTCCGCTCACGCTGCTGGGCGCCGCGCTGCTGTGGTTCGGCTGGTTCGGCTTCAACGCCGGTGCCGAGTGGATGTCTGAAGACATGGGCGGCGTCGGGCTCATCGCGATCAACACGCTTGGTGCGACGGCGGCATCGGTCATCGGCTGGATCGTCGTCGAGAAGCTCAAGGACGGCAAGCCCACCTCGGTCGGCGCCGCGTCGGGTGCCGTCGCAGGACTCGTCGCGATCACTCCGGCCTGCGCGAACCTGACGCCCGGCTGGGCGCTGCTGCTCGGCGCGATCACCGGTGTCGTGTGCGCTTTCGCGATCGAGCTCAAGTTCCGCCTCGGCTTCGACGACTCGCTCGACGTCGTCGGCATCCACCTCGCCGGCGGACTTCTCGGCACGGTGTTCCTCGGCTTCTTCGCGACCGAGACGGGCCTGCTCGTCGGCGGAGGGTTCGAGCAGCTGATCGTGCAGGTCATCGCCGTCGTCGGCGTGCTGCTGTACTCGCTCGTCGTCGCCTTCGTGCTGGGCTTCGCGATCGAGAAGACGATCGGCTTCCGAGTGAAGGACGAAGACGAGATCGCCGGTGTCGACACGGTCGTGCACGGTGAGGAGGGCTACCTGCTCGAAGAGCGGGTGTGACGCACACGCAGAAGTAGGGTGGGCGGATGGCACCGCGCTCCGGCATCCTCGGCACCCTGTCCCGACTTCTGCGCACGGTCACCTCGACGAAGACCCCGACGCGCGTCGCCGCGTCGGGGTCTTCGTCGTCGAGGGGCACGGAGGCGCGGGGCCGCGGCGGTTCGACCGCGACGATCGAGATCGTACCGCCTCCGGCTTCGAAGCTGCGCATCACGTATGCGCCCGAGATGGACGGCGATCCCGACGCCGGCGAGATCGTCTGGACGTGGGTGCCGTACGCCGAGAACGACGGTCGCGGCAAGGACCGCCCCGTGCTGGTCATCGGCCGCCAGAGTGCCGAGCGCGTCTATGCCGTGCGTCTGACGAGCAAGGCGCGTGACGGCGACCGCGACTACCTGCCGATCGGCTCGGGCCCGTGGGACTCGAAGGGACGCCCGTCGTGGGTCGACATCGACCAGCTGTACAGCGTGCACACGACGGGCATGCGCCGCGAGGCATCCGCTCTCGATCTGGACCGATTCGCCCGCATCGCGCAGGCGCTGCAGCACCGCTACGGCTGGAGCGTCGGGAACTGACGCGAGGCGATGGACGCCGCGCCGGGGACGTTCAGGTGATCCACTCCGCGGGGTCGCTGCCCCAGGTTCCTCCGACGCGCCCGTAGTCCGACGCCGCCCCCGAGAACGCGAGCGTCGGGGGCGCGTAGGTCAGCGAGATCGGCCGCGGTTCGGTGAGGTCCCGCTTCACGACGGGCAGCACGGGCATGTCGGCCACGGTGAGAACGGAGTCGGTGGATTCGAGCAGTGCCTGCCCGGTTCCTGCGATCGAGATCCGCACGTCGGGCGACCCGCCCCAGCGACGCTGTTCGATGAGGGCGAGCACGATCGCCGCGGCCAGGAGATGACCGGTGGCGTGGTCCAAGGCCTGCACGGGCAGCACCCCCGGCGTGACGCCGTCTGCGCTCTCGGCGATGGATATGCCGCTCACGGCCTGCACGATGCTGTCGAAGCCTCGTCGCAGCGCCCACGGGCCTCTGGATCCCCAGGCCGACACGGATGCGGTCACAAGTCCCGGGTGCCGCTGCGCCAGGGTGTCGGCGTCGATGCCGAACCGGCTCAGCGCCTCGGGGCGGTACCCGGTGAGCACCACGTCAGCGCGGGACAGGAGCGCGTCGAACGTCGCACGATCTCGGGAATCGCCGAGGTCGAGGAGCGTCGAGCGCTTGTCCTGACCGGTGTCGAGATACGTCCATCCGGCCTCCGCGAGCGCGGGCGGGTCCACTCGCAGCACATCGGCGCCGGCGAATGCCAGATCTCGGCTGGCCACCGGTCCCGCGAGAACCCGCGTGAGGTCGAGGATCCGAACCCCTGCCAGCGGCGCGTCACCCGGCCCCCACTCGCGGGGCCGTGCGCCCTCTGTGCGGCGCCGCTCGATGAGGGGCGAGGTGCGCACCGTCAGTCCTTGCGGATGCTGCGCCCAGGCCTGCGGCGTCCGTGCGGCGCCGACGACGGCGCCGCACTGGGCCGCGCGGTCTTCGAGCTCGATGGCGGTCCAGCTGAGGAGCGCGGCCGAGACCTCTGCCGTGCCCGCGTCTGCGGTCGCGCCCAGCAGGCTGCGCAGCGCCCGCTCGTGGTGAGGGTAGTTCGCGTGGGTCCGCACCCACCCGTCCTCGACCATCCAGAAGCCGGACAACGGTGACCATACCGACGGCGCCTGCCCGTTGATCCGGAGAAGCCGGTCGCTCCCGAAAGAAGCGGCGACGCGGACGCGCTCCACCTGCACGGGCGCCGCGTCCCGACCGGATCGCGCCGCCAGAGCGAGGTTCAGCGCGAGCGACGCCAACGCGACACTGTCGACGGCGAGCGCGGCGATCGGAAGCGACGAGGGCCACGACGGCGCCCCCGTGGGCGGCAGCACCAGGTCGGTGGCCGCGGCGGTCAGCCCGAGCGCGTCAGCTGCCCGTCGCCCGACCGCCCCGAGGCTCATCTCCGGTCCGCGACGAGCGCGCGACGGCCCACTGCGATCCAGCTGAGCGACCCCAGAACCGGGACCAACAGGATCACCGCTGTCCAGACGACCGCTTGAGTCGTCGAGAGGCGCGAGGCGGCGCGGGCCAGGAGGACCAGCCCGACGATGGTGAAGACGATCACCGCGGCGACGGTCACCGACCAGGCGATGTCGTACCACACGGGGATCAACGGGTTGTGCTCGGAGCCCATGCACTGAATCTACTGGGCCGGTGGCCGGCAGCGGGCAAGAGATTTCGGTCGCCCGTGGTGACGATCACTCGCAGGCGAGCCCGTCGCCGTCGCCATCCCCACGATGTCCGGTGCCGTTCTGGAACCAGTCGTACAGCGCAGCCTCGTCCGGGTTGTCGACGTTGAACGGGCCGACCGGATGACCGTTGGCGTTCTTCTTCAGTTGTGAGCAGGACCCGTACTGCCGCCACCACTCATCGACGACAGGTGTCGCGGCATCCTCTGCGGCGCGCTGCTCAGCAGCGATCCGCTCTTGCTCCGCGGCGTCTGCCGCGGCCTTGCAATCGACCGTCACCACGGATCCGTCCGCGCCCGACGTCGCCGTCTGCGCGGCACGATAGGCAGACTCGCGGGGGTGCGCGGGGTACCCGTCGGTCGAGTCGTAGCGGGCGACGGCGAGACCCGCCTCAAGCAACGAGAGCCCCACGTCGACGCTCGCGGCCGTGTCGACGTATCGGATGAGCCGCCCATACTGGTCGGTGTCGTTCTGACCATCGGGAAGACCAAGATCGACGGGATCACCCGCTGTGAGGAGCGACGAGACGAGCGCGGAGGCTTCCTGGTACCCGCAGGCACCGCTCTCAGGCGCATCGATGCCGATCAGCCGAACCCTGCCCTCGCTCGTCTCGATCGTGTCTCCATCCACGACAGAGGCGAAGGTGACGGCGGCCGTCGGCGTCGGCGTGGCCGACGACTCCGGCGTGCACCCCACGAGAGCCGCCATCACGACGACGCCGAGCGCTGCAGCCAGAAACCTACCCATGCCCCGAGCCTAGGGGCGGCGAACACTGCCGCCGATCGCGCGAACGCCCGATATCGTCGGGCCATGAGCGACGTCCTTCCCCTGAGCCCCGACGAGCTGCTGACCACTACCCGCTCCGTGCGGCGACGGCTGGATCTCGAACGCTCCGTGCCGTTCGATGTCATCCGAGAAGCGCTCGAGGTCGCGCTCCAGGCGCCGACGGGAAGCAACGCCCAGACATGGCACTGGATCGTCGTCACCGACCCCGAGAAGCGCGCGGCGATCGCCGGGCTGTACGCGCGATCGTTCGCCCGATATCGCGCGTCCGGTGCCCGAACCTACGCCGACCCGACGCGCGAAGCGGTGCAGCAGCGGGTCTCGTCGAGCGCTGACTACCTCGCCGAGCACATGGCCGAGGTCCCGGTCCTCCTGATCGGCGCGATCTTCACGGGCGCCGAGGAGTTCGACCCCGGAAGTCAGGCCGGTCTGTGGGGGTCGCTGCTCCCCGCCGCATGGAGTGTGCAGCTCGCGCTACGGGCGCGCGGTCTCGGCAGCGCCTGGACGACCCTGCACCTCGCGTACGAGCGCGAGATCGCGCAGCTCCTCGGCATCCCCCCGACGGTTCACCAGGGCGTGCTCCTGCCCGTCGCCTACACCGTGGGAACGGACTTCCGACCCGCGCACCGCGCGCCGCTCGACGACGTACTCCACATCGACGGCTGGTGAGAGCCCGGTGCCGTATAGCTCGACAGCTGGGGGACACGGACCTGTCGTTCGCCGCGTCAGGGGAAGAGCCGATGCTGACGTTCGATGACGCGCGAGAGATCGCTGCTGCGCACTACGGCGAGCCTTTCGCGGGCGAGGGCATGCAGGACGACGGCGTGTGTCTCGTGACGCCGCAGCGTGTGCGCGATGAGGAGGCTCGCGGACTCATCACGGTCGGCGGCGCGTGGATCGTGGTCGACAGGGAGACGGGTCAGGTCGCCGAATGGCCGCATCTCGATCATCTCGATCGCGTGCAGCAGATGGATCGCGCGAGCGCTCGACGGTTGGAAAGTGGGGGCTGAGCTCCACCGTCGTGTTTCCGGTTAGAATCGTCCGGTGCATTTGTACTTCCTGTGACGGCTGAGTAGGCGCGTCGTGCTCGTTGAGTCATCCGAGTTCGCGACGGCCGCTCATTCCTGACCCCGCACGGGGTCGCCGTCATCTGTGTGCCTCCGGCCCTCGCGGGCTCCGTTGAGGTGCGCCGCCCCGAAGGAAACGAATGCTCACGCCCACGAACCCTCAACCCGCGCGCCATAACGCGCAGCTCATCGCGTCTGACGTTTCGGTCATGCGCGGGACGACACCCGTCCTCAACCACGTCGACCTCACCGTCACGCCCACCTCGCGCATCGCGATCGTGGGCGAGAACGGGCGCGGAAAATCGACGTTGCTTCATGTCTTGGAAGGGTCGCTCGAGCCCGACGCCGGCACGGTGCAGCGAATCGGAACCCTCAGCATCGCGGAACAGGAACTGCCCGCCGATGACGGTCAAACCGTCGGGCAGGCGGTGGCCGACACGATCGCAGTGCCCCTGGCGGCACTTGCCACGCTCGACGCAGCCGCGCTTGCGCTGTCGACCGGCGACGCCGGAGGTGCAGACAGGTATGCCGCGGCGCTGGAACACGCAGAGACCCTCGACGCCTGGAACGCGGAACGGCGCGTGCACATCGCGTTGGAAGCCCTCGATGCCGAGACCGATCCCGACCGTCGCCTCGCCGACCTGTCGGTGGGACAGCGGTATCGCGTCCGGTTGGCCTGCCTGTTGGGGGCCGACGACGACTTCCTGCTGCTCGACGAACCCACCAACCACCTTGACCGCGGCAGCCTCGACTTTCTGACCGCGCAGCTGCGCGACCGCAAGGGCGGCATCGTCGTCGTCACGCATGATCGGGCGTTGTTGTCCGACGTGGCGGAGACGATCGTCGATCTCGATCCGACGCCCGATGATCGCGTGCGCGTGTACCGCAACGGGTACGCGGGTTACCGGGAGAGCCGGGAAGCCGAACGGGAACGGTGGCAACAGGAGTACGACCGTCAGCAGGGTGAGCTCACGCGGCTGCAGGACAGCCTCAGCGCGGCGCAGAACCGGCTCGTCTCGGGGTGGCGCCCCGAGAAGGGCACGAACAAGCACGGCCGCGCGACCAGGGCGGGCGGCCTCGTGCAGAGCGTGCACCGTCGCCGGGAACAGCTCGATGCGCACGCGGTCACGGTGCCCGAGCCCCCGCAGCGCTTCCGTTTCCCGGATTTGTCGACGCGTACGGGGGCGACGCTCCTTTCCGTCGACGACGTGAGTGTCGTGGGACGGTTGCCGCATCCGGTGTCGTTCTCCCTCTCACACCGGAGCCGGCTCGTCGTGACCGGACCGAACGGCGTCGGCAAGTCGACGCTGCTGAGCGTCGTCGCGGGAGAGCTGGATCCGGACACGGGTTCGGTGCGCCGACCGCAGAACGGCCGTCTCGGGTTCCTCCGTCAGGAATCTGCCCTGCCCATGCAGCGACGCGTGAGCGACGTCTATGCCGCCCGCGTGGAAGCACTCGTCGCCGCCGGCGCCGTCCAGCCGGCGGCGGCGGTGGGCCTGTCCGAGCTCGGGCTCCTGCGCCCCCGCGAGTCGAGCAAACGGGTCGGCGAGCTCTCGATGGGGCAGCAGCGCCGCCTCGACCTGGCGCTGGTGCTCGCGGCGAAGCCGCAGGTGCTGCTTCTCGACGAACCGACCAACCACCTCTCGATCGCGCTCGTGGACGAGCTCACCGATGCCCTCGGCACGACCCGGGCCGCGGTGGTTCTGTCGAGCCACGACCGGCAGCTGCTCCGTGACGTCGATGACTGGCCGTTCTTGCGCCTGTCATGAGGTGAAATCGCGAAACCCCCGGGATTCCGGGGGTTTCGCGAGTACTTCGGTGGGCGATACCAGACTCGAACTGATGACCTCTTCCGTGTGAATGACGATGCCCGCGTGATTGCGTGTGATGTCGAGTGCTGGGACGTAGTGGTCCGTTGGCGTCCCAGCACTCGCATATCCCGCCCTGTGACGTCCCGTGATGGTCGTTGCCGTGCAGTGTGCACAACGATCTGCACAACGAAGCGGACGCGGCGACACGAAACCCCTCCACGTTGCATGACCTATCGTTGCCATCCGGGGGAGGGACACGATGCTGTCGTTAGATGATGCGCGCGCGATCGCAGCGCAGCACTACGGCGAGCCGTTCGCTCGCGACGGGGTCGAGGACGACGGGTTCTGTCTCGTGACTCCGCAGCGGGTTCGCGACGATGAGGCGCGCGGGCTGATCGTGCTGGGCGGCGCGTGGATCGTCGTCGACAGGGTGACGGGTGAGATTGACGAGTGGCCGCATCTCGATCATCTCGACCGCGTGCAGCAGATGCGTCCTGTGGGTGGCCCCCTGTAGCGTCTCGATCACACGCCACACGGGGAGAGACACCAATGCACGTCGGCTACATCTATGTCACTCGCAGCAGTGTTGACGATTACCGCTACGTCGGTCAGTCGAGCCGGATGGACGAGCGCAGCATCGCGACCTACCTCGGCAGTGGTGACTACTTCGCTCAGGCTGTCGCCGAGTATGGGCGCGACAACTTCGAGAAGACGATCCTCGGCTACTACGACGATCAGGCCGACCTCGACTACGCCGAGGTGCTCACGATCGCACAGATGAGAGCGGACGGCTTCACTCTGTACAACGGCGGCGTCGGTGGCCCACGAGCGCAGAGGCAGTTCGTCCGCTCGATGTTCGACACTTTCGGGGTTCTGCCTCAGATGGTCGACGAGTGGCATCAGACCATCGCTGTGAACCGTGAAGACGTCATGGCGCTGATCGCGGCTGGCGCGGACGTTTCGACCGAAGACTTCGTGCGTGAACTCGAGGCGCAGTTGCTCCAAACACAGGATCTCTCGGGCACCTGTCCCCGGTGCGAAGCCGCGGCGGGCGCAGTCTGCCGATCGAAGACGGGCAATCCGACACGCAATCACGTCTCGCGTCCTGTCGGCGTCTGACAACCCGCCGCTACTTGCGAGCGCGCTCAATCCTTTCGGCCGTCCACGTCTCCTCGATCTGTCCTGACCGGATCAGTCGATCCTCTGCAAGCGCAGCCTCGAACCCCTCAACGATTCGCCTCGCAAGCGCCTGCTCCTTCATCGGCAATGCGGCGTCCTTGAATCCCATGCTGTATCTCCTGATCGTTCGGCCATGAGGGACTTCCACTCTGTCAGCCGAGCAGCGCGCGCAGCCGCCGCCGCGCGAGTGTCGGCACCGAGCGGTAGCGTCTCGCGCGTGGAATGGATCGCTACCGGCATCGCCGTCGTTGCAGCCCTCATCGCCGGGTGGCAGGCGTGGGAAGCGCGTCGCGCCCGTCTCGACGCGCGTTCGTCAGCGAGCGAGGCGCAAGATCACGAGGCTCGCGCGGTCGCGGCATCTGAGCGCATCGCGGCGGCGATCGAGGAGCAGAACGCACAGGAGCGCGCCGAGCGCGAGCGCTACCGGACACCGTGGAGCATGGTCTCGACGCGCGAGAAGAGCAGCCGCGTGTACAAGTTCACGCTGGGCGGCGATGAGCCCGTCACCGACGTACGCATCACCGTCGACGATGAGCACACCGAGCGCGAGAAGTTCCGTCTCGTGAAGCCCACCGCCGAGACGATGCGCCCCGGAGAGTCGATGACGCTGAGTTGGTGGCGGCACATGGGTTCGGCGTCGCAGATCACCGCCGACGTGCACTGGACGCGACCAAACGGCGAGCAGCACAGCGCCGCCATCACTCTCGACTGACGCGATCGCTCAACTTCGTCGACGTCGCGCGTGACGCTAGTCTCAGCGTCATGCCCACGCCCGCGCCTACGCCTGCGCAGATCGGCGATCTGCTGGCGCTACCCGCGTTCGTGATCTCGATCTTCGCAGCCGTGGTCGGCCTCAGCGCTCTGATCTGGAACATCGTCGCGTGGGTGCGCTCGGGGCATCGCGTCGTCGTCGCGATTGAGACGGTCGTGCGCAACCCCGGACGAGGCAGATCGTGGACGGGCAGACGTGGGTGGCTGCGGTGGCGCGCCGCGTCCGTCCCTCCGAGTCACGTTGACTACTCGATCGTGTTCGTCACCGTCATCGCGAGGAATCGAGGCCGTGCGCCCGTCGACATCGAACGGTTCTACCTCACGGTCGGGAGGTCGTCCCAGAATAAGGACATCTCTTGGACGATGGTCGACGATCCGCCGCTCCCGCAGCGGCTGGAACCCGGCTCTAGCGCTTCTCGCGAGTACATGATCAGCGAGGTTGAGGGGTTCGTTCGGCGTGAGCGACGACGTCGCTTCCGTGGCGCGGTCGCTCTCGGCGATGGGCGGCGGCGGCGATCGCGTCGCAGTTTCAACATCGACAAGCGCAAGCGCGGCGATGCGTTCCTCGCCTCCCCCATCGGACAGATCATGAAGACGCCCGCTCCGAGTGAGCAGTAGCGGAAAGCGACGCGAACGACGCTGGCGTCACGCATACGAAGTTCGGCCATGCGGTCTGGATAGACTCACGCGCATGGGGAACGACGCGTGATCCCGGCCTTCGAAGACGGGGCTTGGTTTCTCCCGCACGGGCTGCACGCGGCGACGCTCGACGAGATCGAGGAGCGCTTCGTCGACGCCGCGCCGTTCGCCGATCAGCGACGCGTCGTCTTCGACGGGTTCAGACTGTGGCACGGCATCGTGACAGGCATCGTCCCCGCCGCGCGATTCTGGGTCGACGGAGGATTCGTCACCCACAAGCCCTGGGCTGCGCCGTCCGACGTCGATGTTACGGTCATGCTCAGGCGGGACGATCTGAACAATCTGACGCCGGAAGAGCAGGCGCGGCTCGACCCGATGTTCACGAAGATCGGGCCACCGCGTCAGCAGCCGATGTCTGGTCTGGTCGACGCGTTCGTCTGCATACGCGGTGACGTGGACAACACGCTGTACTGGCGCGAGCATTGGTCTACGGTGCTTGACGAGAGCCGCGCGAAGATCGACGGCACGCTCAAAGGGTTCGTGGAGGTGAAGCCATGACGTTGACAGATCGAGCACTCGACGAGTTCCGCGACGCGTGGCACGCCGCTGAGGGCGACGACTTCGCGAGCCGTCTTCAGCGTCAGTCGCTCGAAGCGCTGGCAGCGGAGAACGACGCGCTGCGGCCCGTTCTCTTCGAACTCACCAACCGCGCTCAGTCGGAACTCGATCTCCATCTCGATGGGGAGACGGTGCACCACCACGAAGCGAACGCTGAGTCGTTTGCGCAGTTGGTGCGTGGGATCGCTGACGCGACGAAGGAGGTCGCGAAGCATATGCTCGGGCGTCAGCGTCGCACGTCGACGCTGCGCATCCTCGCGCCCAGCCCCGGCTCCGTCCGTGTTGTGCTGAAGGCAGCGACGCCTGAAGAGTCCACCGGGCGCACTGCGCAGAACACGCGCACGCCGTCTGTCGACTCGACGTCGCTCGACACCGTCGCTGTGCTGCTCTCACGCGCCCAGGAGCAGGGCGCGAAGGTGACCGACGACGTTCTCTCGGGTCTCGCCGCTGATCTGCCGCAGAAAGCGCACGCTGGGCTCAGGCGAGCCGCGAAGGCGATCGACGCGCAGGACTGGGACATCGCGGGCGAGTTGCGGTCGACGCACGGCTTCCAGCCCGTACACGTCGGCCCAGACGGCGCGAAGGCGCTGCTGCGGGTGCTCGACGAGCGTCAGGAGAGCAGCACCACGACGACGCTCTCGGGTGCGATCGACGGCACGCGTCGCTCGATCGGTGCGCTCTGGTTCACCCCTGACGGCGCAGCCGCAATCGAGGCGGCGGTGCCCAGCCCCGAACTCATGGAGCAGGCAGTGCAGCACGACGCCGCGAACCAGCGAGTGCGCGCAGAGTTCGACGTCGTGACGATCGTCGGCAAGGGCGCGAACCCGCGCCGGCGCCAGGTCTACACGCTTCGCTCGATCGAGCCGCTGCCCGACGCGCCGACGCTGATCTGAGTCGGGTTCGCCGGTTACCGGTCAAACGGGAACGGCGGCGGCTCTGGGAGCGGATGGAGGAGGGGGCTGTCGTCGAGGTCGCCTGTCGCGACCCAGTCGGACACCCGTCTGCGAACTTCATTAGGCCCGTAACTCGTGAGCGCTCGACCACCGAGTTCGCCGAGAGCGACATTCACCTTGTGATCAGCGGCAACCTGATCTTTCGCCTCGCGAAGCGCCTGGATGATCCACGCCGCAACGTTTTCCGCGCCAGAGGAAGCACCCGCTGCTTGCGCATTCAAGCGAGCCTCTGCCGTCACGCGCTTGTCCGCGTCCTGCGCGCCGCCCGTCTGCACCCAGAAGTCGAGATAATCCTCCACCGCTCCAACGAATGCCAAGCGATCACCGCGCTCCTGCGAGGCGCGTTGGAGTTGATTCGCACGAGTGGTCGCCTTCAATGCCCACCACGCGATGAGAGCGGTAGCGATTGCACCCACACCCGCGATGCCGAGGCCGATCGCGGCAAGCATGGAGTCGAGCGTCCATGCCCACGGGTCAGATGCGCAAACGAGCGCGACTGCCTCTGCACTCGGTGGCGACTGTGGGCAGACAGCATCGATCGTGAGCACACCCACAGTCTGTCCTCATCGGCGAGCAGCCGCCGAGATGACTCGCCCGCAAGATTCGTTCATAACGCGCTTCATCACGAGTGAAGCGCGCACCGCTCCGATCAGCGATTCCTTGGGGTGGTTGTGCGGGGATCGTGCACGCCTCAGTCGCCGCTGGGCAGCGTGTAGCGCAGGTGCGTCGGTCGCAAGGAGCGCTCAGACGGCGTCCACCCCGACCAGATGCGAACTTTGCCGCCCTTCGTCACAACGATTCCGTCTGCGGCGTAGGACGCGTGAATTTCGTCGACCACGAATAGGTCTGTTGGTTGGTGCCGGTTGGCGTGGTCCACTTCGCCCTGGGTGAGTTGTACATGCTCGACGCCGATGCCGATCGATCCCTTTACTTCTACGTGACGTTCGACACCGTCCAAGACCACAAGGAGATCGAAGGGCTTCCCTCGTTCCTCGATGTGCGATGCGCCCTCGCTCCGGTAGTGGTCGATCGCCAGCGCGACCGCGTGCTTCTCGAGCGCGACCCGCTTCGCCGCATCAGACATGTATCCCTGCGACTTGCCGGCACCGGTCGGCGACCGGGGCGTCGCCCCCGGCTCCGTCGCGAGGGATGGAGGGCCGAACACCCAGTGTGCGAGTGCTGCCGGGAACTTGAATAGATAGCCTTGCGCAGCACGCACATCGCCGTTGTCCCACAACTGGAAAGGCGGGTAGATGCTCCCGGTCGAGCGCTGCTCGATGTCTCTGAACGTACTGGCGATCTCCGGTCGACGACTGATCACCATCTCACGTGTGATCGGCTCGTCCAGTTCGACGTAGTTCACGAGCGGCAATCGCCACGCGGGACCGTCAGTCGCGACACCGCGCGCTCGTCCGCGTGAACCACGGGCTTGCCACGACCAGTCGATGGTTTCGAGTGGCCCAGCGGCCTCAGACCAGCCAACGAGGGCTGGTCGACTACCAGGCCGCTTGTCCCAGTGCAGCACGCGGTCGCCGGGCGCGACATACGACACCAGGGTGTACGACGGGACTGCTGCACGGTGAGGTGACAGTTCCTAGTCACGCCGCCAGTGCGACGGTCGTGTTCATGATGGTCTCGAACTCGATGGGGGTCAACCG
>NZ_JBSHLZ010000009.1:6739-121079 GCF_053644835.1 Microbacterium sp. NPDC055357 | reverse complement strand
CCGGTGACGGCGGACTCCACGAGCGAGAGCGAGAGGAAGCCCTCTTCGGCACGCTGCCACAGCATCGGCAACCGGGTACGCGCGTCACGGACCAGCCGGGCCACATCCTGCACCGCCCGCTCGGACAACTGCAACCGCAACGCGATATCGACGATCACGGCACGCTCGGCCAGATTCGACCCCGCCCGGCCCTCGACCGACGTGTACACGTACGGGTGCCGCACCGCGGTATCGATCGCCTCGACGATACGACCCGCACGAAGAGCCAGACGACGATTCGCGTCCATATGGTCGGCCAGCGCAGCATCCAGAAGATGACCCAAGATCTCTTCGGCGGGCAGGCGCACCGGTGTCACTTCTTCGGGATACGGGTCCTCCGCCATGCCCCCAAGTGTAGTACAAAGCTACGACACAGGGAAGGGTTCACTCGAAAGGAAATGCGAACAGAGGCATCGTAGAGTCGAACGATGACAGCCGACACGATGACGGGAGTCGACGGCCGTGCTCGGTGCGCGTGGGTCGGTGCGGACGCCGAGTACGCGCGCTACCACGACGAAGAATGGGGCGTGCCCCTGCACGGCGACCGGCGCTTGTTCGAGAAGATGGCGCTCGAGGGATTCCAGGCAGGGCTGTCGTGGATCACGATCTTGCGCAAGCGGCCGAGGTTTCGCGAGGTCTTCGCCGGGTTCGATCCGGCGGCCGTCGCGCAGTTCGATGAGCGCGACGTCGAACGGCTCATGGCCGATGCGGGCATCATCCGCAATCGCGCCAAGATCGAGGCCACGATCTCGAACGCGCGGATCGTGAGCGAGATGGATGCCGGTGAACTCGACGCGCTGATGTGGTCCTTCGCGCCCGAGCCGGGCACGCGTCCCGACTCCCTCGCCGACGTTCCCGCGATCACCGCCGAGTCGACGGCGCTGAGCAAGGAGCTGCGCCGTCGCGGCTTCCGGTTCGTCGGCCCGACGACGATGTACGCACTCATGCAGTCCGCCGGCATGGTCGACGACCACGTCATCGGCTGCTGGCGCGCTCTCCCCTGACAGCGAGACCGCATCCGCACGCCGAGACCGTGGGTAAACCCCGCAGTCTCGGCGTGCCGTTGCAGTCTCGCGGTCACGTGGTCGAACCCACGCGGCGGGCGCGGACCCACGGGTGGGCGCGGGCGCGGACCCACGCGGCGGGCGCGGGCCGGACCCGTGCGGCGGTCGCGGGCCGGAGCCGTGCGGCGGTCGCGGGCCGGACCCGTACGGCCGACCACGGGCCGTCCCGCACGGCCGACCCGCACGGTCGACCCGCACGGCCGACCCGCACGAATGAGGACGCGGAGTGTCCGGGGTGTGCGGCACAATGTAGCCGACTCGAGGGGGACCATGTCCGACAAGCACGTCGCCGATTCGCACGAAGTCATCCGCGTCACGGGAGCACGCGAGAACAACCTCAAAGATGTCAGCGTCGACATTCCCAAACGCCGCCTCACGGTCTTCACGGGCGTGAGCGGCTCGGGCAAATCGTCGCTCGTGTTCGCCACGATCGCGAACGAATCGCAGCGCCTCATCAACGAGACCTACCCGACCTTCGTGCAGCAGTTCATGGGGCAGCTGAACCGCCCCGACGTGGATGCGCTCGAGAACATCAGCCCCGCGATCATCGTCGATCAGGAACGCATGGGTGCGAACTCGCGCTCGACCGTCGGCACGGCCACCGACGCGCAGGCGATGCTGCGGATCCTCTTCAGCCGGCTGGGCCAGCCGCACGTCGGCCCGCCCCAGGCATTCTCGTTCAACGTCCCCTCGGTCTCCGGCGCGGGCGCCGTGACGATCGAGAAGGCGGGCAAGCGCATCAAGGAGCGCAGGTCGTTCGAGATCACGGGCGGCATGTGCCCTGCCTGCGAGGGTCTCGGCGAGGCGAGCGACGTCGATCTCGACGAGCTCTTCGACCGCACGAAATCGCTCGCCGACGGCGCCATCACGATCCCGGGATACAACGTCGACGGATGGATGGTGAAGGGGTACACCGAGTCCGGGCTCCTGGATCCGACGAAGCCGATCGCCGACTACACCGAACAGGAGCTGCAGGACTTCCTCTACAAGGAGCCGACCAAGGTCAAGATGTCCGGCATCAACGTGACCTACGAGGGACTCGTCCCGAAGATCACGAAGTCGATGCTGCAGAAGGACCGTGACGCGCTGCAGCCGCACATCCGCGCGTTCGTCGAGCGCGCCGTGAAGTTCATGCCGTGTCCGGCATGCGGCGGGACGCGCCTCAACGACGGGGCGCGCTCGTCCAAGATCCGCGGGATCAGCATCGCGGATGCCGCGGCGATGCAGATCACGGATCTCGCTGCCTGGCTGCGCACGGTCGACGATCCCGAGGTCGCGCCGCTCATGGAGGGTCTGCGCAGCACGATCGACTCCTTCGTCGAGATCGGACTCGGGTACCTCTCGCTCGACCGCGCGTCGGGGACGCTGTCGGGCGGAGAGGCGCAGCGCACCAAGATGATCCGCCACCTCGGGTCATCGCTCACCGACATCACCTACGTCTTCGACGAGCCGACCGCGGGCCTGCACCCTCACGACATCCAGCGCATGAACGATCTGCTCCGGCAGCTGCGCGACAAGGGCAACACGGTGCTCGTCGTCGAGCACAAGCCCGAGGTGATCGAGATCGCCGACCACGTCGTCGACCTCGGTCCCGGCGCCGGCCGCGCCGGCGGCGAGATCCGGTACACGGGAGACGTCGCGGGGCTCCGCGCCTCGGACACGATCACGGGACGCCATCTCGACCACAGGGCACGGCTCAAGGACGCGGTGCGCACGCCGACCGGTGCGCTCGAGGTGCGCGGGGCGGCGCAGCACAACCTGAAGAACGTCGACGTCGACGTGCCGCTCGGGATCCTCACCGTCGTCACGGGTGTCGCCGGCTCCGGCAAGTCCTCGCTCATCCACGGCAACCTCCCCGCCTTCGACGACGTCGTCGTGGTCGACCAGGCGCCCATCAAGGGCTCACGCCGCTCGAGCCCCGCGACGTACACGGGCCTGCTCGACACGATCCGCTCGGCGTTCGCGAAGGCGAACGGCGTCAAGCCGGCCCTGTTCAGCGCCAACTCGCAGGGCGCGTGCCCCGCGTGCAAGGGACTCGGCGTCATCATCACGACGCTCGGCTTCACGCAGAGCGTCGAGACGCTGTGCGAGCTGTGCGACGGCACGGGCTTCAGCGACGACGTGCTGGAGTATCGGCTGGACGGCAAGAACATCGCCGAAGTGCTCGCGATGTCGGCATCCGAGGCGGCGGAGTTCTTCACGAAGGGACCGGCGCACACGGTGCTCGCACGCCTCATCGACGTGGGCCTCGGCTACATCACGCTCGGTCAGGCGCTCAACACGCTCTCGGGCGGAGAGCGGCAGCGACTCAAGCTCGCCATCTCGATGGCGAAGAAGGGGGCCGTCTACGTGCTCGACGAACCGACGACGGGCCTGCACCTCGCCGACGTCGACAACATGCTGGGGATGCTCGACCGGCTCGTCGAGGCGGGCAACTCGGTCATCGTCATCGAACACCACCAGGCGGTCATGGCGCACGCCGACTGGATCATCGACATCGGGCCGGGAGCAGGTCACGACGGCGGTCGAATCGTCTTCGAGGGCACGCCGGCCGACCTCGTGGCATCCGGTGACACCCTCACCGCGCGGCACTTGAAGGAGTACGTCGCGCGGTGACCGATGGGGAATCATCCCCATGTCCGCGATTCCCGGCTCGGAAAACCCCCGGTTAGGCTGATCCGGTCACTCGTCTGCGAGCGACCCGATGCATCGCGTCGGCAGTGCCCTCGGGGGAGGCCCATTCCATGAAGTCGGTCGCGTGGCTGCGCGCGCGTCCGCGCGCTTTCGCGTCGGCCGGTGTCGTGACGGCGTCGGCGGTCGCCCTCACGACGATGGCCTTCGTCTACCAGGGCTTTCCGACGACCGAAGTCGACCTGCACGACGGCGGGGTCTGGGTCACGAAGCAATCGAGCCTGCTGGTCGGCCACATCAATCACGAGTCCCAGGTGCTGGACGGCGGTCTGCGCACGACGACGAGCGACTACGACGTGCTGCAGTCCGGCGACACCGTCTTCCTCGTCAACGACACGGATGCGACCCTGACGACGATCGACCCCGCGATGGTCGTGCTCGCAGACTCCGCACCGCTGCCCGCCGGGGCGCAGACGGCACTCGGCGGCCCGACCGTCTCGATCCTCGACCCGGCCTCGGGCGATCTGTGGGTCGTGCCGGCGAAGGGCGTGGGTGCGTTCAAGGTGCAGGGCACGGACCCGACCGTCTCACTCGGCAAGGGCGCCGCGTCGACGGTCGGTGTCGACGGCACCGTCTACGGCGTCTCGGTCGAGACCTCTGAGCTCGTGACGATCCCGGTCGACCCGCAGGGCACGCCCGGCGACCCGCAGCGCTCCGCCCTCGACGGCATCGACACCACCAGCACCGCGAGCGTCACGGCCGTCGGCACGACCGCCGTCGTGCTCGACACCGCCTCCGGCACGATCTTCACGTCCGCCGGCCGGAGCACGGTTCTCGACGACGGCGACACCGCGGTGCTGCAGCATCCGTCCGCAGCGACGGATGCCGTGACGGTGGCGACCAGGTCAGCGCTCGTCCGCGTCCCGTTCGACGGCGCCGCACCGACGGTCGTCACGACGACCGCGGGCGCCCCTGCCGCGCCCGTTCACATGGAAGGCTGCGCGTACGGGGCGTGGGGTGGTTCGGGCGCGTTCGTGCGCGACTGCGTCGGCGAGGAGCACGACCTCCAGGCCGACATCGACGGCCTGGAGGACACGGCGGTGCTGCGGTTCCGCACGAACCGCGACGTTGTCGTGCTCAACGACATCGTCGGCGGCGCTGCATGGATGGCGAGCGCCAGCCTGCAGAGGGTCGACAACTGGAACGAAGTGACGCCGCCCGAGAGCGACGAGGAAGACAACGAAGAGACCACGGAGGAGTCGGTCGAGACGACGCTGCCCGAGCGAACCGACGTCAATACTACGCCGGTCGCGAACGACGACGACTTCGGAGTGCGACCCGGTCGCACCACCGTGCTGCCGGTGCTCGACAACGACAGCGACGCCGACGGTGATGTGCTGACCGTCACCCTGCCCGAAGGCGACCCGGCGCTCGGAACCGTGCAGCCGGTCAACAACGGCGCCGGTCTGCAGATCGCCGTGCCCGAGGATGCGACCGGCGGGGACTCCTTCACGTATCGGGTCGATGACGGTCGCGGGGGGACAGCCACCGCGACGGCGCGGCTGAGCGTCCACGGGTGGGACGTCAACGCGGCCCCCGTGCAGAAGCGGATCACGGCGGTGACCGTCGAGTCCGGCGGCACCGTGTCGTACAACGTGCTGCCCGACTGGATCGACCCCGACGGCGACGATGTGTACCTCGCCCTCGCGACGCCCGCGGAGGGCGATGAAGCGGACTTCACCTCGGACGGCCGGATCACCTACCGCGCGGTCGGCGGCACGCAGGGGCGCAAGGACGTCGTCGTGCTCGTCTCTGATGGCGACAAGGTCGCCGAGGGCATCGTCCGGTTCGACGTGCGCCCCGTCGGCTCGACCGTGCCGGTGACCAACGCCGATCACGTCGTCGTGCGGGCGGGTCAGACGGCGACGGTCGCCCCCCTCGTGAACGACACGAGCTCGGGAAGCGAGCCGCTGCGCCTCACGCGCGTCGACGAGGTGAAGAACGCGACGGTGATCCCGGACTTCGCCAACAAGACGTTCTCGTTCACCTCCGACATCCCGGACACCTACTACGTGCAGTACCTCGCGTCGGCGGGTGCCAACGGGGTTCCGGGGATCGTGCGCATCGACGTGCTCGACGAGGCCGACACCGACCGTGCGCCCGTCGCGGTGCGTGACATCGCGCTGCTGCCCAGCGGCGGCGATGTGCTCGTGAACGTGCTCGCGAACGACTCCGACCCCGCGGGCGGAATCCTCGTCGTGCAGTCGGTGACGGTCGAACCGGACAGCGGCATCGCCGTATCCGTGCTCAACCACGAGACGTTGCGGATCACCGATCAGGCGGCACTGGCGCAGCAGGTGCGCATCTCGTACCGCATCTCGAACGGCGCGAAGACGGCGGAGGGTGAGGTCATCGTCATCCCGGTGCCCGCGCCGGAGCAGCTGCGCCCCCCGGTCGCAAACGACGATCAGGTGATCGTGCGCGCGGGCGACGTCGTCACGATCCCCGTGCTCGACAACGACTACCACCCGAACGGCGACAGGCTGCGCGTCGCCCCCGACCTCGTGGCACCGCTGGTCGATCCCGCCGACGGCGAGATGTTCGTCACCGAGGACACGCTCCGCTTCCACGCCGGCGACGAACCCAAGACGGTCTACGCCACGTACGAGGCCGTCGATTCGACGGGACAGAAGGATGCCGGATACGTCACGATCCAGATCCTCCCGGTGAACGAGGAGACGAACACCGCTCCCCGGCCGCGCGACCTCACGGCCCGCGTCCTCAACGGCGCGAGAGTGAAGATCGCGGTGCCGCTGGACGGCATCGACCCCGACGGCGACTCGGTCGAACTCGTCGGCCTCGCCTCGGCGCCCGGCAAGGGCCGCATCGTCGAGGTGGGCGCCGACTACATCATGTACGAGGCGTTCGGAGACGCGGCGGGTCTCGATTCGTTCGCGTACCGCGTGCGCGACTGGCTCGGCAAAGAGGCCACGGCTCCCGTCCGGGTGGGCATCGCGCCCGCCGAGGCGGTGAACCAGGCGCCGTACGCCGTCAAGGACTCGATCATCATGCGACCCGGTCGCTCTGTCGCCGTGCCGGTGACCGCGAACGACTCCGACCCCGACGGTGATCCGTTCAGCCTCGTCCGCGACGGCCTCGTGGTCCCCGACGTGCCGGGCCTCACCGCGACGGTCCAGGGTCAGCGTGTCGTCGTCACCTCGCCCGACGAACCGATCGAAACGTCGATCCAGTACAAGATCCGAGACGCCCGCGGTGCCGAGGCGACCGCCGTCCTGCAGATCACCGTCGACGAGGACGTTCCGCTCTCGCGGCCCATCGCGCGCGACGACCGCGTCCCGACGGAGAAGATCGACGGCGGCACCGTCGATCTCGCGGTGCTCGACAACGACGAGGACCCGGACGGCACGAAGGATGCGCTGACGGTCGAGGTCGACGCGGGTGCAGCGCGTGTCCTGGCCGACGGCCGGGTGCGTGTGACCCTCGCCGACGAGCGCCAGCTGCTCAGCTACACCATCACCGATGCCGACGGGCTCTCGGCATCCGCTTTCATCTTCGTGCCCGCCCTCGGCACGCTGCCCCCGACGATCATCGACACGGGAGCCGTCGAGGTCGGCAGCGGCGAGACGATCGAGATCCTCCTCGCCGATCACGTGCGCACGTCGGACGGGAGCAAGGTCGTGATCACCGAGGCGGCCAAGGTGTCGGCCGGGCACTCGAACGGTGCATCCCTCGTGAAGGACCAGACGACGCTCGTCTACACATCGGCCGACCGCTACTTCGGACAGGACGCGATCAGCTTCGAGGTCACGACGGGCACCGGCCCCGATGACCCGAAGGGCATCAAGGCGCTGCTCACGATCCCCATCACGGTCCTCCCGCCGGAGAATCAGCAGCCCACGTTCGTCAACGGGCAGATCGATGTCGCACCCGGCGAGGATCCGGCGTCGCTCGATCTCGCCGCCCTCACGACCGATCCCGATCCCGGCGACGCGGACAAGCTCCAGTTCACGCTCGTGGGCGGTGCGCCGAGCGGCTACACCGCCCGGATCGACGGGGGCACCCTCGCGGTCGGCGCGAGCGCCGACACGCCCAAGGGGTCGGGTGCGACGCTGAAGATCCGCATCACGGACGGCGACACGGAGCCGATCGAAGGCGCCGTGAGCGTCAGGGTCACGGCATCCACGCGCCCGCTCGCCACGGCGAACGACGACACCGTGCCCGAGGCGCACCAGGGCAAGACGGTCAGCGTTCCCGTGCTGGCGAACGATTTCAACCCGTTCCCCGATGAGACGCTCACGGTCACGACGGTGACGCTCGAGACGGGTTCCGGTCGGTCCGAGATCGCGGGCGATCAGGTGCGCGTCACGCCCGATGCCGACTTCTTCGGCACGATGGTCGTGCGGTACCGGATTCAGGATGCGACGAAGGATGCCGATCGCGAGGTCGACGGTCGCATCCGCCTGACGGTGCAGGGTCGCCCTGATGCGCCGGGTACGCCCACCGTGTCGAGCGTGCAGGATCGCACGGTCGTGCTGTCGTGGAGCCCGCCGCCCAACAACGGCGCCGAGATCGAGAAGTACGTGGTCACCTCGACCGCGGGCGACTACACGAAGGACTGCACGGCGACGACGTGCACGCTGGACCGCCTCACCAACAACGTCGAGTACAACTTCACGGTCGTCGCGGTGAACCGGGTCGGCACATCCGATGCGTCTCCGACATCGGCGACGGCGCGACCGGATGCCCGCCCCGACACTCCGAACCCCCCGGCGCTCGTCTTCGGCGACCGCAGCCTGCAGGTGTCGTGGGTGACGCCGTCGACGCCGGGGTCGCCCGTCGAGTCGTTCACGCTCGAGATCTCACCGGCCCCGCCGTCGGGGATCACGCAGAAGACGGGCCTCACCGGCACCTCCACGACGTGGGAAGGTCTCGAGAACGGCACGAACTACCAGGTGCGCGTGCGCGCCCACAACCGTGCGCCCGACCCGTCGAGCTGGAGCGCGTTCTCGGCCGGCATGGTGCCCGCGGCCCCGCCCTCGGCCGCTGCCGCGCCGACGACCTCCCGCCTGGACCCGGTCGGCGGGCAGGCGCAGATGCAGGTGGCGTGGGAGCCGCCCGCGGCGAACGGCGACGCGATCGACCAGTACCGGCTCAACGTCATCCGCGGCGGATCGGTCGTCAGCACGGTCACCAGCATCCCCGGCAGCGCCCGGTCGCAGGCGGTCGTGATGGCGGCATCCGAGACCGATTACACCTTCACGGTCGAGGCGCACAACAAGGCCGGCTGGGGCGCGGTCAGTCCCGCATCGGCTCCGCGCCGCGGGTTCACGCAGCTCGGAGCGCCGACGAACGTGCAGGCGACGACCCCCGCCGCCGACAGCCGCATCGTGGTCGACTACGGCGCCGCCGCCGGCAACGGCGCGCGGGCCGGCGAGATCGCCTACGAATACAACGTCGGAGGTGGCTGGCGCAGCGATTGGGACGGCCGCATCATCACGGCCGGCATCTCGAACAACTCCAGCTATACGGTGCAGGTGCGCGGCTACACGACGATCGACGGCGTCCGCTACGACGGTCCCCCCGCGTCGGCGCCCGCACAGGCCGCACCGTACGGTCCCGTGAACAACCCCGGGGTGTCCGCGCAGAACCTGGGCACCTCGGTGCGCGTCAACTGGTCGGCCCCCGCACCGAACGGGCGTGCGATCGCGGTGACCCAGATCAGCGTGAACAACGGCGGATGGCGTGATGTCGCCGCGAGCGGGTCGGAGACCCACGGCAACGGCTACCAGCAGACGCATTCGATCCAGGTGCGTTCGCGGGATGCCGCGGGCCAATGGTCGGCGGTCGTGTCGGCGAGTGCCCGGACCAACAACCCGCCCCCGCCGACGACCTGGTCCATCACGCCGCCGCCGAACGGCACGTGCGTGCAGCCCGACTTCAACTACAGCCGGTTCGGCAACGGCAACTGCTCCTCGTACTGGCTGCGCGCGAGCGACGGCCCGCAGACCGCGACGTGCTTCCGCGACTTGACCGGATGGGCGGTCGAGGGCGACACGATCTGGTACTGGCTTTCCGGGCGTGGCGTGTACATGAGTCGCAAGGGCGTGAGCGGCAGCGCGTCGGGGATGCCGGCATGCTGACGGCCGCCGGCCCGGAGCCGACCGGTGCGGCGAGGGTTAGGCTGTTCGAGTTGTTCGTGATCGCTTCACGCACCGCGCCCCGGGGGAGGCCGATTTCATGAAGTCGTTCGCTTGGCTGCGGGCGCGCCCGAAAGCACTCGCGTCGGGGGCTGTCGTCACGGTGTCGGCGGTGGCGCTCACGACGATGGCCTTCTTCCACGAGGGGCTTCCGACGACCGAGGTCGATCTGCACGACGGCGGTGTGTGGGTGACGAAGCAGTCGAGCCTGCTCGTCGGCCACTTCAACCACGAGTCCCGCGTGCTCGACGGCGCCCTGCGCACGACGAGCGACGACTACGACGTCCTCCAATCCGGCGACACGGTGCTCGTGCACAACGGCACCGACGCGACGCTGACGACCGTCGACCCCGCGATGGTGGCGCTCACGACGGCGGCGAGGGTGCCCGGTGACGCACAGGTCGAACTGGGCGGACCCACCGTCGCGGTCCTCGACCGGCCGTCGGGCGACCTGTGGGTCGTGCCGGCTGCCGCGGCAGGCTCCTTCGAGCTGCAGGGCACGGACCCGATCGCGTCGCTCGGCGCGGGTGCTGCCGTGACGGTGGGCGCCGACGGCACGGCGTACGCCGTATCGCGCACGACGGGCGAACTCGTGACCGTCCCCGTCGACCCCGACGGCGCGGCTCTCGATCCGGAGCACCGCGAGATCGCCGGCGTCGACGAGACGAGCGAGGTCAGCATCACGGCGGTGGGTGAGATCGCGGTCGTCCTGGATGCGGCATCCGGCACCGTGCACACCTCGACGGGCCAGTCCACCGAGATCGAGCGCGGCGACACGGGTGTGCTGCAGGAGCCGTCGGTCGCGACCGACGCGGTGGTCGTGGCGACGTCGTCGTCGCTGGTGCGGGTGCCGCTGGACGGGTCGGAGCCGACGGCGACGTCGTCCGGCGCGCAGGGCACCCCGGCGGCGCCGGTGCAGCTGCTGGGCTGCACGTACGGTGCGTGGTCGGGCTCGGCGGTGTTCGCCCGCGACTGCATCGGGACCGACAACGATCTCACGACGGAGATCGAGGGGGCGGATGCTGCGACCGTGCTGCGTTTCCGCGTGAACCGCGACGTGATCGTGCTCAACGACATCGTCGGAGGCGCGGCGTGGATGGCCAGCGACAGTCTGCAGCGCGTCGACAACTGGAACGATGTGACTCCGCCCGAGAGCGAGTCCGAGGAAGAGGACGAGCAGACGACGGAGGAGTCGGTCGAGACGACGCTTCCCGAGCGCACGGAGGAGAACACGCCGCCGATCGCCACCGACGATGACTTCGGTGTGCGTCCGGGCCGCACAACGGTGCTTCCCGTGCTCGACAACGACAGCGACCCCGACGGCGACGTGCTCACGGTGACGCTGCCCGACGGAGACCCGGGTCTGGGCGCGGTGCAGCCGGTCAACAACGGCGCCGGGCTGCAGATCGCCGTGCCGGAAGAGGCGACCGGGTCGGATGCCTTCGTCTATCAGGTCGATGACGGCCGCGGCGGCACGGATACCGCGACGGCGCGGCTCACGGTGCACGGCTGGGACGTCAACGCGGCTCCCGTGCAGAAGCGGATCACCTCCGTCACGGTCGAATCCGGCGGCACGGTGTCGTACAACGTGCTGCCCGACTGGATCGACCCCGACGGTGACGACGTCTTCCTCTCGGCGGTCGCGCCCTCGGAGGGCGATGAGGCCGACTTCACGTCGGACGGACGGATCACCTATCGCGCGGTCGGTGGCACGCAGGGCCGCAAGGACGTCCCGATCGTCGTGTCCGACGGCGACAAGGTCGCCGAGGGCGTCGTGCGCTTCGACGTGCGCCCCGTCGGCTCGACCATCCCCGTCACCAACGCCGACCACGTCGTCGTCCGCGCCGGCCAGACGGTGACCGTCTCACCGCTCGCGAACGACACGAGCTCGAGCCGTGAGCCGTTGCGCCTGACGCGTGTCGACGAGGTCGCCGGCGCGACGATCGTGCCGGACTTCGCCAACAAGACCTTCTCGTTCACGTCGGACATCGCCAAGACCTATTACGTGCAGTACCTCGCGTCGGCCGGCGCCAACGGCGTGCCTGGCCTCGTGCGCGTCGATGTGCTCGACGACGCCGATCTCGAGCGCGACCCGATCGCGGTGCGCGATGTCGCTCTGCTGCCCAGCGGCGGCGACGTGCTCGTCAATGTGCTCGCGAACGACAGCGACCCCGCCGGCGGCATCCTCGTCGTGCAGTCCGTCACGGTCGAGCCCAACAGCGGCATCGCGGTGTCGGTCCTCAACCACGAGACCCTGCGCATCACCGACCAATCCGCGCTCGGCGAGCAGGTGCGCATCTCGTACCGGATCTCCAACGGCGCCCGCTCCGCGGAGGGCGAGGTCGTCGTCATCCCCGTGCCGGCCCCGTCGCAGCTGCGGCCTCCCGTCGCGAACGACGACGAGGTCATCGTGCGTGCCGGCGACATCGTGACGATCCCCGTGCTCGACAACGACTACCACCCCAACGGTGACACGATCCACGTCTCGCCCGACCTGATCCCGCCGTTCATCGACCCCGCCGACGGTGAGATCTTCGTCTCCGAAGACACCCTGCGCTTCCGCGCCGGTGACGAGCCCGGCACGGCGTACGCGACGTACGAGGTCTACGACAGCACGGGACAGAAGGACGCCGGCTACGTCACGATCCAGATCCTGCCGGTCAACGAGGAGACGAACACGGCTCCGCGGCCGCGTGACCTGACCGCCCGCGTGCTCAACGGCTCCCAGGTGAGAATCGCGATTCCGCTGGACGGCATCGATCCCGACGGCGACTCGGTCGAGCTCGTCGGCGTCGCGAGCGCGCCCAAGAAGGGACGCATCGTCGAGGTCGGCCCCAACTACCTGACCTACGAGGCCTTCAACGAATCGGCGGGCCTCGACTCGTTCACGTATCGCGTGCGCGACCGGCTCGGCAAGGAGGCGACGGCACCCATCCGTGTCGGCATCGCCCCGGCGGAGGCGTCGAACCAGGCGCCGTATGCCGTGAAGGACTCGGTCATCATGCGCCCCGATCGCTCGGTCGCCGTTCCCGTGACGGCGAACGACTCCGATCCCGACGGGGATCAGTTCGGCCTCGTCCGCGACGGTCTCGTCGTGCCGGACATCGAAGGGCTCAAGGCCGTCGTCCAGGGGGAGCGCGTCGTCGTGACGTCGCCGCCCGTGCCGGTCGAGACGAGCGTGCAGTACACGATCCGCGACGCGCGCGGTGCCGAGGCGATGGCGGTCCTGCAGATCACGGTCGCCGAAGACGTGCCGCTGCAGCGTCCCATCGCCCGCGACGACCGGATCCGCCCCGAAGACATCGACGGCGAGACGGTCGACGTCGAGGTGCTCGCGAACGACGAGGACCCCGACGGCACGAAGGACGGCCTGACGGTCACGACCGACGCCGCGACGGCGCGGGTCGTCGGCGGCGACACGCTGCGGGTGACGCTCACCGACGAGGCGCAGCTGCTGACCTACACGATCACCGATCAGGATCGCCTGACGGCGTCGGCGTTCGTCTTCGTCCCCGGCCTCACGACGATTCCGCCCGTGCTCACGACGGTGCAGGGCATCGAGGTGGTCAGCGGCGAGACGGTCGAGATCCCGCTCGCCGAGCACGTGCGTGCGGCGGCGGGCAAGCGGGTCGTCATCACCGAGGCGGCGAAGGTGCAGGCGTCGAACGCGAACGGCGCGAACCTCGTGAAGGACCAGACGACGCTGGTCTACACGTCGAGAGACGGCTACTTCGGTCCGGATGCCATCACCTTCGAGGTGACGGACGGCACGGGGCCCGATGACCCGGCCGGCATCAAGGCGATGCTGACGCTCCCCATCACGGTCCTGCCGCCCGACAATCAGCAGCCCTCGTTCACGAACGGCCAGATGGACGTGGCTCCGGGTGAGGATGCCGCGACGCTCGACCTGCGTGCGCTCACGACGGACCCCGACAGCGGTGACCTCGAGCGCATGCGCTATCAGCTCGTCGGCGGTGCTCCGTCGGGGTTCTCGGCCTCGATCGACGGCGGCAGCCTCCTGGTGAGCGCGTCGGCCGGCACGGCCAAGGGCACGACCGTGACCCTCGCGATCCGCATCGCCGACGGCGAGACCGAGCCGATCGAGGGCAGCGTGACGGCGCGCGTGACGGCGTCGACGCGTCCGCTGCCGACCGCCAACGACGACACGATCCCCGAAGCGCACCAGGGCAAGACCGTGACGGTGCCCGTGCTCGCGAACGACTTCAACCCGTTCCCCGACACCCCGCTCAAGGTCACGACGGCGATCGTCGAGACCGGGGCCGGCACGGTCGATGTCGCGGGCGATCAGGTGCGCGTCACGCCGAACGGCGACTTCTTCGGAACGATGGTCGTGCGCTATCGCGTGCAGGATGCCACCGCCGACGTCGATCGTGAGGTCGAGGGCCGCATCCGTCTCACGGTGCAGGGCCGGCCCGACGCGCCGGGCACCCCCACCGTGTCGAGCGTGCAGGATCGCACGGTCGTGCTGTCCTGGAGCCCGCCGCCCAACAACGGCGCCGACATCACGACCTACACGGTCGAGTCGGTCACCGGCAACTACACCAAGGCCTGCGCCGCCACGACGTGCACCCTGGACGGCTTGACGAACAACGTCGAATACAACTTCACGGTCGTCGCGACCAACCGCGTGGGCGATTCGGACCCGTCGGCACCGTCAGAGACGGCCCGCCCCGACGCGCGGCCCGACACCCCGCAGCCGCCGACGCTGGTCTTCGGCGATCGGAGCCTGCAGGTGGCCTGGGTCACGCCGACGACCCCGGGATCCCCCGTCGAGTCGTTCACGCTCGAGATCTCGCCGGCCCCGCCGTCGGGCATCACGCAGAAGACGGGCGTGACCGGCACGTCGCTGACGTGGGACGGTCTCGAGAACGGCACGAACTATCAGGTGCGCGTGCGGGCGCACAACCGTGCGCCCGACCCGTCGAGCTGGAGCGTCTACTCGGCACCCATGGTGCCGGCGGCACCCCCGGCGGCTGCCGGAGCACCGACGACGGCGCGCCTGGAGCCGGTCGGCACCCAGGCGCAGATGCAGGTCGCCTGGCAGCCTCCCGCCAACAACGGCGACACGATCGACCAGTACCGCGTCAACGTCCTCCGTGGTGGTTCGGTCGTCAACACGGTCACGAACATCCCCGGCGGCGTGACGGCGCAGGCGATCGTCGTGGCGGCATCCGAGACCGACTACACCTTCACGGTCGAGGCGCACAACAAGGCCGGCTGGGGTGCGGCCAGCGCCGCGTCGGCGCCGCGCCGCGGGTTCACGCAGCTCGGTGCGCCGACGAACGTGCAGGCGACGACTCCCGCGGCGAACAGCCGCATCGTCGTGACGTACGGCGCCGCACCGGGCAACGGCGCGCGCGCCGGCGAGATCGCCTACGAGTACAACGTCGGAGGCGGCTGGCGCAGCGATTGGGACGGCCGCACGATCACGGCGGGGATCTCGAACAACTCCGCCTACACCGTGCAGGTGCGCGGTTACACGACGATCGACGGCGTCAGATACGACGGTCCGGCGGCGTCCTCCGCGAGCGCCGCACGCCCGTACGGCCCGGTCAACACTCCGGGCGCGGGGGCGACGGCCAGCGGCACGACGATCACCTACTCGTGGTCTGCTCCGGCAGACAACGGCCGCACGATCCAGGTCATGCAGATCAAGATCAACGGCGAAGCCTGGAAGAACGTCGGCCGCTCCGGAAGCGAATCGCGCGACCACGGTCACAGTTACACGGGCACGATCCAGGTACGGGCCTACGACACAGAGGGTCAGGTCTCGGCCGTCGCATCGAAGTCGGCGACGACCTCCGCGCCGCCGCAGGCGTCTGCGCAGACGTACAAGGGCATCCGGACCAACAGTCCGACCTGCACGTCTCAGTACTGCCACCAGATCGGCGTGACGGTGAAGAACTTCCCGGCCGGGAACTACGACATCGTCTGCAACCACACCAACGGCGGCACGGCGTTCGCGCGCTACCCCAACGTGTACCTCCCCGCGAACGGTTCGAAGGAGTTCACGTGCCACTTCGGTGGACTGTCCGGAACCCAGGCGTGGATCACGATCGTGGGCTGGGGCGACGCCGCACGCGCGAACTGGTGACCCCGATCGCTCCATACGCCCGCATCTTCGAGAGAAAGACACGACACACATGACTATGACCCCCGAACAGGCGGCCTGGTTCCAGGGCACCTTCGCCCGCCTCGTCGACAACGTCGACCGCGCCCTCATGGGCAAGCGCGAGGTCGTCGGGCTCGTGCTGGCGGCGATGCTCGCCGAAGGGCACGTGCTGCTCGAGGACGCACCGGGAACGGGCAAGACGAGTCTCGCGAAGGCCCTCGCGGCGACGGTGCAGGGCACCAGCAGCCGCATCCAGTTCACGCCCGACCTCCTGCCCTCCGACGTCACGGGCGTGACGATCTACGACCAGGCGACCCGCCGGTTCGAGTTCCACAAGGGTCCCGTGTTCGCCTCGATCGTGCTCGCCGACGAGATCAACCGCGCGTCGCCCAAGACGCAGTCGGCGCTGCTGGAGGTCATGGAGGAGTCGCGGGTCACCGTCGACGGCGTCGCGCACGAAGTGGGGCGCCCGTTCCTCGTCATCGCGACGCAGAACCCGATCGAGCAGGCCGGCACGTACAAGCTGCCCGAAGCTCAGCTGGACCGCTTCCTCGTCAAGACCTCGATCGGCTACCCCGACCTCGAGATCGCCGAGCAGATCCTCGCCGGGTCCGCCGACCGCAACCCGTCGGCGCACCTGCCGGCGATCATCACGACGAGCGCCGTCGCCGACATGGCCGACCTCGCCGCGACGGTGCACGTCGAGCCGGCCGTGCTGCGCTACACGGCGCAGCTCGCCGAGGCGACGCGTGAAGATGCCGCGACGCGCCTGGGCGTCTCGGTGCGCGGCTCGATCTCGATGATCCGCGTCGCGAAGGTGTGGGCGGCCGCGCAAGGACGTCACTTCGTGACGCCCGACGACATCAAGCGACTCGCTGCACCGACGTGGACGCACCGTCTCGTGATGGACCCCGAGGCGGAGTTCTCGGGCACGACGCCCGAGACCGTCATCGCCCGTGTGCTCGAGACCGTCGACGCTCCGCAGGCGAGGTCGGCAGCTTGATGACGACGGACGCGCTCCGCCCGGCGGCTGCCGTGGGGCAGCGCCGTGAGCACGCGCAGGGCGTCGCCCTGCTCGTGTGGGCGCGTGTCCGCAGCATCCTGTCGGTGTTCCGCCCGCTCGCGTGGGTGCTCATCGCGGCGGCCGTCGTGCTCTGGATCGCGGGCCAGACGCTCGGCTGGTGGGAGCTGACGATCACGGCTGTCGTGCTCGCGACCGTCGTCGCGCTGTGCGCCCTGTTCCTCATCGGTCGCACGACGTACGACGCCTCGCTCGATCTGAACCGCACGCGCGTCGTCGTCGGCGAACGCGCCGTCGGGGCGCTGACGCTCGCCAACACCGGCACGCGCGCGATCCTGCCCTCGCGCGTCGTGCTTCCGGTCGGGGCCGGTCGCGGCGTGTTCGCCGTGCGCCGCCTGGCGGCGGGAGAGTCCGCCGAAGAGCTCTTCGCGATCCCGACGCAGCGCCGGGGCGTGCTCGCGGTCGGGCCGGTGAGCGTCGTGCGCGGCGACCCGCTCGGCGTCTTCGAGCGCGTGCACCGTCGCGACGAGCCCGTCGATCTCTTCGTGCACCCCCGCACCGTGGCGTTCTCGGGCCAGTCGCTCGGGTTCCTGCGCGACCTCGAGGGGCTCCCCGCGACCGACCTCTCGCGCGATGATGTGTCGTTCCACGCCCTGCGCGAATACCAGCCCGGCGACGATCTGCGACACGTGCACTGGAAGTCGACGGCGCGCATCGGCGACATGATGGTGCGCCAGTACGAGGAGACGCGCCGGTCGCACTTCGTCATCGCCCTGTCGCGCAGCGCGGCGGATTATCGCGATTCGGACGAGTTCGAGCTCGGCATCTCGATCGCCGGGTCGATCGGCCTGCGCGCGCTGCGCGACTCGCAGCGCGTCGAGATGCGCGTGCAGGGCCGTGAGCTGCCGGCATCCAACGGCAAGCGGTTCCTCGACTCGCTCTCGATCATCGACCATTCCCGGCCCCGCGAAGGCGGCATCGTCGAGCTCGCCGGAACGGTGGCCGCGACGCTGCCGCTCGCGAGCGTCGTCGTGCTCATCTGCGGCAGCAACGTCGACGCCGCGGCGCTGCGCCGCGCGTGCGCGCGCCTGCCGTTCGGCGCGCGGGTGCTCGCGGTCGTCGCCGAGCCGGGCGCCACCCCGTCGCTGCGCCGCATCGGCGACGCCGACGTGCTCACGGTCGGCGCCCTGGACAAGCTCCCCGGCGCGCTGCGGAAGGTGCTCGCATGACCACTCCGACCACGACGCCGCAGCGTCTGCCGCTGCGGCGATGGGTCCTCGACCTCGTCGCCGTCGCACTGCTGCTCGCCGTGCCCATCGCGGGCTTCTGGCCGACGTTCGCGGCGCCGTCCTATCTGGTCGCCGCGCTCGGCGCGGCCCTGCTCGGCATGACCATCGCGTCGCTGGGCGCCCTGTGGCGCTGGGGAGCGCTGCTGATCGCCGGCGCGACGGTCGTCGTCTACTTCGTCTTCGGCGGTGCGCTCGCGCTGCCGCACACGACCGTCGCCGGGGTCGTGCCGACCCTCGACACGCTCGGGGGCCTCGCTCTGGGCGCCGTGACGTCGTGGAAGGGACTGCTCACGACGGTCGCCCCCGTCGCGGCGAGCGACGGCCACCTCGTCGTTCCGTTCCTGCTCACCCTCGTCGCCGCGGTCCTCACGACGAGCCTCGCGCTGCGCGTCGCCCGTGCCGCGTGGGCGCTGATCCCCGTCGCGGCATTCCTCGTCGTGCAGATCGCGATCGGCACGTCCGAGCCCGCCGCGCCCATCGTGCAGGGCATCGTGTTCGCCATCGTCGCGGTCGCGTGGCTGTCGCTGCGCGCCGCGTGGGCGCACAGCGGCGCGGCGATCTCGCTCGGCGGAGACGGCGAGGGGTCGTCGCGCACTGCCGCGACCCGTCGCATCCTGCTCGGCGGCGGGGTCGTCGCCGTCGCCGCCGTCATCGGCGTCGCGACGAGCGCTCTGGCGGCCCCCGAGGCTCCGCGCTACGTGCTGCGCGACGTCGTCATCCCGCCGTTCGACATCCGCGAGTACCCGAGCCCCCTGCAGGGGTTCCGCGCCCTCGTGCGCGACCAGGCGGACGATCCGCTCTTCCGGGTGTCGGGGCTGCCCGAGGGCGCGCGCGTGCGCATCGCGACGATGGACGCCTACAGCGGCACGGTCTACAACGTGTCCGACGAGGGCGCCGGATCGTCGAGCGCCTTCCGCCCCGTGCGCGGCAAGATGTCGCCGGATGCCGCGGGCACGCCCGTCACGCTGCGCTTCGACATGGGCGAATGGGACAACGTGTGGATGCCGGGCGCCGGAGAGATCGCCGAGGTCCAGTTCGACGGTCCGCGCGCCGACGACCTGCGTCGCAGCGCCCACTACAACGAATCGACCCGGACCGGCGTCGTCACGGGACGACTCACGACCGGTGACGGCTACACGATCGACACGACTCTTCCCGCCCAGCCCAGCGACGAGCGGCTGTCGGGCGAAGCCTTCGCTCCGGTCAAGCTGCCCAAGCAGGAAGGCGTCCCGCAGGATCTCGCCGACATCGCCGCGAAGGCGGTCGCCGAAGCGAACACGCCGATCGAGCAGGCGCGCGCGCTGGAGAGCTTCCTGGCCGACGGCGGCTTCTTCAGCCACGGGCTCGAGGGCGAAGTGCTCTCGCGAGCCGGCCACGGCGCCGAACGGATCCTGACCCTCGTCGATGCCGACCAGATGATCGGCGACGACGAGCAGTACGCGACCGCGATGGCCCTCCTCGCGCGCGAGATCGGGATCCCCGCTCGCGTCGTGATGGGCTTCTATCCCGAAGAGGATGCCGCGGGTCAGGCCGTCTTCACCGCGACGGGCGACACACTGCACGCGTGGGTCGAGATCGCCTTCGAAGACTCCGGCTGGGTGCGGTTCGACCCGACTCCGCCCGAGGACCAGGTGCCGAACGACCAGACCACGAAGCCGCGCGCCGATCCGAAGCCGCAGGTGCTGCAGCCGCCGCCCCCCGAGCAGGAGCCCGTCGACCTGCCGATCGCGATCCCCGACGACCGCGAGAGCGAAGACGAGGAGAAGAACGACCTCGGCCTGCTCGGCGCGATCCTGGCGATCGGCGGCGGTGTGCTCGGCGTGCTCGCCCTCCTGGCGGCGCCGTTCATCGTGATCGGTGTCTTCAAGGCGGCCAGGCGTCGTCGGCGCCGAGCCGCGGAGCGGCCCTCCGACCGGATCAGCGGAGGGTGGGATGAGCTCGTCGACCGCGCGGTCGACTACGGCACGCCCGTGAACTCCGGCGGCACGCGCCAGGAAGACGCGGTGACGGTCGCCGACGCGTTCGCCGAATCGCGCGTCGCGACGCTGGCGACCCGCGCCGATCTCGAGGTGTTCGGGCCGACCGATCCCACGCCGGCCGACATCGATGAGTTCTGGCGTCAGGTCGACGACATCGTCGGCGGGATGGCGGCGCACCGCTCGCTCTGGCAGCGGATGCGCGCCAGACTGAACCTGCGCTCGCTGCTGGCGGGCACACGGTTCGCGCTCCCCCCTCGCACAATCCGTGCCCGTCCGGTCGGCGACGATCGACGAGCCGACACCTCCCCACCCCCGGAGTCCGAATGAGTCACCCCAGCTACGCCCCGCCGGTCGCACCCGCGCCGCGCGGCCCCGCCCTCGCATCGATCGGGCGTCGCGTGGCCGCGTACGCGATCGACGGCGCGATCGGTGCCGCCATCATGGTCGTGCTGGCCGTCGTGGGCGTCGCGATCGCACTGCCGCTGTCCGACGGAAGTCCCCAGAGCGTCCTGTTGGTGCTCGCACTCGTCTACGGCGTCATCGGACTCGCGAGCCTCGCGTGGGCTCTCGTCTACACGGCGCTGCAGGGCGGTCAGGGCTCGCCGGGGCAGCGTCTGATGCGCGTGCAGGTGCGGGATGCCACCACCGGCGCCCCCCTCGGCTTCGGCCGCGCGCTGCTGCGCAACATCATCTGGGGGCTGGCAGGGTCCATCGTCGTCGGCTACTTCACGCCCCTCTTCGACCCGGTGCGGCGTCAGGGCTGGCACGACAAGGTCGTGAACGCCGTCGTCGTCGACGCCGTCGCCCGAGCCGACCGGTCTGACGGTCGCACGCCGTCGCGACCCGCGGCCACGCCGGCGCCCGCTCCGGGCCCCGCGGGCGCACCAGTGCCCGCTCCGGGCCCCGCGGCGCCCGCCGTGCCGCCGCCACCGCCGCTGCCGCCGCGCGAGTTCACACCGCCGCCGGCACCGGCGTACCCGTCGGCCGCTCCGAAGCCCGTCGCGCCCGCGTTCCGTTCGGCCGCGTCGGGCGACGGCATGATCTCGCTCGTGCCCGGAATCACGATCGACCCGACCGGTGGCGCGGCATCCCCGGCGCCCGCGGCACCGGCACCCGTGGCTCCGGCACCCGTGGCACCGCCGCCCGCAACGGCTCCGGCGCCCGCGGCTGCCCCCGCTTCGGCGACGCCCCCCGTGCCGCCGCCCGCCTACCTCGCGCCGCCGCGCGTCTCGACGCCGGGGCCGGCCTCGGAAGAGATCGACATCGACGAAACGCGCGCCGCGAGCCCGGCCCGCACGGTCGCCGTGCTCGTGTGGGACGACGGCACCCGCACCGCCGTGTACACACGCACGCTCTTCGGGCGCAATCCGGGCCGCGAAGAGGGGGCGGTCGTGGCGTCCGTCCGCGACGAGACGCTGTCGCTGTCGAAGACCCACTTCGAGATCGGATCGAACGCGGCGGGTCCGTACGTCGCCGATCGCCACTCGACCAACGGCACGACGCTCGTGCGCGACGGCGGGCGCCAGGTGCTCGCACCGGGCGTGCAGACGGCGCTGCGCCCCGGGGACGTGCTCGAGTTCGGTGATCGCCGCGCCACCGTCGGGGGCGACGCGTGAGTGTGCCCATCGTCGAGGTCGTCGCCGGTGCGGCGACGGATCCGGGCCTGCGCCGTCCGATCAACGAGGACTCGCACCTCGCGGCATCCCCGCTCTTCCTCGTCGCCGACGGCATGGGCGGACACCAGGCGGGCGAAGTCGCATCGGCCGCCGTGATCGCCGAGTTCTCGACTCTCGCGGGGCGCGGAAGCCTGTCGATGCGCGAAGTGCGCACGGCATTGGACGCCGCGCGGCGTCGCGTCGACGCGCTTCCGGAAGCGGCCGCGGGCGCGGGCACGACGCTCACGGGAGTCGTCATCGCCGACGTCGACGGCGTCGCGTGCTGGCTCACCCTCAATCTGGGGGATTCGCGCACCTATCTGCTCAGCGACGGCGAGTTCGACCAGATCAGCGTCGACCACTCGGTCGTGCAGGAGCTCATCGACAGCGGACAGCTCGACGCCGCCACGGCGGCCGTCGACGCTCGCCGCAACGTCATCACGCGCGCGATCGGCGGCGGCAGCTCGGCTGAGGCCGACTACTGGGTCATCCCGGCACAGGTCGGCGACCGGGTGCTCGTGTGCTCCGACGGGCTGTCGGGAGAATTGAGCAGCGAGCGCATCGACACCGTCCTGCGGGCGGAATCGGATCCGCAGGCGGCAGCGACCCGCCTCGTGCACGAGGCGATGCTGCAGGGCGGTCGCGACAACATCACCGCGATCGTCGTCGACGCCGTCGCGGTGCACCGCGGTGTCGCCGCCGACGACGGCGATGACGACGTCGACGAGGACACCCGACCCCGTGTCGGGACAGGAGGGGGTCGGCGATGATCGTCGGACGATACGCGCCGGGACCGTGGCAGGCGGTGGTGACGGGCCGCGGGCTCGTCGTGCTGGGCGCCGACGTTCCCATCACGCTGCTCGAGAGCGTCTGGCGTCAGGCCGACGCGGGCCGCGGGCTCCCCGCCGTGATCGAGGCCCTGACGGGTGCGTTCGGCACATCGCTCGCGGCGATCCCGCCGTTCGCCGTCGTGCTCGCCGAAGACGACGGCGTGCGTGCCGTCGTGCGGGGGGCGTTCGAGCTCACCGTCGAGACGGCGACCGGCGTCGAAGAGCTCTCGGGTGCGACGGTCACGACATGGACCGAGCGCACGATCCCCGGTGCGGTCCGCGCGAACATCGTGACGGCCGAGCACGATGCGCCCGTCGAGTACCCGATCCGCGACGGCATCGTGCTGGTGTCGGCCGTGACGGTCACCTTCGATGAGGCGGATGCTGCGCCGGTGGCCCCGCCCGAGCTCCACGCCGCGCGTGGCGCCACGCCTCCCGCAGCCGGGTTTGGGGCGGGTTCGGGCACGGACACGCCGGAGGGCGCGGCGAGTCGTGACGCGAATCCGCCCCAAACCCCGGACGCCGGTGGGGTTGAACCCGGAGTCGAGGTCGAGCTCCAGGCCGCGCGTGTCGCCACGCCTCCCGCAGCCGGGTTTGGGGCGGGTTCGGGAACAGAAACGCCGGAGGGTGCGGCGAGTCGCGACGCGAATCCGCCCCAAACCCCGGACGCCGGTGGGGTTGGACCCGGGGTCGAACCGGAATCCCAGGCCCAGGCCCAGCCCGAGCCCGCGGCCGGGGCCCACGCCCAGGCCCAGGCCCAGGCCCAGGCCCAGGCCCAGCCCGCGGCCGGGGCCGAGGCCGGGGCGCTGGCGACTCCCACGGCAGTGGAGGCGCCGGGGATCATCGACTCCGCCGCCGTCACGATGGCCGGAGCCGACACGCTCCTTCCCGCCGACTCGACCTTCGCGCGCGCGGCCGTCACGGGCGACAGCGCCTCCGCCGAAACCTCTGCCGACCCGGCCGAGGGCGACAGCGTCTGGGCGGCGACGGTCGTGCGCCCGACCGACGCGACCGGACCCGCCCCGGCACCCGCCGCGGGTGATCACGACGGTGAGACCATCTCGCTCGCACAGGCGCGCGCACTGCGCGGCGCGGCGGATTCCGACTCGATGCCGCCGCCGCTCGCGCCACCGCGGCGCACCGCGCCCGGTCGCATCCGTCTGTCCACGGGGCAGGAGCTGCTGCTCGATCGCACCGTCGTGATCGGCCGCCGGCCGCGATCGACGCGAGTCGTCGGCACCGATCTGCCGCACCTCGTCGCGGTCGCGAGCCCGGAACAGGACATCTCGCGCAGCCACCTCGAACTGCGGGTCGAGGGCGACAGCATCGTGGCGACCGACCTGAACACGACCAACGGCACGATCCTGCACCGGGCCGGGGCCGACCCCGTGCGCCTGCACCCGGGCGAGGCGACCGTCGTCGTCAGCGGCGACCTGCTCGACCTCGGCGACGGGATCACCGTCACGGTCGAGGAGACCGCATGAGCGCGAAGCGCGCGCCCATGGCGCCGCCGGATCTGCCGGGATTCACGTATGTCGACGTGCTCGGATCCGGCGGCTTCGCCGACGTCTACCTCTACGAGCAGCAGCTGCCCCGCCGCCGCGTCGCGGTGAAGGTGCTGCTGCTGGATCGCATCTCGAGCGGCTCGGTGGCGGAGTTCACCGCCGAGGCGAATGTCATGGCGATGCTCTCGACGCATCCCGCGATCGTCACGATCTATCAGGCCGGGGTCGCCGACGACGGCCGCCCCTACCTCGTGATGGAGTACTGCCCCAAGCCCAACCTCCAGGTGCGGTACCGGCGCGAGCCGTTCTCGATCGCCGAATCGCTGCGGGTCGGCGTCCAGGTCGCGGCCGCCGTCGAGACCGCGCACCGCGCCGGGGTGCTGCACCGCGACATCAAACCCGCCAACATCCTCGTGACCGAGTACAACCGACCGGCGCTCACCGACTTCGGCATCGCGTCGACGACGGCCGCCGCAGCGGAGTCCGCGGGCCTGTCGATCCCGTGGTCGCCGCCGGAGTCGTTCGCCGATGCGCCGCAGTCGACGCCGCGCTCGGACGTCTACGCGCTCGGCGCGACGGTGTACACCCTGCTGGCGGGGCGGTCGCCCTTCGAACAGCCCGATCAGCGCAACACCGCCGCAGACCTCATCCAGCGGATCGAGGCCGAACCCCTCCCCGCGCTCACGAGGACGGATTCCCCCGCGTCGCTGCAGTGGGTGCTCGAACGCGCGATGGCCAAGAACCCGGCCGACCGCTACGAGTCCGCCCTCGGGTTCGCGCGCGCCCTGCAGAAGGTGCAGATCGAGCTGTCGCACGCCGTGACGGCGATCGACATCCTCGATGACGCGCTGCCCGAAGAGGACGTCGTCGAAGACGATGACGACGGCCTGACCCGTGTGCGCGGCGTCGTCAGCATCAACCCCGAGACCTCGCCCGCGGCGGGGCTCACCCGGCCCTCGGCCGCGACCGCACCGGCGCAGTCGCGGCATGATCCGGCCGTCCCGGCCTTCGCGCCCGGCGTCGACGAGACGATGCTGCGCGCGCCGTCCGCCCCCGCCGAGGCCGCGACGGACGTGACCGCGACGATGCGCCGGCCGGTCGCCCAGCCCGCTCCGCCCGCAGAACCGCCCGCGTCGCCGCCGCTCGCCCCGCCGCCGCCCGCAGCATCCGAACCGCCGCGCGCGGCCCGGTCGCGCCGCGCCGTCCTCGGCTGGTCGATCGGCGGCGGTGTCCTGATCGTGCTCGCCGCCATCATCGTGGGGGTGTCGCTGCCGGGAATCCTCTCGGGGAACACGCCGACCCCGCCGCCGCCCGAGACCTCCGCCGACCCGCAGGACCCCGTCTCGGTCGTCGTGCCCGCACCCGCCGACGTCACGGCCGTCGCGAACGCCGACGACGTGACCTTCACCTGGACGAACCCCGACCCGAAGGACGGCGACCACTATCTGTGGTCGGTCGTGAGCATCGGCGCAGAGGCCTCGACCGAGAGCACGACCGAGACGAGCGTCACGGTGCCCGCCGATCCGTCGGGCCGCACGTGCATCGAACTGTTCACGGTGCGCGACAACGGTCGTTCGTCGCAGGCTGTCACCGAGTGCACGCCGTGAGCGCGCCCGCCCCGCTCACCGTCGAGTTCGCCGGCGAGGTCTTCCCCGTCTCACCCGACGCCGAGTTCACGGTCGGCCGCGAGGGCGACCTCGCGATCGACGACAACCTGTTCCTGCACCGCAACTTCCTGACCATCTCGCGCGTCGAGGGACTGTGGCTGCTCTCGAACGTCGGCAGCCGGCTGTCGGCGACGGTGACCGACTCCGGCGGACGCGTGCAGGCCTGGCTCGCCCCCGGAGCGCGACTGCCTCTCGTCTTCGCGAAGACGTCGATCATCTTCAGCGCCGGACCCACGACCTACGAACTGACCGTCACCTCGAGCGAGCCGGCGTTCCGCGAGACGGTGCGCATCGACGACGACGAGGGCGACGGACTCAGCACGATCGGCGACGTGCCGCTGACGCTCAGCCAGCGGCTCATGATCCTCGCCCTCGCCGAGCCCGTCCTGCGCCGCGAGGGCACCGGCATGAGCGAGCTGCCGACCTCGGCGCAGGCGGCGGAGCGGCTGGGCTGGACGCTCACCCGCTTCAACCGCAAGCTCGACAACGTGTGCGACAAGCTCGACCGCATCGGCGTGCCGGGGATGCGCGGGGGCGTGCGGTCGTACGCGACGAACCGTCGCGTGCGACTCGTGGAGCACGCGATGGCGGCGCGGCTGGTCACCCGCGAGGATCTGGCGCTGCTCGACGAGGCGCGCGACGCCGACGACGAGAGCTGACCGGGTCAGCGTCCCGTGTCGTAGAGGTGCCGGCCGCCGAGGCCCAGCACCTTGACCATGATGCCGCGCCGACGCAGCTCGGCGACCGTGCGGGTCTCTTCGTCGATGCTGCGGCCGAGGGCGTGCACGTTCGCGACAACGAGCACGTCGCCCGACTCGAGGCGGCCGACGAGGCGGTGCAGACGCTCCTCCCACGTCTCCATCGTCTCCGGCGCGGGGTGGCGGAAACCCTCGATCGGCACGCCGAATCGCGTGAGCTCGTTTCGCTGCTCGACGACCGACGGCATGTCGTCGCGGGCGACGACGAGACCGACGAGGCGAGATCCCGACGGTCGGGCCTGCCACCAGTCGCGCTCGGCGCGCAGCTCGCTGAAGCACTTGGGGCACTCCGCCGCCGCGTGCGGCAGGGTGACCGGGCTCGTGTCCGGACCCGGCGTCGGCTCGGCCCGGGTCGTGATCGCGGCATCCGCATCGATGATGTCGCTCATGGTGCTCCCTTGGTCCCGTCCATTGTCGCCCACTTCCGGCGCGCGGTCACTCGTCGAGGCGCAACCGCACGCTCAGCTCGTCGGCGTCGAGCTCGGCGAGCGCGTGGCGCAGCGCCGGCGTGCTGAACTCGCCGCCCGAGGACAGCTCGATGAGCCTGCGCCGCATCGCCTCGATCATCGTCAGGCGCACATCGAGCAGGTCGCCGCTCATCGTCGACATGTCCTCGTCGGGCGGCTCAGTCAGCCGCGCGCGCATGCGCTCGAGCATCCCGGCGGGAAAGGCGCTGCCGTCGCGTCGTGTCAGGGCGTCGTGCGAGAGGGCGGCCGCCGCGGCGCTGCGCAGCTCGTCGTCGAGTCGCCGCCGATCGTGCGCTGAGGCGCCGTCGCCGGACGCGGGCTCGAGGCGCAGCAGCCGCACGAGCCACGGCAGCGTGAAGCCCTGCAGCATGAGGCTGCCGACCGCGACGAGGAAGGCGACGAAGATGAGCAGGGGGCGCTCGGGGGTGTCCCGGGGGAGCGTCTGCGCCGCGGCGAGCGTCACGACGCCGCGCATGCCGGCCCACACGATGATCGTGCCGTGCTTCCAGCCCAGCGGCGCCGCCTGATAGTAGGCGAGGTCGGCGAAGGCCCGCGTGATGCGCCGGCGGGCCGCGACGAGGCGCCGCGCGTGATGCGGTGGCGCGTCGGGGTGACGCGCCGCTTCGTGCTCGGCGACGGCGTGGTCGATGCGATCGCTCAGCCGCTGCAGCTTCTCCTTCCGCTTGCCGCGGGCCCGCCGGCTCTGCAGCCAGACGAGCACCGACACGTAGACGCCGCGCACGACGAGCACGATGCCCAGCGCCGTGAGGGCCAGGAGCGGTCCGTGCCCGACACCGTGGTCGCTGCGGATGTTGTGGGCGAGGATGTCCTTGAGCTCGAGCCCCATCACGAGGAAGACGGCGCCCTCGAGCATGAGTTCGACCGTGCGCCAGTTGAGGTCGTCCGATCGGCGCTGCTCGGGCGTGAACCACCGCACCGAGCCCTGTCCCGTCACGATGCCGGCGACGACCGCGGCGACGAGACCCGACCCGCCCAGGTGTTCGGTGGGCAGGTAGGCCGCGAACGGCACGACGAAGCCGATCGCGGTGTTGGCGGCGGAGTGGCGCACGAGCGCGCGCAGACGCAGGTTGAGGTAGCCGATGAGCCCGCCGACGATGAGGGCGACGATGACGCCCCACACGAACGCGCCGATGAAGCCGCCGGCCGGAACTCCGGCCAGCGCGACGCCCGCGATGGCGGTGCGCAGCAGCACGAGCGATGTCGCGTCGTTGAGCAGGCTCTCGCCCTCGAGCAGCGTCACGACGCGGCGCGAGAGTCCGAGACGCTTGACGATCGACGTCGCGACGGCGTCGGTCGGGCTGAGGATCGCCCCCAGTGCCAGGGCGAGCAGGAAGGGCAGCCCGGGAATGACGGCGACGAAGAAGAAGGCGAGCGCGATGGAGCTGACGATGACCAGCAGCACCGACAGGCCGGCGATGTGGCCGAGGTCGCGCCGGAACTCGATCGCCGGCAGCGAGACGGCGGCCGAATAGAGCAGCGGCGGCAGCACCCCGACGAGGATGATCTCGGGGTCGACGGCGACCGGGGGCACGAACGGCAGCAGACTCACCCCCAGCCCGACGAGCACGAGGATGAGGGGGCCGGCGATGTTGAGCTTGGGGGCGACCGCCGTGGCGCCGGCGATCACGACGACGCCGATGATGATGAGGACGAGGGGGCTCATCAGCTCTGCCATGCCGAGAGCCTACGGCGCGGTACGGTCGAGATCATGACGCTCGACGAGATCCTCTACCCGCCGATCGAGCCGTACGAGACGGGTGAGCTCATCGCGGGCGAGGGCAACCGGCTCTACTGGGAGCAGTCCGGCAACCCCGACGGCAAGCCCGTCGTGTTCCTGCACGGCGGACCCGGCGGGGGCACCGCACCGTGGCATCGCCGGTTCTTCGACCCCGAGCGCTACCGCATCGTGCTGTTCGACCAGCGCGGATGCGGCCGCTCGACGCCGCACGCGAGCGCGCCCGAGGCCGACCTGCGGCACAACACGACGTGGCACCTCGTCGCCGACATGGAGCTGCTGCGCCGCAATCTCGGCATCGAGCGCTGGCAGGTCTTCGGGGGATCGTGGGGCAGCGCCCTCGCGCTCGCCTACGCCCAGACCCACCCCACCGCGGTGTCCGAGCTCGTGCTGCGCGGGATCTTCACGCTGCGTCGTCACGAGCTGGAGTGGTTCTACGAGGGCGGCGCCGCGGCGCTCTTCCCCGACGAGTGGGAGAGGTTCCTCGCCCCGATCCCGGTTCTGCAGCGCGCGCGGCTCATCGAGGCATACCATCGGCGCTTGACCGATCCCGATCCGGCCGTGCATCGTCCGGCAGGGGTCGCGTGGTCCCGGTGGGAGGCCGCCTCGCTCACGCTCCGTCCTGATCACGAGCTCATCGAGACCATGACCGAGCCGGACTCGGCCGTCGCGTTCGCGCGCATCGAGAACCACTACTTCCTCCACGGCGGCTGGTTCGAAGAGGGTCAGCTGATCGCCGACGCGGGCCGGCTGCGCGGCATCCCGGGGGTCATCGTGCAGGGCCGTCACGACGTGTGCACGCCCGCGATGACGGCGTGGGATCTGCATCGCGCGTGGCCGGAGGCGGAGCTGGTGATGATCACGGATGCTGCGCACTCGGCGTCGGAGCCGGGGATCGCGGCCGCTCTCCTCGAGGCGACGGACCGCTTCGCGGCGGAGTGAGCGTCGTCGCGCCGGCGCGTGTCCGGGCGGTCGGCGTCAGGCGCCGAACGCGCGCACGAGGGTCGCGACGAGCCCCGATCGGCGGCCGTCCATGCGGAAGCGGGTCAGCCCTTCGCTCACGACATCGCCCGTGCGCGACGTGACGAACCAGGGCGGCTTGGGCAGCACCGAGAAGCTGCGCCCGCGGGAGCGGATGAGCCCGCGCGGATCGAGCGAACGCGGGAACGGACGGAACGGGCCGCGCACGACCGAGCGCTCGACGCGATCGAGCAGCAGCGCGTTGTGCACGATGCCGATGCCGCTCTCGACGTTTTCGCGCGTCGCCCCGGGGAACCCGCCCCACGTGAGGGTCGGGGTGAGAAAGCCCAGCGCCGTCCACGCGTTGACGGCGATCGAGCCGTAGCGCAGGTCGGCGATCGCGCGCTCGAGACCGGCGCCGAGCGCCGCCTCGGTGACGGGGTCGACCAGGAGGTTCGCGCCGAGCGTGCCGACGAGGCGATCGTTCGCGTGGGCGACGGCCGCGTCGACGAAGCGCTGACCCGTGCCGGGCAGAGCGATGACCCCGAGCACGGGAGCGAAGTACTCCGTCGTCTCGAGCGCTGTCGCGTCGTCGTCGGGTCCGATCTCGACGAGCAGGCGCGTGCCGTCGGCGCACGCCTGGGCGCGCGGGTAGTCGGCGGCGGCGTCGGCGAGCTTCTCGTCGCCGCGCGGGTACCAGACGGGCCGCGCCGGCGCTGCCGCGTACGCGCGGCGCAGCGCCGCGGTGAACGCGTCGCGCTGGGGCCAGTCGGCGCTCAGGATGACGACCTGTCCCGCGATGCAGTTGTGCCCGCTGTTCTGCAGCCGCATCGTCGTGATGTGCTCGGCGTGAAAGCGCAGATCCGCGTCCGACCACTCGCCGGGCACGACGATGATGGGCGAGACCCCGCCGAGCTCCGCGGTGATCGGCTTCTCCAGCCCCCCACCCCCCGACTGCGCCCCGGTCCCTGAGCTTGCCGCGGTCCCTGAGCTTGTCGAAGGGTCGCCCCCTGACTCCGCTCCGGTCCCTGAGCTCGTCGCGGTCCCTGAGCTTGTCGAAGGGTCGCCCCCCACGATCGCGTCGAACGTCGCGGCGGCGCCCGTGATGTGCACGTGAGCGATCTGCGGATGCCGCGTGAGGTACGCTCCGACATCGCCCCCGCCGCGGACGATCCGCAGGAATCCGGGCTCGATGAGCGGCGCGAGCGCTCGTTCGTAGACAGGGACGAGGTCGTCCTGCGTCGGGTTCACCTTGAGCAGCGCGACGCGGTTGTGCGCGAGCAGCTCGTAGAGCACGTCGAGCACGGGGATCGAGGTGACGTTGCCGGCCCCGAGCACGAGTCCGATGCCGCCGGGGGTCGTGGGGGACAGCTGCGCGAGTCCGGCGTCGCGGCGAGCCGCGGCATCCGTCACTCCGGGCTCGAACCACACTTCGCCGGTGTATCCCGACAGCAGCAGCCCGTCGATGGGGTCGAGGGGGAAGACCTGCGCGCGCCGGCGTCCGCCGGGCGCGGGCGATGTCGCGATGCCGTGCAGGGGGCTCTCGCCCTTCGCGAGACGCTCGAGCGTGCGGCGGTAGGCGTCCAGCGCGACGATCGTGCCGTACGGGCCGGCGAGCCACTCCTCGCCCCGCAGCGGATGGTCGGCGTCGAGACCCTTCGAGGCCGCGGCGATGTCGGCCCACTCCCCGGCGACGGCGGCGACCGTCGTGCGCACACTCTGCATGAGACGTGCGCGCTGGGTCAGCGTGAGGTGCGTCCACGTGGTGGCGCCGGTCGCGAGCTGCGCGATCGCGGCATCGAGCGGCGCACGGGTGTTCTTGCTCACCTGGGGCACGGGCCCTCCTTCCGGCAGGGCGGTCCAGTCTACGGGCGGGGCGGATGCCGCGTGCGGCTCGCCGCCCGTCAGCTCGCGCGGACCGCCGCGGCGACGGCCCGCAGGCCCGTGAGCGTCTCGGCGAACGACGTCGACAGGGGCGACAGCCCGATGCGCAGGCCCTCGGGATCGCGGTAGTCGGGGATGACGTCCTCGCTCCACAGCCGGGCCGTCACGGCGCGCATCGACGGGTGCGACAGCGTCACATGCCCGCCGCGCAGCTCGGGGTCGCGCGGCGACGCGAGGGTCACCCCGAGCGGAGCGAGCAGCGCGTCGGACACGTCCACGGCGAACGAGGTCAGTGCGACCGACTTCTCGCGCACGGCGTCGATGCCGGCGCTGTCGATCATGTCGACGGTGTCCTGCATCGCGAGCATCCCCACGATCGGGGGCGTGCCCGAGAGGAACCGACGCATCCCGGCCGCGGGCTCGTACGCCGGCCCCATCGCGAAGACGTCGGCCGTGCCCATCCATCCCTGGATCGGCTGCGCGAGCCGGTCCTGCAGCCCCGCCGCGACGTAGGCGAACGCGGGCGAGCCCGGACCGCCGTTGAGGTACTTGTAGGTGCATCCCACCGCGAGGTCGAAGCCCCATTCGTCGGCGTGCACGGGCACCGACCCGGCCGAGTGGCACAGGTCCCACACGATGAGCGCGCCGGCGTCGTGCGCGATGCGAGTGAGGGATGCGGCATCCGCGAGGTAGCCCGACCGGTAGGCGACGTGCGACAGCAGCACGACGGCGGTCTCGGGTCCGACCGCCGCCTGCAGCGCCTCGGCCGTCACACCCGCCGACAGGTCGACCTCGACCCAGCGCACGCGTCCGCCGCGCTCGCGGGCGATGCCCTCGACGAGATACCGGTCGGTCGGGAAGTTGTCGCGATCGACGACGATCTCCACGCGCGCGGGATCGGCCGCGTGCTGCGCATCGAACGCCGCGCGCACGAGCTTGTAGAGCAGCACGGTCGTCGAGTCGCCGACGACCGTCTGACCGGAGGCGGCGCCGATGACCGCCCGCCCGATGGCGTCGCCGACGGCGAAGGGCAGCTGCATCCACGACTCGTCCCATCCGCGGATGAGCCGCCCGCCCCACTCCTCGGTCGCGAACCGCGCAAGGCGATCCACCGACGCGCGCGGCGGGCGTCCGAGCGAGTTGCCGTCGAAGTACACGAGCGACGACTCGGCTCCGACGAACAGGTCGCGGAAGCGGCGCAGCGGGTCGGCGGCATCGAAATCGGATGCGGCGCGGTCGAAGTCAATCCTGGTCATGTACGAGCTCCTCGGTGAGAACGACGGTCGCGGTCGCGAGCCACGCGGGCAGCTCGTCGACCGTGTCGGGCGGCGTGCCCGGGATGAAAGTCGTGAAGGCGCCCGTGCCCGGCTCGAGCGGCCACGCGTCGGTGAGGGCGTCGATGAGAGCGGGACCGTCGAGACCCGCGTCGACGAGGGCCGCGAGCTCGCGCGCGTTGACGCCCGTGGGCAGGTCGCCGTTGCCGAGGTCGGTGCCGTAGAGCACCGTGCCTCCCGCCGCGGCGAAGGCGGCGAGGTTCGCGACGGCGGTCGAGCGCGCGTCGCCCTCGTGGATGTCGAGCGTCGAGATCCACCGCTGCCCGGCGGCGACGGCGCTCGCTATGAACCGCGGGCCGAGATGCTCGGTGGGCGTGTGGGCGAGCGCGTCGACACCGGCGCGCAGCGCGAGGCGCGGCATCCCCTCGCCTTCCGCGTGCGCGACGACGGGCAGCGCGCGATCATGCGCGGCCGACACGATCGCGGCCAGGGTCTCGCGGTCGAACACGGGCCCCGCCGTGCTGTTGAGGGCGACCTTGATGACGGATGCACCGAACGCGGCCTGCTCGGCGACGGCGGTCGCCGCCCCACCCGGCACGCCCTCGTGCGGGGAGTCGCTCGTCACTTCGCGCACGACGGCGTCGGGGGCCCATGAGCGGCCGGACGGGTATCCGCTCGGCACCGTCAGGAACGCCCCCGCGAAGGCGCGGCGGGGCACGGCGCGTCGCGGTCGGCGCGTGAGCGCGGCGGGGTCTCCGCCGAGGTCGAGGATCCCGGCGATGCCGCCCGCCGTGAGGGCGCGGTCGTCGATGAGGTGCAGGTGCACGTGGTGATCGATGAACGGGGGCAGTGCGACGCCGGTGCCACCCGTGAGGCCTTCCCGGCACGCGGATGCCGCGGGGCCGAGCAGCCGCGCCAGCCGCAGCGGATCGACGGGGTCGTTCACAGCTCCGTCCGCACCGCGAGCAGCTCGGGGAAGAACGTCAGTTCGAGCGCTCGCCGCAGGAACGGCACGCCGCTCGAACCGCCCGTTCCGATCTTGTGGCCGATGATGCGCTCGACGGTCTTGAGGTGACGGAAGCGCCAGAGCTGGAAGTTGTCCTCGAGGTCGACGAGCTCCTCGCTCGTCTCGTACGCCGCCCAGTGCTCGGAGGGGTGCGCGTAGATCTCGGTGAAGACCGGCACGAGCTCGGGAGCGAAGGTCCACGCCTGCGTGACGTCGCGCTCAAGCACGCTCGCCGGGATCGTGTAGCCCCTCCGTGCGAGCAGGCGCAGGAATTCGTCGTACAGGCTCGGTGCGTTCAGCGCCGCCGAGACGAGGGCGTGGGCCGCGGGGTCGGATTCGAAGACGCGCAGCATCCCGGCGTTCTTGTTGCCGAGGGTGAACTCGACCGCGCGGTACTGCGCCGACTGGAACCCGCTCGAATTGCCGAGGACGCCGCGGAACTCGACGTACTCGGCCGGGGTGAGCGTCGCCAGCACCGACCACTGCTCGGTCAGTGTCTTCTGGATGTGCTTGACGCGGGCGATGCATTTGAGCGCGAGTCCGAGGTCGTCCTGGCGCAGGTGCCGGCATGCCGCGCCGAGCTCGTGCAGCACGAGTTTGAGCCAGAGCTCGGTCGTCTGGTGCTGGATGATGAAGAGCAGCTCGTCGTGGTGCTCGGGATCGCTGAGCGGATGCTGCGCGGCCAGCAGCGTGTCCAGTTCCAGGTAGCCGCCGTAGCTCATGCGGTCCGAGAAGTCGGTCACGACTGTGCCCTCGATGATTCGGGTGTTTCCTTCGATGCCGTCGTTCACGCCCTTGAGCGTAGACGGTCGACTGTCTTCGTCGTCAGGCCCTGTCGCCGGATTCTCAGGACAGAATGGAGGGCATGACCTCTGACTCGACCATCACGATGTTCGGCGCCGAATGGTGCTCGGACTGCCGCCGCACGAAGAAGCAGCTCGACGACCTCGGCGTGGAGTACACCTACGTCGACCTCGAGGCCGACCCGAAGGCGGCCGACGTCGCGCGCGACATCTCGGGGCGCACGAACATCCCCGTCGTGGTCTACCCCGACACGTCGCACCATGTCGAGCCGTCCAACGCCGACGTCGAGGCGAAGCTGCGCGAGCTCTCCCTCATCTGACCCCCTGACCGCGAGACTGCAACGGCACGCCGAGACTGCGGGTGTTACCCGCTGTCTCGAGCTCCCGTTGCAGTCTCGCGGTCAAAAGGCGGCGGGTCACGGCGGGCGTCAGCGGCGGCCGAGACCGCGGTAGGTCCAGCCGGCGGCGCGCCAGCGCGCGGGGTCGTAGGCGTTGCGCGCGTCGACGATGTTCGGCGTCGCGACGAGCGGCCGCACCACCTCCGGGTCGAGGTAGCGGTACTCGTCCCACTCCGTCACGAGCACGACGACGTCCGCACCGCGCACGGTGTCCTCGAACGATGCGCGGTAGTCCAGCTGCGGATGGCGTGCTCGGGCGTTCTCGATGGCGGCCGGATCGGTCACCCGCACGTCGGCCCCGAGCCCCTTCAAGCGCACCGCGACGTCGAGCGCGGGTGAGTCCCGCACGTCGTCGGAGTGGGGCTTGAACGCGAGACCGAGCACCGCGACGACCTTGCCGACCGGCTGACCGTCGAGCGCCTCGACGACGTGGTCGACGACCTTGCTGCGCCGGCGCAGGTTGATCGCGTCGATCTCCTTGAGGAACGCGACCGAGTCGGCGCGGCCGAGCTCTTCGGCCCGCGCGGTGAAGGCGCGGATGTCCTTCGGCAGGCAGCCGCCGCCGAAGCCGACACCCGCGCCGAGGAATCGGCGGCCGATCCGGTCGTCGTGGCCGATCGCGTCGGCGAGCTGCACGACATCGGCGCCGGTCACCTCGGCGATCTCGGCCATCGCGTTGATGAACGAGATCTTCGTCGCGAGGAAGGCGTTCGCGGCCACCTTGACGAGCTCGGACGTCGCGAAGTCGGTCACGATGAGCGGGGTGTCGAGCGCGATCACGGGCGCATACGCTTCGCGCAACGCGGTCTCGGCCACGGCCGCCTGATCCGGCTCGGGCGGCAGACCGAACACGAGCCGGTCGGGGGTGAGCGAGTCCTTCACGGCCCAGCCCTCGCGCAGGAACTCGGGGTTCCACGCGAGTACGGCGCCCGAGCCGGCGATCCGCTCGGCGAGGGCGGCGGCGGTGCCCACGGGCACCGTCGACTTGCCGGCGATGACCTCACCCTCGCCGATGTGCGCGAGCACGCCGTCGATCGCGGCGTCGACGTAGGACATGTCGGCGGCCGTGCCGTCTTTACGCTGCGGGGTGCCGACAGCGATGAAGTGGATGCCGCTGCCCGCGGCATCCGTCATGTCGGTCGAGAACCGCAGCCGGCCGGACGCGACGTGCGTCTGCAGCAGTTCGGGCAGGCCCGGTTCGAAGAACGGGGCCTCGCCGCGCGTGAGCGCCGCGATCTTGTCGGCGTCGACGTCGATGCCGACGACGTCGTGGCCGAGTTCGGCCATGGCCGCCGCGTGGACGGCTCCGAGATATCCGCATCCGATGACCGAGATCCGCATCGATGTCCCTTCGTTGTTGGCGCTCGTCCATCATGGCGTGCTCGCGTGCAACGATGGGTGGGCTCACCCCCGGAGCGCAAGGGAGATTCCCATCGAACTGTCGATCGTCGTACCGACCTACAACGAGGCGCCCAACGTGGCCGAGCTCGTGCGGCGAATCGCGGCCGCGACGGCGGGAATCGCGTGCGAGATCATCGTCGTCGACGACAGTACGGATGCCACCCCCGACGTCGTGCGGGAGGTCTCGGCGTCGTCGACGATCCCTGTGCGTCTGCTCCACCGTGAGCGGGCGGTGGGGGGGCTCGGCGGGGCGGTGCTCGAGGGATTCGCCGCGGCGATGTCGGACCTGTGCCTCGTGATGGACGCCGATCTGCAGCATCCGCCCGAGAAGATCCCCGAGATGCTCGCGCGCTTTCGCGAGGGCGACGTCGACGTGGTCGTCGCGTCGCGGTATGCCGGCGGCGGCACCGCGAACGGACTCGCCGACCGTACGCGGGTGTTCGTCTCGAAGCTGTCGACCGCGGTGACCAAGTCGATGTTCCCCGTGCGACTCAAAGACGTCACCGATCCCATGACGGGGTTCTTCCTCGTCGATCGCCGTTCTCTCGATCTCGACGGCCTCAAGCCGCGCGGGTTCAAGATCCTGCTCGAGATGCTCGCGCGCAAGACGCTGCGCGTCGCCGAGGTGCCGTTCGATTTCGCCGATCGGCACGCGGGGGAGTCGAAGGCGTCGCTGCGGCAGGGAGTCCACTTCATGACGCAGCTGACGGCACTGCGATTCGGCAAGATGTCGCTGTTCGCCGTGGTGGGCGCGCTCGGAGCGGTCGCGAACATCGCGATCGTGTGGGCGCTGACCGCGGTCGGGATGGACTACATCCTCGCCGCCATCATCGCCGCCGAGGTGACGATCATCGGCAACTTCCTGCTGATCGAACGGTTCGTGTTCCATGACATGCGGGGCGAGGCATCGGGCGGCTGGGTGCGGTTCGCGAAGTCGTTCGCGTTCAACAACGCCGAGGCGCTCGTGCGCATCCCCGTGCTCGCGCTCATGGTCGAGACGTGGCACATCTCGGCGGTGCTGGCCACGGCGATCACGCTCGCGGTCGCGTTCATCGTGCGCTTCGTCTTCCATTCGCTCGTCGTCTACGCCCCGCGCAAACCGGAGCCGTCGCGGGCGCGGGCGATTGTGGAGAGAATCGACGAACACGTCGTCCAACCGGGAGAGCTGTGACCACGATCGCGCTCGCACACGATTACGTCACACAGCGTGGCGGAGCGGAACGTGTCGCGCTCGCGATGGCGCGCGCGTTTCCCGGGGCCCCCCTGCACACGACGCTGTTCCACGCCGAGGGCACTTTTCCCGAGTTCGACCAGCTCGACATCCGCACGTCGCGCGTCGACCGCTGGCCGGCGCTGCGTCGGCACCACCGACTCGCCCTTCCGTTCCTCGCCGGTGCCGTCGACGCGCATCCGATCGACGCCGATGTCGTGCTCGCGAGCTCGAGCGGATGGGCGCACGGATTCCCGACGGCAGGTCGCAAGGTCGTGTACTGCCACGCGCCGGCGCGGTGGCTCTATCAGCTCGACCGGTATGCCGGTGGTGACGAGGCGCCGGGAGTGCGCGCCCGAGCGGTTCGCGCGGCGATCGGGATGCTGGGGCCGCGACTGCGGCGATGGGATCAGCGCGCCGCGGCGACCGCGGACCGCTATCTCGTCAATTCGACGGTCATCCAGCGGGCCGTGCAGGATGTCTACGGAATCGACGCGGAGGTGCTCGCGCCGCCCCCCGCCACGCTGCACCCCGATGACGCGCGCGAAGAGATCGCCGGCGTCAGGCGTCCGTTCCTGCTGTGCGTGGCGCGCCTCCTGCCCTATAAGAACGTCGACCTCGTGATCGAGGCCGTCGCGGCGGCCGGTGGGCTCGACCTCGTCGTGGTCGGCGACGGTCCCGAACGCAAGACGCTCGAGGCGCTCGCGGCGCGCGCGGGCGGCACGCACCTGGTCGGCAAGGTGTCCGACGCGCAGCTGCGCTGGCTGTATGCGCAGTGCGAAGGTCTGGTTGCGGCATCCTACGAAGACTTCGGGCTCTCGCCTCTCGAGGCGGCGACCTTCGGCAAGCCCACGGCCGCACTCCGAGACGGCGGATACCTCGACACGGTCGTCGAGGGGCGCACGGGTGTCTTCTTCGACTCCCCGACGGTCGACGCGGTCGCCGGCGCGATCGGGGAACTGGCCGAACGGTCGTGGAGCGCTCTCGAGATCACGGCGCACGCCGAGTCGTTCTCAGAGGAGCGGTTCGCCACTCGGCTGCGCGATGTCGTCAGCGAGGTGGTCTCCCATCGTTGACGCGCGAGGAACCCGTAGGACAGCAGCTCTCTGGGCGGCCGGGTTCCTCAGCGCGTTCGTGCTGCTCTATGTCCTCGCGGTGCTGACCCCGCTGGGCCAGCGTCTCGACGCGTCGACACTCGGATCGTTCCCGGCGCTTCGAGACGAGCCGTGGATGCGGATCTACGGCGCCCGCAATGCCCTCATGCTCGGGCTCGTGGTGCTCGCCGCCCTCGCCGCCGTCGGCGCGCTGCTGGCCCGACGGTTTCTCGCCGTGGCCGCCGCGGCGATCTGTCTCGGCGGAACAGGGGTGCTGGCCGCGCTGTTCGACATCGCCGTTCCGCGCCCCGACTTCGGCGCCTTCGCGTACGCGCACAACACGTATCCGAGCGGTCACGTCGCGGTCTGCGCCGCCGCCGTGATCGCGATCGCCTGGCTGAAGCCGCGCTGGGCACCGCGACCGGTCGTCGCCGTGCTCGCGGGGGTGGTCTGGATCGAGGCGGCGATGTCACTGCTGTCCTTCGCGCATCGGGGCAGCGACGTGCTGGGCGGCATCCTGCTGGCCGGCGCTGTCGCGTTCGCGGTGCAGGCCGCGGTCGGCGTCGTCGTCTCGCCTGCACGACGGCTTCGGGCCTGGACGGCGGTGGGGTCGGCGGTCTGCCTCATCGGGGCGGTGTGCGTGCTCATCGCGATGGCCGACGTTCCGCGGGCGCCCGACGTCGCCGGCGGCGGGATGCTGCTCGCCTGCGCCGGCGTGCTCGTCGTGCTCGTCGCGCGTCAGGGGGCGGTCGCGAGCGTCGAAGTGGGGTCTGAGAGCCGGAGGTAGGCTTGCTGTGACGCTGGGCGTGTCCTGCGAGTCTGGCCGATGCACACGTACATCGGGTTCTTCCACCTGGATACTCGAAGACGCGAAGCCGTCAGCGGCTGCACGATCAGCATGAGTTCGACCGGGGGGCAGAACGCGTGACACTACGGCAAGTGCTCGACGTGCTGTGGAAGCGCATCTGGGTGATCCTCGCGATCACGGCTGTCGCGGGCATCGTCGCCGTGGGCTATCTGCAGGTGCGTGATGTCACGTATGAAACGAGCGGCACCGTTCGGCTGAACGCCGTCGTCACCGAGACGGCCGTGTCGGGGGAGATCGGCGGCATGACGGTCGATCTCGACCCCGAGACCATCACCGCGCCCGTCATCCTCGACGCCGCGGCGGCGATCACCGGCGACGCGCGCGGTGCTCTCGCGGGGCAGATCGAAGCCCGCCTCGATGACAGTTCGCGCACCGGCCGGTTGACCGTGACGGCGTCCGGTCCGAGCCCGGAGTCCGCTCAAGCGCGGGCGAACGCCGTGATCGAGGCGTACGTCGCATACGTCGACGAGCAGATGACCGAGGTGCAGACGACACTGCGTGAGCAGCACACCGAAGCCATCCAGCAGGCCACCGAACTGCAACGGGAGGTCTTCCGCAACCCCGAGAACGCGATCGCCCAATCGAACCTGGCGTCTGCGCTCAACCGGATGAGCATGCTGCAGACCCAGCTCGACGCGATCGCCGCATCGGGCCCCACCATGACGGTCTTGCGCGAACCGGCACCGGGAGAATCGACCGTCCCCGGCCAGCTCATCGTGTTCGGACTCGCCCTCTTGACCGGCGCCATCGTCGGGATCGGAGTCGTTCTGATCCGCGACCAGTTCGACAACCGTCTGCGGGGCTCCGACGAGGTCGAAGGCATCGCCGGCACCGTGTCGCTCGGTGAACTGCGCTGGGACCGGTCGGTCAAGCGACTTGATCCGCCCCTCCCTGTCGCGAGCTCGCAGCGAACCGATCTGAGTGAAGGCCTGCGGACGGTGCGGTCGACGGTGCAGGTTCTCATCCCGCCTCGCCACGCGGTCGTCGTGGTGACGAGCGTCGAGCCGGGCGACGGAAAATCCTTCATCTCATCCAACCTCGCCCTCGCCTGGGCGCGCGCGGGAAAGAGCGTCATCCTCGTCGGCGGCGATCTGCGCCGCCCGGATCTCGCACGCTACTTCGGCGACGCGGCCGACGGTGAGGGCGTGGCCGAGCTGCTGCAGAACCAGGAAGACGGCACTCCCGTGTCGTCGGAGGAGATCGAGGCTCGACTCAACGTCACGACCTATCGGCGTCTTCGCATCCTTCCCGCCGGTGCGGAACCGAGGGACCCCGCCGACCTTCTGGCCGGCGCGGCGTACGAGTCGCTCGTCGACGAGCTCAGGCTGCTGGCCGATATCGTCATCATCGACTCGCCGCCGGCCATCGGACTCGCCGACGCCTCGTTGCTCTCGATGTACACCGACGGCGCGATCGTCGTCGCGTCGGTCATGCGCACCGACCGCACGCTGCTTGCCGACACCGTCGCCGGGCTGCGCGCGAACGGCGTCGAGATCCTCGGCGTCGTCGCGAACCGAGGACGGCGGAAGCTGCCGAAGACGTATGCCGCCTATTACATGCGCAGCGACAAGAGCGGCCGTCGCCGCACGGCTCAGGTCACGCCCGACTCGCAACCCCTCGATACGGATGTCGAAGATGATGATCTCGATGTGTTCGACGGTCGCTCCGACCTGGCCGACCGTCCGCGCTACCGACGCGGGGTCACGACGAACCCCGTGCCGACGACCCGACCCAAGACCTCGGTGCTTCATCCGCAGCCGCCGGATGAGCAGGAAAGCGGTGCGCCTGCATGACTTCTGCGCCCCCCGGTGATCGACCGTTCGCCGCGCCGGTGCGATCTCCCGAAGCCATCGCCGGGCAGAGCGAGATCCTCTTCGTCTGCCACGGCAACCAGTGCCGTTCTCCGTACGCCGCGGCCATCGCCGAGAGGCTCGGGGGCAAGCGCAGCCTGCGTTTCCACTCTGCCGGCCTGATCGAGGGCGGCCGCTCGATGCCCACGGTCGGTCGCGCTCTCGCAGCCCGGATCGGGTACGACTTCACCCAGCACCGCAGCCGCGAACTCGATGCGCACGACATGGCGGGATTCGATCTCGTGCTCACCGCCGCGCGCGAACAGGCGCGCGAAGTGATCGCCGAGAATCCCGATGCCTGGCCGCGCGTGTTCACGATCAAGCAGTTCGCGCGGTGGATTCAGGAGAACCCCCGGCCTCCGCGAGCAGCGCTGGGGTCATGGCTCGATGCCGCCGCCGCCGACCGGCCGCGCACCGAGCTGGTGGGGGCCGACCCGGCCGACGATGTCGCCGATCCGCTCATGCTGCCGGAGCGGGCATGGACGACGATGGTGGACGAGTTGACCCGGGATCTCACGACGATCATCGAGGGGCTCGCGCCCACTTCGAGGTGACGCAGCTCAGATGCTCTCGAGAATCGCCCTCAGCTGATTCCACGACCGACGCCAGGAGCGCGCGCGTGCGCGTCGGAGCGCTGACTGTCCGAGGGCTGCACGGGCGAGCGGGTCGTCCCTCAACGTCGTGATCTCGGTCGCCAATCGTTCGGCATCGTCAGCATCGATCAGCACGCCGGCGTCGCCGACGACTTCGGGGATGCCGCCGACCGCGCTCGCGATGACGGGAAGCCCCGTGGCCATCGCTTCACCGATCGTGAGGCCGCTGGGCTCGCGCCACCGCGAGGGTACGACGAAGATGTCCGCGGTGCGCAGCAGATCGGGAAGGCGACCCCGATCGACGAAGGGCTCGAAGGCGACCCTGCCGGACACCTTCCCGGCCAGGTCGCGTAGCGAGCGTTCGTACGGGGTGAGGGGAGCCGCGGCGTCGAACCCGGTGCTTCCCACGATGACGACCTCGATGTCGTCGTGGGGCAGAAGCGCGGCAGCCCGGAGCAGGACATCAGGCCCCTTGTCGGCGATCACGCGTCCGACGTACATGAGTCGCAGCGGGTGAGCGTCGCTCCGCGGCTCGTCGCGCGGTGCGAAGGCCTCGGTGTCGATGCCGTTGTCGACGATGTGCACCCGGCGGGCGAGGGAGCGCGGCAGCCGTGATGCCGTGTGGCGCGCGAGATCTTCACTCACGCAGACGATGGCGGCGACACCGTCGAGCGTGCGCTCGGCCTCGCGCCGACCGACCGTGCGGAACAGGTCGTTGTGCGCATACAGCACGGTCGTATGCGGCTGATCGCCGAGAAGGCGCGGCAGCGCCGGTGCGTTGTGGGCGATGACGATCGAAGGCGACTGATCCCGCAGCGCATCCGATACGGGCTGCCAGGCGCGAACCGCCGATCGTCGGGCGACGCCGAGACGCGCGAGAGCGGCATCCGCTATCCGCTCCGCGCGTCGGGTGGGCATCGCGCCGGTGTATTCGAGCACCTCGGCCGACTCGTAGCGGGGGCGGAAGGTGGTCGAATCGACGAGCACGGCGTGACGCGCATCGTCGCCTTCTGACGCGAGTGCCGCACGCGCGAGACCGTGGACGACGGTCGGAATCGCCGATCCGGTGCGCGGCGAGAAATGATCGCCCGGTGTGATGGCGTGAATGATGCGCCGGGTCATATCCGCACGACCGGAGTCCTGCGAAGAACGGTCTGAACCGGATGCGGGATGCGTTCGATGCCCAGGGCTTTGTCTCGCGCTTGGACTCCGTAGCAGATGCCCGCGATGATCCACAGGATCGAGGAGTGGCCGGCGACCCAGTAGAGGTCGAACTGCACCTGCGCGAAACGCCCGACCACGACGGCGAGGGCGAGCGTGCCGTACACCGGGTTCATCTTCGCGAGCAGCCAGAAAGCCCCGCCGAACATCGCGAGGAAGCCGATGAGGCCGAGGACGCCCACTGTCGTGAGGACCTCGAGCTCCGCGTTGGGGGGCTGGAAACCCGAGTAACCGGTGTGCCCGGTCACCCACCAGCGATGGCCGACGCCGAAGAGCGGCGACATCAGCCAGACCTTGATCGAATCGCCGTACCAATCGAGCCGCTGGTTGGACGAGTTGAACTGATCGTCCGAGCCGAGCTGCTCTTGCACCGCCGTCACGACGAAGTACGCGACGGGAACGAGCACGACCCACATCCACCGTGATCGCTTGCCGTTGTGGAAGCGTGGCCGCAGACCGACGATGAGAACCCCGACGAGCGCGCCGATGAGAGCTTGCCGGGATTGTGCGGCGAGCGCCCCGACGCCGCAGACGGCGAACGTCGCGTACCCGAACCACGGTCGCCACTCGAGCCACGGCGGGTTGGCGAATGCGATGATCGCGCCGATCATGAGGATCGCTCCGATGGCGTTCTTGTGCAGCATCCCCAAATACACGGGACCGAAGCCGTTCGAGACGGCCGTCACCATCGCGGCGATCCCGATGAACCAGCACAGCGCGATGTACATGCCCAGCGCGAGTTTGGCGTGACCTTCGCGCCCCACCACGAATCCGACGATCATGCTGCCGAGCACGAGAGCGATCTCGTGCGCCCACTCGATGTAGTTCGCGACGTAGCGGTTGAGCAACAGCTGTGGCGCCGTCAGCGCGATGTAGCAGGCGCCTGCCCACAGGAGCGGCTGCAGGGTCTGCGCACCCTTGCCACGCAGCATGAGGAGGGCGACGATCGCGGCGAAGCCGAGCACGAAGTCCGCCAGGCTCATCGGACCGACCCGCACCACCGCCATCGTCGCCGGAACGGCCAGCACCGGAATGAGCGAGAGGTCGATGGCCGCGATGCCGACCACGAGCACGGCGAGGGCGGCGGGGATGGCGAGGTCGGGTTCGGTCACCGCGATGAAGCCCGCGGCGAGCCCGACCAGGACGACGGCGAAGCATCCGAGTATGAGCGAGCGCAATCTGCGCATCGAACCGGGGCTGCGGCCCGCGCGCGTTCGCGCCACACCGAAACGTGTGGGATGCCGCGGGCTGGTCACGCGTCAATCGTACGGACCGAGTCCCGAGTGCGCGCCGGTAGTGTGTCGACGTGGCACCGACGATGCAACGGACGGATCACGCGACAGAGGCCCATCCTCCCCGCCGAGTCCTCGTCCTCACGCACACCGGCGAGCTCGGCGGTGCCGAAGCGGCCCTCATCAGGCTGGCTTCAGCCATCGACCGGCGAGCTTTCTCGGTAGAAGCGGTACTTCTCAGCGCCGGCCCCCTTGCTGCGCGACTTGAGGACATCGAGGTTCCGGTAGTCGTGCTGCCATCCGGCGAGGTAACTCGCGTGACGCGGGAGCAGACGGTCGGGTCATTGAGCCGGCTGTGGAGGAATTTTCGGCAGACGGTCGCCGCATCGGTGCGCATCCGACGGTTGTTGCGGGAGCGGTCCCCGGACCTCGTCGTGGCGAACTCGCTCAAGGCGGCAGTTCTGCTGTCGCTCGCGACGCCGGGTTCTGGAACACGGTGGGTCTGGCATCTGCACGACCGGATTTCGGACGATTACCTCCCGGCGGCTGTCGTCATCGCGCTCCGATGGGTCGCACGATTCGGGCCTCATCGCGTCGTGGCGAACTCGCACGCGACGGCACGAACCCTCGGGCAACGGGTAGGCCGGTCGAAACATGTGGTGGTCGCATACCCCGGACTGGAACCGCACGCGTTCGACGAACCACGAAGGCGCGGCGGAGGCCGCACCATCGGCTTGATCGGACGCGTCAGCGCGACCAAAGGTCAGCGTGAGTTCCTCTCGGCCGCTGAGCTGATCCATTCGAGCGCACCTCACCTGCGATTCAGAATCATCGGCGCTGCACTTTTCGATGACGCCGTCGAGGAGTCGCGGTTGCGCGCGCTCTCGACGGCATCGCGAGCCGCGGGTCGGATCGAATGGCGCGGTTGGGTGGCTGATCCGAGCCGCGAGCTGCGCAGATTGCGGATTCTCGTGCACGCATCGCCCGTCCCCGAGCCGTTCGGTCAGGTGATCGTGGAGGCCATGGCGGCGGGTGTGCCGGTCGTGGCGACCAACGCGGGAGGCGTGCCTGAAATCCTCGACCCGGGCGGCGTAGCAGTCCTGGTGGCGCCGGGGGTTCATGCGGCGCCCGCAGGCGTGCTCGTTCGGCCGGGGGATCCTGAAGCCCTGGCCCGCGGCATACTCTGGCTGCTGGAGCATCCCGCGCGCGCAGCTGATGTCGCCACGTTCGCACGAGGCGAAGCTCGCAAGAGGTTCACGATCGACCGCACCAAGGATGTCGTCGAGCGCGCGTGGTTCGACAGTGCGCGGCCTCGGCCCCTCCGGCGAGCGTGAATGCCCGCGCGTCGACTGCTTGATGACGTGCGCGCGCATATGCGGTACTATTCTCCCGCCTGCAGCTGGGGTTCGCAGGTCAAAGCGTTTCGTGATCGAGCTGGGGGAAATCGATGAGTCGTGCGCGCACACTGAGCGAAGAGCCGGGGGCGGAGCCCGCGGCGAAGTCACCTCGTCCCAGGCGGTCGACATGGGTGGCCGCCTCCATCGCCGGCGTGCTCGCGTCCGCCGTCGTCGTCGCCGGCATGTTCGCGCCACCTCAGCAGACGACACCGCCCGCAGCGGCCGACGTCACCGAGGAATTCCGCGATCCCGACGTGGTCATCGGCGCAGAGCCCAGCAACGCGCGCGCTATCGGCGGCGTGGTTGGTCAGGATATCGGCGCTACGTTCCCTGAATCGCAGACCGGTCCCGGCGAGGCGGTCACGGTCGCGGGCTCCCTCTGGTGGTCATGGATCGCACCGGAGACGGGTGCTTTCCGGTTCTCCACGGTCGGCAGTGAGATGAACACCGACATCGTGATCCGAGAGGCAGATTCCGCCGGAACCGTGGTCGGCAGCGGAACCGAGGCAGGGGATCTCGATACCGGCGAAGTCACGGTCGATGTCGTAGAAGACACGAAGTACTTCGTCCAGGTGAGTACGGGAGGATCGGATCCCGATCCAGGGCTGATTGTCCTCTCGTGGCAGCGTGCCGCTGCCGCCGTCGAACAGCCCGAGCCGGTGCCGCCCGCGGCAGTGTTCAGTGCTCCAGAGATCCCCCTCCTCGGCACGACGGGTGAAAAGCCCCAGTCGAAACTGTGGCATGCGAACGGAATCTGGTGGGCGGTCATCGGCACCGCCGCCACGACCCCCGTCGGTACGTGGATCTGGCGCTACGACGGCGATTCGTGGTCCGCCGTCACCCGCGTGTCCGACCGCACCGACGTGCGCGCGGACGTGCTTGCCGACGGTGAAGTCGTGCATCTGCTGTTGCACGGCCCCGTCACATCGCTCGTCTCGGTGCGTTACGACAGTGCGACGGCCGCGTACGTGCCGTGGGAAGCTCGGCCGGTCGGAACCGCCGTTTCACTCCCGGGCAGTGAAACGGCCACGATCGATGTGGACGGCACCGGTCGGATGTGGCTCGCCACCGAAACTGCGACACAGATCCAGATGCGGTGGGCCGACGCCCCCTATTCCACGTTCTCCGCTCCGATCACTGTGGCTTCGGGAATCAGCGGCGACGACATCGCCGTCGTGACTGCTCTCCCTGGCCGTATCGGCGTGCTCTGGTCGAATCAGACGACGAAGAGGTTCGGCTTCCGGACGCACGTCGACGGCACGTCCCCGACGACGTGGACTGCCGATGAGGTACCGGGCGCGTCGGCCGCGCTCAATATCGACGGTGGGATGGCCGATGATCATCTGAATGTCGCAGTCGCAGCGGATGGCACTCTCTACGCCGCCGTCAAGACGTCATACAACTCCTCGAACCGGCCCGTGATCGGGCTCCTCGTGCGAGCAGCGAGCGGCGGATGGACGTTCCACGAAGTCGACAAACGAGGTACCCGCCCCATCGTCCTCGCAGACGAAGCCACAGGCAGCCTGCGCATCACCTACACCGCAAACGACGGAATGGGGGCGATCCTCGAAAAAACAACGACGCGCTCTGCACTCGACTTCTCTCGCCCCGCCGACGTCATCGTGCCAGGCTCGTACAACAACGTCACGAGCACGAAAGCCAACGTCCCCGGGGCTGCACTCGTGATGGTGAGCAACGCGACTTCGACGAAGACGAAGTCCCTCCAATGGGTGCATCCGGGCGCCCCGGTGGCCGACGATGTCACCGTCTCCACCACGCAGGGCACTGGGGTGACAGCCTCATTCGCCATCGACTCGGACCTCCCGATCGACGAGGTGGCGATCATCCGCTCGGCGACATCCGGTGGGGTGTCCGTTGACGGGAAGACATTCACCTACGAGCCGGAGGGCTCGTTCGTCGGTCGGGACTCGTTCACGTATCGCGCCCGTGCGGGAGAACTGTGGTCGGCGGAAGCGACCGTCACGATCGCCGTTTCCGACGAGACGGCGCTGCTGGGGTCGTGGGACTTCGACGAAGCGACCGGAACGACCACCGAAGACGCGTCTGTCTGGGCCAACCATGCGGCAGTTCAGGGTGGGGCGTCCTGGGTGGACGGCGTGTCAGGGAGCGCCCTTCGCGTAGACGGCAACTCCGGGCAGGCGACAGTTCCGCACTCCGCCGCATTCGGTGAGGACTTCGAGGGCTTGACTGTTTCAGCCTGGATCCGCCCAGAGAAGCTCACGAAGCAGTACATCGTGACCAAAGCCGACCCGAACTTCGTGGACGGCTTCGAATTGAGCATCGCATCGAACGGCGTGCCGTACTTCAGGGTGAACCACGCCACTGCCGACAACGACTACCGGCTTCTCGGTCCCGCTGCGCCGATCGCCGACGCGGCGACGTGGACACACCTCGCCGGAACATATGACGGCACGACGATGCGTCTCTATGTGAATGGTGTCGACGTCGCATCGATGCCGGCACCGACGTCGGTGGGCGCGAACAGTCTGCCTCTCATCATCGGTGGCCAGCCCGACGGCACGAACAGGTTCCAAGGCGGCGTCGACGGCGTGCGCGTTTATGCGCGCGGGCTTTCCGCAGCCGACGTTCGTGGGCTCTTCGAAGGTGAGCACGGGGAGAGCCCCGAGCCCGAACCGTCGCCGGCTGATCCGACACCGACGCCCGCGCCGAGCGTCACGGCGAACCCCGAACCGGGGAGCGTGGGGGACTGGAAGTTCGAGGAGACGGCGGGAGCGATCGTCATCGACGCATCCGCGGCGGCGAACAACGGCACGATTTCGGGCGGCGTGCAGCGCGTCGCTGGGGTCACAGGCCGCGCACTCGCCTTCGACGGAGCGAATGGACGCGTCACTGTCGCCCACCACGCTTCACTCGATCTGACGACGAGCATGACGCTGTCCGCCTGGGTTCGACCTGATCGCGTCGGCACACAGAACATCATCAAGAAATCCACCAACGGTGGCACGAACGGCTATGAGCTCTCGATCGCCTCGTCTGGGAAGCCCTTCTTCCGGGTCAATCAGGCGTCTGCGGGCGACCAGTACCGGGTCAACGCCGCCACGGCTCTCGTATCGAACGGCACGAAGTGGACCCACCTTGTCGGCACATTCGACGGCGACCGGATGCGTATGTTCGTGGATGGCGTGGAAGTCGGCAGCACTGCCGGGCCGGCTGCAGTGGGAACGAACAGCCTTGCGCTGACGATCGGCGATCAGCCCGGTGGCGGGTATGCTTTCGACGGCTCGGTCGATGAGGCGCGTGTGCTCGACCGTGCCGTGACCGCCGCGGAGGCGTTGGCTCTCTACAACGGCGAGGGGCTCGGCGCGCCGACGCCGACACCGGCCGTGACGCCGACGCCGACGCCGACGCCGACTCCCACGCCGACGCCGACGCCGACGCCGACGCCGACCGTGACGCCGACGCCGACGCCGACGCCGACCGTGACGCCGACGCCGACGCCGACTCCCACGCCGACACCGACCGCGACGCCGACGCCGACGCCGACGCCGACTCCCACGCCGACGCCGACGCCGACGCCGACCGCTCCGACCCCGAGCGCAGCGTGGTCTTTCGAGGAGGCCTCCGGGGCAACGGTGCTGGGTGATGGCGGGTCCGGTATCAATGGTCGGTTCGAAGGCGGCGTGAGCCGGGTGCAAGGCATTTCGGGGAGAGCCGTTCGGTTCGACGGTGTGGACGGCAGCCGGGTAGCGGTCGCTGATCATGCGGCACTCGATGTGACCGGGCCGTTCAGCGTCTCCGCGTGGGTCAAGCCGGAACAGGCCGCGACGCAAGGGGTCGTCAAGAAGTCCATCAACGGCTCCGTCGCGGGGTACGAGATCTCCCTCGCGAACAACGGCAGACCGTTCTTCCGAGTCAACCAGAGCGTCTCAGGCGACACCTTCCGAGTGAACGGGACGTCGACCTACCCGACGAATGGCAGCACCTGGACTCACCTCGTGGGGGTCTACGATGGGGCGACCCTGCGACTCTACGTCGATGGCACCTTGCAGGGGCAGGTCGCAGGGCCCGCTTCGGTGATCGCGAACGATCTGGCGTTGACGATCGGCGGTCAGCCCGGGGGTGGCCACCCGTTGAAGGGCGCAGTGGACGACGTGCGGCTCTACGACCGGGCGCTCAGCGCCACCGAGGTCGTGATGGTCAGGTCTGCAGCAGGGTAGCCTCACTCTTTACCGGCCATATCGTCGCGCGCGCACGATGTGGCTCGTAACTGGAACGGGGAGTCCAATCGGTGACGCACAGTGAGGAAGTCGCGGAGTCCGCGCCGACAGTGACGGTCGTCGTTCCCGTCTACGAGGACCTCGCGCGATTGAAGATGTGCCTCGCGCTCATCGCCGCGCAGGACTATCCTGCCGAACTCATCAACGTGATCGTCGTCGATAATGCGTCTCGAACGGATCTGACACCCGCTCTGCCGCCAGGGGACCCACGCTTCACGCTGATTCGCGAGATGCAGCGCGGCTCCTACGCAGCCCGCAACGCTGGCCTGAAGATCGCAGAGGGCGAGATGCTCGCCTTCACGGATGCCGACTGCTTGCCGCACCCCACATGGATCAGCACAGCGGTGGCGATCCTGACCGAAGAAGGTCATCCGCAGGCTGTCGGCGGTGACATCCATTTGGTGTTTCGAAACGGCATGCACCCGCGCAGCGGACCGGAGCTGTACGAATCAGCCCACGAGTTCCCCCAACGTCGGTTCGTCGAAGTGGACGGATTCGCCGCGACCGCGAACCTCGTCGTATCCCGTTCGGTCATGTCACGCGTGGGGCCCTTCAACGCCGCTCTGAAATCCGGAGGCGACCAGGAGTGGGGCAAGCGACTGCATGCTAGCGGCGCACGGATGGTGTTCAGTGCACGCGCGGTGGTCGATCACCCGGCGCGATCTTCGTGGTTCGGGCTGGCCAAGAAGACCGTACGAGTCGAACGGGGGATCAGTGCATTGACCGTCGGGCAGCAGAGTTCGGAAGACCGCCGGTACATCGGCCAGCAATTGCGGATCGGGCTCGGAATCTGGAGGGCGGTGTGGCGTCAGGACTGGCCCGCTTCCCGCGGTGAAAAAGCGAAGTACGCTGCAGCGCAGAGCTGGGTGAACGCGTTTCGGATCGCAGAGCGAATACGCGCGAGATCCTCGCAACGCATACGAAGCCGTGGTCTTTCCCGATCGATCACACCGTGACAGACACACGGTTCGCGGCGCTTGCACTGCTTCCTCTCATCAGGCCCGGCGACCAGGTCTTGTGCGTCGCTTCGGATTGGGGCGCGCTTGCGGATGCACTGACCCATCTCGGGGCGTCTGTCACCACCGTCGGACCGGACGAGAGCCGTCTCCTGCAGGGCAGACGATTCGCGGTGGCGTTCGTCGATGTGCGCCAGTTCGGACCAGCGGGGGTCGAACGGTCGAACACGCGACGACTACTGTCACACGTGCGGGAGAACCTCACACCCGACGGAGTCGTGGTTGTGGCGGCTTCCAACCCCCTCCGTGCGCGGATGCGCGGTCGGCGCTCGCTCCCGGGTGCGGGAGTGTCGTTGTTCTCAGATCCCGTGCGACCGTGGGGCGCGACGCTCCGCGGCACGGGCCTGTCCGTGTCCCGACTGCTCATCCCGCTGCCGTCGCTCGATCACCTCGAGGTGATCGTGCACGCCGAATCGCTGCGTCGTGGGCGGGACACCGCGACGAACAGCACTCGACAACGGCTCGGTAGATTTCTCGCCCGGGCAGGTCTGGGAAAGTGGATGGCGCCCGACTACCTGGTCATCGCGCGAGCCCATCGCGCGGCGACCACGTCGGTGACGCGCGCGGAGGAGCTGTCATCCAACCGCGCGACGATCATGGCGCGCACACATCCACGCGTGGTCATCGACGCGGAGAGTGTCTTCCTCAAGGTGCCGCTCTCCGCCGTTGAAGAGCGCAGAGCCGAGCAAGAAGTCCAACGCACCCGCGCAGCATTCGCCGGGCCGTGGGGGCACTATGCCCCGGAGAACGTAGAACTGGTGGAGCAGGGCAGGCTCACGGTGTGCCGGTATGCGCGGTACGACGCCGTGCCGACGAGCTTGGGGGAGTACGAGCGAGACGTGCTCACGGTCCTGGACGCCCTTGAGTCCGGCGAGACCGGTCAGATGTCATCGACCGACCTCTACCGGCGCCTGCAATCACCCCGCGAGCCCGCGAACTTCGAAGACGACGACCTCGAGAACCTTCGGTCCCGCTTACTCGGACAGGGGACGCTGCCGGTGCTGATCGGGCCATCCCACGGCGATCTGCACCGTGAGAACGTGCTCCGGTTGCGCGGGGGAGGGATCAAGCTCATCGATTGGCCACGCGGCGAAGACCGTAACCCGCGTTTCCTCGACGCTGTGTACGCCACGTTGGACCTTCACCGTCGGCGTGCGGGTGCCAGCCTCAGCGAAGCGGCCATCGCGTTCATGAAGAACGACATCGAGGGGCCGCTCGCCGAGAGGGCCGGCGAACTGCTCGGCTCGATGAGTCGGGAGGATGTCATCCTCTGGCGAATGCTCCACGCGATGAGTTTCTACGCGCACGATGCGCGTCGAGACCCGGGCAATCAGACGTTGCAGACACTGCGGCGACTCTGGGGCTGACCGTCACCCCGAGGAGATCGACCCGACGCTCTTCACACTTGCTTCTCGGGGGGAGGGTCGCCGGATTTCCCGGAAGACATCGCGTGCACCGAGTGCGACAACGGCGCTGCCGACGACGATGCAGACGATGAGGTCGTAATCTCCCGTGTACGCCAACGAACCGCCGAAGATGAAGAAGGACCCGCCGCCGGCGATTCGCGTCACGCCATGCCACACGGTGGCGAACACGGCGATCGCGACGGCAGTGATGCGCGCGGCAGAGTAGGCTCTTTCGCCCCTCGCGGGCCATGGCAGCGTGGCCAAACTGAAGAACGCCGCGTAAGCCACGATCTGCGTTGAGAACGTGATGTTGAGCACCAGCGCATTGACAAGATGGAAGCTCGCCGCGGCAAGCAGCCATAGACGCCAGGGAACACGCCCCCACAGCAACCAGATGAAGCCGCTGACCTCGAACAGCACCGCGATCACATCCGCTGCTTTGAACGCCAGCAGCAGAACGCCCGGAACGAGGCCGGCGAGCAATTGGGGTTCCTGCAAGTCCATTCGCGGGTAGTACCAGCTCAGGAAGCCGCTCACGCCCAGATCAGGTGTGAGCCAATATCGGCTCTTCTCGACCCCTGCGACCAGGAACCCGAAGCACAGGGCAACACCGAGGAGCGAGAGGCCCTGTGCTATCCGTCGCGGAGCCGCCTTGCCCCAGTCTGCGATCAGCATGCACACGAGCACGAGTGCAATCGCGATTTGGTGAGAGATCTTGCCTTGCGAATAGGCGAACGTCGTACTCACGATGTAGGTCACGAGCGCGACGGACGTCGAGATACGGGTGGCCCACCCGCATGTCATGGCGCAGATTGCCGCGAGCCCGACGAGATCGACGATCGTGAAGAACGGGGACGGCGGGAACCCGCCGGCCATGCTGGACAGGCTCAGAAGCGGAGGCGTAAAGAACGCATCCGGAGTCTGGTCCAGCCACGAGAACCAGCGGGCGTCGAAGAGCAAGAGGTAGAGCCCGAAGACCCAACGGAAGACCCCCAACGATCCTGGGGCAACCCGGGTCGAAGCCGCGATTCGGCCCCACGCCCATAGCAGCGCGCGATCAACCAATGAGGTTCACCTCCTCGAGGACCTCTCGATCCAGTTCTCGTCCGGTTCTGTGATCGATCGTCACCCGCTCCTTGCGAACGATGAGGGTTTCCTCGCTCAGGCCCATTGAGCGCAACTGACCCGCCAGCCACTCACGGGCGCGTGTTGTCTCTTCGAGCGTGGGCACCGCGCGCGGAACCTCGAAGACGAGGTCGATTCCGCGGACGACGACGGATCGCGTCGAAGACCGATCTTGACCGAACCTCGACGCGATGAGACCGCTGAGTTGAGACGGTGGGATCGGATCGAGAAGCAGGGCTCGGTCGACGACGCGTTCGACTCCTGCCGGAGTGTAGGCGACGAGAGTGTCTGACTGGAAAGCAGCTACCCCGTCCACGACATGCGTTTGGATCTGTCCTCCGCCGGGGAAGATGACCGCCGGATACGGCTCTTCTCCAGTGAGGGTCAGGATGGCGAACGGCGCCGCGAGCACAACGGCGATCCCCAACGTGGCCCCCAGCCCGAACAGTGGTCTGGCTCTGCCGTCGTCGTCGTCTCGCGTTGCCCGCTCTTTCGGTGACATCGCGCAGTCCTTCCTCACGGAGAGGAGACCAGCAGGTCATCGACGGCCCCAGGACGTCGATGGTGCACACCATATACCCGCCGGCCAGGCTGTGCCAGGCTGCGAGCGCGAGCAGGCCGGTAATGTCAGTTGCGTGATTATGGCGTCCGGGGTTCCGCACGGTGCCCGGGTGCTCGATGTCGGCGCACGTGATGCGTATCTCGGGGTGTTGCTCACCGAGAGCATCGGGGCGAAGTATCTCGGTCTCGTGTCCGCTGAAGCGCTGGACGGCGTCCGCAGCCACGCGGGACCGCTCGCGGAGAGATTCCACAAGCTCGACCCTTTGTTCAGGGTCTCCCAGAGTTCGGCGGACGTGCTCGTGGTGCGCGCTGATCGGCCGCTTTCCGTCGCGGGGTTCAGTGAACTGGCGCCCTTCCGCTGGATTGCGGTCGAGCGCGGTAAAGGCCGGCGCAGTGCGGCGACCCGCCTCGCCCTCGGGATCGCCCGCAGGCGGGGCCGGATCTCTGCGGTCGACAGCTGGACAGATTCCGCACACGCGTTCGATGTCTTTCGGCTGCACCACGAACCACCGTTGCGACCACGCGTCTATTTCTCACCAGTGTGGGGCGTTACGGGGCTCGCGCGACGGCTCGAAGACGCGGGTTTGGAGTATGTCGTGCTGCGCTGGTTCACGCAGCTGCCGCAGATGGCCCCCGGCGAGGACCTCGACATCTTGGTGCGCGACGAACACGCCGAGACCTTTCGTGAAATCGTCGGCGCCGAGCCGGGCACGATCCCGATCGACCTTTACAGCGAAACCGGTCTTGACGGCTATGACTTCCGCGGCGCTGCCTACTATGTTCCTTCGCTCGCGAAGACGATTCTGGATCGCTCTGTGATTCATGCGAGCGGTATGCGCGTGCCGGCTCCCGCCGATCACCTGCACTCGCTCGCGTACCACGTGCTCTACCACAAGGGGTTTTCTGCCGGCCTCGCATCGTCTCTGCCACATAGCCCCCTCGAGGAGCCGGCCGAGCATGACTACGCGGCCGCACTCACGGAGGCTGCAGAGAGTGCTGGGTCACACATTCCTCTCGATATGGAGGGCCTCGACGACTACCTCGGGCAGCAGAAGTGGCGGCCGCCGCTTGATGCCCTTCGCCGGCTGTCGAGCTCGAACGATTGGGCTGCTCGCCGCATTGACGTCCGGAAGGACGCGTCTGGCGTGGAGGGGGAGCTTGCGGTCTTCGTCATTCGTGAGCGCCTGGAAGAAGTCGTCTCGCTTGATGACGTACGCGGGATCCTGGAGCATCTGGGTTTTCAGATTGTTTTCACGCATCGCCTGGATGCTGCTGCCCGCGGCCGTGCCGCAGCTCACATCCGCGGAGGTAACTGGGGGCGTGGGCCGTATCCGGCCAGCGGAGGGGGTCCCTCCCTGGTCATCGCAGCGCTCCACTTCGCTCCTGAATCGGTGGATCCCGCGCTGAAATCACGCTATCCGCATCTCACCAACGCCGACATCCTCGCGGCGAAGGTGACCGTCCGTGACCTCGTCGATGCGACGCTCGGAGAGTCCCGCGCATTCAACGGGATGCACTCTGCGGACGACGAGACCGAAGCCTGGCACTATCTCGAACTCGCTGCTCCGGAATCCGTCGCGCGGGTCCGAGAGATCGTCGCAGCCGGCCGCGCGGCGCAGGGCGTTCCGCACGGAACGACGAGAACGCTCAGCCGCGGGCGACGCGCTCGTGTCGACGTGCGAGCTACCGATGCAGGAATTGTCGTGCGGAAAACGTTCGTGCCGGGCGCCCGACGGCATCTCGAGCGAGAACTCGCTGCCCTCGACGCGCTGGCCACCAGTGATATCGCTCCGGAGGTGCTCGACCGCGGCGAAGACTGGTTCGAGATGCCGTACTACCGCAACGTGCTGACCCGTCGACGCCGTCTGCTCCCTCTGCCGATCCTCCGACGCATGGTGGCGGTACTCGATCAGCTGCACGCCGCCGGCTTCGATCTGGTCGACGCGAAGCCCGATAACTTCATCATCGATGAGGATGGTCGCCTACTCCTGGTCGATTTGGAGTTCGCCTACGCCACGACCGGGGAAGCCGAAGCCCGGCGGACGCTGGTCGACGGCCCGGAGTTCTCGTCTCCGGACCCTCGACGCTATCCCGACGTCCCTGTCGGCGACTCGTCCTACGGCGTGCGCTGGCTTCCGCACTCCGGAATGCCCCCCGCGGTGCTGATCAGTGGCGGTGCCTTCGCACAGCACCGCCATCGGTCCGTCTACCGGATTCGCCAGAGCCTCTGGGCACCAGGGGCCCCACCGCGAGCACTGCTCAGGTATGCGCGCGATGCGCTCCGGGGATGGCGCCGGGGGATGCGGCAGTCCGCGCTGAGCTTGCTCAACGCTCGATCAGCCCGCGGTCAGGGGAAGACGTGAGGGCTGTCACACCGGCCGGCTATGCGCCGGGGGTGCCGTCGCCAACCTGATGCAGGTCCTCCACCGTGGCGCGTCGCCATCCAGACGACCAACCGATGCGCCAAACCAGATTCGCCCACCTTGCCGGACTCCCGGCTGCGCGGACGAGACGCCCGAGCTTGGCTGACCCGGGGGATTCTTCAGGCGGGGCTCCGTCCTCGAACGGGTGCTGGTCGAGGCCGGTCGTCGAGGCTGCCAGCAATGCGTACTTGTGTGTCATCCTGCGGGCGCCTCGCCCGTAGGTGCGAGCCTGTCTGTAGACGGCGCGGAGCCCGACACGCTGCTGGACGTATAGCAGCATGTCCGGAGCAAACGTCAAGTGATATCCGGCCAGCTGCGCACGGATGCAGAAGTCGTCGTCTTCTGCGGTGAACTCGGACTCATCGAATCCGCCGATGGAGTCGAAGACGGCGCGGTGCATGGCCATGTTGTTGCTGCCCGCGGATACGAAGCCGGGAAGGTAGGACAACGCTGAAAGGCCGTCAAGCTGCGGTGACCACGAGACTGAGAACGCGCCTTTGCCTCGGAGGTGCTCGATGTCGAGCCGTCCAGCCGCGAACGAGTGCTGTGACAGCGCGTGTCGTGCTGCCCGGCACCATCCGTCCGCGACGATATCGTCTGCGTCACAGAAAGCGATCCACTCCCCTCCGCTCTCTGAAACCCCGATGTTGCGCGCGGCGCCAGGCCCGCGCCTCGAGGAAGCATCCACGAGACGGATCTCGGGGTACCGTTCCGCCATCGTCCTGACGACGTCGACGGTCCTGTCGGTCGAGCCGTTGTCGCAGACGAGGATCTCACGTGGCGCGCTTGCTTGACGGGCGAGTGCCTCGAGCTGACGCCCCAGCGTCTCGGCCGCGTTGTACGCGGGGATGATGATGCTCATCATCGGGCGATCCGGCTCACCTGCCATGATGAGCCCGTCGGTCATCTCGACGGGCGCCAAGAGCGGCGAATACCCCGCTGATCAGCCCTCGTGCCTCAGTGAGGATCAGAGTCGGCCCAGCGAAGACACGCAGTCGTTGCAGCGGCGACAGTCGTGTGTCTTGGCGGGTGCGTGCGCGCAGCTCACTCCTCAGCCGGGAGAAGTGGCGGGGCTGATCGCGCAGCGCTGACCAGATGTATCGCGTCAGGAGCGGATCGCGCCATCCGAACAGGCGCACGAGCAGTACGACGTGGTTGCGTCGCGCATAGTAGATGTGACGCCGATCGAGCCGCTTCCTCCTGAGCATGTCGCGCGTAGCAGTCTGCGTCACGATGGCTGTGGGTTGCAGCACGAGCTTGCCGCCTGTCAGGCCCAGCCGCAGCGAGATGTCGGATTCCGCGGCGTGGCCCGTTCCGGGGTATCCTCCGCGGATGCCGCCGATAGCATCCAGCGCAGTGCGGCGGAAAGACATGTTCGCCGCGCCCTGGTGATCGACGTCGATCTGTCTTCCGGGATCTGCGGCGAAGTTGTCGGTGAGTCGACCGTCGGGTAGAAGTCGGCCGATTTCGCCGCGACCCTTGATCGCCTCGCCTTCGATGCCATGTAGGACGCGGCCGCACACCGCGACGACTCGTGGATCGGCGTACGGCACGGTCAACTCGCCGAGCCACCGTTCGTCGACGTGGGCGTCATCGCCGATGAAGGCGACGATGTCGCCCGACGTCGCGGCGTAGCCGGTGTGGCGAGGTTCCGGGGTGGGGCCGGAGTCTGACTTGTGCCGCACGAACCGTACGTCCGGAAACTCATCCGATAAAGATCTGCTCATCCGATCATCTGATGAATCGTCGACCACAACGGCCTCGAGCGGCGCGGGCACGAGCTTTTCGATGTGCTGAAGACAGGTTCGAAGGTGTTCGGGTCTGTCCGCCGTGACGATCACAACACTCACTGAAGCTGTCACGTCACGACTCCGGCGGACCGACACGGACGACACGGAACCAGTCTCGCCGCCGTAGGGGCGAACTGAGCGATGTCCGCCACGGGTGACGCTGTCGCTTCGCCCAGCGGGCGTATACGGCCGGTTTGGTGTAGTCGGCGGCGTGCCCCGACCAGCCGAACTTGCGGCGGATGGTGTCGTGGTCCCGCACCCACGAGTAGTGCAGCACCGCGGACTGCGGTGAGACGACCTCGTGCACGATCGTCTCGTGGTGGTGCGCGGGATCCGTGTTCCACGCACGCAGGTCGACTCGGTGAAGGGCGACGTCCGCTTGGCGGGCGTGCACGAGCGTGGTTCCCGCCCGCACCGCGAGGGGGCCGGGATACGACGCGGCAGGACGCAGGAAGCGCGTGCTGGCTTCCAGGTAGCGGTTACCGCCGACGTGTGCATACAGCCAACGCGACGGGTAGTACAGCGCGGATGCTCCCCTCGCCTCAGCGCGCAGGAGGGAGCCGAAGAATCGCGGTGCGTCGAGCATCACTTCGTCGGTGTCGAGTTGCAGCACCCAGTCCGCCCCGTCGGATGCGACGTCCAATGCCGTCTGACGCTGGAAGGTGTCGTTATCGAGGGGATGCTCATCGAGCCTTGCGAAGCTGCCCGGTGCGCGGACGCATTTGCCCTCGACGTCGAGCGCGTCGACGATGGCGAGACATTCTTCGACGGGCAGGTTGGTGCCGGTCCACGACTTCGCGTCCTGGTCGTAGGACAGCACGATGCGGTCCACGTGCGCGTAGTACGCCTTCAGGCTCTCGGCGAGGAACGCCGGGTCGGCCATGAGGGCGTACGCGGTGACGCGCATGTCAGATGTAGTCCGCGAACTCGCGCTCGTTCTTCTGGAAGACGAGCGTGCCGAGGAAGAACACGAGGGGCGCTCCGATGACGATTGCGAGGATCTGCCAGAGGGGAGGCGCGGGGGTGCCCAGTGCCGACCAGCGAAATGCCTCCAGGAACCACGTGACCGGGTTGATCTGGAACAGCCATCGGATGCTGTCCGGCACGGCCGACAGCGAGTAGGCGAGCGGACTGGCGTACATGAGCACCTGCAGGAACCACGGCAGCACGTACCCCACGTCGCGGTACTTGACGAGATACGCCGCAGCCGCGAGACCGAACCCGAGCCCGAGCAGCAGGATCAGCATGACCCATACCGGCAGCAAGAGGATCGCCCAACCGGGGTTGATGCCGAAGATGAACAGCAGCACGACCAGCAGAACGAAACCGACGAGGAAGTCGACGACGATCGACGCCAGGCTCGAGATCGGCACGAGCATGCGCGGAAAGAAGACCTTCTGCACGAGTGATTGGTTGGCGACCATCGACGATGAGGCGCGACCCAGCACACCGTTGAAGAGATTCCACGCGAGCATTGCGGCGAGGGTGAAGACGAAGGTCGGGATGCCGTCGGTCGAGAGTCCTGCGATGACGCCGAACACGATCGTGAAGATGCCGGCGGTGACGAGCGGCTGGAGGATCACCCACGTGACACCGAAGATCGTCTGGCGGTAGCGGACGATGATGTCTCGCTGCGCGAGCCGGACCGCTACTTCGCGTGCGCGCCAGATCTCGCGCCACGGCGGAAGATTCAGTCGCCCGGGAGGTGTGATGACGGTGCGCTGCACATCAGGTTCCATGTCAGACCCCCTCGTACTCGAAGTTCACGAACACGAGCCCCTTCTCGGTGCTGGAGGATTCGGTGAACTCGGGGTACGGCAGGTCGGGCAGCACTTCGAAGCGCCACGCGCCCTCCCAGGCATCGAGAATGCCGGCTTGGCAGGCGTAGAGATCGACCGTGTACTGTCCGGGCTTGAGCCAGAGGTCGCGAATGATGAGCCGGCCGGACTGGGGCTCTGCGGGATCGAACCAGGCGCCGACGAGCCGGGAGTCGCACTGGGCGATGACGGACCCCTGGTCGTTGTTGATGTGAGCCGACACGAAGTACGACCCGATGAGCTTCTTGCCTGGCGGAGCAGTGAAGTCGATGACGATGTCCTCGCCGGACTTGACGAACTCATCTTCCATCGAGACGCGTTCCAGGCGGAGTCGCCCATTGCCCGGCCGCTTGGTCGCATCGCTCTGCGCGAGCGCGAAGCTCTCGAAGCTGTCGCGATACGCCTGCAGTGTGCCCTCAACGCTGCCCGAGTACGCGAGCTTGCCGCGGTCCAGCAGCATCGCCGAACTGCACAGTGCTTGGACGGTCTGCAGCTGGTGGCTCACGTAGAGAACGGTTCGGCCGCCCGACGCCGCCTCGCGCATCTTCTGGATCGACCGCCGCTGGAACTCCGCGTCACCCACGGCGAGCACTTCATCGATCACAAGGATCTCGGTGTCGAGGTGCGCCGCGACCGAGAACGCCAGGCGCACGTACATGCCGGAGGAGTATCGCTTCACCGGCGTCGCGAGGAACTTCTCGATGCCCGAGAACTCGACGATCTCGTCATAGCGCTTCTGGATCTCTTTGCGGGTCATGCCGAGAATGGCGCCGTTGAGGTAGATGTTCTCCTTGCCGGTCAGCTCGGGGTGGAACCCGGTGCCGACCTCGAGGAGCGACCCGACGCGACCGTTCAACTCGATGCGCCCGCGAGAGGGTGCCGTCACCCGGGTGAGCAGCTTCAGCAGTGTCGACTTTCCCGCACCATTTCGTCCGACGATGCCGAGCGCCTCGCCTTGCGGCACGTCGAATGACACGTCGTCGAGCGCATCGAAAAGCGTGAACTTCGCGCGTCCGGTCGAGCGCACCCACTGGATCGCCGCTTGCGCGGCCGTCGTCGGTCTCTCGCCGAAGGCGCCCAGACGGTACGTCTTACCCAGCCGGTCGACCTTGATCGCGGCATCCCCCACAGTCTGCACAGGGAGAATCTACATGGTTAGAGGGCTCTCATCGTGTCGCGTCGGCGACATCGGCTCGTCGGAGCCTATAATTTCGCGACCCGCCGCCATACCTCGGCATGGTGTGCGGCGCTGCGCTCCCAGGTGAATCCCTGCGCGCGCAGCCGTCCCCGCTCGGCGAGCGCACCCACCGATGATTCGTCGGACGCCGCGTACACGAGGCCTTCCGCGATCGCCGCGCCAGACGGCTCGACGAGCACACCCGCATCGCCCACGACCTCGACGAGCGAGCTCGTGCGAGCCGCGACCACCGGGACGCCGACGGCCATCGCTTCGAGCGCGGGGAGTCCGAAGCCCTCGTAGAGCGAGGGCACGACGACGGCGGATGCTCCGGCGAGGAGTCCTGGGATGAGATCACCGCGCACGCGGCCCAGGAGGCGTGTGCGCGGCAGCTGTGCGAACAGTCGCGTGCGTCGTGGATGCTCCGGCCCGGACAGCACGAGAGTCAGATCGGGGCGTGCGGAAGCGACGTCAGCCCAAGCCTCCGCGAGCGCGTCGAGGTTCTTCCGTTTCGACGCGCCACCGGCGTGAAGAACATAAGAGCCGGTGATCCCCAGGTTCGACAGCGCACGCGAATCGAGAGCCTCAGCATCGAAGAAGCGCTGATCGACACCGTTGTGAATCGCTTCCACGCGATCGATGCCCAGGTACTCGGCAACGTCGTCGGCCGCGAACTGCGACGGGGCGATGACCGCGGCCGCGCGGCGCAATTCGTCGGCCGCGAACGGTTCGGGTAAGGACTCGTCGTCGAAGCGCCAGGCGACGGTGTCGTGGATCGTGATGATCTCGGGTACGCGGGCGGGGGGCATTCCGAACCCCATCCGGTGAACGATGTCGGCGCCGCGGTACATGGTGGCGCCGATGGCGCGTCGCACCGGTCGGGGCGCCCGCGAGAGCACCCACGTCGGCAGGCGCGTGGTTCCCGGCAGTTCGGAGCGCATCGAACGGACGATCTCGCGGCTCACCGACGAACCCGACCCGAGCGCGCGTGGTGCACGACGGATGATCTCCTCTTCGTACACCTGCTGACCCATCGGGGCAGCGGTGGCTATCGTGGCGAATGTGACGCGAATGGCGCGTGACCTCCGAATCGGTGCGGCGCAGGGCGCCAGGGTATCGAAGCGAGCGTAGTGGGAGAAGGTGCCGTGGCCGAGGTCGTGCTGGTGGCGAGTTCCTTCCTGCCCCGTGTGGGGGGCGTGGAGGAACACGTCCTGCACGTCGCCCGAGAGCTGCGCCGTCAGGGCGTCGACGTCGCGATTTGGACGGTCGATCAGCGGGATGACGTGCCCGCCGATGTCGACGGCATCCCGATTCGCGTGCTGCCGTGCCCGCTGCCCGCACGCTCGCTTCGCGCGCTCGCGTCTTTCGCATGGCGTGCGCCCCGTGCGCTGGGCAGATGGTTCGCCGCTGTGCGGCACGACCGCCCCGCGGTCCTGCACGTGCACTGCTTCGGGCCGAACGGAGTCTGGGCATCGGCGATCGCCCGGATGACCCGCCGGCGTCTGGTCGTGACGAGTCATGGCGAGACTCTCGGTGACGCCGACGACGTGTTCGGCGGTTCGGCACTGCTGCGTCGCGCACTGCGCGAAGCGCTCTCCCGTGCAGCAGTCGTGACCGCGCCCTCGCGCTCGACGCTCACCGACCTCGAATCCCGGTTCGGCTTGCGCGCCGGCGGCGGCGTCATCGTCGCCAACGGTGTGAACCTCGACGAACCGGCGGCCGATCCGCCCGCTGGCCTGCCCGAGCGCTACGTGCTCGCCTATGGACGACTGGTCAGGACGAAGGGTTTCGACCTGCTCCTCGACGCCTTCGCGGCGGCCGAGCTTCCGCCGGACGTGCACCTTGTGATCGGCGGCGACGGACCGGCGCGAACGGAACTCGAATCACTCGCCGAGCGTCTGGGAGTCCGCGAGCGGACCCATTTCTGCGGGCGGCTCTCCCGCGGCCAAGTCGTGACGGTGACCCGCGGGGCGCTCGCGCTCGGCGTGCCGAGTCGCGCGGAGTCTTTCGGCATCGTCGTGCTCGAAGGATGGCGGGCCGGCATCCCCGTGATAGCGACATCCCATGGCGGGCCGCCCGAGTTCGTCCGAGACGGGCGGGACGGATGGATCGTGGACCCATTCGACACGCCTGCGCTCGCCGCCGCGCTTCGACGAATCGTGGATGACCCCGAGAACGCGGCGACGGTGGCCTCCGCCGGCCGAGCGCGGGCGAAGGAGTACAGCTGGCGACGCATCGCACTCCAGTACGCGCAGCTTTACGCCCACGTCGGTGGCGTGCGCGCTCGCCGATAGCATCGCGGAATGACCCCGCGTGCCGACCTGGTGAGCGTCATCATCGCCACCAACCGCACCAGCCCGTTCCTCGCGGAAGCGCTGGACTCCGTGCGTGCCCAGACGCACCCGCACGTCGAGGTCATCGTCGTCGACGACGGATCACCGGACCCGAAAGAGGTCGCCGCCGCCGTATCCGTGCTGCCAGAGGTGGAACTCATGCGGCAGGAGTCGTCCGGCGTGAGCACCGCTCGCAACAGCGGCGCGCAGGTATCGACAGGCACGTACTTGGCCTTCCTCGACGACGACGACAGATGGCACCCTGATCGGCTCGCGGCGCACGTCGCGTTGCTCGAGGAACACGGTGATGCCGTGGCGGCATACTGCGGGATGCGCACGATCGGGGAAGACGGCGAGGTGCTGCTCGACGCGGATCAGGTGCCTGTCGACGGTCCGTCCGACATCGCGCGACGTCGCACCGGCATCATTCTGCCGAATCTCGTCATCCGGCGTTCGGCCTTCGACGCGGTGGGTGGTTTCGACCTCGGCCTGCAGTTCGCCGAGGACCTGGATCTGCTCATCCGGCTGTCTGCGCTCGGGCCTGTCGTGTTCGAGCCTCGGACGCTCGTCGACTACCGCGCTCACGAGCACAACACGACGCGTCGGCACCGCGACCTCGTGCGCGGCATCGCGACGGTGCTGAGTCGTCACCGCGAGCGCGCCGCCGGTGATGGTGACGCCGAGCTCATCGCGGCATTCGATGAGAGCATCCGCAAGAATGCGCGATTCGCGTGGTGGTCGGCGTCGCGCGCCGCGAAGGCGGCGCTGCGTGAACGCAAGCCGGCGAGGGCGATCGGTGAGCTGGCCTGGGCTCTGCGCGTCGCACCGGGCGGCCTCGTGGACGGCGCCTGGCGTCGAGTCCGCGGGATCCGTGGCTGACCTCGTCGCTAGGCTCGTGCCGGGAAGGAACGGCCAGTGAGAGTTCTGCGAGTCGCACATCATGCGGTGGTCACGGCCTGGCGTGAACGCGAGCGCCGGCTGCGGGCCCGCGGGGTCGACCTGCTCCTGATCTCCGCGAAGCGGTGGAACGAAGGCGGGCGCCGCGTATCGCTCCAGCCCGGCGCCGACCGATTCGTGCGGGGCGCAGCCACGGTCGGCACCCATCCGAACGCGTTCCTGTACGACCCGCGGCCGATCTGGCGTGCCCTGAAGCGCCGGCCCGACGTCATCGACCTGCACGAAGAGCCGTTCTCACTTGCGACCGCCGAGATGCTTCTGCTGCGTCGCCTGCGTCGCAGCCGCGCGCCGTACGTGCTCTACTCCGCGCAGAACATCGACAAGACCTACCCGATCCCGTTCCGTTGGCTCGAGCGCTACGCCCTGCGCCATGCCGCGGGCGCCTATGTCTGCAACCGCGAGGCGGGCGAGATCCTCGTGCGAAAGGGTCTGCGCGGTCCCGTCTCGCTCATTCCGCTGGGCGTGGATACCGCGGTGTTCGCGGCCGCGGACAAGACGGCTGCCGCGCCGACGCCGGTGATCGGATACGTGGGCCGGCTCGAGCCGCACAAGGGCGTCGCGACGCTGCTGCGCGCGGCAGCATCCAGACCCGACTGGCGCATCGAGATCACGGGCGAGGGGCCGCAGGAGCAGGAACTCGCCGCGCTCGCCGCCGAACTGGGCGTGTCCGACCGGGTCCTCTTCCTCGGCTTCGCGCAGGGCGCCGAGCTCGCCGAACGCTATCGCCGCCTGGATGTGGTCGCCGTGCCGTCGGTGCCCTGGCCCGGTTGGCTGGAGCAGTTCTGCAGGGTGGCCGTCGAGGCGATGGCATCCGGTGTCCCGGTCGTGGCGAGCCGCTCGGGTGCCATCCCCGACGTCGTCGGCGAGGCCGGCATCCTCGTCGAACCGGGCGATGCCCACGCGCTGCGCGACGGCATCGACCAGGCGCTCGAGCCCGGCACGTGGCGCGGCCTGCGTGCGCGCGGTCTCGAGCACGCTCAGAACTTCACCTGGGAGCGCGTCGCCGAGCAGCAGCTCGCTCTGTATCGCGAGGTCGCGCCGGCCAACGACACCGGTCGCGATCGTCCCGTCGAGGTCGTCGCGATCGCGTACGGGGATCCCGAGCTGCTCGACGGGGCGCTCGCGCACCTGGGTGACGGTTTTCCCGTGACGATCGTCGACAACTCCTCGTCTGCTGAGACCCGCGCGATGGCAGAGCGGCGCGGCGCGCACTACATCGACCCGGGCCGCAATCTCGGCTTCGGCGCCGGCGTCAACGTGGCGCTTCGCTCGCTCGCCGATCGCGGCGCCGAGGGGGCTGACGTGCTCCTTCTCAACCCCGACGCGCGCATCGCGCCGGACGCCGTCGGCGAGCTGCACCGCGTGCTGCACGGTTCGGGACGCATCGCGACCGTCGGTGCCACCCAGACCGAGCCCGGCTCAGGCTCACCCGTGCGGGTGTGGTGGCCGTTCCCGCGTCCTTTCCGTGCCTGGCTCGACGCCGTGGGGCTCGGGCGGCTCGACAGGGCGAAAGGGTTCGCGATCGGGTCGGTGCTGCTGCTGCGCGCCGAAGCGATCGCAGAGATCGGCCACTTCGACGAGCGGTTCTTCCTCTACGCAGAAGAGGTCGACTGGCAGAAGCGGGCGACGGATGCCGGTTGGCGTATCGCCGTGGCATCCGTCGAGGCCACTCACATCGGGGCAGGCACCGGAGGTGACGGCAGCGTGCGCGAGGCGCTGTTCTTCGCCAGCACCGAGGAGTACCAGCGCAAGCACTTCGGCGCTTTCGGATGGCAGTCGTTCCGTGTCGCGATGATCGTCGGTGCGACCATCCGCGGGGTGGTGCTGCGCGGCGCACGCGGTGACGACGCACGGCGCCGCCGCCGCATCTTCGTGCGCGGGCCGGTGCGGTACCGCACCGAGCTTCAGCGCTGATCCGGCAGGGGACTCGCGCGCTTCTCGTCGAGCACCTGCCGATAGACATCGAGCGTGCTCTTCGCCACGGCATCCCAGGTGTACGCGGACACGTCGCGCTGTGCGCGCGCGCCCATCGAACGACGCACGGCGGCATCCGTCACGAGGGGCTCGAGCGCACGCGCGATCTGCCGGCCGTCGCGCTCGATGAAGACGCCGTTCTCGCCGTCGACGACGAACTCCTCGGTGCCGTTGACCCGGGTCGTCGCCAGCGGCAGGCCGGCGCTGGCGGCTTCGAGCGTGACCAGCGCGAACGCTTCGTAGAGGGTCGGCAGCACGAAGACATCGGCGGCCTGGAAGTAGTCCTCCACGGTGCTCGAATGGCCGGCGAAGACGATCCGGTCGCCGACGCCGAGCGCCGCCGCTCGCGCTCGGTACGAGGTCTCGTCATCTCCTCCGACGACGAGCGCGCGGGCGGTCGGCGGCAGATGCGGCAGCGCGTCGATGAGAGGGGCGAGTCCTTTTCGTCGGAATTCCTTGCCCACCCAGAGCAGCACGACATCGTCGTCGGCGAAACCGTGACGGTTGCGGACTGCCTGGCGTCGCTCCGCGGCGTCCTGAGGCTGGAATCTGGCGGTGTCCACGGCATTGGGGATCACGGAGATGAGCTCAGGAGGAACGCCGTAGTGCTCGGTCACCTCACGGCCCACGCCATGAGAGACCGCGATGACGCGCCGGAATGCACCGGGGCGGTAGTTCGCCTTCTCGACATGCAGCACGGCGTGATGCAGAGGGTTCGCGATCGCGCGGACCGCCTCGCCGTTGCGGAACTTCATCTCCCACCACGCCCGATGACAGCTGTGCGCAGTGATGACGTCCTGAGTGCGCAGCGCGCACCCGCCCTGGTTGTGGAGCAGATCGAAGTGCTTGTGCTCGAGGTGCCGTGTCGCAGCCGAGGAGTATGTCAGGGGAACGAGGAAACCGGGCCCCCGCGGTTCCGGGACCCGCTCCCAGGCGAGTTCGGGACCGGGAACCGGGTCGACCCCGGTAGCCACCAGCGTCATGTCGATCGACGATGAGAGTCGACGGGCCACCTCGTATGACGCGCGCTCGATGCCCCCTTCGTTGTTGAAGCGGTATGACGACATCGCGACACGCACACGGCCATGCTAGCCAGCGGCTCCGCCGGGGCATCTCTCATAGACTGCAACCGGCCGAAGCGGAGGGCGAACGTATGCGAGTGACGCATCTGGTCTGCTCCGATGGGTTCGCCGGTGTGGAGCGCTACCTCGCAAACGTCGCGACCGGTTTGACCCGTGACGGCGTCGAGGTCACGGTCATCGGGGGCGACCGGCGGCAGATGACGTCCGCCCTCGCGAGCACGGGGGTCCGATGGATGCCCGGCGACGATATGCGCGAGGCGATGCGCACGCTCCGCGCCACCGCCGCGCCCGACGTGCTGCACACGCACATGTCCCAGGCCGACCTCGTGGGCTGGCTCTATCGACGCGCGCCACGTGCTCGTCGCGTGCGCCAGGTGAGCACGCGACATTTCGCGGGGCCGCGCGGACGCAGCCCGCTCTCTCGGGCCGCGTTCCGGCCCGTCGGCAGGTCGCTCGCCGCGCAGATCGCCATCTCGCAGTTCGTCGCCGAGAACGTCGAACCGCCCGCCGAGGTCGTGTACTCCGGCGTCGACTCGACGGATGCCGCACGCCCCCGCGAACCGTTCGTGCTGGCCGCGCAGCGCCTCGAACCCGAGAAGCACACGGCCGACGTCATCGATGCCTGGGCGCAGTCGCGCGGACCGCTCGACGGGTGGACGCTCAAGATCGCGGGCGACGGCGCCGAGCGGGCTGACCTGGAGAAACGCGCGAAGGAGCGCGGCGTGGGCGACAGCGTCGAGTTCCTGGGCCATCGCCCTGACGTTCCCGACCTGCTCGCGCGCGCGAGCATGGTCATCGCTCCCACCCGGCGCGAAGGGCTCGGAATACTCGTGCTCGAAGCGATGGCGCACGGTACTCCGGTCGTCGCCTCCGCGGGCGGCGGACACCTCGAGACCGTCGGAGTCGCGACCCCAGAGCTTCTCTTCCCGAGTGGCGACACGGCATATGCCGCACGAGTCATGGACTCGTTGATCGCCGATGACGGCCTGCGTGCTCGCGCGGGGGAGGCGGCCCGCGCGGCACAGCGCGGGCGCTTCACTCTCGATGCGCAGGTGCGTGGCATCCGTGCCGTTTATGACCGTCTCGGAGTCGGCGAATGAGCCGCGATCTCGTCGTTCTGTCGCTCGAGCCCTGGGACGACGTGTGGCGCCGGAACCAGTACCTCATCGACGGTCTTCTCCGCGGTGACGAGGATCTGCGCGTGCTGTTCGTCGAGCCCTCCAACGACCTGCTGCATTCCGCGGTCAGTGGACGCCGGATCCACCGCGGACGAGGCCTTCGTACGGAGCCGGGATATGAGGGGCGGCTGCACCTTCTGCAGCCGGACAAGCTCTTGCCGCGCCTCGCGGGACCGGCCGCCGACGCACTGTTGCGACGTCGCGTGCGAGGGGTGGCGGCATCGTTGGGGATGCACGCACCCGTGCTGTGGGTGAATGATCCCGGGTGGGCTGGCCTCGTCGCTCGGACGGACTGGCCGAGCCTTTACGACATGACCGACGATTGGCTCGCCGCGGATCGTCCGTCGCGCGAACTTCGACGGATCGCGGCCAACGAAGAGATCCTCATGCAGCGCACGGACGCCGTCGTCGTGTGCTCGACGGGGCTGCGCGACACTCGCGCGCCGCGACGCGACGTCGTGCTCATTCCCAACGCCGTCGACGTGGAGCGGTACCGGTGGCTCCGTGAACGTCCCGCCGATCTGCCGGAGCGCAGTGCGCTGTATCTCGGCACGCTCCATGAGGACAGGCTGGACGTCGGACTCGCCCTGCGCGCCGCCGATGAAGCGGCATCCGTAGGGGGGCGGATCGTCTTCGTCGGACCTGTCGCGCTCGCCGCCGAGAGCGCCGATCGGCTGGTGGATCACCCCGCGATCACGCTGCTCGGGCCTCGCGCGTGGACCGACGTTCCCGGCTATCTGCAACACGCGACGGCGCTTATCGTGCCGCACGTCGTGAACGACTTCACCGACAGCCTCGATCCCATAAAGCTGTACGAGTACCTGGCGGTCGGGCGCCCTGTCGTGAGCACCCCCGTCGCCGGCTTCCGTGATCTCGACACGGCTGCTGTGACGGTCGCCGGCGGCAGCGATTTCGTCGAGGCGGTCTCGGAGGTTCTCGTGAGCGAACCGGCACGGGCTGCGATGCCCGACGTGCCTGACTGGGCGGAGCGGGTCACGGCATACCAGCAGGTGCTGGAACCGCTACTCGAGCGCTGACGGCGTGGTAGGCCACGTGACGAGGAGTCGGGTCACCTCGTCACGTGGCCGAGTCGATGGGTCAGTACGCCCCTCGGGGGGCGATCATGACCTTGGCCGTACGCCACATGATCATCAGGTCGCTCATGACCGACCAGTTCTCGACATAGCGCAGGTCGAGGCGCACGCTCTCTTCCCACGAGAGGTCGCTGCGACCGCTGATCTGCCAGAGACCGGTGATACCGGGCTTGATGAACAGACGGCGATAGACCTTGCCGGCGTACTTGCGCACTTCGCTGGGAAGCGGTGGGCGGGGGCCGACGACGCTCATATCGCCGCGCAGGACATTCCAGAACTGAGGCAGCTCATCGATGGAGTACTTCCTCAGGAAGGCGCCGATGCGCGTCACCCGCGGATCGTTCTTGATCTTGAACAGCACGCCACTGCCCTCGTTCTGTGACTCGAGCTGGGCCCGCTGCTGTTCGGCGTCATTGCCCATCGTGCGGAATTTGAGGATGCCGAACTCCTGGCCGTCGCGGCCGATCCGCGTCTGGCGGAAGAAGACGGGTCCGCCGTCGTCGAGCTTGATGAGCATCGCCACGACAGGCATGACCAGCAGAGAGATCGGGATCATCACGAGGAGCGAGAACACGATGTCACCGACGCGCTTCAGCGCGTGATGACCGCCTTCGAACTCGGGGATCTTCACGTGGATGAGGGGGAGTCCATCGACCGGTGCGAGCGAGATGCGGGGCCCCGCGACATCCGCGATCCGACTCGACAGGACGAGCTCGGATGCCGTGCCCTCGAGCTCCCAGCTCAGCCGCTTGATGAAATCGGGGTCATCATCGGGGCGATTCGCCACGATGATCGTGTCGGCGCCGTGCGTGCGCGCGTGAGAGGCGACGGAGTTCATCGTGCCGACGACATCGTAGCTGCGGTCATGGGCGATGATCCGGTCGCGGGGGCCGTCGGAAGGCGCGACTCCGATGATCGTGTAGCCGCCGGACCCTGCCTCATCGAGCGTGCGCAGGACGTACTCGATGTCGTCACTCGATCCCGCGACGATCGCGCGCTTCGTGAAGGCGCCCGACGCCCGCTGGTTGTGGAGCCATTTGCGCAACATCCAGCGGCCGGCGATCAGGGCGACCGTGCCGGCCGGCAGCGCGAACAGGAGATCCGGCCGCAGCTGTTGCCACTGGAAGATCAGGAACAGCGCCGCAAGCAGGCCGAACGTGTGAGCGGAGGCATGCGCGACCCGCTTGTACTCGGTCGACCCCGACCCCATGACAGAGGTGGCGCGCGACTGCACGACCGTCAGCATGAGCATCCAGGTCGCGACGGTGAGGACGGCGATCAGCCCGCCCGTTGCGGACGCGCCGTCGACGAAGAAGGTGACACCGGTGGTGGCTGCGACCGAACCGATGATCACGAGCCCGTCCGTCACCTGCAGCCGCAAGGCGTACTGCCGTTCCCAGGCGCGGCGGCGTTCGAGCGCCTGCTCGACGCGCGGCACGAGCGTGAGTGTCGGTGCGGTGTCCACCGCGCGAGGTGCGGCGACAGGCGTGCCGAAACCGGCGAGCGTGTCGAGTCCTCGAAGAGTTCCTGCGCCCAGTTCGATCGCGCTCACGAGCCACCACCGCTACGGCGGGGGTCGCTGCGCAGGGCATCCCCAAATGCCATTGCCGAAAATTCCCCAGTGTTGCGCGGCGCCTATGCCATCGGGCTCCGCTGCCCCAGTGCACTCACGACAAGGCCCCAAACCTTATCTCGGGAGTGCATCCCACTGCGCCCCCCGGTGCGCCTATCACACTAGCGTGCAAGGTCGCTGGGGGGAAGGGTGAATTGTGCGTGACGTCTGGGACAACGAGAAGCGGGGGTGACGCACGTGGTGTGCGTCACCCCCGCGAGGGGTACTGCGGTTTACTCGAACAGTGACAGGGTCATCACCGAGGTGTAGCTGCCGGATGCGGCGGCCGATGCGGCGACCTTGAGGGTCAGGTCGGCGGTCGCGTCCCAGGCTCCCTGGTCGTAGGTGCCTTCCTGGTCGACGTTGGCGTAGAGCAGTTCCTGGTCGACGAGGCCGGGGCCTTCGTCCAGGACGCCGGGGACGTCGCCGCCGACGGAGACGGCGCCGTCGGTGTCCTGGGCGGTCTGCGGCGACCAGCCGAGGTGCTCTGCACCGATCGAGTTCGCACCGGAGGTGAACGCGCTGGCGGTGCCCATCACGTACCAGGGGGTGGTGGGAACGACGGCGCGGGTGTCGGTGACGGTCACGGTGGGCAGGGTGCCGGTGAACGAGCGGACCAGCGGGTCGCCCGAATCCTGCTCGGTGAGCGAGGTGTCGTTCGCGGCGACGCTCATGGCGAGCACGCCCGAGGGGTAGCGGTCGGTGACCTCGACGTTGATGTTCACCGAGCCGTCGTCGACGACCTCGTCGGCGGTGGCCACAGCAGCACCGGCCGAAGCCAGCAGCAGCGTGCCGAAAGCCATCGCGCCCACACGGGTGGCAGTCATTTTCTTCATGGGTATGTTCCTGTTCTTCGGGTCGTGGATCGGGTGATCCGGGAGTAGAGCTTGCGGTGAGCTCCCCGGGGTCGGATGCGGACACCCGACCCCGGGGAGACTATCGGGATGGGTTAACTTGCGGGGAACGCGCCGAACGGAGCGGTCTTCGTCTCGGTCACCGTCTCACCGTCGATGGTCCACGTCGTGGTGACCGTGGCCTCGCCGGCCGGAGCCGATGCGAGACGGGTGTTCATCGACACGGACACCGTCTTGCCGGGGGCGACGTTGGTGAACGTCTTGGTGCCGTAGGCGGTGGTGATGACGATGTTCGCCGGGACGTGCTCGTTGTTCGTCGCCGAGACCGACAGGTAGACCTTGCCGGCGAGGGTGCGCGGCTCGGTGCTGGTGTCGAACGTGGTCAGCGAGTCGGCAAGCTCACGCAGCGCGTCAGCGGCAGCACCCGAACCGGCCGCGACAGCGGCAGCCTCGAGAGCGGCCTTGGCCTGCGTGGTGCCGCCAGCCTCAGCAGCAGCGATCTGCGAACGCACCGTTGCCAGAGCGTCGCCCGACAGCGTGCCCGCACGCTCAGCCTGATCCACGAACGACTTCGCCACGTTGTAGCTGGCGTCGTGCGAGAACGACTCCTGGCCCTGGACGTTGACCTGCGGCGAAGCGAATTCGCTCGCTGCCGCGATCTCGTTGGCCGAGAGGTGCGCGCTCGGCGTGAGCTGGAACGTGTCGAAACCACGCGTCAACTCGGAGCCGTAGATGTTGCCGTTGTACCAGTACGTCGACCAGAAGCCACCGCTCGCGGCGCTCGTCGCGCTGATCGGGCCGCGGTCGAAGTAGCCGATCTCGACCGGGTTGGCCGAGTCGGTGAAGTCGAACACCGAGAGACCGCCCTGGTACCAGGCCTGGACCATGATGTCGCGACCCGGAACCGGAACCAGCGAACCGTTGTGCGCGACGCAGTTCTCGCGGTTGGTCTGCACGTTCGGGATCTTGTAGTAGCTGCGGAACTCCATCTTTCCGTCGACTATGTCGTAGATGGCGTTCGCGCCCCACTCCGGACGGTGGATCGACTGGCAGTAGGCACCGCCGCCGCCGCCCCACTCGTCGGTGAAGACGACCGTCGTGCCGTCGTTGTTGAACGTGGCCGAGTGCCAGTACGCGAAGTTGCCGTCGGCGACAGCATCGATGCGCTGCGGGTTGGCGGGATCGCTGATGTCGATCAGGATGCCGTTACCCGCGCACGCGCCGGCCGCGAGACCGATCTCGGCGTACACCGTGATGTCGTGACACTGGTTAGTGTTCGGGCTCGGCGACCAGCCGCCACCTGACGGGTGACGGGGGGCCGTGGGGCCGTTCTGCAAGCCGTTGACGGCACCGGTGACCGGGTCGGCGAACAGACGCGACTCCGTCACGACCGCGGCAGCTGCCGGGTCGGCGACGGGGACCTTGATGACCTCGATGCGCCAGCGCGACGGGTTCTCGGTGTCGGCTGCGCCGTTGCTGCAGCCCGCGAGCTGCGATGCCGCGCGGACGCCCGCGGTGCCCGAGACGTAGATGTAGATGTTCTCGGTGTCATCCGGGTCCTGCAGCACGGTGTGCGTGTGCGAGCCACGGCATGTCTGGACGGCCGCGACCTGCACAGGGTTGTAGATGTCGCTGATGTCGAACACGCGAACGCCGCGGAAGACCGTCGACTGCGGGTTCGTCGTGCAGTCCAGACGCGCGCTGGTCGCTTCGACCGACAGGAAGAGCAGGTCGCCGACGACGGAGGCGTCGTTCTGGCTGCCGGGACAGATGAACTGCGTGAGCAGTTCGGGGTTGGCCGGGTCTGCCACGTCGTAGAACTGGACGCCGTTGTAGTTTCCGACGATCGCCATGTCGTCCTTGAAGGCGAGGTCGGAGTTCGTGCCGAGGCCGGCGAGCTTCGGAAGCGTCGCGAGGTGCTCGACGTTGCTCGACGCGGTGCCCGCGTCGTACAGGCCTGAGCTCAGGCCTTCGCGGGGGTCGGCCGGAGCCGGGTCGGCGACAGCGGACGTCGCCGCCATCATCGAGACGCCGAGGGTGAGTGCGCCGGTGACGGCAAGCGCTCGCGTCCTCCAGCGCGCTCGGGGGGTGGTGCGTGAGTTCATGCGGGGGTTGCCCTTCGTGTCGGTCTTCATCGATCTGACAGGTACTAACTCAAGCGAAAGTGCGTTTCTCCGAGCGGGTTGCCCGGCCTCTGCGCACTTCGCGTACAGCACGGATATGCAGTTGTATGTTCGGGAATCTATAGGTTTGCTGAGAATCTCCGCTACCTTTCTCGTTACATTTCTGTTTCGACCTTCCAATCGGTGCACCGTCGCACTGCAAGATGGAGCCACCGAAACCCGACCGAGAGGCACCTCTCCATGCCCGTATCGCCCCGCTTCCTCCCCCTCGGCGCGGCGGTCGTGATCGCACTCGGGTTGACGGCGTGCACCGCCGAGCCCGAGGCATCCGCCCCCGTTCCCACCGCCCCCGTGATCCAGCCCGGGGCACCGGGCGAACCGAACCGGACCCTGTCGCCCGAAGAAGCCGCCGCGATCCAGTCGGAGCCGCACAACGATGCCGACGTCGTCTTCGTGCGCGACATGATGCACCACCACTCGCAGGCGCTGATCATGACGAGCTACGTCGAAGAACGCACGAGCAACCGTGACATCCGGCTGCTCGCCGAGCGGATGGACATGAGCCAGAGCGCCGAGCTCGAAAGGTTCGAGGCCTGGCTGCAGGCGCGCGGTGAGGCGCCTCGCGATCCGGATGCCGGACACGCGGCGCACGCCGACATGCCGGGCCTTCTGACCGATGCCGAGCTGGCGCAGCTCGAGGCGGCGCGCGATGCCGCATTCGACCGGCTGTTCCTCGAGCTCATGATCAAGCACCACGAGGGCGCTGTCGAGATGGTCATCGACCTGTATGCGTCTGGGGGCGGCCGGGAGACCGAGCTCGACGTCATGGCCGGTCACATCGAGGCCGATCAGGGCATCGAGATCAGCCGCATGCAGGAGATGCTCGCCGCGAGGTCCTGAAACCACCGCGGCGAGCATCTGAGCACTCAGGTTCCCGAGGTGTTCGCCCGCTGGGCTGCGGCGACGGCTTCTGCCACGGCGTCCGCCCGTGCCTGCGCGATGAGGGCCTCGGTCTTGCGCTTGCGTCGGCGACGGTCAAGGGCCGACAGCACGATCAGCAGCACGATGATCGCGATGACGACCAGCTGAGACCACGGCATCGTGATCACGGTCGCCTGAGCCTCGGAGGGCGCGATCTCGCCCACCTCGAGGTCTTCCGCGACGGATGCACCCTGCGAGACGACGTCGACGGTGGCGACGAACAGCGGCCAGACGCCGCGTACCTGCCGTTCGAAGGTGCGGGACTCGCCCGGTGCGATCTCGGTGATCGTCTCGGGGTCCAGCGTGCGTGCGAGCCAGCCGAAGGGACCCGAGACGGTGGCGAGCGATTCGACGCCGAGGCGCACGTTGCCGGTGTTCGAGACCTCGTAGGTGAGGGTCAGCGTGCCGGGCTCGAACGGGTTGATCGAGCCGGTGTAGGTGCCCGAGACGCTCGTCGTGAGCGCGGGGGCCATCTCGCCGGTGACGCGGGTCATGACGCGGAAGCCGACGCGGGACTCGACGCCCACCTCGCCGCCGCTGCGGATGCTGGCGGCCACGCCGGCGGGGTGGTCGCCCGGCGTCGCGTTCTCGGGCACGGTGATCGTGAAGGGAACGATCGCGTCGCCGCCCGAGGGTACCTCGATGCTGTCCTGGATCTCGATCCAGGTGCCCGCATCGACGGACTCCTGGTCCGAAGTCAGCATGTTGAACCGGCCCGTGGCCGTGAAGTAGCCGTCAGCGGCCGTGAGCTGGAACGTCACGGTCTCGCGGCTGAGGTTGCGCACGAGGAGGTGCTCTTCGACCGTCGAGCCGGGGTCGAGCTCGAGCTCGACCCACGAGCGACCGTCTTCGCCGACACCGTCGCTGGGCCGAACCATCCAGGTGATGGTGTCGTCTTGCGTGTCGGCGGCAGCGGCCGTCGCTGCGGGCGCGAACGGCACCGCGAAGAAAAGGAGTGCGAGTGAAGCGACGATCAGTCGTCGAAGAAAGCGTTGCATGAGACCTCGGGGGGAGTTTAGTCGGTCGCACGCGGAGAGGCCGCACCCGTGGGTACGGCCTCTCGCGTGTCGAGGTTTTACTCGAACAGTGACAGGGTCATCACCGAGGTGTAGCTGCCGGATGCGGCGGCCGATGCGGCGACCTTGAGGGTCAGGTCGGCGGTCGCGTCCCAGGCTCCCTGGTCGTAGGTGCCTTCCTGGTCGACGTTGGCGTAGAGCAGTTCCTGGTCGACGAGGCCGGGGCCTTCGTCCAGGACGCCGGGGACGTCGCCGCCGACGGAGACGGCGCCGTCGGTGTCCTGGGCGGTCTGCGGCGACCAGCCGAGGTGCTCTGCACCGATCGAGTTCGCACCGGAGGTGAACGCGCTGGCGGTGCCCATCACGTACCAGGGGGTGGTGGGAACGACGGCGCGGGTGTCGGTGACGGTCACGGTGGGCAGGGTGCCGGTGAACGAGCGGACCAGCGGGTCCTCCGTGTCGATCTCGGTGAGCGAGGTGTCGTTCGCGGCGACGCTCATGGCGAGCACGCCCGAGGGGTAGCGGTCGGTGACCTCGACGTTGATGTTCACCGAGCCGTCGTCGACGACCTCGTCGGCGGTGGCCACAGCAGCACCGGCCGAAGCCAGCAGCAGCGTGCCGAAAGCCATCGCGCCCACACGGGTGGCAGTCATTTTCTTCATGGGTATGTTCCTGTTCTTCGGGTCGTGGATCGGGTGATCCGGGAGTAGAGCTTGCGCTGAGCTCCCCGGGGTCGGATGCGGACACCCGACCCCGGGGAGACTATCGGGATGGGTTAACTTGCGGGGAACGCGCCGAACGGAGCGGTCTTCGTCTCGGTCACCGTCTCACCGTCGATGGTCCACGTCGTGGTGACCGTGGCCTCGCCGGCCGGAGCCGATGCGAGACGGGTGTTCATCGACACGGACACCGTCTTGCCGGGGGCGACGTTGGTGAACGTCTTGGTGCCGTAGGCGGTGGTGATGACGATGTTCGCCGGGACGTGCTCGTTGTTCGTCGCCGAGACCGACAGGTAGACCTTGCCGGCGAGGGTGCGCGGCTCGGTGCTGGTGTCGAACGTGGTCAGCGAGTCGGCAAGCTCACGCAGCGCGTCAGCGGCAGCACCCGAACCGGCCGCGACAGCGGCAGCCTCGAGAGCGGCCTTGGCCTGCGTGGTGCCGCCAGCCTCAGCAGCAGCGATCTGCGAACGCACCGTTGCCAGAGCCTCGCCCGACAGCGTGCCCGCACGCTCAGCCTGATCCACGAACGACTTCGCCACGTTGTAGCTGGCGTCGTGCGAGATCTTCGGCTGGTGCTGCGGGTTGAACTCGTCGATCTGGTACTCGGCAGCAGCCGCCAGCTCGTTCGCGCTCAGGTGCTCGCTCGGCGTGAGTGCGAGGCTGTCGAAGCCACGACCGATCTCGGAACCGAAGACGTGACCGTTGTACCAGTACGCCGACCAGTACCCGGCCAGCGTCAGGGCGTTGGGGTTGATCGGGCCGCGGTCGAAGTAGCCGATCTCGACCGGGTTGGAGCTGTCGGTGAAGTCGAACACCGAGAGACCACCCTGGTACCAAGCCTGGACCATGATGTCGCGACCCGGAACCGGAACCAGCGAACCGTTGTGCGCGACGCAGTTCTCCTGCGCCGTCTGCGGTGCGGGCATCTTGTAGTAGCTGCGGAACTCGAGCTTGCCGTCCACGATGTCGAAGATGGCGTTCGCGCCCCAGTTGAGCGGGTCGATCGCGCGGCAGCGAGCACCGCTTCCGCCGCCCCACTCGTCGGTGAAGACGACCTTGGTGCCATCGTTGTTGAACGTGGCCGAGTGCCAGTACGCGAAGCGCGGGTCGGTGACCGCATCGAGGCGAACCGGGTTGGCCGGGTCGCTGATGTCGATCAGGATGCCGTTGCCCTCACAGGCACCGGCAGCGAGGCCGATCTCGGGGTACGACGTGATGTCGTGGCAGGCGTCCGCCGCGGAGGTGGACTGCATGCCCTCACCGTGGCTGCCGCCGGGCCACAGGCCCGCGGGGCTACCCGTCGCCGGGTCGCTGAAGATGCGGGCGTGGTTGACGATCGCCGCACCGGCCGGGTTGGCCAGCGGAACCTTGATGACCTCGACGAGGAAGCGCGCGCCCAGGATGGGGTTGCCCTCGGCGTCGAGCTGCGACTCGATCGTGTTGCCGGCGACGTTCGTGCAGCCGCCCTCGACGTTCGTCGTCGTCGTGCGGACGCCAGCGGTGCCCGAGACGTAGACGTAGACGTTGTCGGCGTCATCGGCATCCTCGACGACCGTGTGCGTGTGCGAGCCGCGGCACGTCTGAACGGCCGTCACCTGGAACGGGTTGTTGATGTCACTGATGTCGAAGATGCGGACACCGCGGAAGTTCTGCGGGTCGGTGACAGGAGTGTTGCTGGCCGATCCGCAGTCGAGGCGGCCGGGGGCCGATTCGACCGACATGAACAGCAGGTTGCCGTAGACGGAGACGTCGCCCTGTCCACCGGGACACAGGAACGAACCCGTCAGCGTCGGCGCTGCGGGGTTCGAGATGTCATAGATCTGGAAGCCGTTGTAGTTTCCGTTGATCGCGTAGTTTCCGGTGTACGCCATGTCGGAGTTGTAGTTGCCGAAGCCTTCGGGCTTGGCCTGCGTCGAGAGCAGATCGACGTTGCTGGCGGCGGTACCGGCGTCGTACAGGCCGGGGGCCAGCCCCTCGCGGGGGTCTGTCGGGGTGTCGGCCGTTGCGACGGTGGCGGTAGCCGTCACCATCGACATACCGAGGGCGACGGCGCCCACGGTGGCCAGTGCGCGCGCCTTCCAGCGTGCGCGTTCGGGTCGTGTGTTCATGCGGAGAGTAGGCCTTTCAATCGTCATCGATTTGTTGCGTCATTGCGTTGGCCGAAGAGCACTCCGCAACCCGAGACCGGATCGCGGTGTGCGCTTCGCATACTTCACGAATATGCAGTTATATGTAGGGGAATCTATAGGTCTGCTGGGAACAGCGCTACCCACAATGCGATTCCCTGTCATATAACCGATGATGAATCGAACGCTCGAAGACGAGAGGTGCAGGACGATGGCGCGATGGACCCGGCTGATTTCGACGGGTGCGGCGCTCATGCTCGCGGTCGGCCTCACCTCCTGCACGAGCGAGGCTGAGGCGGCACCGACATCGACGGCGCCGGTCGTGCAACTGGGGGGTCCGGGCGAGCCGAACCGCACCCTCTCGCCCGAAGAGGCGGCCGCGATCCAGGGCCCGCCCTATGTTGAAGAAGACGTCGTCTTCGTCCGCGACATGCTGCACCATCACTCGCAGGCGATCATCATGACCGACCTCGTGGCCGAGCGCTCCGACGACGAAGAAGTCAGGATGCTCGCGCAGCGCATGGCCATCGGTCAGGAAGAAGAGATGCGCCAGATGGAGTCCTGGCTGCAGGACCGCGGCGAGCCGGCTCGCGATCCGGATGCCGGACACGATGCGCACGCCGGCATGCCGGGCCTGCTCACCGAGGCCGAACTCGACGCTCTCGCCACCGCCGAGGGCAAGGCGTTCGACCGGATGTTCCTCGAGCTCATGATCAAGCACCATGAGGGTGCCGTCACGATGGTCGTCGACCTCTACGCGTCGGGCGGTGGCCAGGAAGTCGCGATCGACACGATCGCCCGCCACGTCGAGGGCGACCAGAACATCGAGATCAAGCGCATGCAGGGAATGCTCGCCGACCGCTCCTGACGGGTCCGGCCAGGGCGCGGCATCCGATAACGCTCAGACGTGAAGCCAGGCTCGAGTCTGGGGAATGGCCAGCGCCACGGCGAGCGCGATGACCGGAAGCCACAGGGCGGTGGCGCCGGCGAGTGAGAAGGCTCCGGCACCCGCGACGGCGCCCAGAGCGATCGCCAGCCACAGCACCAGGTGACGCGCCCATGCCCACGGGGGTCCGCCCTTGAGCGCGGCGACGAGGGCGGTCGCGAACTTGACGAGTGCGCCGGTCATATAGGTGATCCCGAACGTGACTTCGCCGCCGCGGGCGAAGACGGTGTTGAGCGCGCCCATCGCCGCAGCGAGCAGCGCTCCGGTCACCCACGTCCAGCCGGGGATCGAGGTGGCAGCTGCCGCGGTCATCCCGACCAGCACGAGGATGAGCACACGGGTCTCGCCGCGCATCCGACCGCCCGGAAGGCTGGTGCCGATCATCGCACCGACGACGAACGCCGCGATGAGGAGGAGGGCGGTCCCCGCGGCGACGAGGCTCGCCCCGGCGAGGTCGACACTCGCGCGCGTCGTGTTTCCGCTCATGAACGAGACGAAGTAGCCGCCGAGGTAGACGAACCCGAAGCCGTCGACGAACCCCGCGAAAGCGGAGAGCACCGCGGCTGCCGTGAACGTGCGACGGCTCAACGATCGGACCATGCGTTCTCTCCCCACCGGGCTTCCCTCAGAGGGGAAAAGCGAAACCCCCGCCATGTAGAAGCTAGGCGAGGGTTTCTAGAGTGACTGTAATGATCACCCGTGTGGCTCCGACGGGCGTCGATCCCGTGACCTCACGATTTTCAGTCGTGCGCTCTACCAACTGAGCTACAGAGCCGAGTGGCATCCGAGAATGTCACTCCTGAGACGAAAGGCCCTCTCGTAAGAAAGGGCCCGTCGCTCAGAGCGACCCTGACGGGACTTGAACCCGCGACCTCCGCCGTGACAGGGCGGCACGCTAACCAACTGCGCTACAGGGCCATGCGTATTGAATTGTATGCGGAGTATGTGACCCCAACGGGATTCGAACCCGTGCTACCGCCGTGAAAGGGCGGCGTCCTAGGCCGCTAAACGATGGGGCCGAATGAACCTTGGACCGTTCAGACCCGCCGTTCACTTACCGACGCTCAAGCATACGAGATGATTCGGCAATGTGCCAATCGAAGGCGTGCCGTCACGGTCGCAGGGGGCGGGGAGGCGAGACTTGCCCGTGCGCGGCACAGATCCGACCGGCAGGCTGGGGTGCGGCATCCCCGTTGCGTCTGTGAATGATGTTGCTAGTGTGAACGAGGTTGTTTCTCTCGGCAGGAGGTTGCGGTGAACCCCGAGCAGGCCCACGACGAGTGCGGCTGCGCGCCCTCCGAGTCGGAGCGGCGCCGTCTGTGGCCGTCGCTCAGCCGGCGCTCCGCGCTCGGCCTCGGCGTGCTCGGCGCGGCCATCGTCGGCGGTCTTGCCGGACCCCTCGTCGCTCCCGCGTTCGCCGCGTCGTATCCCACGTGGGACGAAGTGCAGCGCGCCAAGGCCAACGAAGCGGCGAAGGCCGCGCAGGTCGCCAAGATCGAGAGCCTCATCTCGTCGCTCACCACAGAGGTGGCGCGCAAGAACGCCCTCGCCGAGCAGGCCGCCGACGAGTACTTCGTCGCGCAGCAGGAGTACCTCGAAGCCGCCTACCGTGTGGAGCAGCTGCAGGCCGAAGCCGATGCGCAGGCGGGTGTCGCGAAGGATGCCGCCGACAAGGCCGGCCGCGTCGCCGCTCAGCTGTACCGCAACGGCGGTGACGACACCTCGCTCGAACTGTTCTTCGCGGGCTCCGCAGCGTCCGCCGACGACCTCCTGGCTCGCCTCGGCACGATGGACAAGCTGCTCGAGCGCAACAACGACGTGTACGCGCAGGCCATCACGGCCCGCGACGCAGCACAGGGCATCAGCGACCAGGCCGAGATCCAGCGGCAGGAGCGCGATCGGCTGCAGGTGATCGCGGAAGAGAAGATGGCCGCCGCGCAGAAAGCCGCTGACGCGGCCGCGGCCGCCCTCGCCGAGCAGGAGCAGTACCTCGGCACGCTCGAGGCGCAGCTCGCCGCTCTCAAGGACAAGACCAGCAAGACGGTCGCGCAGTACGAAGAAGGCGAGCGGATCCGCAAGGAAGCCGAACGCCGCGCCGCCGAAGAAGCCGCCCGCAAGGCCAGGGAAGAGGCCGCCGCGATCGGTGGCGGCGGTGGTGGCGGCGGCGGTGGTGGCGGCGGCGGCGGTGGCGGTGGTGCCGTCGGCGGCAGCGGTTGGGCGCGACCGTCGAACGGGCGCTTCACCTCGGGGTACGGTCCCCGCACGGGTCAATGCGGCCCGCAGGGCTGTGCGAGCACGTGGCACCTCGGAACCGACATGGCCGCAGGCTGCGGAGCAGGCATCTACGCCGCTTCGGCCGGCACGGTCTCGATGGCGCAGGTCTACAGCGGGTACGGCAACTACATCCGCATCGAGCACGGTGGCGGCATCGCCACCGGCTACGCGCACGCGGCGCAGCTGCTCGTCGGCCGCGGGCAGTGGGTCAACGCGGGGCAGCTCATCGCGCTCGAGGGCATGACCGGTCGGTCCTTCGGCTGCCACCTGCACTTCGAGGTCTACACCCCCGGCGGCACGACCAACCCGCAGAACTTCATGTCTGCCCGCGGCATCTGGCTCTGACCCCGGCCCCGGCCCCGGCCCCGCTCCCGTGCGCCCCGGCGCACTCCCGCCCCGTGCCTTGTGCCGCCGCCCTCTCGTTGACTTGCGTCCTATGTCGGCGACGCGCCGGGCGCCGCGCGCACAAGGCGCAAGTCGGGCCCGGGGAGGGCGGGAGGGGTGCCGCCGCCCTCTCCTTGACTTGCGTCCTATGTCGGCGACGCGCCGGGCGCCGCGCGCACAAGGCGCAAGTCGGGCCGGGAGGGGGAGGGTGTGATCACACCCCGGAAACTGACTTGCGCCCTATGCTGACGATGCGCCGGGAGGCGCGGGCATAGGGCGCAAGTGACCTCGAGGAGTGCGCGTCAGAGCGTGTTGGGCGCGACGCCCTCACCCTGGGTCTTGGTCTGGCCCTCGTGCTCGGCGAAGCGTTCGAACGCCTCGGACACGAGACGCTCGGCTTCGGCGGCGCCGGCCCAGTCGTCGACCTTGACCCACTTGTTGGGCTCGAGGTCCTTGTAGTGCTCGAAGAAGTGCGAGATCTCGTTCTTGGTCCACTCGTCGATGTCGTCGACGTCCTGGATGTGGTCCCAGCGCGGGTCCTTCGCGAGCACGGCGACGACCTTGTCGTCGCCGCCGGCCTCGTCGCTCATCTTGAGCACGGCGACGGGGCGCACGCTCGCGAGGATTCCGGGATACAGGTCGCGGTCGAGCAGCACGAGGACGTCGAGCGGGTCGCCGTCCTCACCGAGGGTGTTCTCGAAGAAGCCGTAGTTCGTGGGGTAGCCGAACACCGTATAGAGGATGCGGTCGAGGAAGACGCGGCCCGTGCCGTGGTCGACCTCGTACTTGACGCGGCTGCCCCGCGGGATCTCGATGACGGCGTCGTACGCGCCCATGCTTGTGCTCCTAGAATCAGGGAAAAGGCCGCGACCAGCCTAGTCGCGAGGGTCCGCGGCGCAGAATGTGCACGCGGCTGCGCGGGTACCGTGGTGAGGTGACCGACCACAGACCGGGCCTGCACCCCGCCGTCGCCGACGTTCGCCGGGCCGTACGCGGCGCACTCGCGGCCGTGCCCGACGGCTCGGCCGTCGTCGTGGGGCTCTCCGGCGGGGCTGATTCGCTCGCGCTCGCCGCCGCGACGGCGTTCGAGGCCGCAGCGCGCGGGATCCGGGCCACGGCGGTCATCGTCGACCACGGGCTGCAAGAGGGATCGGGCGACGTCGCCGCCGCGGCGGCGGGTCAGGCCGAACGCCTCGGCCTGCGCGCACGTGTCGTGCGCGTCGAGGTGGGCGCCGACGGGGGGCCCGAGGCCGCGGCGCGCACCGCGCGCTACGACGCGCTGCGGGAAGCGGCATCCGAGCTCGGTGCCGGGGCGGTCCTCGTCGGGCACACCCGCGACGATCAGGCCGAGACCGTGCTGCTCGGGCTCGCGCGCGGCTCGGGGACCGCGAGCCTGCGGGGGATGGCGGTCAGCTCCGACCTCGGCGGGCTCTTGCTGCTCAGGCCTCTTCTCGGTCTGGCACGCGCGACGACGCGTGCCGCGTGCGAGGCGGAAGGGCTCCCGGTGTGGGACGACCCCCACAACGACGACCCTCGCTACGCCCGGATCCGCGTGCGCGAGACGGTGCTGCCGATGCTCGAACGCGAACTGGGCCCGGGGATCGCCGACGCCCTCGCCCGCACCGCCGCCCAACTGCGCGAGGACTCCGAGGCGTTCGACGAGATGATCGCCGAGACGATCGAGGACATCGTCGAGCACGCCGAAGCCGGTATCGCCGTGTCCGTCGCGGCGCTCGCGGCCAACCCGGCGGCGCTGCGTCACCGCATCATCCGGCACGTCGTGGCCAGCGAGTTCCACGAGAGCCTGACGCGGGCGCAGACCCTCGAGGTCGCCCGGCTCGTCACCGACTGGTCGGGGCAGGGCCCGCTCGACCTTCCCGGCTGCACCGCGCGCCGCGAGGGCAGTCGCATCGTCCTCGCCGCGCGTATCTGACCGCCCCGGGGTGTCCCGCGCGGGGTCTCCCCGGCGGATTCTCGCCGCCCGCGGTGGCGGCTGCGCGGCGACCCGCGGCAGCGGTCTTGACACCCGTGAGAGCCCCGACCTACACTCGCTGACACGCTCTCCATTCATAAGCTGAATGAATATGCAAAAGCGCGGCACGCGGTTCGACGGTGAAAGCAGGGTCCATGGGTGCGTTCTCGGAGATCGACGATCCGACCGATCTGGCGGCTATTCGATCGGCGATCGCGGCGGGGGAGCGGCCCGAGGCCCTGACGGAGCTCGGACTGAAGCGTCTTGTGATCGAAGACGACGCCTCGGCGCACGCGGCCGTCGAGATGGCGGGGCTCTTGCGCGACGGCGTCGCGCGGACCGACCGCCCGGTCGTGGCTGTGCTCGTCGACGCGACGCCGATCCTGTCGGACGGTCAGCCGCTCAAGCCCCGTGTGATCGAGCAGCTTTCACGCGAGTTCGAGGTGGCCGAGGTCGTCCTCGGCCAGCCGGGGCACCTGCACGTCGACGACGACGTGCTGCGGGTCGCGATCGATGCGGTGCGCGGTGCAGACGGCATCGTCTCGGTCGGCTCGGGCACGATCTCCGACATCGCCAAACTCGCGTCGGCGGGCGCTGGTGACCTGCCGCTCGTGATCGTCCAGACGGCGGCGTCGGTCGACGGCTACACCGACAACGTGTCGGTCGTGTTGCGCGCCGGTGCCAAGCGCACGATCGACTCCCGCTGGCCCGACGTCGTGCTCGCCGACACCACCGTCATCCGAACGGCGCCGCGCGAGCTCAACGCTGCGGGCTTCGGGGAGCTGCAGTCGCTCTTCACAGCCCCGGCCGACTGGTGGCTCGCCTCGCAGGTAGGCACCGACGCTAGCTTCCACACGACGCCTCGCGATCTGCTGCAGGAGTTCGCAGGCGATCCCGCCGATTGGGGCGCCGGGCTTGGCTCGGGTGCCCCTAGCGCCGTCGAGCAGCTCACACGCGTGCTCGCGATCCGCGGCATCGGCACGGGCATTGCCGGCTCGACCGCGTGCCTCTCCGGCGTCGAGCACCTCGTCAGCCACATGCTCGACATGCGCGCCGTCGCGACCGGCCGCGACGTAGGCCTGCACGGTGCGCAGGTCGGCGTCGCCTCCGTGGTCGCCGCGAGCGCCTGGGAGCACTTGCTCGACCAGATCCGCGCGGGGCGCGACATCACGGCACCCGGTGACGATGCACACGCCCGCGTGCTCCAGGCCTTTGCCGTGTGCGATCCGACCGGCGCTCTGGGCGCGGAGTGCTGGGGGGACTACTCCGCCAAGCGCGCCGCGTGGGCCGCCGCCGGCGACGCGCCGCTGCGGCTGCTCGACGATGCAGACGCGCTCACAGAACGGCTCGGCGGCATGCTGCCTGACCGGCGGGCGCTCGCGTCCGCCCTCGCGGTCGGTGAAGCGCCGCTGCGCGTCTCGGATCTCGGCGACTGGGTCACCTCCGACGTCTGGCGCTGGGCCGTCGCGAACTGCCTGTACATGCGCAACCGCGTGACGGTCATCGATCTGCTCGCCGAGGCAGGCTGGTGGGCCGAGAATGACGTCGCCGCCGTGATCGCCCGTGCCGAGGACGCCGTCGCGGAGGCCTCCGGAGCCACGCCGTGACCGACCTCGTGCTCGCCGTCGACTGTTCGACCACGGGTGCGAAGTGCATCGCGTGGGATCTCCACGGCCATGCGGTCGCGAGCGGTCGCAGCGAGCTGCCGCTGTCGATCCCGCATCCAGGCTGGGGTGAGCAGGATCCGCGCGACTGGTGGGATGCCACGGCCTCGGCCATCCGCGAATGCGTCGGACGGATCGACCCCGACCGCGTGAGGGCGCTCGCCGTGACGCACCAGCGCGAGAGCTTCGCGTGCATCGACGCGGAGGGCGAGGCGCTGCGCCCCGCGATGCTGTGGCTGGATGCGCGCGCGGGCGCGCAGGTCGACCGCTTCGGGTCTGCGCGCATCCACGAGCTCACAGGCAAGCCCCCGAACCCTACGCCCGCCCTCTACAAGCTGCTGTGGCTCGCCGAGCACGAGCCGGCAACGCTCGCCCGGACGGCGAAGGTCGTCGACGTGCACGGCTACCTCGTGCACCGCCTCACTGGGCGGTGGGCGACCTCAACGGCGAGCGCCGACCCGCTCGGGCTCATGGACTTCGTGAAGGGCTCCTACTCGCCCGAGGTGCTCGAGCTCGTCGGGCTCACGGAGGACCGTCTCGCCGACCTCGTGCCGCCCGGCGACCCGATCGGCACGCTGACGCCGAGCGCCGCCGACGAGCTCGGGCTCGCAGCATCCGTCGTCATCGTCTCGGGGTCGGGCGACGGCCAGTCTGCAGGTCTGGGCGCCGGCGTCACGGCACCCGGGGACGCCTACCTCAATCTCGGTACGGGGCTCATCTCGGGCATCTTCAGCCCCACGTACCGTCCGCGCCTGTCGCACCGCTCCATGGCCGGAGCAATTGCGGGAAGCGTCAACAACGAGCTCTTCGTGGGGGCGGGCACGTTCCTGGTGTCGTGGTTCCTCAACGAGATCGCGGCGGGCGAGCCCGATGGCGTTCCGCGCGAGCAGTACTGGCAGGCGCGGGCCGCCGACATCGCACCCGGTGCTGAGGGGCTCTTCGTCGTCCCTTATTGGAACGGTCAGCTCACGCCACTGTGGGACCACCGCGCGCGCGGTGTGATGATCGGTTTCGGCGGCGTCCACACGCGTGCGCACATTTACCGCGCCGTGCTCGAGGGGATCGCCTTCGAGCTGCGCTGGTGCCTCGAGCACGCCGAGCCTCACTTCGACGAGCGCGTGCGCGAGTTCGTCGCGATGGGCGGGGGTGCACGCAGCCCACTGTGGTGCCAGATCTTCGCCGACGTGCTGGGTCGGCCGCTCGTGCTCGCGGGACATGACGAGGCGACGGCGCTCGGGGTGGGGATCCTCGCCGCAGCGGGCGCGGGCCTGCACGCGAACGTGACGGATGCCGCGGCGCACATGACGCGCCGAGGGCACCGGTACGAACCCGACCCCGCGGCCGTCCGCCGCTACGACGCGCTGTACGGGGTTTATCGCGAGGTCTACCCCGCCGTTCGACCGCTCTTTCCTGCCATCGAGGAGGTGGTCGATGTCTGACATCGACGCGCTGCGCCGCCGCCCCGAGGGTTGGTTCGACGCCTACCTGTTCGACCTCGACGGCACCGTCTATCTCGGCGACGAGCTGCTGCCGGGTGCGCGCGACCTTCTCGATGAGCTGCGCGACCGCGGGGCGCGGCGGGTGTTCCTCTCGAACAACCCGACGCGCGACCCCGAGATGTACCTCGACAAGCTCACGCGCCTCGGCATCGCCGTCGAGCCCGCAGAGATCGTCAACACCGTCGTCAGCACGGTCGGGTGGCTACAGGCGCAGCATCCGGGCGCCGTCGTCTATCCGATCGCCGAGGCGCCCCTCGTTCGTGCGCTCGCCGCGGCGGGCATCCAAATGAGCGACGATCCTGCCCAGATCGACATCGTCATCGCGAGCTACGATCGGTCCTTCGACTACCGCAAGTTGCAGACGGCGTTTGACGCGCTGTGGCAACACGGTCGTGCGATCCTCATCACGACGAACCCCGATCGATACTGCCCGTTTCCCGGCGGACGAGGAGAGCCCGATGCTGCGGGTATCGTCGCAGCCCTCGAGGCGACGACCGGAGTGCGGTGCTCGGCGAATATGGGCAAGCCCGGCCGGATCATGATCGACGCCGTCAGGGGCATGCTCGGCCCGGAGGTGGAGCGCGTCGTCATGGTGGGCGACCGCCTCGAAACCGACGTGCGGATGGGGATCGAAGCCGGTATCGGCACAGCCCTCGTGCTGACGGGCGACTCGCAGCTCGCCGATGTCGATCGCTGCGATCCGGGCCTTCGGCCGCAGTTCATCCTCGACCGTATCGACGAGCTCGTGCCCGTTCCGGCGCTTGCACGTCCGCAGATCGCGCCGTAGAATACCCATACACACGCGGAATAGATATTCCCACGACGGAGAGAAGGTCGACCGATGGACGGTTTGTCCGACGAGTTCCTGCTCGAGATGCAGCGCAGGATGTTGCGCATCCGCGCGTTCGATGAGCGCGCCTCCAAGATGGTCAAGCGCGGGCACATCCCCGGCACCGTGCACACCTCGATCGGCCAGGAAGCGCAGGTCGTCGGCGCCACGATGGCCCTGCGCGACGGCGACTACATGACGGGGAATCATCGCAGCCACGGACACCCCATCGGCAAGGGTTCGCCGCTCGGGCCACTCATGGCCGAGCTGCAGGGCAAAGCCACCGGCGTCTGCAAGGGCAAGGGCGGGTCACTCCACCTCGCCGACTTCGCCGTCGGCAGCCTTGGGGAGTCGGGCATCGTCGGCTCGTCGATCCCGATCGCGATGGGCGCCGCTCTGTCGTCGCAGGTTCTCGGCCGCGACTCGGTCGCGCTCGCCTTCTTCGGTGACGGCGCCGCCAATCAGGGGGTGCTCTACGAATCGATGAACATGTCCGGCGTGTGGAAGCTCCCCGTGATCTTCCTCTGCGAGAACAACCAGTACGCTCTGTCGACCCCCGCGCACACCGTCACGAGCGGCGTCATCGCCGACCGCGCCGCCGGCTTCGGGATGCCCGGTGTCCGCGTCGAAGAGGGCCAGGACGTACTCGCGGTGTATGCAGCTGTCGCGAGCGCCGTGGAGCGCGCGCGCAGCGGCGGCGGTCCGACGCTCGTCGAGGTCGTCACCTACCGCTACAACGAGCACTCCGAGGGACTGCGCCTGGGCACTGACTACCGCCCCGCCGACGAGCGCGAGGCCTGGCTCAAGAAGGATCCGCTCGTGCTCTTCCGCGAGCACCTCGTTGCGAACGGCCACACCGCCGAGGCGATGGACGCCCTCGAGGCCGACGTCATCGCCGAGGTCGACGAGGCCGTCCGGTTCTCGGAGGAAAGCCCCTACCCCGACCCTTCGGTCGCCTTCGAAGACCTCTACACCGAGACGGAGTACGCAGCATGAGCGTCATGAGCTTCCTCGGCGCGATCGGCGCCGCCCAGCGCGAGGCGATGGACGCCGACGAGCGCGTCATCATCATCGGCGAAGACGTCGAGGCCAACGTCTACGGCACGACGGGCGGTGGGAAATCCCGGGCTGAGACGGGTGACTTCGTCCAGATGTACGGGCGCAACCGCATCCGGAATACCCCCATCTCCGAGGAGGGCGTCGTCGGTGCCGCGGCGGGTGCCGCCATGACCGGGCTGCGCCCGATCGTCGACCTGTCGTACTCGAGCTTCCTCTACATGGCGATGGACCAGCTCGTGAATCAGGTCGCCAAGAACCGCTACATGTTCGGCGGTCAGGCATCGATGCCCGCAGTCTTCCGTTCTGCGATGTTCTACGGGCTCAACACCGGCGCCCACCACTCCGACCGGCCATACCCGATGTTCATGAACGTCCCGGGACTGAAGATCATGGTGCCTTCGCGTCCCACCGACGCGAAGGGTCTTCTGCGCACCGCGATCGACATGGACGATCCGGTCCTCACCTTCGAAGCCTGCATCCTGTGGGGCAGCAAGGAGGAGGTTCCCGACGAGGAGTTCCAGATCCCGTTCGGTGTCGCCCGCACGGCACGCGAGGGGACCGACGTGACGATCGTCGCGATCTCGAGCTCGGTGCCCGAAGCGCTCGCCGCGGCCGAGCAGCTCGCTGCCGAAGGAGTGTCGGCCGAGGTCATCGACCCGCGCACCCTCGTTCCGCTGGACCGCGACGCGATCCTGCGCTCGGTGGCAAAGACCGGTCGCCTCGTCATCGCCGAGCCCGCGCACCGCACGTGCGGCGCCGCCGCCGAGATCAGCGCGATCGCCTCGGAAGAGGTCTTCGACGCCCTCCGTGCGCCGATCGTGCGCCTCACCGCGCCCGACATGCAGATCCCCTTCAGCCCCGCGCTGGAGAAGCAGATGTATCCCAATAAGGACGGGATCGCCGCCGCCGTGCGCCGTGTCACCGGCCTGACCGCGCCCGCGCTCGCGGACGCCTGAGCGACGAACGACAAGGAGAGAACCATGGCACGAGTGGAAGTCCTGCTCCCCCAGTGGGGCATGGGAATGAGCGAAGGCTCGATCATCGAGTGGCACAAGAAGGTCGGCGATCAGGTCACCGAAGATGAGCCGTTGGCCGAAGTCGAGGCAGAGAAGGTCGAAGAGACCCTCGAGGCCCCCGCGACCGGCACCCTGACCGAGATTCTGGTCGAAGAGGGCGACTCCGTCCAGGTGCGCAGCATCGTCGCGATCATCGAGACGGACTGACCCGCACGAGTGTGGATGGGCGAAGAAGCCCGAGAAGGAGATAAGCACATCATGGCTCGAGTCGACCCCCTAGGTCTGATCGCCGCCGCGCAGGCCGGCGGATACGCCGTCGGCGCGTTCAACATGCACAACCCCGAGACGACGCAGGCGCTCATCCGCGCGGCACAGGCCGCAGAGGCGCCGGTATTCCTGCAGGTAGGCCGGGCCATCGTGCCACACATGGGTCTGCGCGCCGCGTACGAGATGACCCGCCGCGAGCTGGACGCGTCCGGCCTAGAAGCGCCCATCCACCTCGATCACGGAACCTACGACGAGGTGTTCGAGGCGATCCGGCTCGGATTCGACTCGATCATGTTCGACGGTGCCCACCTCGACTTCGAAGAGAACATCCGTGTCACCGCCGAAGTGGTCCGCGTCGCGCACGCCTTCGGGATTCCCGTTGAGGCGGAGCTCGGTCGCATCCCGGATGCCGCAGACGATATCCGCTGGGAGGACTACTACACGAGCGTCGAAGAGGCCGAGCGCTTCGTCGCCGAGACGGGTGTAGACCTGCTCGCGATCTCGGCGGGCGTCATGCACGGGGTGACCGGCATCGAGCCGCAGCCGCTCGACATCGATCGTATCCGGGCGATCCGGGATGCGACCGGGATCCCGCTCGTGCTGCACGGCGCGTCCGGCGTTCCGGTGGACCAGCTCTCTGCCGCGATCGAGGCCGGCGTACACAAGCTCAACGCCGACACCGATCTGCGCCATGCCTTCCGCGCTGGCGTCGAAGGTGTCTGGGCGCAGGGCGACCGGCAGTTCGAAGAGGCCATGGCGGCCGGCCGTGACCGGATGATCGCCGCGACGGTGCAGAAGATGCAGGAGTACGGTTGTGCCGGCCGGGCCGCCAGCTCCTCGACACCTGCCGAAACGGCGGTGCTGGTGTGACCGAGCTGGCCGAAGAGGGCATCGTCGAGCCGCTCAAGGGGATGCGCCGCACCGCGGCGCGCCGAATGGTGCAGGCGTGGGCGGCTCCGGTGTTTCACGTCTCGACCGAGATCGACATGTCCTCGGCACTGCAGGTTCGCACCGTCGAACCGACGGCGAACGTCACCGATGCGATCCTCCGGGCCGTCGCGCGGGCGCTGAAAGAAGTGCCCGACGTCAATGTGCACGTCGCCGAGGACGCGGTCGTGCGCTTCGAGAAGGCCAACGTCGGAATCGCCGTCGACACGCCCAAGGGTCTCGTCGTCCCCGTCGTGCACGATATCTCGGACGGACGTCTTGCCGACATCGCGCGGGCACGCGCCGACGTCGTGGCGCGCGCTCGAGATGGAGCCCTAACGCGCGACGACATCACTGGCGGCACGATCACCGTCTCAAACCTCGGCATGATGGGCGTCACTCGCTTCGACGCAATCCTCAATGTCCCTCAAGCGGCCATTCTCGCCGTCGGCGCGACGGTGCAGCGCTTCGTGCATCGCGACGGCGACGGCGTGTGGGCTCCGATCGCCGAGTTCACCCTCACGTGCGACCATCGTGCCCTTGACGGCGCGACCGGTGCCCGGTTCCTCACTGCACTCAAGAGCGCGCTCGAGGAGCCGCTCTCCTGACCCGCCGCGGCGAGTCTGCCCCGCTGCGCCCCGCACCGACGCGTTCCACGCGGCACCGGTGCGGGGTGCATGCTATTCACGGTGGCCCGCCGCCGGCATTGTCGGGCAACGAGTCGGAGACGCAGATGAATCTGGACGGCCTGCAGCACCCTCGGCTGCATGCGGCATCCACCACCGTGGTGCGCCAGCGACTCCCCCCGCGAGCCGGGGAGCGGGCCGCCGAAGACGAGGTACTGACCTCGCTCGACGTGCTTTATGCCCTTGCCGAGCACAGGGCGCCAGAACGTCTTGTGCGGGCCTTCCGCCCTGCCCCGACACTCGCCTTCAGCCGGCGCGAGAGCCTGCACCCCGGCTTCGCCGCCGCAGAGCGGGCCGCACGCAACGCGGGCTACGAACCGATCATCCGGCCCGCCGGTGGGCGCGCCGTCGCGCTGGACGCCGACTGGATCGTGCTCGACATCGCGACCATCGAACCGCAGCGGCTCGACAACCGCGACGTGTTCGTGGAACACGGTGAGGAGTTCGTCGCGCTCCTGCGTGGCTGGGGCGTGGACGCGCGGTTCGGTCCCGTTCCGGGGGAGTACTGCCCCGGTGACTACAGCGTCAACGCTCGGGGACGCGTGAAGCTGGTGGGTACCGCACAGCGGGTCGCGCGCGGAGTGCGCCTGTACAGCGCGAGTCTTCCGCTTCGTGTGTCGGATGGCGCCGCCGAGATGCTCTCCCGGGTCAACGCTCTGCTTGAGCTCGACTGGGACCCCACGACGCTCGGCTCACTCGCCGAGGAGATCGACATGACGGATACTGCCGTCGAAGACGCCCTGCTCTCGCGCTTCGCAGGCCCCGACATCGTGGAGCGCACGCTCGAAGCGATCCTGCGCGGCGTTTGACCCGGCCTGGCGCTCAGGCCGACAACGCAGGAAAGGTGTCCCCGCCGGTTCCGGCGGGGACGTCCTTTTGCGTGGGGGAGCGGTGCTATCTTCCGCCGCTTTGAGCCTTCGAGGACTGGCGGTCGGTCATGACGGCCGCGACGATGACGGCACCGAGGACGACGGGCTGGAGGTTCGGCGAGACGCCCAGCAGCGACATCCCGTTGTTCAGCACGCCGATGATGAGCAGACCGACGAACGTGCCGAGCACCGAACCGGTGCCACCGGCGAGGCTTGCGCCACCGATGACGACGACGGCGATGACGTTCAGCAGGTCGGCGGTGCCGGCTGTCGGCTGTGCGGAGTCGAGGCGCGACGTGACCAGAAGACCGGCGACGGCGGCGAGGAATCCGGCCAGCGTGTAGACCACGAGCTTCGTACGGCGCACGTGGATGCCCGAGAGCCGTGCGACCTCTTCGTTGCCGCCGATCGCGTACAGCGCGCGACCGCCGGGGCGGAACCGCAGCCAGAAAGCGGCGATGAGGAAGACCGCGACGAGGATGATCCCCTGGATCGGGATTCCCAGGACGCTCATGCGGGTGATGGCGGTGAACCACGACGGGAAGCCGTTGACCGTGTTTCCGCCGGTGATGAAGACGGCCAGACCCGTCGCGGCCGACATCGTGGCCAAGGTCGCGATGAACGGTTGCAGCCTGCCATAGGTGATCAGGATGCCGTTGAGCAGACCGATTCCGGCGCCGGTCGCGAGCCCGAGCACGACGGCGAGCTCGAACGGCAGACCCGAATAGCTGTACAGGTAGGCCATCACCATCGAGCTGAGCGCGAGGACGGCGCCGACGGACAGGTCGATGCCGGCGACGATGATGACCATCAGCGCACCGACCGACATGACGCCGATCGCCGAGATCTGGGTCAGGATGTTCAGCAGGTTTCGCGAGGTCAGGAAGTACGGCGACAGGAACGACAGCAGCACGAAGATCACGACGAGGCCCACCAGTGGGCCGGGGATCTTCGACATCACGCGTCGGAAACGGCTGTCGCCGGAGCCGCCGTCGCTGGGAACGGTGCGCTGCGCGACCGTCGCTGGGCTCGGGCTCGCCGGATCGGTCGAGGTCGAGGGTTCGGAAACGCTCATCGTCTCATCTCCTGGAACAGGTTCGGGTTCAAATGTGGGCTGTCTCGGCGTGCTGGGGCAGCGCGAGACGCATGACGGCTTCGGGGGTGGCCGCTTCGCGGTCGAGGATTCCCTGCTGGCGCCCGCCCGACATGACGAGCACTCGGTGGGACAGCCCGAGGACTTCCTCGAGCTCGGACGAGACGACGATGACGGCGACGCCCTCTTCGGCCAGGCGACCGATGGCGGCGTAGATCGTCATCTTGGCACCGACGTCGACTCCGCGCGTGGGCTCATCGAGGATGAGCACCTTGGGCTTCTCGATGAGCCACTTCGCGAGCAGGACCTTCTGCTGGTTGCCTCCGGACAGGCGACCGACCGCGACGTCGGCCTGGCCGCGGATGTCAAGCTCGGCCCGGTGCTCGCGGTAGGTCTTGGCGAGCTCCTTGTGAGTGACGATGCCCCGGCGTGACAGCTGCTTCTGCCACGGGAGGGTCATGTTCTCGGTGCTGTCCCGGTCGAGCAGGAGACCCTGCGACTTGCGGTCTTCGGGCACCATCGCGATTCCGGCTTTGATGCCGTCGCGCGGGTTGCGGATGCGGACGACCTTGCCGTCGACGCGGATCTCGCCGGTGTCGGCGCGATCCGCTCCGGCGATCGCGCGGACCACTTCGCTGCGGCCGGCTCCGACGAGGCCGGCGATGCCGAGGATCTCACCGGCCCGGACTTCGAAATCGATGCCCTCGAAGGCGCCTTCCCGACCCAGGCCCGAGACCTGGATGACGGTCTTCTCGGCGGCGGGGGGAGGGGTGTCGTGGCCGTAGGTGAAGTCACGACCCACCATTGCGCGGACGATGTCGTCACGGGGCACGTCTCCGGTGTCCCAGCGTGCCGCCTCGTGCCCGTCACGAAGGCAGAGGATCGCGTCGGAGAGGCGGGTGATCTCTTCGATCCGGTGCGAGATGTAGACGATTCCTGCTCCGGCGGCCTTGAGCGCCTCGATCTGATCGAAGACTCGGGCCGTCTCGGACTTGCCGAGCGAAGCAGAGGGCTCGTCGAAGATGATGTAGCGCGGGTCACGACTGAGCGCACGCGCGATCTCGATCTCCTGCTGAGCGGCGATCGAGAGGTCGCCCACTCGCTGGCGGGGGCTCATTCGCGATCCGAGACGGCTGAGCACGGCTTCGGTGTCGGCGTGCAGGCGGTCGCGATCGATGGCGCCCCGCTTGAGCGGCAGGCGCCCGATGAAGATGTTCTCGGCGACCGACAGCTCGGGCACCATCCGGATCTCCTGGTGGATGAGGACCACACCCGACCGCAGTGCGTCACCGGGCGATCGCGGGTCGTAGACCTCGCCGTCGATCATCATCGAGCCCTCGTCGGGCTGGACGAGGCCGGCGATCATTCCCGAGGTCGTCGACTTTCCCGCACCGTTCTCGCCGACCAGGCCGAGCACGGACCCGGGCGTCAGGGTGATGTCGATGTCTTTGACGACGGTGACACCGCCGTAGCGCTTCGTCAGGCCCGTGCACACGAGACCCGTCGCGGGGGATGCTGCGCGTTCAGCCATGGGGTTGTTCCTTCCGGACGGGTGGTGCGGCGCACATTGCACCGCACCACCCGGTAGAAATACGGGCTACTTCGTGCCCACGTTCGGACCGTAGAACTTCGTCGGGTCGTTCTCGGCGACGTTGGCCTCGTTGACCAGCACGGCATCCTGGTACTGCTCGGCGGGGATGTCGTCACCCTCGCCCTCGAGAAGCGCGATGGCGTTCTCGACAGCGAGCTGACCCATCATGTAGGGCTGCTGGGCCATCGTGGCCTGAGTGAGCCCGTCGGCGATCGCCTGGAACATCGTCGGGAAGCCGTCGATGCCCACGAAGAACATCCCGTCGCGGCCGGCCTGCTGCGCAGCCTTGGCCGCACCCATCGCCATGGCGTCGCTCTCGCCGAAGATCGCCTTGAGGTTCGGGTGAGCCGTCAGGATGTTCTGCGACGCCTCGAATGCCTGGGTCTCGTCCCAGCCGGCGCTCTCCCACTGCACATCGATGACACCGGGGTTCTCGTCGAGTGCCTTCTGGCAGCCCTCGGAGCGCTGCAGCTCTGCCGTCGAACCGAGCGGCCCCTGCAGGACGGCGATCTCACCCTCGTTGTCGAACTGCTCGAACATCCAGGTGCACACCTCGTAGGCGGCCTTGACGCTGTCGGTGGCGATGAACGTGCGGATCTCCGCGTCCTCGGTCTCGGGCTTCTGGTCCACCGCGACCACGGGGACGCCCGCGTCGTTCGCGAGGCGCACGCCGGCGGCGGCAGCGGTGGCGTCCTGGGGAGTGTAGATGAGCACGCCGACCTGCTGGGTCAGCAGGTTCTGCACCTGGTTGACCTGGCGGTTGGCGTCGTTGTCGGCCGACTCGACGATGAGCTTGTACCCCGCCTCTTCGGCGGCGGCCTTCATGCCGTCGACGGCGGCGATGTAGAAGAGCGACTTCTGGTCGGCCACCGAGACGCCGATCACCTTCGAGTCGATGGGTCCGCCGTCCGTGCCTCCGCCGGATTCCGTCGTGCTGCATCCGGCGAGGCCGAGCGCGGCGATCGCGAGTCCTGCGAGGAGTGCGGCCCCGCGACGCTTGCTGTGAGTGGTCATTCGTTTCTCCTTCGAAACCTTGGTGAAGGTGGCATCTGAATAGCTATGCGAGTATCGAATGTAGATGCCGTTGGAGCGATGCTAAGCGCCGCCCCGCCGGGTGTCAAGCGTCTGGCGTGGCTGTGGGGAGGCGCGCCGAGTGGACCCCGATGGGGGGTGGTCGACGCGTAGGGATCAGGCCGCTGAGGGGCCTTTGGAGAGAAGGTAGCGAGCTGTCTCCTCGTCGGTCACGAGGACATTGATCCATCCGCCGCGGACGGCGGCGAGCACGGCGTCGTGCTTGCCGGCGCCGCCAGAGACGCCGATGCGCCGCTCGGCGCGGCGGATCTCGTCGAGGCTGACACCGAGCACGAGTTCGTCGAGCTCGCTCGCGATCGGCTGACCGTCGGCATCCATGAATCGAAGGTTGATCTCGCCGACGGCGCCGAGTGAGCGTACGTAGTCGAACTGCTCCTGCGTGAAGAAGTTGTCGCCGCCCACGAGCGGGGGCACGATGGTGCAGTTGCCGATGCCGACCAGGGCGATGTCCAGTTCGGGCATCGTCTCGAGCGCGCGGCGCGCATGCGGATCACTTGCCAGGATGGCGTCGCGCATCTCGGGTGTCGGGACGACGCCGGGAACGCGCAGGAACAGCGCTTCTGCATCGGTCAGCTGGGCCAGTCGCTCAGTGGCAACCGTTGCTTCGTGCTGAATGGCCGGTTGTCCGACGCCGCCGAGAAGCTCGACGACTGCCCGTGCCTTGGCCCGGGGGAAGCGCTGCAGGTTGGCCACGAAGCTGCGCAGCGAGCGGCTCCAGGATGTGAAGCCGATGGTCTTGCCGTCGATCGGCGCCAGCTGGAAGATCGGGGCGAGGGCCCGCCCGACGTGGTCAGTGCGTTCCCGCTCGGACTCGTCGATCGCGTCGACGATGTGCGCCTCGAGTAGACCGAAGGCCTGCTCCAGGCTCTGTTCGAGGTCGGCGTTGAGCCCCGCAGGTGGCACGACGATCGTGCGAACGATTCCGGCGTCTTCGGCTGATGAGAGCAGGCGTGAGACCCGCGCCTGAGAGAGGCCCAGTGTGCGCGCGATCTCCGTCTGCACCATTCCGCGCGTGTGGTAGAGGTGCGAGACCTTCGTCATCATGCGCTGGCCGTCGGGGTCGTTGCGGTCCTGGGGCATCGATCGCCTTTCCTGTCTCCGCCTGGGATCTGAGTCATTCTGTCAGACTGGAGCGGGCATCTCGGGTCCTCGCGGTCCCTTCGCCCCGTTCCCCTCGGCGGTTCACGCGCTACACTAGTGGAAGGTCATTCAGTTAACGACTGAATATTCACGCCATCGTCGAGGAGGCATTGTGACCAAGACTGGACAGCTCACGTACGACGTCGTCGTGATCGGCGCGGGGATCAACGGGCTCGGCATCGCCCGCGATGCCGCTGAGCGGGGCCTGTCTGTCGCACTGGTGGAGCAGGAGGACTTCTGCGCGGGCGTATCGGCCTGGTCTGGCCGGCTTGTGCACGGCGGACTGCGGTACCTCGAGCGCGGCGACATCGGCTTGGTACGCGAATCTCTTCGAGAGCGCGAGCTGCTGTTCCGGGTCGCGCCGCACCTGGTCAAGCCGGTCCGCCTCATCATGCCCTTCTACTCGCGCAACACGCGCCCGTCGTGGATGATCCGGCTCGGCATGCTCGCCTATGACGTGCTCTCGGCTGACAAATCGGTGCCGTGGCACCGCATCCTCTCGACCCGCACCGTCAAAGCCCGCTTCCGAGGAATGACAGAGTCGGGACTCAGCGGCGCCGCCCTGTTCACCGACGGACAGGTCGAATACGCCGAACGGCTGTGCACCGAGCTCGCCGTCGCCGCAGCCGATGCCGGCGCGCGAATCTTCATCCACACGAAGGCGGTCGGGGTCCTCCGCGACGGTACCGCGGTGACGGGCATCCGCGTCCGCTCTTCCGACGGTGTCGAACGCGACCTGCGCGCGCGGCTCACGATCAACGCGGGAGGGCCGTGGGTCGACGCGGTCTTGGCGGGCGACGGCGGTGCTCCGGTGGCATCCCCCCGTCTCATCGGCGGAGCGAAGGGCAGCCACATTATCGTCGATCCGTTCCCGGGCGCGCCCCGAGACGTCGTGTACTACGAGTCGCAGACGGACGGGCGCCTGGTGCTCGTCATCCCATGGATGGGGCGCTACCTCATCGGCACGACCGACATCAAGTACGACCTGGATCCGGATTCGGCGCGCGCGGACAGCTCGGAGATCGACTACCTGCTCTCTGAGGCGAATACGCTCATGCCCGAGGCCCACCTCACGGTCGACGACGTGCTTTACACCTACAGCGGTGTGCGACCGTTGCCGTACGCTCCCGACACACCGGAGTGGAAGGTGCCCCGCAGCCACATCGTCCGCGACCACGCGAAGGATGGATACCCCGGCGTCCTGTCCATCGTCGGCGGAAAGCTCACGACGTACCGGCAGCTCGCCGAAGACGCTACGGACATCGCCGTGAAGAAGCTTCGTGCGCGAGCACCCAAGAAGCCGATCAGCAGACAGCAGCCCTTCCCCGGTGCGCGTGCGGCGGATCTCGCGGCGTTCGAGCGGGCGTTCCTCGCCAACGACGTGCTCGACCGCGATACGTCGCATCGCCTATGGGCTCTGTACGGCACGCGCGCTCAACGCGTGCTCGAGATCGCGCAGGCCGACCCCGCGCTGGCCGAGCGCTTCGACCCGGAGAGCTCCGCGATCGCCGCCGAACTGGTTTTCGCGGTCGACCACGAGTTCGCCGAGACGCTCACGGACGTCTTCGCCCGCCGCACCCTGCTCGCATTCGAGCCGGGCCACGGCCTGGGCGGGGCGGAGCGCGCCGCGGAGATTCTGGCACCCCATCGTGGGTGGGACGATACGCGGCGCTCAGCCGAGATTGCGGGCTACCGTGAATGGCTCGATCACCTGCGCGTTCCCGAGCGCGCCTGACTCGAAATGGAGTCCGCCGTGACCGGCAGATATGTCGTCGCCCTCGACGAGGGATCCAGCAGCGCCCGCGCGATCGTCATCGACGACGCAGGTCGCACCGTCGGTGAAGCGTCGGCGCCGGTCGCCACGATCTTCCCGCGCGAAGGGTGGGTCGAGTTCGACCCACAGGAGATGTGGGACGCACCGCGCCGCTCGCTCGTCCTCGCGCTCGAGCGTGCCGGCATCACGGCGGCCGATGTCGCCGCTGTCGGGGTGACGTCGCACCGAGAAACCATCGTGATGTGGGACCGCTCGACGGGGGTGCCCGTCTACAACGCCGTGACCTGGATGTCGAAGCAGACCGACGACATCGTGCGAGAGTGGTCCGAGCGCGGCCTCGACGACGAGTTCCGCTCGCGCACCGGCGTGCGCAACGACTCCTTCTATTCGGCGCCGAAGATCGCCTGGCTGTTGCGCCACGTTCCCGGAGTGCGCGAGCGCGCGGAGCGCGGTGAGCTAGCCATCGGCACTCCTGACACGTGGATGCTGTGGAACCTGACGGGCGGCACGGCGCATCGCACCGAGCCCAGCGCGGCGTCCCGCACGGGGCTCATGAGCCTCGCGCGCGCCCAATGGGACGAAGAGTTCTGCGCGATGCTCGACATCCCCACGAGTCTGCTGCCCGAGATCGTGCCGTCCGCAGGCTGGTTCGGCGACGTCGCGCACGACGTGCTTCCGGCGCCGCATCCCGTTCCCGTGACCGCCGTCCTCGGCGACCAGCAGGCGGGGCTGTTCGGCCAGGCCTGCCTCGAAGCCGGCAGTGCCAAGAACACCTTCGGAACGGCTGGGGTGCTGACGGTGAACATGGGCGACGTGCCGCGCACTCTGCCGGGCATGTGCAGCAGCGTCGCGTGGCAGTTCGGCGACAAGGTGACCTACGAAGCGGAGGGCGTCGTCTTCCACAGCGGACAGACGATCCAGTGGCTCCGCGACCGTCTGGGCATCCTCTCGGATGCGGGCGACAGTGAGGCCGTCGCATCCAGCGTGCCCGACACGGGCGGGGTCTATCTCGTGCCGGGATTCGCCGGGCTGTTCGACCCGCACTGGGATCGCAACGCTCGGGGGGCCATCGTGGGCCTCACGCTCGAGTCCTCGGCGGCGCACGTCGTGCGTGCGGGGATCGAGGCGATGGCGTACCAGACACGCGACAACGTCGACAATCTGCGTCGCCATGGCGTCGAGATCCCGATGCTCAAGGTCGACGGTGGGGCGACACGAAACGATCTGCTGTGCCAGTTCCAGGCCGACATCCTCGGCATTCCGGTCTCGCGGCCGGTCGGTCTCGAGCGCACGGCGCTGGGCATCGCCCACCTCGCCGGCAGCGAAGTGGGCATGTGGGCGCGGGATGACATCCACGACCGGTGGCAGCTCGAGCGCATCTTCGAGCCACTCATGCCGGCTGAGCAGCGCGAAGAGCTGTACCGGGGCTGGTCCGATGCCGTCGCGGCGGTCCGAGGGCTGCCGCCCCGCGTCCGCGCCTAGATTGTCCGGCCGGAAGCGACATGGGCATTCCTCCCCATGGGACCGCTCGTGCGAATGAATAGTCTGGGCTCGTGCCAGATGTGCAGTACAGCGACTCCGACTTCACCACCGCGGTGACGGAGTTGCGCGCGGCGGCGGCCCGCGCAGCCGACGGAGCGCGCCCCGACAACGCCGTCGTGAAGTCCGACGTCGTCGAGGCGGCGCTCGGCGACGTCGACGAGCTCGTCCGGGCCGCGATGGACGCCCTGTCCGAAGCGGGCGACGAGCTCGCGACCGACACGGGCATCGTGCACAGCGAACTGCAGCGCACCGACGCCGAACTCGCGGGAGGTGGCGCATGAGCCTTCCCGGAATCGATCAGGATCCGGCGCAGGGCGATGCCGGCGGCATCCGCGATCTGGCGAGCCTGTTCCGCTCCCGCTCGACCGCGCAGCGCGACCGCAGCGCCGCCTCGGGCCGCGCGCTCGCCGCCCTCGGGCCCGTCATCGCCGAGAGCGCCGAGGCGCTTCGCCCCCGCATCACGGTGCTGTCCGAACGGTTCACCCGCACTTCGGATGCCGCCGATTCGGCAGCGGGGATCCTCGACGACTACGCCACCTCACTCGAAGACCTGCAGGCCCGCGCCGCCGCAGCGCTCGCCACGGCGCAGACCCGGTACGACGCGATCTGGGCGCGGCGCGGCGAAGCACTCAACCAGGCGTCCGAGACGATCGTCGGCTGGGCCCTCGGGTGGGACGACGTGTTGCCCGACTGGCTCTACCTCGACAAGCCCCACTACCTCGCACGCTGGCGGGGCGCGATCGAGTCGTACCGCACGGCGCAGTCCGCCTACAACGACCTGCAGGTCGAGCGCGACGAGCTCGACAGTGCGACCGCGGCTCGGCTGCGCAGCATCCACCTCGTCGCCGAACTTACGAACGACGGCCGGATCGGTCGCGGCGGCTATTTCGCGTCGGCGGCACTGTGGGCCGAGGACACCGACTCGATCACGGCCGAGCAGCTGGCGGGCCTCGGTGATCCGCACCTCATCCGTCAGGTGTGGGACAGCCTCGACCGCGCCCAGCGCGATGCGCTCATCGAGGCGTCGCCGAAGATCATCGGCAACCTCGACGGCATCCCGATCGCCGACCGGGTCACGGCGAACCACATCAACATCGAAGACGAGATCCGCGCCCGTCAGGCCGAGATCGAGCGCATCGAACAGATGCGCGCTGACGCGAAGGACCGCGCCTATTACGGTCACGACGGCATCGACGCCGAGTACGACAAGCTCGTCGCCGAGCAGCAGACGCTCATCGACTACTACGAGGGACTGCTGACACAAGAAGTGCGCTTCATCGACGAGAACGGTGTGCCGAGCTCGTACACGGGGTCGCGCGTCGTCGTCTTCGACCCGGCGCAGAGTGCGATCGCGACCTACCACGGGCCGATCGACCCCGAGACGGGGGACATCCCGTCGTGGGTCACGTCGGTGGCGATCTCGGTGCCCGGCACGGGCGCGAACATGACCGACTTCGCCGACGACCGTGCCGCCGATCTGTACCAGGCGGCGGGCTCGACATCGGCGGTCTTCCAGTGGGCGGGCGGGCCCTTCCCGCAGGACATCCCGGCCGCGATGGACCCCTCTTACTCCCACGCGCTCGCCCCCAGGCTGCGCGACTTCGCCGGGGGAATCGTCACACCGACGGGCTCGACCCTGACGGTGCTCGGCCACAGCTACGGCGGTGCGACCGTCGGACTCGCCGAGCAGGCCGGCCTCAAGGCCGACCGCATCCTCTACGTCGCGGCGGCGGGCATGGGCGACGGCGTCTCGGGCGTGAGCGACTTCCCGCACACCTCCGGCGTGCCGCACTATGCGCTGATGAGCCGCAACGACGGCGTCGTGGGCCTCATCCAGGGCAACGCCGGCGACCTGCACGCGCTGCACGGCCAGTCGACGCTCACCGCCGGCGGCGTCATCCGGCTCGAGACGGGCATGATCGACGGCAGCGACCTGGGCAGCACCGACATCGAAGACCACAACGTGCCGGGCAACTGGATGCCGCCCGCGATCGACAGCCACAGCTCGGTCTTCACACCGGGGTCGACGTCGTTCAATAACATGGTCGCCGTGATCACGGGCGGACAAGTCGAGCTCTTCGCCCCCGACGAGGTCATCGTCACGTCGGGTGGCGTCGTGACGATCGACGGCATCGACCTCAGCACCTACTCGCCCACCTATACACAGGTCGAGTGACGGATGCGACGACTCATCGCCGTCCTCGCGACGGCCGCCCTCGCCCTCACCCTCGGAGGTTGCAGCATGACGACGACGAGCAGACTCGACGAGTACGCCGCAGCGACCGACGCGCTCATGGCCGACACGGTCGCCGTGATCCCCACCGACCTCGTCGACGAGGTCGGGTTCTCCGAGTCCGAACCGCGCTACGAGTCGCCCCTGGGCGCCGGGTCGGCAGAGGATGCCGCGTGGTGGCAGGCGCTCGAGAGCATCGTGCTCGTGTCGCAGTCCGACGCGTCGGCCGATGCCGCCGCCGCGATCACCGAGCACCTCGTCACCGATGGGTGGACGACGTCGCGCGTGCGCGAGACCGACGGCGGCCGCCGGATCGCCGACGGCTTCCGCCGCGAGATCGACGGGGGCGACTGGTACATCGAACTCACGTGGGTGATGACCGCGCCCGACAAGGCCGAGGTCGTCGAGGTGCTCGTCGTGAGTCCCCAGACCGTGCGCGGCGACGCCTAGACTCGTCGCATGCGGGCTGCGGACATCCAGAGCGAACTGACCGAGATCCTCCTCACCCAGGAGGAGATCCACGAGAAGCTGCAAGAGGTCGCGGATCGCGTCGCAGAGGATTACGCCGGCAAGGATCTGCTGCTGGTCGGTGTACTCAAGGGCGCCATCATGGTCATGGCCGACTTCTCGCGGGCGCTGCCGATGACGGCACCGATGGACTGGATGGCCGTGTCCTCGTACGGCACGGGCACGAAATCGAGCGGCGTCGTCCAGATCCGCAAGGACCTCGACACCGATCTGCACGACAAGCACGTGCTGATCATCGAGGACATCATCGACTCGGGCCTGACCCTCAGCTGGCTGCTCGAGAACTTCGAAGCTCGTGGTGCGGCATCCGTCGAGGTGTTCGCGCTGCTGCGCAAGCCCGAGGCCGCGAAGGTCGAGGTGCGCTGCAAGTACGTCGGGTTCGACATCCCGAACGAGTTCGTCATCGGCTACGGCCTCGACTACGCCGAGCGCTACCGCAACCTGCGCGACGTCGCGATCCTCGCGCCCCACGTCTACAGCTGACGCCAGTCGAGAGCGATGCGCGGGCCCTGCGAGGCTGGCATCGGGTCTGGCGGGAGTGGCGGCCGAAGGCCGGCGCGGGGGCATGCCGAGCAGGGCCCGCGCATCGCGACCCTTCGGCAGGCTCAGGGGCCGGGGGAGTGGCGGGCGACCCTTCGGCAGGCTCAGGGACCGCGACAGGCTCAGGGACCGGGCGGGGTCAGGGGCCGTGGCAGGCGCAGGGGCCGGTGGGTGGGGTACGCCGTGGGCGAATGCACAGGATCGGCATAGCGTGCCCGCGATACCCTGAAAACACTGTCGCGGGGACACGTGCGCCCTTTTCGACGGTTCGTTCGACGAAAGGGACCGGCGCTCGCCGTCACCATGAAGGCCAAGAAGCTCACCCGCAATCCGTTCGTGTACGTCGTGCTCATCGGCGTGCTGCTCATCGTGGGCTTCACGCTCATCTCGAGTCTCGGCGGGGCGAAGCAGATCACGACGCAGCAGGGTCTCGAGCTTCTGCGCGGCAGCACCGTGACCGAGGTGACGACGACCGACGGCGACCAGCGCGTCGACATGGCGCTGTCCAAGCCCTTCGAGGGCGCGAACGACGTGCAGTTCTACTACGTCTCCGCCCGTGCCGACGAGGTCGTCTCGGCGATCAACGCCGCGAACCCCAAGGACGGCTTCAACGACGCCGTCCCGCGAGCGTCGTGGTTCGACGGCATCCTCTCGCTCATGATCCCGATCCTGCTGCTGGGTCTGCTGTTCTGGTTCCTCATGTCCAGCGCGCAGGGCGGCGGGTCGAAGGTCATGCAGTTCGGCAAGTCGCGTGCGAAGCTCGTGACGAAGGAGATGCCGCAGGTCACGTTCCAGGACGTCGCCGGCTCGGATGAGGCGCTCGAAGAGCTGCAGGAGATCAAGGACTTCCTCAAGGACCCCGCGAAGTTCCAGGCCGTCGGAGCCCGGATCCCCAAGGGCGTGCTGCTGTACGGCCCGCCCGGAACGGGTAAGACGCTTCTCGCGCGCGCGGTCGCGGGCGAGGCCGGCGTGCCGTTCTACTCGATCTCGGGCTCGGACTTCGTCGAGATGTTCGTCGGCGTCGGCGCATCGCGCGTGCGCGACCTGTTCACGCAGGCGAAGGAGAATTCCCCCGCCATCATCTTCATCGACGAGATCGACGCCGTCGGCCGTCACCGTGGCGCCGGCATGGGCGGCGGGCACGACGAGCGCGAGCAGACGCTCAACCAGATGCTCGTCGAGATGGACGGCTTCGACCCCAAGGTCAACGTCATCGTCATCGCGGCGACGAACCGCCCCGACATCCTCGACCCGGCTCTGCTGCGTCCGGGCCGCTTCGACCGCCAGATCGGCGTGGACGCCCCCGATCTTCAGGGTCGCAAGCGCATCCTCGAGGTGCACGGCCGCGGCAAGCCGCTCGCCGACAGCGTCGACCTCGAGGTCGTCGCCCGCAAGACTCCCGGCTTCACGGGCGCTGACCTCGCGAACGTCCTCAACGAGGCGGCACTGCTCACGGCGCGAAGCAACGCGCAACTCATCGACAACCGCGCGCTCGACGAGGCGATCGATCGCGTGCTCGCCGGCCCGCAGCGGCGCACCCGCGTCATGAAGGACAAAGAGAAGCTGATCACGGCCTACCACGAGGGCGGCCACGCGCTCGCGGCCGCGGCGATGAACCACACCGACCCGGTCACGAAGGTCACGATCCTCCCGCGCGGCAAGGCGCTCGGCTACACGATGGTGCTGCCGCTCGATGACAAGTACTCGATCACACGCAACGAGCTGCAGGACCAGCTCGCCTACGCGATGGGCGGCCGCGTCGCCGAGGAGATCGTCTTCCACGACCCCACGACCGGCGCCTCGAACGACATCGAGAAGGCGACCGGCATCGCGCGCAAGATGGTGACCGAGTACGGCATGACGATGGACGTCGGACCGGTCAAGCTCGGACAGTCGTCGGGCGAGGTCTTCATGGGCCGCGACATGGGTCACGGCCGTGACTTCTCGGAGCGCATCGCCGAACGCGTCGACGCCGAGGTGCGCGCGCTCATCGAGCAGGCGCACAACGAGGCCTACGAAGTGCTCAACGCCAACCGCGACGTGCTCGACAAGCTCGCCCTCGAGCTGCTCGAGAAGGAGACGCTCGACCACCTGCAGCTCGCCGAGATCTTCAAGGACATCAGGAAGCTGCCGCCCCGCCCGCAGTGGCTCTCGAGCGAGCAGCGGCCCGTGTCGCAGCTGCCGCCCGTCGACGTGCCTCGCCGCCGCGAAGACGCGGGGCTCGCGGCATCCGTCGAGTCGGATCCGCAGGCCGCCGCCGAGAAGTCGGCGACGCGCCGTCCTGCCGGTCAGGCGCGTCCCGCGACCGCGTAGGCTCGCGGCGTGGCCGTCGATCGTGAGCGCGTCGCGGGTCTGGTCCGCGAGCTTCTCGAGGCGATCGGGGAGGACCCCGATCGTGCCGGCCTGCGCGTGACGCCGCAGCGCGTCGCCGACGCGTACGCCGAGTTCTTCTCGGGAGTGGGGCAGGATGCCGCCGAGCCGCTCGCGCACACGATCTCGGTCGCACGCGGGCCGGCGCCGGACACCCTGCCGTCCGGTGCCGTGATGCTGCGCGACATCCGCTTCCGCTCGGTGTGCGAGCACCACCTGCTGCCGTTCCGCGGGCGCGCGCACATCGCGTACCTGCCCGGGGAGCAGGTCGTGGGCCTCGGCGCATTGCCCAAGGTCGTCGACATCCTCGCATCGCGCCCGCAGGTTCAGGAGCGTCTGGGCGAGCAGATCGCCGACACGATCTCGGGGTCGCTCGACACGCGCGGCGTGCTGGTCGTGCTCGACGCGTCGCACGAGTGCGTCACGATGCGCGGGGGGCAGCAGGCGGATGCCACGACCGTCACGATCGCGGCGCGCGGCGAGTTCGCCGACGCCGCGGCCCGCACCGAGATCATGGTGCTCGTGGGAGCGACGCGCGAATGACCCTCGTCATGGGGATCGTCAACGTGACCCCCGACTCGTTCAGCGACGGCGGGCGTCACCACGACGCCGATGCCGCGGTCGCGCACGGTCTGCGGCTGCTCGCCGAGGGCGCCGACCTGCTCGACGTGGGCGGCGAGTCCACACGTCCCGGCGCGGAGCGCGTCGAGGCCGCCCTCGAGCGCGAGCGCGTGCTGCCCGTCGTCGCGGCGCTCGCCGAGGCCGGCGCCATGATCAGCATCGACACCCTGAACGCGTCGACGGCGCTCGCGGCGATCGATGCCGGAGCGCGCATCGTCAACGACGTCTCGGGGGGCCTTGCCGACCCCGACATGCTCGCGGCCGTCGCCGCGACCGACACCGACATCGCCCTCGGGCACTGGCGCGGACCGTCGGCCGACATGTACGCGCGTGCGACCTACGACGATGTCGTGGCCGATGTGCTCGACGAGCTGCGCGAGCGGGTCGCGGCGGCCGGTGCCGCCGGCATCCCGCCCGCGCGCGTCATCGTCGACCCGGGCATCGGGTTCGGCAAGCGCGGCGCGCAGAACTGGACAGTGCTTCGCGCCACCGAGCGTGTCGCGGGGCTCGGGCACCGTGTGCTCATCGGCACGAGTCGCAAGGGATTCCTCGCCGAGACGCTCGCGACGGACTCGGACGCGCCGATCGGGCAGGAGCGCCGCGACCTCGCGACGGCCGTCACGAGCGTGCTCGCGGCACAGGGCGGCGCGTGGGCCGTGCGCGTCCACGACGCCGCGGCGACGCGCGATGCCCTGCGCATCGCCGCCGCGTGGGAAGGAGACGATCGATGGACGCCGTCGACGAGATCACGCTGACGGGAGTGCGCGCGTTCGGGCGCCACGGGGTGTATCCCGATGAACGCCGCGACGGGCAGGAGTTCGTCGTCGACGTCACGATGAGGGTGGATGCCGCGCGCGCGGCCGCGTCGGACGACGTGGCCGACACCGTGCACTACGGCGAGCTCGCCGAACGCCTCGTCGAGATCGTCGAGGGCGACCCCGTCGACCTCATCGAGACCCTCGCGAGCCGCATCGCCGACGACGTGCTGGCGCACGATCTCGTGCAGGGAGTCGTCGTCACGGTGCACAAGCCGAACGCGCCGATCACGGTGCCGTTCGCGGATGTCTCCGTCACGGTGCGCCGCGGAACGGCGGGATCACGATGAGCCGCCGTCTCGCGCAGGGCATCGAATCGGCCCCCGCCCCGGCCGGGCCGACGGTCGACGCCGTCGTGGCCCTCGGCGCCAACCTCGGCGACCGCGCCGCGACGCTCGCCAAGGCGATCGAGGGGCTCGCTCGCCTTCCGCTCACGGGCGACGTGCGGGCGTCTGCCCCCGTCGAGTCCGTCGCCGTGAAGCCCGAGGGTCCGGATGCCGCCGCGCCCGCCTACCTCAACGCCGTCGCGCTGCTGCGCACCCGGCTCGCGCCCTCGGTGCTGCTGTCGTACCTGCACGCGATCGAGGCAGCGCACGGCCGCGAGCGTCGCGCGCGCTGGGACGACCGGACGCTCGACCTCGACCTGATCGCCTACGGCGACCTCGCGAGCGACGACCCGCAGCTGACGCTGCCGCACCCGCGGGCAGCCGAGCGCGACTTCGTGCTCATCCCGTGGCTCGCGGTCGCGCCCGACGCCGTCCTGCCCGGCCGCGGTCGCGTCGACGAACTGCTGGCACGCCTGCGGGGGCGGGCGTGAAGCGCACGGGCGCGGGCGTCCTCATCGGCGCGGCTGTGCTGGGCGCGGCGAGCGGATTCGCGCTCGACCAGGCGCTCACGGCCGCGGGCCGGCCGACCTTCACGCCCGCCGTGACGCTGCCGATCCTGCTCATCTGCCTCGCGGGGCTGGTGCTCGCCCTGGCGATCCCCATCCGCCGCGCGACGCGGGGGGCGACCGGGGTCATCGTGAATCCGTTCCGCGCGCTGCGCACCGCGATGCTCGCGAAGGCGTCGAGCATCGTCGGCGCCGCGCTCGGCGGTTTCGGCGCCGGTCTCGGCATCTTCCTCGTGACCCTGCCCGTGACGCCCTCGCTAGGCTCGACGGGTACCGTCATCGCGACGGCCGCCTGCGGGGTGCTGCTCATGGCGGCAGCGCTCGTGGCGGAGCACCTGTGCACGATCCGGAAGGACCACGATGACGAACAGCCCGGAGGCGACGACCCCGGACTCGAACCCCGCGCACACTGACGCCGCACCCGCGACGCCGGTCGAGAGCGCGGCGGCGGCGCCCGTTCCCGTCGCGGACGCGGAATCGGCTCCGGGCTCGGCGAGTGCTCCGGCCCCGGCGACCCGGGCCGAGCGGCGGGCTGCCGCCGCGGCATCCGAGGCCGAGAGTGTGCCGTACGGGCCCGACGCGACCCTCGACGAGGGCACGTTCGATCGCATCAAGGAGCCGCGCGCCGAGGGTCGGCTGCCGCTCGGCGACGGCACATGGCACCAGCTCGCGCGGCAGTACGTGCGCGTGCAGCTCATCGTCACGGGGTTCTTCCTCGCGCTCGTCGTCGCCGCGATGCTCGTGCTCGGGCTCGTGCTGAACCAGGTCTGGGTGTGGATCCCGGGCGGGATCGGCACGGCGCTGCTGATCTTCACGCTCGTCATCACACCCCGTCAGGCCCGCTCGTACGGCTACCAGCTCCGCCGCGACGACCTCGTGTTCCGCCGCGGCATCCTGTGGCAGCGGGTCGTCGCCGTGCCGTACGGCCGCATGCAGCTCGTCGACATCACGCACGGCCCCCTCGACCGCGGATTCGGCATCGCCCAGCTCAAGCTCGTCACGGCCGCGGCCGCCACCGGCGTCACGATCCCCGGGCTGACGCAGGATGCCGCCGAGCGTCTGCGCAACACCCTGATCGACGTCGCCGAAACCCGCCGGACCGGACTGTGACGGGCATCCCCGCCGAAGGTCCGCCGCCCCCCGCCCGCCGCCTGGTGCGGTCGCCGCTGAGCGATGGCGAATGGCACCGGATGCACCCGCTCACGCCGCTGCTGCGCGGCGGGTTCGCCCTCGTCGTCGTGGCCGGCATCATCATCGCGAACTTCCGCGACCGGCTCATCGAGCTGTTCCTGCCCGCGATGGACGGCTACGGCGACTATTCCGGCGACCCCATCGACTGGGTGGTGTCCAACGACCTGCTGCTGGTGGCCCTGTTCGCCGTGCTCGGCGTCGTGATCCTGCTGATCGGGATCTTCTACGTGTCGTGGCGGTTCCACACGTTCCGCATCACGGGCGATGACGTCGAGGTGCGCAGCGGCGTGCTGTTCCGCACGCACCGCCGAGCGCCGCTGGACCGCGTGCAGGGGGTCAACCTCACGCGCCCCATGATCGCTCGGCTGCTCGGGCTCGCCAAGCTCGAAGTCGTCGGCGCGGGCCTGGACTCCAACGTCAAGCTCGAGTACCTGTCGACGCCGAACGCCGAGGCCGTGCGCGCCGACATCCTGCGGCTCGCCTCGGGTGCGCAGCTCGGCGACGCCGCACCGGATGCCGCCGGCCCGAGCGGATCGCGCGTCTCCGCCGCGGCATCCATCGTCAGCGCCGGCATCTCGGGGATCATCGACGGTGCGGACCAGTCCGACGTCGAGCCCGAATCGGTCGTGCACATCCCCGTGGGGCGGCTCATCGGGTCGCAGCTGCTGAGCGGTTCGACCATCGCGCTCGTGCTCGCGATCATCGCGATCATCGTCGGATCGATCTTCGGTACGCCGTGGATCCTCTTCGGCATGGTGCCCGCCGCCATCGGCTTCGGGGCGTACTGGGCGCGCAGCATCACGCGATCGCTGCGCTACTCGATCGCACCGACCTCGAGCGGCGTGCGCATCACGTTCGGGCTCTTCACGACCATCACCGAGATCCTGCCGCCCGGCCGCGTGCACGCCGTGCAGGTGTCGCAGTCGATCCTGTGGCGTCGGTTCGGCTGGTGGGCCGTCTCGGTCAACCGGCTGTCGGGCCGCAGCGCGACCGATGTCAATTCCGATCAGTTCGCGACGGTGCTGCCGGTCGGCACCCGTGCCGACGTCGAGCGCGTGCTCGGGCTCCTGCTGCCCGGGTTTCCGCAGGACGACTGGCCGCTCGTCATCGAGCAGGGGCTGCTGCGCCCGAGCGCCGACGACCCGTTCACCACGACACCCCGGCGGGCGCGTCTGCTGCGCCCCCTCTCGTGGCGGCGGAACGGCTTTCAGCTCACGCCGCACGCCCTCCTCGTGCGTCGCGGCGCCATCTGGCGCAAGCTCGGGATCTTCCCCCTCGCGCGTCTGCAGAGCGTCGCGATCGCGCAGGGTCCCGTCGACCGGCGCCTGCGGATCGCGAACCTGCAGCCGCACACGATCCTCGGCCCCGTCTCCGGGGCGCTCGGGATCATCGACCGCGATGCCGTGCTCGACGTGTTCGGCGAGGTGATCGCCGCGGCGAACGCGGCCGCCGCCGTCGACAGCAGTCACCGGTGGGCGGGGAGAGCGTCGGCCCTGGCGGACCAGGTCGCGGCGGAGTCGGCGGATGCCGGGCCCGGCACGTGGGCGCCCGGCGCCGGGGCGGGTGGACCGGTGGTCACGCCCGACGGCGGTGCGCCGACGTTCGCCGAGGCGGGGCCTGCCGCGGGTGCGGGGGCTGCCGCGGGTGCGGGGCCTGCCGCGGAGGCGGGGCCTGCCGCGGGGGCCGGGCCTGCCGCGGAGGCGGGGCCTGCCGAGGATGCAGGGTCGTCTCAGGGTGCGGGGCCTGCCGCGGAGGCGGGGCCTGCCGAGGGGGCCGGGTTGCCCCAGGCCGACGCGTGGGCGCCGGTCTCTGCCGTGGCGGCACCCGACCGCGTCGTGCCGGACTCCGCCGATGCCGCGGCTGTCGAGGTCAGCGCCGGCGAGGCCGAGGCGCAGGACGCGGCCGGTGCGGACGGCGAGGCCGAGGAGCCGCGCGCATGAATCGCGACGGCAGGCTCGGGGTCGGCATCATCGGCTCGGGTCGCGTCGGCCCGATCGTGGGACTCGCGCTCGCGGGCGCCGGTCACGCGCTCGTCGGGGTGACGCGCGGCTCGGACGACGCCCGCGTCGAGGCGCTCCTGCCCGGCGTGCCCCTGCTCGATCCGCTCGAGGTCGTCAGGCGAAGCGAGCTCGTCGTGATCGCCGTGCCGCACGACCAGCTCGCCGGTCTCGTGGCCGGTCTCGCCGACGTCGGCGCGTGGCAGGCCGGGCAGCTCGTGCTGCACACGGATCCGGCCGAGGGAACCGGCATCCTGGGTCCCGCTGTCGCCGGCGGCGCGATCCCGCTCGCGGTGCATCCGGCGATCGCGTTCACCGGCACGTCGATCGACCTGCGCCGTCTCGCGGGCGGCTTCGCCGCCGTCACGGCACCCGCGCCCGTGCTGCCGATCGGGCAGGCGCTCGCCGTCGAGCTGGGCTGCGAGCCCGTCGTCATCGCCGAGGCCGACCGGGCGGCGTACGCCGAGGCGATCGCGACGGCGACCGACTTCTCGCGCTCGATCGTGCGTCAGTCCACGTCGCTGCTCGCCGCCGTCGGTGTCGAGAACCCGGGCTCGTACCTCTCGACGCTCGTCCACGCGACGATCGACGACGCCCTCACCTCCGGCCCCGCCTGACCCCTTCCCGGGGGAACGTCAAAAAGGGGCCGAGAAAAGGGGGGGTGCCCTCGGCTTTTTGGCTGCTTTTCTTTTTTCCTTTTCCC
>NZ_JBSHLZ010000009.1:0-6729 GCF_053644835.1 Microbacterium sp. NPDC055357 | reverse complement strand
TCCTCCCCGAGAACCCCAACCGACCCTCCGACCCTTTCGTCCCCCCCCCCGCTCCCTCCCCCCCGTTGCAGTCTCGCGGTCATTGGCCGGACGGGAGCGATGGGGGTCGTGCGGGACGGGGGCTCCGACGGCCGCGGATAGACTTGGCGGCGACTTCCGAGGAGCCCCGCCATGACCGAAACGCCCGTCGATCCGATCGACCCGGACGCCGAGCTCGCCGACGCGCACGAGCAGAAACTCGTCCGCCTCGCCAAGCGCGAGCGGCTCATCGAAGAGCGAGTGGATGCCGCGGGCGGGGCGTACCCCGTCGCGGTGCCCCTGACCGACACGATCCCGGCGCTGCGCGAGCGGTACGGCGACCTCGAGGCGGGTGCCGAGACCGGCGAGACGGCCGCCGTCGCCGGCCGCGTCGTCTTCAGCCGCAACACGGGCAAGCTGTGCTTCGCGACCCTGCAGTCCGGAGACGGCAGCCGCATCCAGGCCATGGTGTCCCTCGCCGTCGTCGGCGAGGACGAGCTGCAGCGGTGGAAGGAGCTCGTCGACCTCGGCGACCACGTCTTCGTCTCGGGAGAGGTCATCTCGAGCCGCCGCGGCGAGCTGTCGATCATGGTCGCCCAGTGGCGCATCGCCTCGAAGGCCCTCCTGCCGCTGCCGAACATGTACACCGAGCTGAGCGAAGAGAGCCGCGTGCGCAGCCGCTTCCTCGATCTCATCGTGCGCGATCGCGCGCGCGAGACGGTGCTCGCCCGGTCCAAGGTCAACGCGAGCCTGCGCGCGACGTTCGCCGGCCATGACTTCGTCGAGGTCGAGACGCCCATGCTGCAGGTGCAGCACGGCGGCGCCTCGGCCCGGCCGTTCGTGACGAACTCGAACGCGTTCGGCACCGACCTCTACCTGCGCATCGCGCCCGAGCTCTTCCTCAAGCGCGCCGTCGTCGGCGGTATCGACCGCGTCTTCGAGATCAACCGCAACTTCCGCAACGAAGGCGCCGACTCCACCCACAGCCCCGAGTTCGCGATGCTCGAGGCTTACCAGTCGTACAGCGACTACAACGGCATCGCCGACCTCACACAGGAGCTCGTGCAGCAGGCGGCCGTCGCCGTCGCGGGCTCGACCACGGTCACCTGGGCGGACGGCACCGAGTACGACCTCGGCGGCGAGTGGGACCGCCTGCCGATGTACGGCTCGCTGAGCGAGGCGGCCGGCCGCGAGATCACGCCCGAGACGAGTCTCGACGAGCTCCTCGCGTTCGCCGCCGACGTGGGCGTCGATGAGCCGCCGCACGCGACCCACGGAAAGCTCGTCGAAGAGCTCTGGGAGCACTTCGTCAAGCCGAGTCTGACCCGCCCGACCTTCGTCATGGACTTCCCCGTCGACACGAGCCCCCTCGTGCGCGAGCACCGCACGATCCCCGGCGTCGTCGAGAAGTGGGACCTCTACGTGCGCGGATTCGAGCTCGCGACGGGCTACTCCGAGCTCATCGACCCCGTCATCCAGCGCGAGCGGTTCGTCGAGCAGGCCGTCCTCGCGGCGCGCGGCGATGTCGAGGCGATGCGCATCGACGAGGAGTTCCTGCGCGCTCTCGAGCACGGGATGCCGCCCACCGGCGGAATGGGAATGGGTATCGACCGCCTGCTCATGGCGATCACGGGTCTCGGCATCCGCGAGACGATCCTCTTCCCGCTCGTGAAGTGAGCTGACGCCGGTTCACGGCAGGGTGCGCCGGAACGCCCAATCCGGCAGGTGTCCCATCCCGACGAACGACAGCACGATCTCGGCGAGGCCGTGCTCGGGTTCGATGTCGGTCGCGCCGCGCGCGTAGCGGTCGGCGTGGGTCGAGTGTCCGAGCGCCCACGACAGCCATGCGGCCGTCGCGAGGGCGCCCGGCCGGTCGTGCAGGGGCGCCGTCGCGGCGACGCGGCGCACCACATCGAGCGCCCGAGAGAGGCGGGCCGGATCCGGACGCTCCCCCTCGCCCCACATCATCATCGCGAGGTGCGCCGGGTACTCCTCTCCGTCCTCCCACCGCAGCTGCGCGTCGAGCGCTTCGTCACCCGCCGACGGACCGCGGCACCACTGCACGAGCGCGATGTCCCGCAGGGCCGGCCGGCTGAGACACCACGCCAGGGTCGCGACCCGGTACGGCGCGAGGGCCGCGGCATCCCAATCGAGAACGTCTTCGAACAGCCCGGGCAGATCGTCGATCGCGCAGACGGCGGCGAGCGCCTGCGGATCGACGCGCGCATCGGCATCACCGGATGCCGCGGAGTCGGGTCCGCCCGCAGCATCGGGGCCGCACAGCACCTCGACGGCGCGCGAGAACGCGCCGACCGCCGCGTCGACCGCTTCGCGTTCGCCGTCGGCCACCGCGGGCAGCTCGGCGCCGCTGGACTGGTCGCCCGGTGCCACCGCGTCGGACAGATCGAGCTCGGCGAGGTCGCGGGGGTGGGCGTCGCCGTCGAGGTAGGGACACCACGCATCCGCGGCGACGCACAGCGCGTCGACGAGACGCAGTCCGCACGCGTCGGCGCGCCCCGCGAGCGCCGCGACGAGCCCGTCGTGCGGCAGCGCCGTGAGCGGGACGAGACGACCCACGTCCGCGTCGGTGTAGACGACGAGGGCGACGGCATCGGCGAGCGCGACGCGGCACGCCATGCCGATCACGGTCGCCGCGATGCGATCGACGTCTTCGTCGCCGTGGGGCAGGTCGAAGCGCATCGCTCCGAGCGTGCGGGATCGCGCGAACGGCACGACGACGAGGCTGAGCTGCGGCACGAAGCCGAGCATGCGGGGCACGAAGGACAAGAACTCCGCCGCATTCGCGGCTTTCACGATGGTCGTCATGCCGAGAGCCTCGCCACTCGGGCACACCGGCGGAGCCTCGTCGACGCATCTGTCGGCAACTCGCCCGCGGACCCCCGCTGTTGAGGAAGCGATGCCCGGGCCGCACGGCTGCGCGCGACGCGTATCCTGGACGGTATGGACAGCTACTGGAATGCCGTGATCTGGTCGCTGCTGCCCACGGTCGTCGTCGCGTTCGTCTTCTACGTCATCCTGCGCAGCATCATCCGCGCCGACCGCAACGAGCGCCGCATCTACGCGCGCGTCGAGGCGAAGGAACGCGCACGGCTCGGCCTGCCACCGCGCCAGGTCGTCGCCGAGCCCGCCGGGGCGGCGTCTGCGGTGCCCGGCGAAACGGCGCCGTCCGACCGCTGACCCACCCTCCCACTACGCTGGGCACGAGGCCGAGCGAAGGGGTGCCGTGGCGGTCAGCATCACATTCGACTGGACCTGGTGGGTCATCGCCGTCATGGTGATCGACATCAGCGTGCGCATCGCCGCGATCATCATCGTCCCCCGAAATCGCCGCCCGACCGCCGCGATGGCGTGGCTGCTCGCGATCTACTTCATCCCGCTCATCGGTGTCTTCCTCTTCCTCCTGATCGGCAATCCTCGGCTGCCGCGCAAGCGCCGCAAGAAGCAGGAGCAGATCAACGAGTACATCCGCGACACGAGCGAGTCGCTCGACTTCGGCACGCTGCGACCGCACGCCCCGGCGTGGTTCACGTCGCTCGTGACCCTCAACCGCAACCTCGGCGCCATGCCGCTGGCCGGCGACAACGCGGCGCACATCATCTCGGACTACCAGGAGAGCCTCGACACGATGGCCGAGGCGATCCGGGCCGCCGAGCGCTATGTGCACGTCGAGTTCTACATCCTCCAGTCGGATGCGGCGACCGACGACTTCTTCCGCGCGCTCGAAGAGGTCGCGGCACGAGGCGTCACGGTGCGCGTGCTGATGGACCATTGGGCCAACCGCGGCAAGCCCTTCTACAAGGCGACGATCCGACGGCTCAACGCGATGGGCGCGCACTGGCGGCTCATGCTCCCCGTGCAGCCGTTCCGCGGCAAGTACCAGCGCCCCGACCTGCGCAACCACCGCAAGCTGCTCGTCGTGGACGGCCGCGTCGCCTTCACCGGTTCGCAGAACGTCACCGATTCGACCTACAACCTGCCGAAGAACATCCGCCGGGGTCTGCACTGGGTCGACCTCATGGCCCGCATCGAGGGCCCTGTCGTCGCCTCGATCAACGCCGTGTTCCTCAGTGACTGGTACAGCGAGACCGACGAAGTCCTCACGGATGAGATCGACCTGTTCGACGTGCAATCCGGGCCCGGCGACCTCGACTGCCAGATCATCCCGTCGGGACCGGGCTTCGAGTTCCAGAACAACCTCAAGCTCTTCGCCGGGCTGTTGTACGCCGCGCAGAGCAAGATCATCGTCGTGAGCCCCTATTTCGTGCCCGACGAAGCACTGCTCCTCGCAATCACGACGGCGTGCCAGCGCGGCATCCATGTCGAGCTGTTCGTGTCCGAAGAAGGCGATCAGGCGCTCGTCTATCACGCGCAGCGCAGCTATTACGAGGCGCTGCTGCGGGCCGGGGTGAAGATCTGGATGTACCAGAAGCCGTTCATCCTGCATTCGAAGTCGATGACGATCGACGACGAGGTCGCCATCATCGGATCGAGCAACATGGACATGCGCTCGTTCGGTCTCAACCTCGAGATCTCGATGCTCGTTCGCGGCGAGGAATTCGTGCGCGAGATGCGCGACGTCGAGCAGCAGTACAGGGTGCTCAGCCGCGAGCTCACCCTCGAGGAGTGGATGCGCCAACCGCTGCGTTCGACCGTCCTCGACAACCTCGCCCGCCTCACCTCGGCGCTGCAATAGGCACATTCCGGGTTTTTCGTGACCCGGGCGTTATGCACTTCCCTGAGATTCTTCGGCCGAGTGCGACACGATAGTGCTGACGGATGCCGCCGGTCGTGGCATCCGGAACTTCCCAGTCGCAGACGAAGGATCGTGTCATGACCCGCACCACCCGCGCGCTTTTCGCCCTTGGCACCGCCGTGCTCGCCGCCGGCCTTCTCGCCGGCTGCGCGACAGGGACCCCCGGCGGTGACGTGTCGGCGCCCGTCGGATCGGCACCCTCCGCCGACGTCGACCTCGCCACCGACATCGAGGTGGATGCCGCCTGGCTCGACGGCGGACGCATGATCGGCATCGTGACGCAGGGCAGCTCGACGTGCGTGCCGACCGCAGAGGAGGCGACCTTCGCCAACGGCGTGATCGACGTGACCTTCGTCGAGCCCGACGCCGGCACACCGTGCACGCGCGACCTCGTTCCCCGCGTGACGCTCGTCGCGACGCCCGAGGGCGTCGACCCCACGCAGGATGTCGACATCCGCGTGACCGGTGAGAGCTACGTCGGCGACGCCGACCTCGACGGCGAGGCCGGGCTCGTCGTCGGCGGTGAGACCGACTACCTGCCCAGCGCCGGATGGACCGATGAGGACGGCCTGTTCGTCATCCTCACGTGGGGATCGTCGACGTGCGTGCCGGTGCTCGAGACGGTGGCCGCCTCGAGTCCCGCCGAGGTGACGGCGACCTTCGCCGAGCCCGAAGCCGACCAGCCCTGCACGATGGACATGGCACCGCGCGGGACCGTCGCCTACGTCGACGATCTCGACGAGGACGACGACATCTCCCTCGTGCTGCAGGGCGGCGAGTTCGACAACGTCCGCATCCCGATCATCGGCTCGGACTGAGCCCGTTCTGCAGAAGGAGCTTCCATGCGTCCCCTACGTCGTAGCCTGACCGCGGCCGGAATCGCCGCGCTCGCCGCGCTCGCCCTCGCGGCGTGCGCCACCGGTGCGCTCGTCGAGCCCGACGGCGCCGACGAGTCCGTGCCCGGCGGCACCGAGACCGAGCAGGTCATGATCGAGGCCGCGTGGCTCGACGGCGGTCGCTCGATCGGCATCGTGACCGAGGGGTCGTCGACCTGCGTGCCGTCGGCGGGCGAGGTCACCCTCGAGACGAACGGCACGCTCGCCGTGACCTTCGAAGAGCCGGATGCCACGACCCCCTGCACGATGGACTACGCGCCGCGCGTCTCGCTCGTCGGCGTGCCCGACGGCGTCGACCCGTCGCAGAACCTGACGATCTCGGTCACCGGCGCCGGGTTCGACGGCGGCACGACGCTCACGGGCGTTCCCGGGCTGACCGTCGACGGTGAGTCGGACATGACGCCCAGCGCCGGCTGGACGAACGTCAACGGTACCTTCGTCGTGCTGCTGTGGGGCTCGTCGACCTGCACGGAGCACATCACCGCGACCGAGGTCACGGGTGCGGCATCCGTCTCGGCATCTCTGTCCGGCATCCCCGCAGACAAGGCGTGCACCGCCGACATGGCCCCGAACCCCGTGCTCGCGTTCGCCGATGGGCTGCACGGCGTGGAAGACGTCGAGCTGACGCTCACGTCGCACTCCGCCGACGACCTGACGTTCCCGATCCTCGGCGTCAACGACCCCAAGACCCCGATCGGCTGACCCCGGCGCTCGCCGCTGCGCCGGTGGGCCGCGCTGCGTGGCGGCATCCATTCTGCTCGTTTGCCTCAATCTGCCCGACCCTCGAGCGTGCAGCAGCAGGTTGAGGCAAATGAACTCGATGCGGCGATGTTCACTTGTCGCACTTCGTCGTGCACGGTGCGTGGTCCAGCAGAATGAGCCGAACGAAGGCCGGGCGCTGCCAGGCGTGCAGCACGATGTTCGTTTGCCTCACTTCGCGCTCCTCGGTGACGTCCCCTGGAGTGGTGGAGGATTCGGCAGGGTTGTCTTCGTCGTAGACGTTGGTGAGCCATCGTGCGAGGGTCAGTGAGAACCGATCAA